>FONK01000017.1 GCA_900112915.1 Peptostreptococcaceae bacterium pGA-8 | reverse complement strand
TTTACATTGATTAGCGTTTCCTGCTTGCATTTCGGGCAGAACAGTGGAAAGCTTTTTAACTCCGTATCATTTCTGATCTGCACCCGTGTTTTATTTTTGCAGATAGGGCAGAGCACCTATTGTCTTTCATCGTTAGTTTGTTCCATATTTCTCAATCCCTTTAGTGATTAAAATGTGCTATTAATAAACCATAAATACAAGCACCGATATTAGAAAAAAACTTAATCTGCGTAATTAAACTTAATATGAATCCTATCCATATATAAACCACACCGGTTATTAGTTGGTTCTTGAAAGTTATATTTTCATAAAATTTTACTCATCAAAAATTTATATTCTTTAGTATATATCAACTAATATAAAAGTGATTTTCAAAACTTTTATATATTTTTATGCTTACTGCAATCATAAAAAAACAAGTAATCGCTAATATCACTTCATAATCTAATTTCACAAGCACTGTACATAAAATTGGAAGTGCTACTGAAATAATCCCCAGTATATTAGTTAAAATAGCTGAGGTACTATGCTTGATAACACTAATCTCATCATTCCACTTCAAATTCAAATATTTTATATTCAAGTACATACCCAGTATTGAAATGAAGACTGAATAAACAATCGGAACAATTATTGCAAGAGTTAGCTGGATAATATTACTGTTTAATCTCGTAACAATCATTATAATACTCAACATATATGCGATAAAATGTGTCGTCAGATTTACCGCGATCTTAGCAGTCACTACTTTCTTCATATCTATCGGAGAAGATTGTAGTATCCATAAATTTTTCCCTTCTAATGACATTGCAGCCGAAGTTGTACATGACATTACCAGAAAAGACGAAACAATCAGCGCTCCATATCTTGAAAAAAGATTCTCGACATCATTTATAGACAGAATTTTCTCTAACATCGAATCACCAAATAATATACAGCTTATAGAAAAAAAGCCTAAAATTATGACACCAAAGGAGCTATTAACAATATACACATTAGACGACAAAAATCTTCGCAGTTCTTTTTTGTATAAAGCAAAGAACGGTGTATTTATTTCATATATAATCTCGGAATGATTAGATTCCTGAATCCTATCGTTTAATAAATTATAGATTTTTTCATATCTTTTTCCCAAAATTCCAAAATACAAAATCAAAAAGATTACTGTTGCAATAACGTAAATCCCAATATTCGCAGCTATATTCTTATTAAGGTAAAATAGCTTTGATAATGGAAAAACTCTAAACAATTGACTTTCTACCATATTCTTTATTTCTATATCATTACGATTAGTATCAGAAATAAAAATAAAGTAAACTATAAATAATATAGTTATAAATAATACTGTAATAAAATTTTTCTTCTTAACGCGGATACCTATAAATTCAATCAAAACTCCCATAATCGATGCAATACACATAGGAATTATTGCCACAAATAATCCGGCAAGTAAAAATAAAATAGAAACAAATAAAGAAATATAGCTCTTTAATAAAAGTAATATTATTGCAGGTAAAATTACACTTAAAGTAAGCACCATGTTAATTAAATATAAAACCCCAAATTTACTTATTAAAATTTCATATTTACTTACTGGTAGTGGCATTAGTATTTCATAATCTTTATTGTAAAAGAACATAGAATTACTTTTAAACAAGCTCATTATCATTACAAAAAAGAAAACTAATGAAACCGCGTAGGGCATCACATACTTGTAAAGGCCCGTATCTATTATCGCTTTTAGTGAAACCATGTTATACATACATAGTAAAATAAATAGCGCTGATACTCCTAAGAATCTGAAAAACAAACTATCTTTATGGATTGAATCTTTGTTTGATGGAAATAAATTAATTAATTGTGCTTTTGAAAGGATGATAATATTTTTCATTTTCCAATCATCTCCATAAAATATTCTTCTAGTCCACTATACCGATCTAAAATAGTTTTTGTTTCTCCTTCATAAATCAACTTCCCTTTATCAATCATAGCAATCTTGTTGCATAATTTTTCTGCAACATCCAATACATGAGTTGAAAAAAATATTGCGTTTCCACTATTAGATAACTTTTTCATCTCTTCTTTTAGCAAATATGCTGATTTAGGATCTAATCCCACAAAGGGCTCATCCATGATTAACAATTTAGGAGAATGAGCTAATGCTGCAATAATTACAAGCTTCTGTTTCATTCCATGAGAATATGATGAAATAATATTATTCAAAAATGATTTCATCTCAAATAGTTCACTTAAATAATTTACATTAAGCTCTCTTTCTTCCATAGGTACTTCATATAGATCTTCTATAAAATTTATATACTGATTTCCCGTAAGATTTTCATTTATCTGGAATATATGCAATATCTTTCTTATAATCACTATTTTTCAATTTCACGATTTTTCCATTTACAATTATTTCTCCATCAAAATCATGTATTCCCACAATTGATTTTATTGTAGATGTCTTCCCTGATCCATTCGACCCTATAAAACCGTATATATCTCCCGGAAATACTGACAAAGTCAAATTATCTACTGCTATGTATCCATTACTATATGTTTTTGTTAAAGCTTTGATTTCTAACATAGTACCCCCTAAATATAGCCCCTGCAGATCCATCTGCATGGGGCTATACATCCACAAACATAAAACTTTTATCTTAGTGCTAAGAAAATCACCAAGAAACTAATTGCTATTGCAAATATCGGTACAATATAAAATTTCCAAGCGTTTTTTTCATCTCCTTGATATTTTGCAAATGCAATAAAGTTGATTAGCAGATAAGCAATTGGAGCCCCAAATGTTAAATATGTTTTTGCAATAGTCCCATTTACATTTCCTGATGAATCCCAATGTACTGGAACAACATCGGGAAGATTCTTACCGAAAATAATAAAAATTCCAATAGTTGCTAAACACAGCAGGCTGCTAATGATTAAATGCTTTATTTTTGATGACTTCATTTTAATCCCTTCCTTTCTTTACTTATCAATAACAGTGAATATATCAACGGAATAACATATAGAAGCAAAGCATATGCTATCAAGCAAAGCCAACTATCAGTTAAACCAAATGATAATAAAAGTACACCTGACATTATCCATAAATAACCGGCTAAACGATGAACCTTAAACCAAATTGATGGTTTATCCAATAGCCAAAAGAATTTTAATCCAACGAACCTGCTTGGTTTTGTTTTAGGCAAATAATTACCTACTATGATGACAATTAATGCTACCAAAACATGGATTATTTTTTCATAACTAAATTCATTTTCTGAAGTCAGGATGTATTTGCCATATTGAGAAATAGTAAATAGTATTGGAATACCCATAGCAATCGGAAGAATTATTTTCTTTGGGATTTTATTTGATTCAGCTAACTTATTTCCAAAGATTTCTATTGCTATGCTTAATACTGAAATAACGATCGGATAAATATATAGACCATAAATATCATCAATATAAATACTTTTACTTATCGAATAAATTGTTACAGAAAAACTAAGTAGAATAAATATTAAATACCATTTCTTATTCTTCATTGTTCACTCCTCTAAATTGTGATAACCAAATAATCATTTCCTCAAAAACCGATATATTTATGTCATAGTAAATAAAATTCTTATATTTCCTTTCAGTTATTAAATCTGCTTTTTTCAATAAAGACAAATGATATGAAATTGTAGAATTTGATAAACTGTATTTTTCAGCTATTTCTCCTGCAGTAAGCGATTTTTCCTTTAACGTAAGTAAAATATCTCTCCTTACAGGATCACCTAATGCTTTAAATGTATTTGGAAAGCTCACCCTTTCACCTCACACTGTATCGTTTCTATTTCGATATTTTTCGAAATAATTATACCAATAAAAGTGCCTTTTGACAACTCTATTTTCATTTTTTTCGAAATAGTTCCCGGCGAAAATGTACAAAGTGTATATGTGTAATTAAGAACACTTTTGATTCTACTTTTATAAGAAAACATGTAGCTATATTTTTGGCAAAAAGTGAATTTCCGTTGTTGTAGAGATTAAGGGATAAGAAGAATAGCAAGCATAGGAAAGGGGTACCCTTTCCGTAAAAAACTCTATTTCCCGCATTTCCGGCGTCAGAGATTTTGCTTGTTGGGAAGTGTCCCAAACCCTCTATAAAAGCAGAAAGGAAATTCACCTATGAATAACAGAAAGAAGCACTGTATGCGGACTGAAAAAGCAGATCAGGGAATACGAGGTTATCAAGAGGAATATCGACAGTCTGCTTCAAAAAGAAAGTCTGAACAAGGAGCATTTAACGGCTATCTAATAATGTTCTTATAGATGCACCCTGTCTTTTGTAGTATACTGTGGCTAACTAAAGGAGTGGTATGGATTAGATATATTCCGCATGATAAAAGAAGTTGGGACTATGACGCGGGCAGAAATCTTAAAGGAATTTTTCAAGAAAACGGTTTTGACTATGGTTATTGCCTATCTTTTGTTTACTTGGGGTAAGATCCTGTTGTTAAAAGACAGGTAGATAGAATACTTCTATGTAGTTATTTTTTGCGGCATTCCATTCGGTATACAGAGAATGTTTCTATGGCTTACTCCGTCCGGACGCAGTAGCATTTCCTTTACCATTGGAATTATCGCCGTAAACTTCATTGTAGACGGAATGGTCGGAATTGTTGTTCTTGCGTGGAAACTGCTTGTAGCTGCATGGTATGTCCCGCTGACAATCTATCGTCTACTGACACTGTGAAAAGGCGGATCAGACTTTCAATACAACTAATGCGAATTTGCGAAGGGGCATAAAATGAATCAATACTTGAGGGAAACTCAAATGCTGGATTTTTCAAATCCGAGCATTCAAAAACTAATAGAGGCGAAGCGTTGGAAGAAACAAAATAAATTTGACTGCCTTAAATCCATTTATAACTTTGTAAGAGACGATGTTGAATTCGGATACAATGTTGATGACAATATTCCGGCATCCAGAGTTCTTAAAGACGGATATGGTCAATGCAATACAAAAGGAACTCTGTTTATGGCATTGCTTCGTGCCTGCGAAATCCCTTGCCGTGTGCATGGATTTACGATAGATAAACAACTGCAAAAGGGTGCAATGAGCGGTTTTGTTTACAAGAACGCCCCCCAGCACATACTTCACAGCTGGGTTGAAGTATATTTTGAAGATAAATGGTATGAACTGGAGGCTTTTATATTGGATCAAAAATATTTATCTAGTTTACAGAAAAAATTTGCAGGCTGCACCGGTTATTTTTGTGGTTATGGAGTAGCGGTAAAGGATTTTCGACATCCAACAATTAATTTTGACAGAAACAACACATATATACAAAGCGAAGGAATTAAACAGGATTTTGGCGTATATGATTCTCCAGATGAACTATTGAAAAATCATCATCAGGAGATATCCGCAATCAAAACTTTTGCGTACAGATATTGGGGACGACATTTAATGAATTGTAAAGTAAAGAAAATAAGAGATTCCTAAAGCCTGAATTTGTAAGAAGCAAGCTAATGATCGTATTTCAACTGATATTGTACTGCCTTCTTTTCACTGTAATGGTAAAGATAGGCGTCGGGAATGGTGCCCTGAATGTATTGTATTTCTATCCGAGGGCTTATCAGGAAAAAATATATGAGATTGCCAAGCCTTATGCTACATTCGAAAGCGTCGATGGACAAACCGAACCGGTTTGGGAAGTTGGCAGAAGTTTCTCTTTCGATTTTAAGATGTTTGGCTTTATTCCCCTCGGTGTTCATGTTATCAATGTTAAGGAATTCAACCCGGACAACATCTATACAAATGAAGGCAATCTTTTTTGCCCCGTATGGAATCATCGAATTATTCTCAAAGAAACTGCTGACGGCAAAACGGAATACACCGACGAGGTGGAAATCGGGGCAGGATGGAAAACGCCGTTTGTATATTTGTGGGCAAAAGCATTTTACTTGCACAGATAAAAAAAGTGGATAAAGCTGCTTAATAAGTTATATAAAGAGAACGTGCATTAATAAATCCACGATTTATCTATATAATTATACCTGAACTTGGATTATACTTATAAAAGTAGACACATATATGTACAATCTATTACAATAAATTACACACAAAGAGGGAGTATTATCATGACTACAAATAATTACAACAAGTATGATGGCGATTTAAAAAAATCTCTCGTCTCTCCACCAAAACGGAAAAATCCA
The DNA here is from genome assembly GCA_900112915.1 of Peptostreptococcaceae bacterium pGA-8. Lineage (GTDB taxonomy): Bacteria > Bacillota > Clostridia > Peptostreptococcales > Anaerovoracaceae > S5-A14a. The sequence continues at coordinate 30,953 of FONK01000017.1, read as the reverse complement.
AACTCAACTCTGTAAAGAATATGGTGTTTAACAGTCTGCACTTGGTAAATGGGTAAAACAATACTCCACCGTTGAAATTGATGGTGGCGAAGGTCTTACGGTAAAGCAGGTAAAGGAGCTTCAAAAACGCAATGCTCAGTTTGAGGATTAAAACCTCATATAAAAAAATTGCCATATTCGCGCCATACTCAAACAAATATTGAAGGGCTGTACATAAGATTCGTTTTCTGCACAGCATTAAAGAGCTTTGCCGTGTTTTACGAGTAAACAGAAGCACTTATTACAAACATTTCAATACTGAACTGGCTCCGCGCATTAAAAAGAATCATAACATTGTTTCAATGATTCTTCATATATACGCGGACTACAACAAAAGATTCGGGGCTTACAAGATCACTTGTGTTTTAAAGCGTGACTATGGCATGGACATCAGCGTTCTTTTTTTGATAGATCAGTTTTTTGTATATCTTTATTTAATTGCATTGGATTTTGCAGCTGCTCATAAATGGTGTAGGTAATGGCTGTCATTTTCCCTTTCTGATCTCTGCCTTGCGACCTTTCGATATATCCCGCTTTTTCAAGCCCCAAAACTGCTGTACGAATAGCATCTATACTTTCTTTGTTGATATTGGAAAGTCCTGCAAGGGTATCGTCCCAGTTTTCCGGAAGTGAAAGCATTTGAGAAAGTAAGCCTTTCGCCTTTAGGGTCAGTTCCTTATTCCGCAGGTGGTGATTGCTAATAACGGTATAGCCCTTGTTTTTCCCTACTCTGAAAACTGCCATGATCTCTGCTCCTTTCATTTTTATTTGTTACGCAGTTAAAGGGCGATTTTGAAAGAAAAGGTACATTCCCTTACTTTGTCAAAACCGCCCTCTGAAAACCTTGTATTTCAAGCCTGTATATGCCTCTACTTCGTAACATGGGCATAAAAAAAAGCGGTGTTCTTATACTTCCTTTACAGAAGCAAAAGATCACTGCTTTTACAATTTCCTATTTAATTTTGATCCCTGCAACAGACCTTTCGTATCTGTGGTAAAATACTTTTATCTGTAAGAGTTTTTACAGCACATCAAGGCTTTTTCCTCAAAAGTAGTAAATTGGTAGTAAATTCAATCTGCACTCTTGCAAATATCCTTGTATTTCAAGGGGTTTGAGGGTTAATTATTAAAGTTTCATCAACACTATATACAAAGGAAGTTGATAGTGCTTATTAATGAAAGTAAGGGTAAGTGTGGCCATTGGCTGATAATAATGTTTATCTCTCTGACAGCTATGATTTATACTTTTGTTTTAAAGAGCTTATTTTAAGCTACAGTACGAAGCCGCACATGTGAAGGATATAGGCATAGAGCCAGGCAGAAGGTAATGACGGCTCAATGTCGAGTGTTGATGTGGGCAGAATTAAAAAAATCACACAGGCCGGGTGCAAGGATGCGTCCGGCTTTTAAATTGAATTAACTGGGATTATGTAAGGCATGTAAACCCTTTTTTCATCGTCTTTAAATCCCTTATGGCATAAAAATTCCGGCAAAATGCTGAATGAAAATATACTGATAAAGCTTAAATGCCGTTAAAATAAAAATGTGTAAGAAAAATCCAAAAAATTTTTAAAAAAGTTGTTGCATTTAACAATAAAACTATGTATAATTGGCGATATCAACATGAAAACGGAGTAGAAAAGAATGAAGACAAAATTAACAACTAAAGAGTATATAGTTCTGGCATCCATGCTGTTCGGCATGTTTTTCGGAGCAGGCAATCTGATCTTCCCTGTGAGAATGGGACAGCTTGCTGCCTCTAATATGTGGCTGGCAGTAATCGGATTCTGTATTACCGGCGTAGGGCTTCCACTTCTGGGCATTGCCGCACTTGGAATTTCTAAGAGCGAGGGATTATTTGAAATGAGCAGTAATGTAGGAAAGGGCTTTGCCTATTTCTTCACATGCGCTCTATATTTAACAATAGGACCGCTGTTTGCGATTCCTAGAACTGCAACAGTTTCATTCCAGGTTGGTATAAGACCGTTTATATCTGATGGAGCTGAAACCTTGGCCTTAGCGGCTTTTTCCGTTGCATTCTTCGCTGTAGTGCTGTTTTTCTCGCTTAAACCGTCAGGTATTATTACTTGGATAGGGAGATGGCTCAATCCTGCATTTCTGATATTCCTCGGAATATTAATTGTAGCAGTATTCGTTGCACCGATGGAGAGCATTTCTAAGAGTGCACCGGATGCGACATATGCCGGAAGCTATGGCTTTGTAACAGGCTTCCTGGAAGGATATAATACAATGGATGCGTTGGCATCTCTGGCATTTGGAATAGTTTTAATTGATGCTATCAGAAGACTTGGCATAACATCTCCTAAAGATATATCCCTCAGCACAATAAAAGCCGGTGTTTTGAGCACTATATTGATGGTAGCAATCTATTGCGCATTGACAGTGGCAGGAGCTCAGTCAAGAGGTGTCTTCGGCGTATCCGAAGATGGAGGCACGGCACTTAGCCTGATTGCAGATTACTATTTCCATAAGCTGGGGGCAGTAATACTGGGCATGACTATAACCTTTGCTTGCTTAAAGACTGCAATTGCTTTGGTTACTTCTTGTAGTGAAACCTTTGTAAAGATGTTCCCGGGAACATTATCCTATAAGGCTTATGCAGTTCTGTTTTCTGCAGTACCGCTGCTGCTTGCAAATGTGGGATTAACGAATATAATCGCATATTCAATACCTGTTTTAGTATTCCTATATCCGCTAACAATGGTTCTGATTATATTGGGACTGGCAGGTAACTTGTTCGGATATGACAAAAAGGTGTTTGCATCGGCTATGGTATTCACAATAGCTACAGCGCTTTTAGATCTTCTTCAGGCTTTACCTGAAAATGTTGTATCGCTCTTACCTTCTCAATTATTTGAGGTTGTAGGTGTTTTAAAAGAGAACATTCCATTATCACAGCACGGTATGAGCTGGATCGTACCGGCCGCTATCGGTCTGGTAATCGGCCTTGTGCTTCATATGACATGTAAGAAGCAACAGCAATAAACTCAGATTAATAAAAACTCCCCTTTACTGCCTTAATATTAATGGCATGGTATAGGGGAGTTTATTATTTAACTGTGCTGCACGTAACTTGAGATTCATAGGACAAAAGAGTTGATAAAATCTCTTAAAACACTTGAAAATTCAATGCGAAATGCTGCTATATCTTCTTTAGAAACAGGAACTTAAGACCAATCCCTGAAAGAAGATTAAAAGATGTTTATTGACGGTGCTATATGCAATTTATATATCAACTTTTTCCAGCTCCATAACTTTAAATGTTGCAGTTGAAAAATCCGGCACCTTATCTATGTCTATAAACTCAAAGAGCAAAATGGTTTCTTCTTGTCCGGGATCTACTTTCTCTATATAGTTCGTATCAAGATCGATGCGTTCGCCATTAGCGTCCACAGCTTCTATTGTCAGGAAGATGGAATATGCCTTATCACTTTTATTTTTCACTGTAACCGGTAACGAAGTCTCAGTGTAGCCGTCATCATTACTCATCTTGAATTCACCAAAGGTAACATCTGCATCATTTGCTAAAATTGACTGGGTACGTTCCTTTGCCTCATCTGAAATTTCCTCATTCAAAATATCCGTGAACGGTGCATCGATATAATCGCCTTTGAAGACGCCTAATATAGATGCCAAGAATGAGGTGTATAGCATAAATATAAGTATTGACAGAATAGTTCCGACGATATGTCCGATTATTGCACCTTTGACTGCATATTTCGCTACCTGAGGCTTTCTGCCTTCATAGACAAGATAAAGTATAAAGCCGATAATCGGAAACATGAAGCCTAGGATTGCAAGGAGAATGTTCGCTCCATTGTTTGAATTGTTTTCATCATAGTTACTCTTATTCTCATTTCGATCAACTCGTTTTCCGCAATCATCGCAATATTTGGAATTATCATCAATGAGACTGCCGCAGCGTTTACAGTACATAGTTTCACCTCTCTGCTACAATATGTTTATGGTTGTTAATATCACTGAATTAAAAACCGGTTTACACTCATATTCTACTCTAAAATCAAAGTTTTTTCAAATGGTTTGATGTATTTATTAAAATGTTTGTGAATTAAGAGTGAAAATACAAATGATTTTTAGAAAATATATATTTGCCTTGCAATTATAGGGAAATATGTTAAACTTACTTCTGGAGATGGCATTTTAAAGAAGCTATACTCAGCTATAAACACTTTTTTTACATCTAACATAAGAATCCGAGCTTATATTGTAAACAAATGAGACTCACAGCAAAGAACGAGGCTATTTATCAAGTCTTGGCGTGTTTTCAATTATGAAAAGCTCCATTTTGATGAATGAGGCTCTTTTTTTATGCTGTCGGAAAGGAGGAATTGATATGAATATAGAAACGCTGTACGGTAAAATTCATAGAGCAACTATAACCCAGGCCGATTTAAACTATGTGGGCAGTATAACCGTAGATGAGGAGCTTATGAGGGCTTCCGGCATTGTAGAATATCAGAAGGTGCAGATTGTGGATGTAGATAACGGAAGTAGATTTGAAACCTATGTTATTGCAGGGGAAGCAGGCAGCGGCATAATATGTCTTAATGGAGCAGCGGCGAGATGCGTTGCTGTAGGTGACAAAATTATAATTATGGCATATTGCACTGTAACAGTTGATGAACAACCTGATTATAAGCCCAAGGTGGTATTTGTTGATGAGGAAAACCGCATTCAAAGGGTAACAAATTATGAAAAACACGGACTGTTAAAGGATATGATTTAATAAAAGTGAAGGTAGCAGGCATCTCTAAATCTAAAAGAAAGATAAGAGGAAAAATTTTAATGAAAACAGCAAAGACTGTTATGGAAGTTAGAAGCTATGTCAAGACTTGGAAAGCTGAAGGAAAAACCATAGGATTAGTTCCAACCATGGGATTTCTACACCAAGGACATGGCAGTCTTATTAAGAAAGCCGTAGAGGAAAATGATATTGTAATCGTTTCCGACTTTGTTAATCCAATTCAATTTGGACCGGGAGAGGATTTAGAAAGCTATCCTAGAGATTTTGAAGCCGATAAGAAGCTTTGTGAGAGGCTGGGAGCCGATCTTATTTTCCACCCGGAGCCTGAGGAAATGTATGACAAGCCATGCACCGCTGTGGATATGACTGTTTTGTCTGACGGTCTATGCGGGAGCAAGCGACCGGGTCATTTTCGAGGGGTTTGCACTGTAGTATCCAAACTGTTTAATATAACTAAGGCTGACAGGGCGTACTTTGGGCAGAAGGATGCACAGCAGCTGTTTATAATCAAAAAAATGGTAGCGGATTTGAATTTTGATATAGAAATCGTAGGCTGTCCAATCATTCGTGAAGAGGACGGTCTTGCCATGTCATCGAGGAATTCCTATTTAAGCGAGGAGGAGCGTAAGGCTGCTTTGTGCTTATATAAAGCTGTTAAAAGGGGAATGGAGATTATAACAAAAAATATGCCTGCTGCGACTTTAATCGAGGCGATGACAGCTGTTATCGAAAATGAGCCTATGGCGAGGATAGATTATATTTCTGTTGTCGACCTGGAGGAGCTGAAGGAGTTGAAATCCATAGACAAACCGGCTTTAGTTGCTATGGCTGTATATATCGGCAAAACACGATTAATCGATAATTTTTTGTATGAGCTGTAGACGAGGTATCGGTATGTTTGAAAAATTTAATTCTATTTTAGTTAGACACATAGGTTTGATAATAATCGGATTTTCTGTTATAGCATTTTTGCGACCGGAGGGGTTTGCCCGGCTTACACGGCATACAGCAATTTTCCTTGGTGTTGCTATGCTTGGAATGGGAACTACAATTGATTCTAAAGCCTTTAAAGAAATTTTTTTAAGACCGAAGGAAATAATCGCAGGCTGTGTAACGCAATACACTGTGATGCCCCTTGCAGCATGGGTTATATCCGTAGCGTTCGGATTGAGTCCGGACATGGCTCTTGGAATGATATTGGTAGGTTGTTGCCCAGGCGGTACAGCCAGCAATGTTATTACTCATATTGCCGGAGGCGATGTCCCTCTATCTGTAGGTATGACTATTACATCAACATTAATTGCACCCGTTATGACGCCGCTTTTGGTGTACCTTTTAGCCGGCAGGTGGGTTGACGTTTCCTTCTTGGTCATGGTTAAATCAGTCGTTACCGTTATTTTAATTCCCGTTCTTCTTGGAATTCTCATAAGGAGGATTCTGGGGAAGCATATGGGAAAGGTTTCCGCTTTTTTACCCACGGTATCATCGGCGTCAATAGTCTTGATTATATCGGGAATTGTAGCTGCAAATGCGGAAAAAATCGTGACATCGGGGCTGGTTGTGCTTATGGTCGTTGCACTACATAATTTGGTTGGATTGGCCAGCGGACTGCTGGTGGCAAAGACCTTGAAATTGAGCCATAAGAAGTCCACATCACTGGCAATTGAAATCGGTATGCAAAACAGTGGGCTTGCAGTGTCTCTCGCAACGGTTAACTTTGCCTTAAATCCCCTTGCAACGCTTCCTGGGGCTATCTTTAGTGTATGGCATAATATTTCAGGCTCCATTATAGCAGGAATCAGGAGAGAGCAGGCATTAAAATAGGCATCTGTTCAGCTGAAAGCATTTCCGATGCAAGCTGATGAACCACCGCATTTTATTACATTTTAACTAAAAATATTTCCTAAAAATTGCAGAAATATTACGACTTGATTAATAATTAGTTTGATATGCAAAATTTATGAAATTCACACTGATAACCCCTATTAAATCCTTGTAAAATTGCTTCTGCAACCACAACTGTGAGAAAACCTTATGAGAGAGGTTTGCTTTTAAGCGTGAGTATTACTAATACTGTAAAGCGTTCATACAGAGAATAAAATATATGTTAGGAGATGTTGTTAAATGAGAAAACAAAAGTTATTGGTGGGTATGATTATGTCTCTGTGCATGGCATTATCATTGGTTACCTTTGGAAACCTGTTTGCATTTGCAGAGGATGAAGCTGTAAATGGGAATGAAGCTGCAAATATGAATGAAGCGAATTCAGCACCTGTAATAGCTACAGATTCGCTCCCTGAGGCTAAGGTAGGAGAGGAGTACTACACTGAGCTTAAGTATACCGGAGAAAAGCCCGACGAATGGGAACTGGAGGATGAAGGAAACGATTTTTCTTTTCCTCAAGGGACTTTAGGACTACAATATAGTACAGGACGCATATTTGGAAAGGCTAAATCATCCGGAGTTTTTAAATTTAAAATTACAGCTAAGAACAAATTCGGACAAGATTCCAAAGTATATACTTTGAAGGTGAACCCTGAAAATGGAGCGCTGCCGCTACCGTCAAAATATACAATAAAATTTGATGTAATGGGTGCAGAGCATATGCAGGAGCCGATGATGACAGATGAAGAAGGAAAGCTGACTAATATTCCTGCCGTATTCAGAAATGATTACAAATTTTTAGGTTGGTATACACAAAAAGATGGAGACGAAAAGGTTACCGCCAATACCATTTTCAAAAGCGATCAGACGGTATATGCACGTTGGGAAAAGGTTTATGACCTGATAGTTGAAAAGGGTGTTACAGACTATTTTAAGGCAGCCGCAGGAACCAGAATTGAAATTAAAGCTTTTAAGGCAAATGAGGGAGAAGTATTTGCAGGTTGGGAAGTCATAGAGGGCGGAGATGTTAAATTCGCCGACAAGATGGCTGCAGATACAAGCTTCGAAATGCCGGCACGAGTGGTTAGGATAAGAGCAACCTATAAGAAGATTGACAATACGGTGGTGCCGCCGAAACAGGTGGAATATAAGATTATAAAAGGCATGAATCAGTCTTGGACGAAGGGGACTGAAGGCGGGTTGGAATTCGTATCTGATGCACCTTTTGACAGTTTTAAAGCTGCTCATGTAGACGGTAAAAAATAAATAATGAATATATTATTGTCTCAGAAGGTTCAACAAAGGTATTTTTAAAGCCTGAATTTTTGAATATGCTTTCTGACGGAAAGCATATGATTACCATCGAATCCGAAAATGGAAAGGCTGATGCGAATTTTGAAATTATAGCTGCAAAGAAAAATAATACTACAGGAACAGTTGAAAAGAAAAACAACACTACAGCATCAGCTGAAAAGAAAAACAATACTCTAGTATCAGCAAGTAAACCGATGGAAAAGGCTGTAAAGCCAAATGATAAAGCACCGGCAAAAACACCTGTAACAGTTGACAAATCAAACCTTTTAATTCCACTTACAGCAATAGTAATTGCGGGAATAGCAATTTTGGGACTTAAAAAGTCTAAGGACAAATAAGCTGTAGCTGCTTTATCATCGGTTAAAGGCAGATTATAAAGAATACATTACTGAAGATGGCGGTAGATTTCTCGTGAATTTACCGCCATTTTATTGCATTAGCTATGAAGGGATAAATAGAAAATAATATGAAAATTTTAGTTGTAGAGGATGAGGTCCAGCTGCTGGAAAGCATTGCAGAAGGTCTCAGATTATCAGGCTATATTGTTGATACAGCTGAAAACGGCATTGAGGCGGAGACATTATGTTATACTGAAGAGTATGACTTAGTCATACTCGATATAAATCTGCCGGGAATAGACGGTTTTAATGTCCTTAAACGGGTTAGAGAATACAACAAGGAATTAAACATAATTCTATTGACGGCTCGGTCAGATGTAGCTGACCGTGTAAAAGGTCTCGATTACGGTGCCAATGACTATGTGGTGAAACCTTTTTATTTTGCAGAGCTGGAGGCAAGAATAAGAAACCTTCTAAGACGCAAGGCAATTCAGCCGGAGGCGGATATATATTGCGGTTCTGTTAGGCTTGATACCATAAGGCGTAGAGCCTATGTGGAAGATGAAGAATTGAATCTTACGAATAAAGAACTGGGAATTCTGGAATATCTATTATTGAATATGGGATCATATATTACGCAACACGAAATTTTGGAGCATGTATGGGGAGACGAAGCTGACAGCTTCAGCAACACAGTCAGGGTGCATATGGTTTCTTTGAGGAAAAAAATTAAGGAGGCAACAGGTCACAACCTGATAGAAAATGCTATTGGGAAAGGATATATAATAGATGAAGATTATTAGCCGCATAACCAATATGCGAAAAACCATTGTATTTAAGCTTATTCTTGCAGTAATTGTGATATTTCTTGCAATGATAAGTATTCTATACATAAGCATAAATTATTATCAGAGCTACGCTATGGAGAGATTGTTGGAAAGGATGCAGCTGGACTTAAACAATGTAGAAGCAACTAAAGAAGATGCATTGTTGATATTTCGATCAGATGAAATCCCGTCACGAACCGAATTTCTCATATACACGGCTATAATTTCCCTGGGAGTTACGGGCATTGGAATCATCACCTTTTACATTGTAATTAGAGGTGTTATGAAACCCCTGAAGCAGCTGACGGAAAAGGTTTCAATTATGGATATTGAGAAAGCAAGCTATGAAAAGAATGAATTTTTAATGGAAACCGGTGATTTGGAAGTTCAAAAGCTTGCTATGACCCTTGACAGAGCATTTAGTGAAATTTATGACGGGTATGAGCGTCAGAAAAAATTCAGTATAAATGTAGCACATGAGGTGAGGACGCCCCTTGCAATACTGTCGGCGAGAATTGATGTTTTTAAGAAGAAGAGATTAGGCGGAGATGGTGAAATTGACAGTTTTGTAAACTCAATACAAGATAATATAATCCGCCTTTCAGAAATGGTAGAGAGCATTATGCTGCTCAGCACTAATAGGGAGCTACAAAAAAGAGAAGTACGCCTTAATGAGATTTTTGATGAAATTTTTTTTGATTTGGAAGATATGGCACTTCAAAATAATGTGCGACTCATTATAAAGGGTGATGATGTGGTACTTAATACCGATGATCAAATCTTGGAGAGGGGACTGTTCAACATAATAGAAAATGGAATTAAATATAATGAATATGGTGGATGTGTGGAGGTCGATGTAAAGGCTGAAGAAGATAATGTGCGGATTAAGATTTCGGATACCGGAGTGGGTATTTGCGATGAGGATAAATTGCGTATTTTTGATTTATTCTATAGGGTTGATGAATCAAGGAATAGAGGCACCGGCGGATGCGGCATCGGCTTGGCCCTTGTGATGCACATAGTCGGTCGGCTTGGAGGCACTGTATCAGTTAAGGACAATATTCCGAAGGGCAGCATATTTGAAATAATTTTGCCGATAAAATAGCAAATAAATATTTTCTTAACATATAAACTTTATATCATGAATGTTATAATAACCGTAGGAGGTGGTAGAATTTATGGCTAGATCACATAAATGGATCAGCATAGGACTTTTTCTGGTGGGCATACTGTTTACAGCATATGGCGCATACCGCGGAGAAGTAGACACTGTTTTTTCAAAGGCCGTTAGAGTTTGTTTGGAATGTGTGGGGATTGGTTAATTGAATAGATTTTTTGAATGGATAAAAGAAAGAAACTTTTTCTCTATATTGAGGAAAAACAGAGGGGCTGTTCAAGGTGCAGCAACCTTAATGACAAATGTTCATGTTTGGAATTTTTTCAAAGGTACAATATACACCGGGGCGGCGAAGCAGGTATGTGTACCAGGTCTGAATTGCTACTCATGTCCCGGAGCAACGGGAGCATGTCCTATCGGCTCATTTCAGGCAGTAGTAGGAAGCTCCAAATTTAATTTCTCCTACTATATCATCGGAATCCTGATTTTGTTCGGAACGCTGACAGGAAGGCTTATCTGTGGATTTTTATGTCCATTTGGATGGTTTCAGGATTTACTGCATAAGATTCCCACAAAGAAGCTCAGCACGGAGAATTTAAAATACCTGAGATATCTTAAGTATGTCATATTGTTAGTTTTTGTTTGGTTCTTGGGAGTACTGATTGTTAATAAAGCTGGAGGGTCGGACCCGTATTTTTGTAAGTATATTTGTCCCCAGGGAATATTAGAAGGCGGCATTCCCCTTGCTATTGCCAACGCTTCTATTAGAGCTACGCTTGGAAAGCTGTTTACATGGAAGTTTATTATTCTCTTAAGCTTTGTTGTTTTATCAATATTCTTCTATAGACCTTTTTGCAAATGGATTTGTCCTCTTGGAGCATTTTACTCTTTATTCAACAAGGTATCCTTTTATAAGTACCATGTAGATGAGTCTTTGTGCGTACATTGCGGTAAATGCAAGAGGACATGTAAGATGGATGTAGACATGTCATCAAATCAAAGTGCTTTGGAATGCATAAGATGCGGTAAATGCGTGGATGCATGTCCTACAGGAGCTATTTCAACATCCCTTTCAGGATGTGCAAGCTGCAAAAATAAGGCGAAAAATAATAATCAAAGTTAAGTTAATAAACAATTGGAGAAAAAGAAAGATTGGAGTGTAGGAAATTATGAAAAAAGGATTAAAAAAAGTTATATGTATCATAACCGCTATGTTGCTGTTGGTTCCCCTTGCAGCATGCGGTTCAAAGGAAATTGCGGCCAATGAAAATTTCCCTTCGTTTAAGGCGGAGGATTTTTCGGGAAATAAGTATACCGAGAGCGTTTTTAAGGAAAATGAAGCTACCGTTATAAATTTTTGGTATACAGGATGCCAATCATGTATAGAGGAAATGTCTGACCTTGAGAAGATGAGTGCAAAGCTTGCGGATAAAAACGCCAAGTTGATTGGAATATGCACAGACGCCGGCAAGGAAGATGTAGATAAGGAGATTATGAAGATTTTAAAATCAAGCAAGGTAACCTTCCCTAATCTCAAAATTAAAGAAGGCGAAAAAATGACCGATCTTATTAAATCCATAAATGCATTTCCAACAACCGTAGTTGTTGATAAAAGCGGCAAAATTGTCGGAGATCCTATAGTTGGAGCAATTAATGATGAAGGGCAGCAGAAAGTCATAAATGAAAGGATTGAGGAGGCTATCAGCAGAAACAAAAAAATGTAAATAGCTTTTAAATCAGATGCTTTCCCTAAGAAAGCATCCGCAGCATTGCAGTATAAGGTTACAGATGACCTTAAAAAAGAAGTCTATTCGGCATAGATAGTATTTTGGCTATCTATGCCGATAATTTTTTGGAATAAAAACTAGTGGACAGGAGCAAAATGCAGTATAATATTTGATGTGCTACGATTTAAATAGTTTGAAATTTTTTACGGAAGGTAGTACAATGATATTTATGGTTTTTATAATAAAATAGAAAATTAGCGATAAATGAGGAGTATGATATATGGATAAATTGGCATTACTGGTGGGCAAATTAACTTTAGCATTAGGTGGACTTATAGGGAAAGGATCCGGTCTTCCGGGAAGCTTGGCTCTTAAGCTGTCACCTAATTTGTTAAGTCATATGACATTGCCGAAAAAGGTAATTATGGTTACAGGAACAAACGGCAAAACTTCTGTCACAAAATATCTTGTTGACTTTTTCAGAGGCGACGGAAAAGATGTGGTTACCAATGACAATGGGGCCAATGTTTTAATCGGAATTGCCAGCACCATTATAAAAAATGCTGATTTTTCTCTCAATGTAGCAGGCGATGTATTAATCTTGGAAGTGGATGAAGGCAATCTTGCAACTATCGGAAAAATAATACATCCGAATACAGCTGTAATTACTAATCTTTTTCAGGACCAGGTTGATAGATTCGGCAGCGCCGAGATATTGGCCGCTCGGCTTGCTAAAAGCATACCTGAAGGCACAAGGGTTTATATAAACGGCGATGACCCTATGGCGTCATATGTTGGCAGCCTGATTAAAAATGATTGCATCTACTTTGGCGTCGATGAAGCTGATGCCGGCGGAGCAGTTGCGGTTAATTGCCCTAAATGCGGAATTGAACTGAACTACGACAGAAATGTCTATGACCATTTGGGGGATTTTAACTGTGAGTGCGGATATGGGCATCCGGAAATAAAGTATCTTGCAAGGGAGATTTCCGGCAAAAAATTCACCTTGGGATGCGACTGCTTTGAGGCACCGGAAGATGCAATTTATATGGTCTATAATTCTGCGGCAGCTCTTTCTGTTGCTCTTGAAGAGGGACTTGATGCGGAAATGCTCAAAGAAAAAATCAGCAATGCGAAGGTTGGACAAGGACGACTGGAAAAGTTTATGCTCAACGGAGGAGAAGCCTTTGTGAACCTGGTGAAAAATCCGTCAGGCGCCAACCTGTCGATCGACCTTATTGCAAGGGAAGAGGAGGCATTTAATCTTCTGTTTGCGGTAAATAACAGAGAAGCTGACGGCGTTGATACCGGCTGGCTCGAGTCTGTTTTGTTTGAGAACCTGGGAAACACGAAGCTGAAAACCATTTACCTTTGTGGTGAGGCAAGGGATGCGTCAGAAGAGGCAGTTAAGGAGAAGCTTCCTCAGGTAAATATCATCAAATGTGGAGCGGACGAGGCAACGGAGGCTATGGTCAAGAGCGGACTTAGAGGATACTTCCTGGGCAATTACACAGCCTTGGCATCAGTTAAAAAGGCATTAAAGACAAGGGGTCTACTATAATTTATAAGAAAGTGGTGCATGAAGTGGAACAAATGGGTACGGAGAAAGTGAATTTTGATATTGCTATTATCGGTGGTGGAGTTACGGGCTGTTCTATTGCCCGGGAGCTGTCTAAGTACACGATTAAGGCTTGTGTCATCGAAAAAAACACTGATATAGGAGAGGGAACTTCTAAGGCCAATAGCGGTATAGTTCACGGGGGCTTCGATGCGGAGCCGGGCAGCTTAAAGGCCAAGCTTAATATTGAAGGGGCAGGGAGTATGGCGGCATTGAGCAAGGAACTTGATTTCCCCTACAAAAATAACGGGTCAATGGTAATCTCAATTACAGAGGATGGATTAGCTGTTTTGGAGGATTTGAAGGCTCGTGGGGAAAAGAACGGTGTTGCGGGCTTAGAAATCATCAGCGGAAATAAGGCTAGAGTTCTCGAACCGAACTTAAGCAAGGCTGTGAAATGGGCCTTGCATATACCAAGCTCAGGCATAGTCTGTCCATTTAATTTAACCGTTGCTTTAGGCGAAAATGCTGCTGAAAACGGTGTTGAGTTTTTTCTGAATACGGAGGTTTTAGGCATTGATAAGCCGACGCAGACTGTCGGGAAGGATGAGTCTTGTCATAAGAATAATGCAGGCTTTTATGAAATAAGAACAGATAAGGCTAATATTAGAGCCAAGATGATTATAAATGCAGCCGGTGTATATGGAGATTTTATTCATAATATGGTTGCTTCCAATAAGGAGCATTTAATTGCAAGACGGGGAGAATATTGTCTTTACGATAAGAAACACGGAGATTTTACAGAAAGAACGATTTTCCAGCTTCCAAGTAAATTGGGGAAGGGCGTTCTCGTTACACCGACGGTTCATGGCAATATGATGATAGGGCCGAATGCCTTTGACATAGATGGAAAAGAGGGAAATAATACATCTAAGGCAGGACTTGATGAGATTATGGATAAGGCAAGGCATTCAGTAGAGGCATTGCCGCCGAGAAGCGGAATCATCACATCTTTTGCAGGGCTTCGTGCCCACAGTGAGAGAGATGATTTCATAATTGAAAATGCTCTTGGATGTGACAATTTCATAGATGTAATCGGAATAGAATCTCCCGGCTTAAGCTGTGCCCCGGCAATAGGGCCTTTTGTTGTGGAATTTGTTAAGAAATCAATGAGGCTGGAGGAGAAACCAAAGGGTACATGGAATGGCAATAGAAAGGGCTTTACTCATATGGAGGAAATGACCTTTGAAGAAAGAGCTGAGATTATTGCTGAGGATGGCCGATACGGCAATATAATATGCAGATGCGAGTCTGTATCAGAGGGTGAAATAATCGAGGCCATTAACAGACCTTTGGGGGCAACAACTTTAGATGGAATAAAAAGAAGAGTGAGAGGCGGATCCGGTAGATGCCAAGGCGGCTTCTGCATGCCTAAGGTTATGGAAATCTTAGCGAGAGAGCTTAATGTGGATGTGTCAGATATACATAAATCAGGAAATGAATCTCAGGTGATTTTCGGCAATATCAGAGACATAGATGGTGTGGAGCAGAGCAGGGAGGTCGAAAATGAAAATCATTAATAGAGAACTTCTTGTAATTGGTGGAGGTCCGGCAGGGCTGGCTGCTGCTGTAGGTGCATATGAGGAAGGCATCCGGGATATTTTGATTCTTGAGCGCGATATTGAAGCGGGAGGAATTTTAAACCAGTGTATCCATAACGGCTTTGGACTTCATACCTTTAAGGAAGAGCTGACAGGACCTGAATATGCAGGCCGTTACATAGATAAGGTAAATGGACTGGGAATAGAAATAAAAACAAATTCTATGGTCATTGATTTAAAGCCTGTGGAAAATGATGAAAATAAGGATTCCTACGGCAATTTGGCAACAGTTGTGAGCAGATCCGAGGGCATGTACCAAATAAAGGCTAAGGCGGTAATTTTGGCAATGGGCTGTAGAGAGAGACCCAGAGGAGCGCTTAATATACCGGGCTTCAGACCGGCAGGTGTTTTTTCCGCAGGTACGGCACAAAGGCTTGTGAACATTGAAGGCAGGAATGTTGGTAAAGATGTGGTAATTTTAGGTTCAGGGGACATCGGTTTGATTATGGCAAGACGAATGAGTCTTGAAGGTGCAAGGGTTCATTGTGTCCTTGAGCTGATGCCATATTCAGGCGGATTGAAGAGAAATATTGTCCAATGTCTTGAGGACTACAGCATTCCATTGCATCTAAGTCATACTGTAATAGATGTAAAGGGTAAAGAAAGGGTAACCTCAATTGTAGCCGCTCAGGTAGATGAAAACCTTCAGCCAATCCCGGGGACGGAAAAGGAATATAAATGTGACACTCTTTTGTTGTCTGTAGGACTTATTCCGGAAAATGAAGTCAGTCTTTCTGCAGGAATTGAAATTTCACCTATTACCAATGGTCCGGTAGTGGATGAGGCAATGGAAACAAGCTGTAGAGGTGTGTTTGCCTGTGGCAATGTGCTGCATGTTCATGATCTGGTTGATTATGTGTCAGATGAAGCTGATGTTGCAGGCAGAAAGGCGGCAGCCTTCATAAGAAGCCAAGGTGAAGAGGTGAACACAAAAGAGCATGCTCGTCATATTGAGACTCTTGGTGCAGTGAGATATGTAGTGCCGCAGGAAATACATTCAGATAATCTGGATGATGAGCAGATTTTTAGATTTAGAGTGTCTAAGCCTATGGGAAGGTCAAAAATAGTGGTCTCAATAGGGGATAAAACCGTTATGTCTAAAAATAAGATGATAATGGCGCCCGGAGAGATGGAAAATATTACTTTTAAGAAGAAATGGCTGGAAGGAACAGGGGCCGACGATAAAATCTCCATTTCCGCTTTTGAAATTGATAAAGAGTTTGTAATATAGAGAAGGAGGCAAGGTTATGAGTGAAGAAAAAAATGTAGACACAGATTTAATCTGCATCAATTGCCCCTTAGGATGCAAGGTCTTTGTTAAAGGCGATTTAACAGTGCCTGAGGAGCTGGAAATAAAGGGAAACACCTGTATAAAGGGTAAAGAATACGCAATTTCCGAGTTGACGGCACCTAAAAGGATGGTGACATCTTCTGTTATGGTTTTAAAGGGTGATAAACCGGTAGTATCGGTAAAAACCAAAGAGGCTATTCCTAAGAACCTGATTTTTGATGCCATGAACGAAATTAGAAGGGCGAAGATGCAGGCTCCGGTTAAAATTGGAGATGTAGTAATTGGAAACCTTTGCAATACAGGAATCAAAGTCGTTGCTACAAGCAATGTTGATAGGATTTAATTTTGAATTTAGGCAGTTGGATACAGTCCCGCTGCCTTTTTAGTATCTAAAAGATACATATCATATTCATATGAAATTCATATGGGTGCGGTAAATTAAAAATAACCACAGTGGACAGGAAAGGAAACTCATGAGCAAGATACTGTTTTTAGAGGATGAAGAAATAATACGAGAGGTTCTAACGGAATATATGCTTGTAGCCGGATACGATGTTGTAGGCTGCAGCAATGGCGATGAAGCTATTAAGCTCCTTGACGAAGGAGCAGCTCTTACAGAGGATGCTGAGAAGACAGGAATTGATTTGGCGGTTCTTGACATTAATGTAAAGGGCAGCTCCGGCATAGAGGTTCTAAAGCATATAAGAAAAACCACCGGTCACCGCTTGGGTGTAATTATGCTGACAGCCTATGATGATGTAAATATGCAGCTTGAGGCATTTAACAGCTTTGCAGATGACTACATTACCAAGCCCGCTTCGCCTATTATCCTGTTAAAGAGAATAGAGGCGGTGCTTCGTAGAACAAAACAGCTGTCGGAAAAGGAGCATGCTCAGAAAAATGCGGAATGGGATGAGAAGGAGCTATATGTAGATGAGGATGGCTATGAGGCAAGCTACAAAGGAAATAAATTGGGTCTTACAGTCAGCGAATTTCTTTTGCTTAAGACATTAAAATCTCAGCCGGGACGAGTGTTTACAAGGGAACAGTTGATTAACAATATTTTCAACGACGAATATATAGGCAATGACCGCATTATTGACGCCCATGTAAAAAATTTGCGGAAGAAGCTGCCGGAGCCTTGGATTGAAACTGTTGTCGGCGTTGGTTATAAATGGAGAGCGTAGATGAAACTCAGGAATAAAACTTTTTTGTACAGTATTGTAATATCACTGGCGGTGGGCGTAGCAATACTGGGATATATGATATTCATGCTGCCGCCTCTTTATATGGAATATAGGTTAAATGAAAACCTGGCAAATTCTGAAGATATGTTCAATCACCTTATTGAAAAGGGAAGCCTGGCGGGAGCTAAGTTTAAGGACAGCAGCAGCTTCGGCGTTGTAATTCCAAAAGAAGGCTATAGATTAGAGCTTTCAAACAGTGCTTTTAAAGGGTATATCGAGCCCGGTGATGAGTATATAAAGGAGACTGTTGACAGTATCAGAGAATCATCCTTTGAGGATTATAAAAAAGGCGACCCGGATATTCAACATATGGGGAAGGAATTTGAGGAAAAGTTTAAGAAGCTTTCTGCCAGAGTTTTAAGCAATGTTGAAAAGGATTTTAAGTTTAAGTTTGAGGGAACTGACAATATAAATTTTAAAGAAGGCGATATTAAATTTCATTCTGTAGGTAAAAGTGCAGGTTTGGCTGAGATGTCAGTCATAAATAAATCTACGGGAACCAAATACACATCATATGTTGGAGTCGGCAAGAAGCAGGGGCAAGTATTTCTTTTCATGAACAGCGTTATTACACCAACGGCAGATGATATTAAGCCGGTAATTTATAGAGCCATCCCGGTTTTTATTCCCCTTATTATATTGTTGGCATTTTGCATATCCGTACTTTATTCCGGAAAAATAATAAGGCCTATAGAGGATTTGGAACGAGATGCGAGGAAGAGGCAAAACCAGGGGCTGGAATGTGCGCCAATTTCCGTGGAATCAGATGACGAGATTGGAGATCTGGCTAAGTCGTTGAATTTGCTATATGCTGCCCAAGCTGAAAGCTTCAAAAGGCTTAGCGAAGAGGGGAGACGAAAGGAAATTTTCATGCGCTCATCCTCTCATCAGCTAAAAACTCCGATAGCAGCGGCAACCTTGCTTGTAGACAGCATGATTTCCAATGTGGGCAAGTTTTCTGATAAGGACAGATACCTGCCTATGGTAAAGGAAAAGCTGGCAGAAATGAGTGAGATTGTGAACAGGGTTTTAGAGCTGAATCATTTGTCTTCTGATGAAGACAGGACTTATGTAGATGTAGCCGGTCTGTGCAGCTCAGTTTCAGAATCCTACAGAATAGAGATGGATAATAAGGGCATTGCACTGTCCATTGATTCAAGTGAGTATAATGAAGCTTGGCATAGCAATGGAGATATGCTTCGTCTCATAATAGATAACTTAGTATCTAATGCTGTGAAGTATTGCGATGATAAGGGGTTTGTAAAAATCCTGGTGACCAATGATGCCATCATTGTCAAGAATGCGCCGGGGAATTTAGATGAGTCCATAAAGGCTTCAATTTTTGAGCCCTTTGTAACGGGTACAAAAAATGGCCACGGACTAGGACTTTATGTGTCAAGGTATTTTGCAAACCTGCTAAATCTGAGGCTGGAGATTGAAGGTAAAATTGACGAAAACAATGAAAGTGTCGTAGTGGCTGCAATTAGAAAATAGGAGGCTATGGTAAATGATTATACTGGACAATGTAAAGGTAAGCTTTAAGGACAAAATAGCAGTGAACCTGGGTAGGGTCATTGAAATTAACGCCGGCGACAGAGTAGGGATCATCGGCAGCAATGGGGCGGGAAAGACAACATTGCTTAAGAGCATTCTCGGAGTGGTTCCTCATGAAGGCGATATTTCCATGGATATTGAGTCCAGGGAGATTGCAGTGCATATGCAACAAAATGAATATATTGAAACTGTACCTGTGAAAATCATCATGGAGGCGATAATGGGCTGTAAGATTGAGAACAATCCGCTTCTGATGGAGATGATAGAATTCTTTGATTTCAAAGACAATCTTAAGAAGCGATGGAAGCATCTTTCAGGAGGACAGAAGCAGAGGCTGACTTTAATTATGGTTTTATGCAAGGAAAGCCCCGTGACCATGCTGGATGAGGTTACTTCAGGTCTTGATTTTGAAACGAGACAAAGACTGATGGAGAAGCTGACGGAGTGGTATAAACGGAGGTCAGATACAACCCTACTTATTACATCTCACTATTATGAAGAGCTGGAAAATCTGGCTACGAAGATTTTGTATCTTGAAGAGGGGGCTGTCGTTGATTATGGCGACAAGGAAGAGCTTTTTAAAAAATATTGTGGCGATTCGGTTATAGCTTTTAAAGAAAGCGATAAGGCTGAGGAAATTGCCAATGAGCATAATCGAATTTATGCTCCGGCAGGAACCATTGCAGTCTCTTGTAAAAACAGGGATGAAGAGGTTGCTGTTTGCAGCAAGCTGGCCTCAGCCGATATTAACTTTAGACGCAGCAATAATGACATTGAGATAATGACCATAAATGCAAAGATGAGGAGGAAGCTTCAATGAATAAATATCTTATAAAGTACGAATTTTTTAATACACTGTACAATGGCTACGCCTTCTTTTTTGGAGCGATTTTTCCTGTCATTTTACTTCATTTAATAGTTTCAGGGGCTTTGACAGATGTTCCGGAATTGGCCCGAAAGGAAGCTGTGACCGCTATTTTCACCGGAATGTCCATGCTGGTTCCTTTGGCAACGGTGTTTTTAAGTCATGCTGCTACATATTCCAATGAGCTGGATAAGTCAATTCCGGATAGGCTTATGTTATTCGGTTTTTCAGAAAAGGATATTTTGGTAGCCAAGCTGGTATCAAATTTCATATTCTTGACAGTTTGCTTCGGTATATATGCAGCGGGAACGATTCCCTTCATTCAGATGGAAAGCCCTACGATAAAGGCGCTGGTTGTCTGGATAGCAGGCCAGTTCCTTCTGGCGGCTATTTTGATGATACTGGCACACGGTATTGCCGGTCTCATCAGGAAGTTCGGTATAACCTACGGGGTTGTCATGGGACTTTATTTTGCAATGATGATTCTCAGCGGGTATATGGGGATCCCGGCAGATAGGCTGCCGAAGTTTGTAGAGCCTGTATCGGATCTTTTGATGACGAAGCAGCTGGGTAACGGATTCATTGATCTATGGATGGATAGAGATTATAATTTTGCACCCCTAATTCAGTCTGCGATTTTTATGCTGACTGTAAGCCTGGTGGTTTTGGCTGCGTCCTTTAAGTATAGGGGCAGGAAGAATTAGGTATATAATTAAGCCGCATTTGAAGTGTTTAATAACAAAAGAGCCGTTTCTCGTGAGAGAGAAACAGCTCTTTTACCTCATTTTCAGTATTTTCAATTTGCAACGGTTTCCAATCCTTTTTCTTCCAGCTCGATGACATTTATTGCTTCTATGTATGGGAAGGGTCCATATATTGAGTTGTTGCCCTCTCTTATTATTCCTTGCACTCTTATCCAGGTTTCACCCGATTTAAATGCTGATAAATCCTGATCGCCTTTAAATTCAAAGGAAACATATCCGCCTTTACAGTATGGACATGACGGTCCTAAACGCCCTACATATGAATATCCGCCAATATCCACATAGAAGCCGTCAATTTCAACGGTTTGACCTATATAGTCCACAGTGTTTGCAAACCAATCGTTTATCTTAGTGGCGTATAGATTATCGCCGACTACTATATTAATATTTTTGGGATCAAACTCTTTCCTATCCTTTTTCAGATCATGAGGGTACTCGTCTTTTCCGGACATGCTTACATCACTTTGCGGCTTGGATAAATCCTTTGCCGGATTTTTGCCGCTGTCCTTATCCGTGCAGCTGCTCAGCAATGCTAAGACCATGACTAAAGCAAGGAGTAGGGCTTTTTTGTTGTGTATAGATTTAACCATATAATCTCCTATCGTTACATTCTGAACTATTTCATCAAACGCCTGTATAGTGCGAAAATCATAAAGACCGCAATATCCACAATTACGATGCTGGCACCTGTCGGCGTAGAGAATACATAAGAAATATACACTCCCGAGACAAATTCTGCAATAGAAAGAATGCCGGAAAGCAGGATTACTGAAAAAAATCTTTTGCAAACACGCATAGCTGTCAGGGCAGGGAAGACGATTAAGCTTGAAATTAACAGAGTTCCCATCATTCGCATGCCCAGGACAACGGTAATTGACGTCAAAAGAGCTAAAAGCATGTTGTACCAGTTGGTTTTGATTCCCGTCGCCTTGGCAAACTGCTCATCAAAGGTTACCGCAAATAGCTTGTGATAGAAGAAGCCATAAAGTATCATTACAACTATTGATAAAGCTACAGAAAGATAAACATCTTCTCTGCTCATGGCTAAAATACTGCCGAACATATAGTTACATACATCCGTATTCATACCTTGGGTCAGGGAAATTGTCATAACACCTATGGCAAGAGCGCCACTGCAAAGAAGTGCTGTAGCGGCATCTCCCTTTATCTTGGAATTCTCTGTGAGTCTCAGAAGGAAAAAGGCTGCCACAAGGCAGACAGGTATAGATACCATCAGAGGAGCTGTGTTAAAAGCATAGGCAATGGCCAGAGCCGCAAAGCCGACATGGCTTAATCCGTCCCCTATCATCGAGTAACGCTTCAAAACAAGACTGACCCCAAGCAGGGCGGCACATATAGAAATTAGAATTCCAACAATTAGCGCTCTTTGTAGGAAGGGATATTGCAGCATTTCAATAAAAGTGTTCATTGCTATTACACCTCTCTTCCCAAGAATTCTTTGCCTAGCGAACTTTCTCTGTACTCATCCAGAGTTCCGAAGAAGTGGGAGCTTTTGCCCAAATGGATAATGTGGTCGGCATTGGTAAGAGCACCGGCTAAGTCATGAGAGACCATGATTATGGTTATGCCATGCTCGTTAAGCTCACGAACCAGGCTATAAAAGTCTGAGGTCATTTTAGGATCCAGTCCTGTAACAGGCTCATCAAGAAGAAGCAGTTTGCTGGTAGCACATAGGGCACGTGCCAGCAAAACTCGCTGCTGCTGTCCGCCGGACAGCTCGGCATAGCATTTTTTCTTTAAGTCCTCAATGCCGAGGGCACGAAGATTTTCCATAGCAATCTCCTTGTCGGTGCGGGAGTAGAAGGGCTTAATTCCCCGGCTGTTCAGCCTGCCGGACAGGACAATCTCAAAAACGCCGCCGGGGAAGTCCCTCTGTGTATCAGCCTGCTGAGGGAGGTAGCCCACTTCCGTGGGCTTAAGCCCTTCCTCAAAAGCAATGCGACCTGACTCAGGCTCCTTAAGACCCAGGATACCTTTAACTAAGGTACTTTTCCCGGCACCGTTTTCACCGACTATGCAAAGGTAGTCTCCTTTATTCACTTGAAAATTTAAATTGTTCAGTACCTGCTTGCCCTCGTAGGCAAAGGATACACCCTCACATGTTATAAGTGGCATTTTAGTTTAGAGCCTCCTTCAGTGCATCTAAGTTCTTTGTCATAAGATCTAAATAGGTTACGCCCTTTTCAAAGTCCTCTTTGCTGACATTGTGAACAGCGTTTAACTGCATTATTTTTGCTCCTGTAGCTTCGGATATGCTTTCCGCCATCTTGGTATTGGATAACTCGATGTGGAAGACAACAGGGATTTTATCCGTTTTAATCTTGTCGATTAGGAAGGCTACAGTGTTGGCGCTTGCTTCTGTATCCGTTGAGCATCCCGGGAATGCGGCATAGTATTTAAGACCATAAGCATCTACAAAATATCTGAATGGAAATCTATCGCCAAAGATGATTTCTTTTCTCTTACCATTTTCCACTACTTCCTTAAAATGACCATCAAGCCCTTCCAGTTTTTTAATGTATTCATCAGCGTTTTTCTTGAAGTAATCCTTGTTCTCAGGATCTAAAGCTCCAAGCTCATCTGACAGCTTCTTAACTATTTCTATAGCATTCTTTGGAGATGTCCAAACATGCTCGTCAAGCTCAACATCTTCTTTATCTTCGTCATGCTCATGCTCGTCATGCTTGTCGGAATCCTCATGGTGCTCAGAATCCTTCTCGTGATCCGAGTCTTCATCATGGTGATGCCCATCATGGTCGTGCTCTTCCTGCATGCCTTCAACAGTTTCTTCAGGTACTGTTTTTACCGTATCCATTAAAGTTACCGTCTTGAGCTTATCCTTATCCACACCTTCAAGAATCTCTTCAACCCAGCTGTCAGAATCTCCGCCTACATATACGAAAAGGTCGGCATCCTTAACTGCCTTGATATCCTTTGGTGTAGGCTCAAAGCTGTGGCTTTCGGCTCCCGGAGTCAGAAGCATTTTTAAATCGATTTTGTCACCGCCTATCTGGCGAAGAAAATCATACTGAGGGAAGATTGTTGCTACAACCTTGAGCTTGCCGTCATTTTTACCATCCTTTTTCAAGCCGCAGCCATAAAAAGCGCCGGCTATTAAAATCAGTGATAGAGAAATTGCCAAAATTTTACTTAGTTTTTTCATTTTTTGTCCTTCCTTGAATAGTATTGTTATAGCTTTGATTTATTGCATCCACATTGCCCATAGAAAATAGTTTTCCGAGGGTTAATGGAAAAATTATGATCAGCTTCAAGATGACTGTAAACCTTTTGTATTTCCGCACAATCAAAATGAATGACCTTACCACAATCCTCGCATTGCATGTAAAAGGCGGACTCAGGGGACGGGCTTAAAAACCTGTAGCTTCTGCTGTCACTGCCTGCAAGATGTGTGCTGGACAAAAAACCCTTACTCTCCAAGTTTTTAAGCTGTCTGTATACAGTTGCCATGCCTAAATGAACGCCTTCAGCTTCAAGACAGCTAATAACATGAGCGGCTGTAAAATAATCCTCTCCAAAGGACTCACAGATTTTAAAAATTGCCGCTTGCTGCTTTGTTTGATAAGAATTTTTTCTCATTTTGAACCATCCTTTATATGCAAATTGAAAATCATTCTCATTTTACTCTCATACATCTGCAATGTCAAATAACAAATCTTGGATAAATTGGAACAATTTTCGGAAGTTCACACAGAGGCTCACACATTGGCAAAAAAACTTGTATACATTGCTTTAGTGTGGTATAATGCTAATGTTTTTATACATCATATATTTTTATTAAGGAGAGCAGATATGCAAGATTTTATTCAAACCTTTACAGATCTGACCGGCAATTGGAGCGGTTGGATTTACAGTGTAGTTTTGTTCTGGATGCTGATCATAGTCGGTCTTTATTTTACAATCAGAACATGTTTTGTACAAATTAGACTTTTCCCTGAGGGAATCAGAGTGCTAACAGAGAAAAGCCACGAAGGCGGAATCTCTTCTTTCCAAGCTCTTATGATAGCAACAGCATCAAGGGTGGGAACCGGCAATATAGCAGGTGTGGCAACGGCTATTGTTTTAGGTGGTCCCGGTGCGGTATTGTGGATGTGGATTATGGCTGTAATCGGTGGAGCCTCTGCGTTTATCGAATCCACTCTAGCTCAAATTTACAAAAAACCTGATGGAACAATCTTTAAGGGAGGCCCTTCATATTACATTGAAAGAGCTCTTAATATGAGATGGTTGGGTGTAATTTTCTCAATATTCCTAATTTTGACCTTTGCCTTCGGATTTAACGGACTCCAGGCATATAACATCGCTTCAGCCTTTGAAACCTATGCAGGTGATAGCTACTCAACTGTAGCGATGATCGTAGGAGCGATCCTGGCAGCAATTTCAACCTTCCTGTTTTTCGGTGGAGCAACTAAGATCAGTACATGGTCATCAGTTTTGGTTCCTATTATGGCTGTCGTTTATATTGGAATCGGAATAATCATCACAGTTATGAACATTGGAAAGCTTCCTGAAGTTTTCGGAATTATTTTCAAAGATGCCTTCGATTTTCAGAAGATTATGGGAGGCTTTGCCGGATCATGCATGGTTCTTGGCGTTAAGAGAGGTCTTTTCTCCAATGAAGCCGGTATGGGTTCTGCTCCAAATGCAGCAGCTGCAGCTGATGTAAGTCATCCGGTTAAGCAGGGACTGGTTCAGGTTATATCCGTATTTATCGATACATTGATTATTTGTTCAACTACAGTATTTATCATTCTTTGCACAGGGAAATATACTGTTGGCGGAGAATTGAACGGTATTCCTCTTGTTCAGGAAAGTGTTAAGTCTGTATTTGGTGATGCAGGTGTTGCAATTATCACCTTTGCAGTTGCTTTGTTCGCATTTACCTCTCTAATTGGAAACTATTTCTATGCAGAGTTTAATGTGAAGTTTATCAGTGAAAATAAGGCTGTAATGCTTGTTTTCAGGATACTTGCAGTAATTATGGTCTTTGTAGGTGCAAATGCCAGCCTTGAGCTTGCATGGAACATGGCAGACATACTGATGGCGGGAATGGCTGTGGTTAACTGCGTGGCAATGGTTCTTCTTGGAGAAATTGCAGTTAAAGCGCTTAAAAACTACACAGATCAAAAGAAGAAAGGCGAAAATCCGACCTTCAAGGCTTCCGACATTGGAATTCACAATACTGATGTATGGAAGTAAATTGAGACAAAGAATTTTTAAAATAGCAGGGCAGTTTATCGGCTGCTTTGCTATTTTTATTTGCAAGAGCGGGCATATAGTTTTATAATAGGTCTGCGGGAGATTTAACTTAATGGATAGACATTTAACACTTACATATAGCGGGATACAGGGGACTTATTGGATGTACTATGCTGCGATTTGCAGCTTTGCATCGGTGTATCTGACTGATAGAGGCTATAGCAATGAAAATATAGGTATGATTTTGGCGCTGGGAAGCATTTTTGCTGTAGTATTGCAGCCAATTTTGGCTGATTTTGCGGATAGGAGCAGGAAGCTTTCTCTTGCGGGGATAATCACAGGCATTGCAGGCGGCTTGTTCTTAGGGACAGCATGTCTTCCGGCTTTTGTGCAAAAGTCAGGCGTCTTGACTTTTTTGTTCATAATGCTGGTGGCATGGCATGCTGTATTGCAGCCGTTAATTAATTCTCTTAGCTTTAAGCTGGAGGAAAAAGGGGTTTTTATCAATTTCGGAGTTGCCAGGAGCATGGGCTCTTTGGCCTACTCCATTTTATGCAGCTTTCTGGGGACCTTGGTTTCTAAGCTGGGGGTTTCAGTCCTGCCCGTTACGGCGGAAATTGTTCTTGTGTTAATGTTTGTATCAATATATTTGACGAATAAGCAATGGAACAGGGGTTCGGCGACAAGGGCTGTTTTGCCTGAAGCCGCTAAAACCGGAAAAAGTAAGGAAAAGGAAATATCCCTTAAATATTTTTTGTTAAACAATCGGATTTTTGCATTGTTGAACTGCGCCGTAGTTTTTATATTTTTTGGAAACAGTATCTTAAATTCCTTTATGATGCAGATTGTTGGCGATGTAGGGGGAACTAACGGCGACCTGGGAAGACTTCTTTCGCTTATGGCTTTCCTTGAAATTCCAACCTTATTTTTCTTTAACAGAGTAAAAAAAGTTATATCCTATGAGACCATGCTGAAGCTTGCCGTAGGGGCATTCACCTTGAAGATGTTATTGTTTTATGTAAGTAAATCCACAGCCTTTTTATATATTGCACAAGGTTTTCAGCCATTTTCTTTTGCATTATTCCTGCCGGCTATGGTACACTTTACTAATAAGATTATGTCCAAAGGGGAGGCTGTTAAGGGACAGGCGCTCTTTACTACAATGATTACCGTATCCACAGTTTTTGCCAGTGCCGCAGGAGGCTATATATTGGACAGTCTTGGCGCTAAGCCGTTGTTGCTTTTAGGGACAATACTGAGTTTTATTGGCTTTGTTATTGTTCTGATATTGGTGGATAAGGCGAACAAGAAGGGAAATAATATTTGATATGAGAAAAGAAAGAATTTTAATCGTTGACGATGATCCGGATATTAGACAGGTTTTATCTGTACTTTTGAACAGTGAAGGCTATGAAGTTGAGCAGAGCGAAAATGGCGAGCTTGCCATTGAAAAGCTTGCTGAAGACAAGAGCTTTGATTTGGTGCTTTTAGATATTATGATGCCGGGAATTGATGGAATTGAGGTCTGCAAATGGATTAGAAAAACATCTGACATACCGGTGCTGTTCCTGACTGCCAAATCTCAAGAAAGTGACAAGGTCGAAGCATACGGCGAGGGGGGAGACGACTATCTGGTCAAGCCCTTCTCACAGACGGATCTTTTGTTAAAAGTTAAATCGCTTCTAAGGCGATACAATACTTATCAGCAAAAAATCGCCAAGGAGGTAAGTGTAGAAACCTTGTCGGACACCGTCTCTGTAAACACAAAAAAGCGTATTGCAACCAAGGCCGGAGTTAGAATCAATTTAACGGACAGGGAGTTTGACATTCTGCGCTATTTGATGGAGCACAGAGGCGATGTTGTGGCGAATAAGGAGCTTTATGAAGCTGTTTGGGGGGAAAGATACAGCTCCTCGGCAGGAAATAACATAATGGTCCATGTTTTGAACCTGAGGAAAAAATTAGAGCAGGACATCAGCAACCCTACAATCATTAAGACTGTTTGGGGAAAGGGGTACAGAATTGACTAATTTTAAGAAAGACAGACTTTTTGTGCCGCTAAACCTAAAGATTACGCTGATCATTCTTTTAGGCATTGCTCTGGGCGGTGTTGTCGTTATAGTCGGCACATCTTTGGAAAAATCTCTGGCAGAAAAATATTATAAAGGCACAGAGGTAGATAGCCGAATTCAGGAGGAAACATTTAAAGATCTGGAGAAGTTCATAGATGAAAATCAAGTTGAAGGAACTGATAAAGCCGCTATTAACAACTGGATGGCGTTAAATAAGTACACCTCCTTAACTGTATCGGACAATACACAAATATACTATTCCAGTGCATGGATTTCTAAGAATTATTTTGGTTTTACCGAGCTTCAGGAAACGACAAAGGTTAACCCGAGGGATGCTGAAGAAGATGAGATTATTGACAAGCCTCTTGCAAGAATTGATTACAATATCAAGACTGACATTCATCTTAGAATAGTAAGATTCTATGATCAGGATTACTATGTAAATCTTGATGTTTACAGAGAAGAGGGCTTATACAGTGTAATGAGTATAGGCATGATAATTGTGGCATTTTTCGTGCTGCTATTAACCGTGCTTATATATAACAGCAGAATATTAAAAAGAATTGTTCAAATTTCCGATGATGTTGAGGCTGTAAGCTCCGGAGAAATTGACAGGGTTATTACCGTTAAAGGCAATGATGAAATCGGAAGAATGGGTCATGGAATTGAGAGGATGCGTATCACTCTCATCAAAAGACTTGCAAGTGAAAAGGAGGCTTGGGAGTCTAACCGGCAGCTTATCACATCCATGTCCCACGACATTAGAACACCTTTGACTTCAATGATAGGCTATTTGGATATTATCGAAGGCGAGAAGTATAAGGATAAGGCGGAAATGGAATCCTACATTTCAGCTTGCAGAGACAAAGCATTCCAGCTGAAAAATTTATCTGACAAGCTGTTCCAATATTTTTTGGTTTATGGAAAGTCTGAAAAAAACTTGGAGTGGGAGATTTTAGATGGCGACATTTTGTTCCAGCAGCTTTTAACGGAACATACGGCGGAGCTGATTAATTACGGACTACAGGTTGAGCTGGATTATAAATTAACTCAGATTACTGTAAAGACTGAAGTTGCAGCCTTGAGAAGACTGTTTGACAACCTGTTTTCCAACATAATGAAGTATGCTAATAAGAAGGATTCAATCAAGATTAAGGCTGAATCAATCGATGGTAAAATTTCAATCAGACTTGAGAACAATGTGGCAACAGAGGCCAGAATGGTAGAAAGCACCTGCATTGGCGTTAAAACCTGCGAAAAGCTGGTGTCTGACCTGGGAGGCTCTTTTGTCAGCGAAGAAACTGATGAAAAGTATATTACAAAAATTGAATTGCCGGTATATAATGAAAAAGAAGAAGGTATTGAACTGGAGTCAATAGAAGGAGTTTGAAATGGATAGAGAAATTCCAAGAGTGACGGGAACCCTTAGATCCAAGAGTCTTCAGGTGCCGGATGTTATTTGGCAGGCGAAGGGCATCGTTGTAATGGGGCGAAGGATAAAGTCTGTTATTTTTAGCACAGATGTTGCAATTATTAGAAATTGTAACGCTGACGGAGTGCTGGCCGTATATCCGTATACGCCTCAGCAGATTATTTCTCAGACTATTATCAGTGCGTCGTCAATTCCTGTTTTTGCAGGTGTAGGCGGGGGGACGACTAAAGGCTTTCGAGTAGCGCTAATGGCAAAGGATGCAGAGGCGCAGGGAGCCTATGGAGTGGTGGTAAATGCACCCATAAGCAACGAAAATGTTAAGCTCATAAGAAAGGTTATTGATATTCCTATTGTTGTTACAGTGGTAAATGATCTTGAGGATGTGCAGGCGCGGCTTGATGCGGGGGCAACTATTCTCAATGTGTCGGCAGGCGCCAGAACACCGGAAATTGTAGCCCATATCAGAAAGAGCTTTCCTAAGGTTCCGATTATTGCAACAGGAGGTCCGACAGAAGAGTCAATATTGGAGACCATTAAGGCAGGTGCCAATACTATAAGCTACACACCGCCTTCAATTGCTGAAATTTTCAGTGATCTTATGGATAAGTACAGAGCTGAGGCGGAGAAGACAGGTGAGCCTGATGCAGGAGATGAGGAGCTGGGCAGAATGATTGAAATTCTGTAGTCTTTGAAATTTTTGTCGCCCTTTAGTTTTGCATAGCAAATTGTTGACAGGAAATTTGCGATTTATTGAAAGTTTGTTATTGACAAAGGTTTAGGGCGATGTTATACTATTCAACGTGCCAAGTCAAGCGGCATGTTGAATATGTTGTGCATCCATAGCTCAGTTGGTAGAGCACCTGACTCTTAATCAGGGTGTCCACGGTTCGAGCCCGTGTGGGTGTACCAAATGGGATGTACCCGAACTTTTAATAGCAGTTCGGGTATTTTTATTGTTTGTTGTATTGTAGAGAATTGCAATCTCAGTCATCCCATTATCAGCGTCGTACAGATAAATAGAGTGTACAAGTGTGTCAATAATTCGTTTTTGATAATTTACATCTTCTAAATCCCCATTTTTAAAAGAGTATAGCCAATACTGGATATGCTCTTTTGTTATGATAGGCTTTTTAATCTGCTCTTTTTTTATTCTGTATTCAATTTCTTCTTTTTCCGCTTCCAAGTCCGTTAATCGCTGTTTAGTCGCGGATGTAATTATGCCTTGCTCAATGGCAGTTA
>FONK01000016.1 GCA_900112915.1 Peptostreptococcaceae bacterium pGA-8 | reverse complement strand
TTCATCATCAAAATTCACTGCGAGAACATCTCCCGTACTAAAATACGGCACTCGTTTTATCTTGCATTTCGGCACTTTGACGGGTTTGAGATTTTCACTCTGTAATTGAATTGCTAATTTATCTAAGACCTTTTGTCTTTGTTTTAATGCTTTACTGTCGATTTCAAGCCAAAATTCGTTAGCACCTTTTGCAATCACTTCTAAAGCCCTGTTTTTTATCTCATCATGTAAATGTCCTATTTTCCATAAAGAATAGGCAAGGGAAGTCCAGTAAATCTCTGCGTAAAAATCATTAGAGCAATAAATTTTTTCGTCTGCCAGCATTTCCGCTATAATTTTTTCTGCACTTACTCCGTCCTTATAGTTTTCTACAACATAGTTGTAAATATCATATCCGTCATCACTGTCTATTATCTTTACACCGTCTATTGCCATAGAAATACACTCACTTTCATTCTAATTTATAATTTATCTACCAAACATTGTTTCAAGCCATTTCTTTGCATTTTCAGAATTGCCGTCTATGGGCGTTGTATGATTGTTTGTAAAAGCTTCCCACTGCCAGTCCTCACCGCCTACACAGCCTATTTTTGTGTACTCTTCCAAAAATTCTGCAAACGAATTTGCCATAACATAACCATGTAAATCGCTTCCATCATGGCTCAAATATACGATTTTTCCATAGGTCTCTTCTTCTAAATCAATAGCCAATAAATCACCATTTTCTACATCCTGAAATGCCAATTTGTTGTGAAAAATCTTGTCATATGGGTTGTTATAGTCAGGATAACAAGCATCAATCCAATCTTTTCTGCTTTCTTCACAAACAGCAATGAGGTCAATACCGAAGTGTAAAGAACCCGCAAATATTTCCGCTAACTCATCCGGCAAGGCTAAAAGTTCTTTATCCTCACTGTAGAGACTCCAGAAAAACTCTATGTGAGAAGATATATTCATAAGTGCCCGGCGAAAATCCTCCGGCAGCTCATAGCCTAATTCTTTTTCAATGTTTGAAACCTCGTTTTCTGTTGCAACTTCCTTACAGATAATTTTGCTTGTATATCCGCCTAATTCATCGACTCTATCTTTAAAGCAGGTGAGTCTCTCCAATATTTTCTCTTTCATTGCACAAATCCTTTTCCCTTCATAAAACCGGATTTTTTAAGATTAAAGACTTACCTTGAACACAATTTTCCTTCAGATACAAGCGTAGCAATAAACTCATCAAAGCTATTAGCAAGAACTTGAATCTCATAATCATATTCTTGAAAGCATACTGATACTTTTGGTTCTCCCTCGTTGCCACAGTCTCTATAATCTAAATAAATCATATCATGTCCACAGGATTCTGTATCTGCAATAATAATTCCTATATCCCGTGGATATTCCCATTCTGTAAACCAGAATTCATTGCCATATTCCCCAAATATGGAATCGCTTTTTTCGCTTCCTATACCAAAGAAACCTCTAATACCAATTTCTTCTACTTCATTTCCTTTAGCGCATTCGTTTATCCAATAGCTTTTTATCGGTTTACCACCATTTTGAATTTTCATCAGTTCAATATACGATTTCGGTAGCCTATATCCGAGCTTACTTTCGGTCATAGAAACCATTTCGTCTGTCAAAGTTTTTTCGACATAGTTTTCAGTAAAATATTCATGTTGATGCCAAAAATTTTCTAAATTTATTTCTTTTTTATTCTTCATCCGTTCCACCTTATTCAAACAAATATTTTATCAATATTTTTCTCTGAGAATATAATCTCCTGAATATAACCATACAGATGAACCATCATCCTTCTTATATTCTTCCCAGAACTTAATATCATCCGTTTCATTATCAATAGCTATACGATATGAAGAAAATCCGCCTCGCCCAGCAATAGGAGGCATACGCTCTAGTTGATACTTTTTTACCATGCCAATTTGTTGTTCTTTTAGCAAGCGTAACCAATCTAACGCCTTATCCAACTGTTTTAGATCAGTTAAGCGTTCTTTTTCCCCATTTTTTAGGGAAACTATAACTAATTCTCTCTCTTTTTCTAATAATTTTATTGCGTACTCCATACTTTACCCTTTACTATAAATGCCTAAGCTACTTCACAGCAATACAACCCCAACCATCATAGTCCCCGTCATATTCTTCTGCCAAATCCATGAGATACCAGACAATTTCATCGATATTCTCAAAAGCATCTTCTCTTCCGACCACAAGTTGATATGAATATTCCGTGTCATAAGCTTCACAGTCATCATTACTTTCCGACTCAAGTTTTTGAAACCCTTCTTCCATCACTTTCGTTAAAAATTCTTTTCTGTTTTCTTCGGTTTTAAAATACAGGCAATGCTCAAGAACTCTTGGCACCATACTGTCTCCATTATTTTTTATTGCCTCGATGAGCCTCATATTCATAATACTTTGGTACTCATAGTTGTCAGGATAAAGTCCGTTAAAATACATTTCCCAGTCCTTATCTTCAACTGCTGCAAATGTATATACATAATCAGGGAAGTTTTCTGACATCATCTCAGATATTTCATCCGCATATCCTGAATCATTCTTAGCATAGGCAAAGATATGTACACGCTCGTCGCATTTCACAACACCTGCCAAAATATCTCCATGTTTTTCAATAATCTCTAACACGGCATCTTCTACCCGATATAAATATTCCCCTTCTTCCATTGTAGGAAATCCGTTGTCATCAGCATTCTTATATAATATTTGTAATCGTAGTCTTTTAGGGTAGTTAGAAGTTGACTCGAAGTCCATAAGAGCTAGATTGAGCCTAATCACAGCCGGCAAATCGCAGGCAAATGCTCTGCATAGATAAATGCCCCAATCTTCATCAATTTCGGCAGTTTCTTGAGTTATAACCCTCTCAGTAGCCGCATTTACGCTTTGCTTTCTTTTTTCCACTTCTTCTTTACATTCTTTTACGACTCCCAAAGCATTCTCATCCTCAGGATCAAGCTCCGCCCAACGCATTGCATAGGGAATAGCTTTTTCTTCCTCATCTGCTAAATACTGATACCCATATGCCATACGCATATTCCATTCCGCTTTGTCTTTACCCTCTGCTCTAACTGAATTTAAAGTGTCTATGGATTTTAACAACATCTTATCACCAATGAAATTAGGAGTTCCTTTATCATCGTCACCGATAACAGCGAAGTTTTGATATGCACGAGCGAGCTGATAACATACCTTATAATCTCTTTCTCCGATTGGAATACTTTCCAATGCATCTATACATTCCGTATACTTATCTTCGTCTGTAAGCCTGTCTATATACGCAAAAAATTCTTTCCTGTTTTCTTTTTGATATTTCATAATTACTCCTTATTTATCTCATTTTTTTACAAGCTGTCGCAAATTTTCATTTTTCACTAATAAACCATCTGTAAATTGCTAATGCTAATATAATCCATTTATAGTTACTCTATCATAGTTCCGTTTGGTAATATAATATCGCCTGTTTCTCCACTCACATCAAAAAAACCGACATTGTGTTTTTGAGCTAAGTCTCGCATTAGTTCATACGCTTCATCTGCCACAGACCAAGAAAAAGCTACATAAATAACATCATATCCAATGCAGTAGTCAGCCATACGTTCTTCTAATTTTTCAACTTCTTTATCTTCAAGGTTGTCAAAATCCAGTGCATACTCTCCATTCATAGGCGGAAATTTTTCCTTCATTTCCATAAACCAATTTTTCAAATCAGAGGAAGATACCCCGATTGTTTCGTAGTCATGATCTTCTCCCCATTCGGTTTGCTTGTCATACCAAACCATAAATTCTTTTTTTGTAGCAGGTGCTTTAGTTTTTTCAAAAACCATTAAATCGTAACTCATTTTTTATCTCCCTTATTAAAAATTAAAATTTACGCATTATAACAATACCTCCACTACATAGTCTTACTCTATCAAATTCTTTCCAATATTCTTTATTTTCCGTATCGCAATAAAAGATTTTCCTAATATAATCCAATAATTTCAAGCCATTTTTTTGCATTTTCACACGTGCTATCAATGGGTGTTGTCTGATGATTTGTAAATACCTCCCATTGCCAATCCTCTCCTCCAACACAACCTAACTTCGTATATTCTTCAAGGAACTCTGCAAAAGAGTTTGCCATTACATAGCCATGTAAGTCGCTTCCATCATGACTTAGATAAATCACCCTTCCATAAGATTCTTTTTCTAAATCTATTGCTAGCAAATCTCCATTTCCCACTTCCTGAAATGCCAATTTATTATGGAAAACTCTATCATATGGATTATCATAATCATGATAAATATCTATCCATCCTAGTCTAATTTCTTCAAAAACAGGAACTAAATCTATTCCAAAATAAAGCTCGCCGCAAAAAATTTCCACCAATTCACTTGGTAATGATATTAATTCCTTTTCCTCATTATAAATGCTCCAAAAAAACGCTATGTGTGATGAAAGTTCTTTTAACGCCTGTCTAAATTCTATTGGAAGTTTGTAGCCTAAATCTCTTTCAAGTTTTAAAATATCTTCTTCTTTTGCAATTTCTTTGCAAACAAGCTCTCTTGTAATTCCACCTAATTCATCTACTCTATTTTTGAAAGAATTTAATCTATCTAATATCTCATTTTTATTGTACATAGCACTTCTCTCCACAACTCCACATTTTTTTGGAACATTTTATCCATCAATTCCTATATCAAAAATATCATCATATAAACCTTCAAACTCAATATCCAATAAATGATCTGCATCAAGTGTGTGCTCTGCGTATGTTAAAAGGGTTGTTACCCCTCTTCTTTGAAATATTGGTTTCCCTAATTTATGAATAATACTCTCTATATTTTCTTCCGGATAACAATATTTAAAAGTCTCCGAATCTTTACAGGCTTCTGCTATTTTGATTAAGTTTTTAGAATATGCACTAACTAATTCAGTAGAAAACTTTAGTTCTTCATTTGTAAAATCTTCTTCACTAATACATATCTTAAAATCTTCGCTTTCATATTCATATTCTGGAGAATAAGTAGTTTTATTTAAAATAAAGTCCTCTTTTTTTAATATAAATTGCATAATGCTCCCCTTTTACAATTACATATGATTTATAGACACTGTCTACACCGCTTTAATCTTATCATTTATCAATTCAATAAATGCTATCACAGTTGCTCCTCCTTTGAGTTTACCCTAATATTAAAAGCACAACACCGCAAATCGCAAGTATAAGTCCGCATATTCCTATGAAAACTCTATATCCTTTCTCGCCCCACACTTCAAAGATAAAGGCATGCCTTGCTTTAGCTCCTGGTGTTGCTTGATATACCCATTTCCAGTCTCTTATTGCACCTATTAAAAATAGTAGTCCGACTGCTATCAACACATATTGATAATGTGCTTTTAAAAATTCAAATACTCCGTCCATATTGTTTATCTATTTCCTCCACCAAGATTTTTTTGGTTCCGCTTCATAGGCAATTTTCAATGTGTCTTGCTCCGGAAGAGCAATACCTTTGCTTAATGTGATTTTATGCTTGTCTTTTTTTGAAAGCCCTATGGTCTCACCATCCTGCAAGTCTACATCCGTAAGGAGTATGTATGATACGATGGATGATATAAATTCCATTAGCTTCCCCGGATTTTCATCTGCATCTATTATCTCAAGTTCATACTTTCCAAACACGTCCATTCCATAAGTGTATGCGGATATTCCCTTGTCAGTTTGATAGAGCCCGAACCATATCCAGTTAAAAATAGGCAATGCCTGTTCTTTAATCATTTGAGCGGAGTCAATATAATAATTTGGTTCAAATACCAATCCGCTTGTAAATACGCCTATGGCATTTTCCTGCATGCTGCAAGCTGACATAATCTCAGTATAAATCAATCCTTTTTCTTTTGTATCTTCTCCATCACCTAAAACAGCAACGACGATATGTGCCTTATGACTTTTGGTAACCTCTACCACTCATCTCTAAGATCTTTTATCAGTTTTGTCTTGTCCTAACAATCCTCTGAAAGCAAAATGCTACCACAAAAGTTCCCTACACTATCGCTTTTCATAACTTCCACCTCTTTTCTTCATAAGTTCTTTTGTATTTTTCCCATCTATCAATGTACTGCTTCGTACATACAATTTTTATTATTATACCATTATTATTGGCTACTTTCGATATTAACTTGATAATTACTTTTGTTTTAGAAATTTGGTTGTGTCGTTCGGTATGGCAGCCTTGTCACCTTATTAAAAAATTTAGTTGACATAAGCCCACATATCCGTTAGAATAACTAATATCATTTTAACATAATATGCGTATCGTTATAAGGAGGTTATATGCAAAACAGCAAGTATTTCAATATGATTTTATGTGCACTGTTCACAGCTCTAATAGCTATAGGTGCCTTCATTACAATTCCGGCATTTCCGGTTCCCATAACACTTCAGTGTTTCTTCACCATACTGGCAGCTTTTTTGTTACCAAAATATTGGGGGACAGTAAGTGCAATTCTCTATGTTGCCATCGGTCTAATGGGCTTCCCGATTTTTACAAAGGGCGGAGGTATCGGATATGTGACTCAGCCGTCCTTTGGCTATCTTCTCGGGTTTATCCTTGGAAATTTAATTTGCAATTACATTCTGGAACACATTGAACACAAAACCTTTAAGCACTATATTTTTGCAGGTGTGGTAAATCTTCTCGTCGTATATGCCATCGGTGTAGTATACCTTGCATTTATATTATCTTCAGTATATGGAACACCTCAAACTGCTTCGTATCTCTTGGTTCAAGGCTTCGCCATCTTTCTCCCGGGCAATTTTGTGGAAGTTGTTATTGCTTCAATTGTAGCTTTGAGGGTACAAAAAGCCATAAAAATTTAGAAGCAGCATCGGCGACAATATAAAAACAAATTATACCTATAATGCAGACAGCCGTGGCTATTACGCCACGGCTGTCTCCTGGATTTGAATTCTCTCTCGATAATATAATATTTATGCTTCGAGTTTTTTTATTATTTACTATTTATTAGAAAGAAAAGTGTTAATTCGTGTATGGTTTTACACAATATTATACTATTCCTTGAGAGATCATAGCATCGGCAACCTTAAGGAAGCCTGCAATATTTGCTCCTGCAACTAAATTGTACTTTCCATAGTACTCCATAGAAGCATCTGCACAATTTTTATGGATTCTAATCATAATCTGATGTAGTTGCTCCAATACCTGCTCTGCACTAAATACTGTTTTTCCTGCATTCTGTCCCATTTCTATACAAGAAACCGCAACACCGCCGGCATTTGCAGCCTTGGCAGGTCCAACGATAATACCATTATCCATTAGATATTTAAGTGCTTCATTAGTTGTTGGCATATTAGCCCCTTCGCATAAGAATTCAGCTTTATTCTTAACGATCATCTTAGCATCCTCTAAGTGAATTTCGTTCTGTGTTGCACACGGTATATACAAATCCGCCTTATGCTCCCAAGGCTTCTTTCCTGCAATAAACTTAGCTTTAGGGAATTTATCAGCATAAGGGGCTACAATGTTCTTTCCTGAATTTCTAAGTTCGACCATGCAAGCCCATTTTTCTTTTGTTCCAACACCATCTTCATCAATAATGTATCCGTCAGGTCCTGAAATGGTTACGCACTTTCCGCCTAGCTGCGTAATCTTCTTTGCAGTACCCCAAGCTACGTTACCGAAGCCCGAAATAGCTACATCCATTCCTTTAATTGACTTGCCATTGTATTTGAGCATTTCTTCAGCATACCAAACGATACCATATCCGGTAGCCTCAGCTCTTCCAAGTGCACCGCCGTAAGGGATTCCCTTACCGGTTAAAACCCCTTCAAATCTATTTACAATTCTCTTATACTGCCCAAATAGGTATCCGATTTCTCTTCCGCCTACACCAATATCGCCGGCAGGAATGTCTGTAGCAGGTCCTATATGCCTGTATAATTCTGTCATAAATGATTGGCAAAATCTCATTATCTCACCGTCAGATTTTCCATTAGGGTCGAAGTCGGAGCCACCTTTGCCTCCACCAATCGGAAGACCTGTAAGGCTGTTTTTGAAAATCTGTTCAAAGCCTAAGAATTTAATGATTCCGGGATATACATTAGCTGCAAAGCGAAGGCCGCCCTTATAGGGTCCAATCGCACTGTTAAATTCATATCTATAGCCTCTGTTTACTTTAACCTTGCCTTCATCATCCACCCATGGAACTCTAAAAGATATTCCTCTTTCCGGCTCGATTAATCGTTCAATTAAACCTGCCCTTTCAAATTCCGGATGTTTTTCAATAACAGGTGTTAACGTAGTCAGTACTTCCTCTACAGTCTGATGAAACTCAGGTTCACCGGGATTCTTCGCCTTGCAAAGTTCAATGCAATCATTAATGTAATTTGACATATTTTTCTCCTTTTCTATTTAATAGTCGATATTTATAGTTAAGAAATGAATTAATAGAGATTTGCAAAGATATCTCTTATCTCTTCATCTGAAAGATATACATAATTGTTCGCTAACAGTCGCTGCTGATTGTCCACCGTCATCTTGGCAAACTCGTCAATTTGAGCCTCACTCATGCCATATTCCCTAAGCGGCTTTTTAGCGATTAGCTGATTTAGCAGATTTTCAAGCTCATCATAGACATCCTCAACATGGCAGTCTAGAATATTTGCAAAGATCTCATTTATGGACGCAATCTTTCCGGTAGGATTTTTTCTCATATATGTCTTAAAAATTTCTGTGAAGAATTGATAATTCGCTTCTCCATGGGGAACATGGAAGGCTCCACCGATAGCATAGGAAAGTGCATGAACTGCACCGCAGCCTGCATTGCCAAAGGCAATACCGGCATAATTAGACGCCAGTAGGAAATCCTTTAACAGTGCCTTTCTATTTTCAGCATTATTGCCCTTCTTCAGCAAAGTCTTGTAACCCTCCATAATCATGGTCATTGCCTTAAGAGAATACATTTCCGTGAAAGGGTTAGCTTTCGGTGAAAGGTAGGATTCAGCAGCGTGAATCAGGGCATCTATTGAACTGGTTGCAAAAACATAATCCGGAAGACCTTGTAATGATTCTGGAATAAGCACTGCAGCATCTGCATAGGTTTCTTCAACTGCTAAGCCTTTCTTAGTATGAAGTGTCTTTAATTCTGCTATTGCAACATTTGTAACCTCTGAACCTGTTCCACAGGTAGAAGGTATTACAACTAACTCTTTAACCTTAACCGGCTTTTTCTTACCTGTGAATAAGTCCACCGACTTCTCAGCAGGCTCCAAAGCTAAGATTTTACAAATATCAACGATAGTACCGCCACCGAAGGCAATAATTCTATCATACTCATATTTTTTCATTTCTGAAACCATCGCATCAATCATTTCATCTGATGGTTCGCCCTTGCCGTATTTCTCCTGGTATATAACCGGGATATCTGTGCCTAAGGGTTTAATGTAAGGGGTATACATCCACTCATTAGTAACGAGAATATCACCCTTTCCTAAATTAAATTCTTCATGGAATTCTTTGAAGCTATCAAAGATATAAATTTTTGGTGCAACTCTTAATGCCTGCATTTTAACCTCCACTTTTTTAATATTCTACATTGAACATCTTTTTAAATGACTCTTTTAATTCTTCCCGAAACTCAGGGTGAGCAATATCAATCAAAGCTCTGGCTCTATCTCTGACAGTCTTACCTTTAAGCTTTGCAATTCCATATTCAGTTACTACATAGTCCGCATCATGTCTCGATGTTGTCACAACCTGACCTTCTGCCAAAATAGGTGTGATTTTTGAAATCATAGTGCCGTCCTTCTTCTTTGCAACAGACGGCATTGCAATAATAGCTTTGCCATTGCCGGTTTTACACATTGCTGCTCCACGGATAAAGTCAACCTGTCCACCTACTGCAGAAAACTGCTTATATCCAATCGTATCTGCTGCTATTTGACCATAAAAGTCTACACCAAGAGCTGCATTAATGCTTACAACATTAGGATTTTGTGCTATTACCGCCGGGTTATTGACATAGTCAACTCCCATAAGCAAGCAATCTTTATTTTTATGGCAGAAATCATACAGCTCTTTGCTACCCATTACAAAGTTAAAAACGAACTTGCCTTTATCAATTCCCTTCAGGCTATTATCAATAGCTCCGGCTTCGTAAAGCTTAACGACACCATCGCCCAACATTTCAGAATGTATGCCTAAATGCTTTTTATGTAAAAGCTGATGGCAAACTGCATCAGGAATGGCTCCAATGCCCAGCTGCAAGGTGTCACCATCTTTAATCAGCTCAGCACAATTTTTGCCAATAAGCTCCTCCGTTTCACCAATTCTTGCTTCCGGCAATGTTGGAAGTGGCGTATTTGCTTCCACAAATACATCTATATCATCAACATTGAAAACAGCATCCCCATAGGTGAAGGGTACATTTTCATTAACCTGTGCAATAACTGTCTTAGCTGATTTAACTGCTTGAATAGTGTAATCTCCGGATACTCCTGTGGACATTCTTCCCTTTTCATCAGGTGGTGTCACCATTATTAACGCCACATCTACACCTATAGTTCCATCTCTCATAAGTCCGGGAATTTCGTGAAAAAATAGCGGTGTAAAATCTCCCCATCCGGTTTCCACACACTTCCTTGTCTGTCCGCTTAGAAACCACAGGTTAGGGTGAAAATGCTCTTTGTATTCTTCATTACAGTATCTGCCTTCTCCCAAGGAAAACATATGAGAAATTTCAACGCCTCTATAGCTTTCAGCATTATCTACCATCGCATCTACCAATGCCGTAGGCTCCGATACACAGTGTGCTAAAACAACCCTATCTCCTGATTTTATCAGCCTAACTGCATCCTGAGCTGTCATCAGTTTAGATTTAAAGCTTTCCTGCCAATTCATAATTGCCTCCTAAATCTTTATTTTTTAATTCCGGCAAGCTCTTTAGCCATTTCCTTTTTGCCTTGAATATTGCCTTGTCTTGAAATCATGATCCTCTGCGCTTGTGGAGATCCTGCACCATGCATTGATTCTGTTCTATATCCAACAGCTGCGGTGCCAAGACAAACATTTTCCAAGAATCTAAGTATTCTCTGTCTCTCTTCTGTTGAAGCCTTATCGCTTCCTGCGAAGTATTTATTACATATATCACCAAGAGTCTCTCCATTTGAACCTACTATTGTATCGGACTTAAAATCACTCTCAGACGGCATTGTAACCATTAGTCCACCTGCAATGTCTTCTGCAAGGCGACCAATTTCATATGGGAATCTGGTTACATTTTGCTTACAAACATTAGCTAAAAGCAAATCAATTTGGTAGTTTCCCGCCTTTGTCGGACAGCCTTCTGCAGAACACGCAATACCACAGCTGAATAGGGTTTCATTAAGATGTGTCATTTCAATTAGCTTATCCTTAATATGGGAAGCCTTATCTGCTCCGTTATATTCAGCTGCTAAGGCTGCCGCACCGATAATAACATCGCCTACACCTACTTTACATCCACCATAGGACTGTCTATGGTATCCTGCAAATCTTTCTACCATCATTCCTGCAAAATCATACTCTCCACATAGGAAAATTCTGTTGTTTGGAATAAACACATTGTCAAATACAACTAATGCTTCCTGACCACCGAATTTTTTGTTGCCTACATCAATGTCGTTATCCTTTTCCATCTTTCTTGTGTCACATGACTGACGGCCGTAAATCATATAAAGACCTTCAACATCTGATTCACAGGCAAAGGAAACTGCATAGTCCTTATCTGCTTCTCCCATGGCAATTGTCGGCATGATTATATGCTCATGGGAATTGATTGAGCCGGTTTGATGGGCCTTGGCACCTCTAACCACGATACCATCTTCTCTTCTTTCGACAATTCTTAAATATAAATCAGGGTCCTTTTGAGCATGCGGTGCCAAACCTCTGTCCCCTTTAGGGTCAGTCATCGCTCCGTCTACGGTTAAATCGTTCTCTTGCACGTGCTTAAGATATTCGATGAAATTTTTATGATAAGATGTTCCATACTTTTCATCCACCTCAAAAGTTGTGGAATATACGGCATTAAAAGCATCCATTCCCACGCATCTTTGGAAACATGACGCTGTTTTTTGTCCCAGCAGTCTCTGCATTTTCACCTTATTTTTAAGGTCCTCAGTACTCTGATGAAGATGAGTAAACCTGTTTACAATTTTCCCGGTTATATTTGATTTTGCAGTCATAATATCCTTATATTCATCTTCTTGTGCCAAGTCATATGTAGCTGCTACGGAGTTAATTGATGGTCTAATAATCGGATGGTCAACCCAGTTGTCAACTCTCTCACCAAACATGTACACTCTTGTATTTAGCTTTCTCAAGCTTTC
Organism: Peptostreptococcaceae bacterium pGA-8; assembly: GCA_900112915.1. Lineage (GTDB taxonomy): Bacteria > Bacillota > Clostridia > Peptostreptococcales > Anaerovoracaceae > S5-A14a. The sequence goes on along the minus strand of FONK01000016.1, from coordinate 26,369 downwards.
AATATATTCTTTGCCTGTCATCAACATATCTATTAATTCCTTTCTAAAACACAAGGACGGGACGGTGGCTTTAATGCTGAGCCACCGCTCCTAAATTCCTTCTATAAGCTGAATTTGTCTTATAAATAATTTATTTATTTAAGCACTCTTTCAAAGATTCTTCGTATATTTCCAGACCCTTTTCCAACTGCTCATCAGTTACACAAAGTGGGCAAAGGAATCTGATTACATTGCCATATGTACCTGCTGCCTCCAGAACAAGCCCCTTCTTCACAGCAGCATTAATGATTTCGTTTACAAGCTCAGGGTACGGCTCTTTTGTTTCTAAGTTCTTTACAAATTCAACGCCCAGCATAGCGCCCATTCCTCTAACATCGCCAATGACACCATACTTATCCGCCCAAGACTTAAATTTCCTTGTAGCTTTTTCGCCGATTTCAAGAGCTCTGGCAGGATAATTCTCTCTGAGCATAATCTCAACAACCTTTAGTGCAGATGCACAAGATACAGGATTTCCACAGTATGTGCCGCCAATAGTTCCTACCGGAACGGCATCCATAATCTCTTTTCTGGCAGTTACTGCGGACAGAGGCATACCGCCTGCAATAGATTTTGCAGTTGACATAATATCAGGTGCGCAGCCCGCCTCCTTGAAATATTCTGAAGCAAATAATCTTCCGCTTCTTCCCCATCCGGTTTGCACTTCATCGGTTACCATCAAGATTCCGTATTTGTCACAAATTGTTCTAACTGCTTTTACCCATTCAATCGGTGCCGGAATGAAGCCGCCCTCACCCTGAACAGGTTCAAATACAATGGCTGCGACACTGTCTGCAGGAGCTGACTCTATGAAAGCGTGTTCAAGCTTTTCCACATAGTAAGCAATTGCATCATCTTCACTCATGCCTTTAGGAGCTCTGTACAAGTTAGGGAATTCAACCCTGTGAATTCCATCAGGGAATGGTCCCATTCCAAGGGCATAAGCCTTTTTACCTGTCATAGCCATAGTCATCTGTGTTCTGCCGTGAAATGCGCCGTTGAATACAATGATATTAGGTCTTTTAGTAAAGCTCTTAGCAATTTTAACTGCATTTTCATCTGCTTCGGCACCTGAATTTACAAACATAGTCTGCTTAACATTACCCTTAACCGGTACAATTTCATTCATCACTTCAGCCAGCTTGATATATTGTTCATGAGTTGTAATATTCATCATTGCGTGGAAATATTTTTCGGACTGTGCTTTTACAGCCTCTACCAATTCGGAGTTTGTATAGCCGATATTTAATACGCCTACGCCGCCAACCCAATCCAAGAAGACATTTCCGTCCACATCCTCAAACATAGCTCCTTCACCACGTTCAATTACCAGAGGGTAACCGCACTTAATCGCTCCGGGCATAGCCTTCGCTCTTCGCTCAATAATTTCAGTTGCCTTCGGTCCAGGCACTGAAGTTACAATTTTAGGTAATGAATTTCTTAACATATTTTCCTCCATATTTTAATAACACTGTTATAATTAATAACCCAGTTCTTTCTCTACTGTGGAAATTGCCTTATCCAGTCGGTCAACAATATCGTCAATTTGCTCTTTGTTAATTATGAATGCCGGTGAAATAACCAATCCGTCACCTGCCTGTCCTTTATTACAGCCTTGACTTGCTTCAATCAGCATATTCTCATCCTCAAGAGCCGCCTCCTGAATTCTGAATGCAACCTGCTCAGACATAGGGAAGCTCTCCTTTGTAGCCTTGTCTTTAACCAGCTCAACGCCGATCATAAGACCTTTTCCTCTTATGTCGCCTACTATTGGATGATGCATTATTTTCTTTTCAAGCTGCGCCTTTAGATAGTCTCCCATCTTTGCACAATTATCGACTAAATTATGCTTTTTCAAATATTTCATTACCGCCACATTTACCGCTGCGCCTAATGGATTTCCCGACCATGAAAAGCCCGGCGGGAAATTGCCGTTCTTTTCAGCCATTCCTTCATAAACCTTCTGAGTAATTCCTACGGCAGCCAGTGGAAAATATCCTCCTGAAATAGATTTACCCATAGTTACAATATCCGGTACGATATTAAAGTGCTTATAGGCAAACATCTTACCGGTTCTACCCATTCCGGTCATAACCTCATCCAAAATCAGCAAAACATCATATTTGTCGCAAATTCTTCTTATTTCCTCAAAATATCCTTCAGGTGGAACCGCTGCACACAGTGACATTCCTGAAATCGGCTCTGCAATAAACGCTGCAACAGTATCCGGGCCCTGTGCCATAATTTCATTTTCCAATGCACGAGCACAGTTTATTGCATAATTTTCATCATTAGCTATCCAAGGTCTATATGTATACGCCGGCTGTATATGTCCCATTTCCGGCAAATAAGGCTCATATCCTTTTCTTCGCTTTGAAAAACCACTTACAGCTAGAGCTCCATTGGAAATTCCATGGTAGCTCTGCCATCTTGAAATGATTTTGTATTTTCCAGCATTTCCTCTTTGGATATGATATCGTCTTGCCATTTTAATGGCCATTTCTGTTGCTTCTGATCCACCGCATACCTGGAAAATTTTTGCTAAATCATAGTCTGATGCTTCCACTATTAATCTGCATGATTCTTCCAAAACCGGCGTTACACAGTCGTCTCTGTGAGCAAAAGCCAACTTGGTAGCCTGCTCCTTCATAGCATCTGCAATTTCTTCGTTGCCATGACCAAGACTTACCAGGACCGGACCTGAAGCTCCGTCAATAATCTCCGTACCATCTTCTTTGTACATATAAATTCCCTTGCCGCTCACTACCCTCGGGTACTCACGGTGAAAATCTAAACTCAATACACAATTCTTATCTGACATTAGACTGATATCTCTCTTTCTTTTATAATCTTTCAAACATTGCAGCAGAACCTTCTCCACCGCCAACGCACATAGTTACAATGGCATACTTTCTGTCCGCATTTTTCATCGCATAAGCGACTTTAGTTGTTAAAACTGCACCAGTTGCCCCTAAGGCATGACCTAGAGCAATTGCTCCTCCGTTAGGGTTAACTCTCGCAGGATCCAATCCTAATTCCTCAATGCATCCAATTGCTTGGGATGCAAAAGCTTCATTCAGCTCTATCATTTCAACTTCATCCAGTGATACACCGGTCTTCTTCAACAGCTTTCTTACCGCACCGATCGGTCCGAATCCCATTGTATACGGATCCAATCCTACAGATGCAAAGCCTACGACCTTTAATAATGGTTTAATGCCAAGCTCTTCAGCCTTGTCCCTGCTCATCATCACAACAGCTGCTGCACCGTCATTCATAGGGCAGCTGTTTCCTGCTGTAACAAGACCATCTTTTTTGAATACCGGTCTCAGCTTGCTTAAAACCTCCAGTGTAGTTTCAGCTCTCGGACCTTCGTCTGTATCTATTACAAGCTCTTTTCCTTTAACCCTTGTAGTTACAGGTACAATCTGCTCCTTGAACACTCCTTTTTCAATGGCAGCCAGTGCTCTTTGATGACTTTCATAAGCAAAATAATCCATTTTTTCCCTTGATACAGGATGGACATCCAAAACATTCTCAGCTGTATCACCCATTGCCGGGTTGCCAACCTTCGGAGGTGACATTTGAACATAATTAAATGTAGGGTAAGAGTAGCTGTATGGCCTCTTGGTTTTACTCATAAAGTATGGATTATTTGTCATACTCTCTGCACCGCCGGCAACATATATATCGCCATGTCCGCTTTCAATCATAGCTGCCGCCATACATATTGTTTCAAGCCCTGAAGCACACTGTCTATCCAGCTGTAGTCCGGGTACTGTTTCAGGCAGATCCGCTTCTAAGGCAATTACCCTACCAATATTTCCGGGTGCGCCTTCCGCATTTCCCATATATACTTCTTCAATCTCCGAGGGATCAATTCCTGCTCTCTTTACAGCCTCCTTCACTACAATTCCGCCAAGCTCATAACCGTCAAAGCCTGACAATGCACCGGCATATTTTCCTATAGGCGTCCTAACCGCTGATACAATTACTGCTTCTTTTAATTCTCTCATCTTATTATTCCTCGCTCTTGATTACTTTTACTACATCGGCAACTTTAACAGGTGCACCTGTTTTTTCTATAACTTCATCTATTGTATGACCTTCAAACAGCTCCTTAAGCAAAAATCCTTCGTCTGTAACTTCCAGCACTCCCAAATCTGTAATTATTAAAGATACACAATTTACAGCTGTAAGCGGTAAATCGCACTTTCTCTTCAGCTTAGGATTTCCCTTTTTATCAGTGTGCATGGTGATTGCAATTACTTTTTTAGCTTTCTTGGCAAGATCCATCGCTCCGCCCATTCCCGGAACTAATCCACCGGGAACCATCCAGTTTGCCAAATCACCGTTAGAAGCAACCTCCAGTGCCCCCAAAACAGTAATATCCAATTTGCCTGTTCTCACCAGGCCAAATGAATCTGCACTGTCAAAATATGAAGCACCCGGAACTGTAGTTATTGGAACACACCCTGAATCCACAATATCCGGATCCTCCTTCCCTTTTTCTGCTGCAGGTCCTGCGCCTAGTATTCCATTTTCAGCATGGAGGAAAACTGTCTTTTCTTTTGGGATATAGTTAACAACTTTCTGTGGGATACCAAATCCTAAGTTTACAACATATCCGTTTTCTACTTCTTCAGCGGCTCTCTTGGCCATCATTTCTTTTATTGCCAGCCCCATGTCCAATCTCCTTCCCCTTTTACTATAATATCTACGAAAGCACCCGGTGTAATTACAGTTTCCGGATCTAAATCACCTAATTCTACAATTTCATTCGCATCGACAATTGTTATATCCGCCGCTCTTGCCATAAGAGGATTTAGCCCTCTTGCAGTCTTACTGTAAACAAGGTTCCCAAATTCATCAGCTTTCTCAGCTTTAATTATGGCAACATCGGCTCTTAATGCCGTTTCCAACAGATACTCATTTCCGTTGACTTTAACCTTATCTTTTCCATCTTCAATGACAGTGCCCATACCGATATCGGTCAAAATACCTGCCAATCCCACACCGCCTGCTCTAATTCTTTCAGCCAATGTGCCCTGTGGCGAAAACTCAACTTCCAGCTCTCCTGAATTCAACAGCTCTCCTGCAGCCTTAGTAGCTCCTATATGGCTGGTAATAAGTTTTTTACACTGCTTGTTTCCTACGATATGATCCGGTCCTACATCCGGGTCACCTGCATCGATAGAGATAAGAGTTAAGTCCTTAACCCCTTTTTTGATAATTGCCTGAATCAAGTCGTAAGATGAACCAATGCCACCAAAGCCTGCAATCATAATGGTACATCCATCAGTTATATGCTTCATAGCTTCATCAATAGTCTTGATTTTGTTAAATCTGTTCTGCACGTGTAACTACTCCTTTCAAATTTATGTAATAATTTTACTCACCATATACATAAGCAAAAGCTGTGCCAAAAAAATTAAACTCCCGATAAATATTGAAATTTCAATACTTATCGGGAGTTTGTACTATGTTGGTATTTTAGTTAATCAATTGTCAAATAGGGTTCATGTAATCTTTTTTGCTACATTCTGTGTCAAATTTGACATAGGTCTATAAATTATACTTTTTCTTTTTTCTCATTAACTGTGATTGACTTATGCCCAGAGCTTCAGCAGCATTTCGAGTTGTACCGTATTTCTGCAAGGCTTCTTGTATAACGGCTCTTTCGTGCTTTCCCATTATTGAATCCAAGGCTGACTGATCCGTATTTATCGTTTCATTGAAGTCAACATCTGCTGAATCAACGGACGTATCCTTTTCACCCATCTTTCTAAGGCTTTCTTTTATAATCCTCTTTACTGCACTGTCATCTATTATCTTGCCTCTCGTATTAATTAGCAGCTTATGAACTATATTATCTAATTCTCTTACATTACCCGGCCATGAATATGCTTTCAAGGCATCGAAAGCCTCTATTGTAAAGGCCTTATCAATCATATACTGATCATTATACTTTCGTGCAAACATTTCAACCATAGGCTCGATGTCTTCTATTCTGTCCCTAAGAGGCGGAATCTCAACTTCACAAATGTTAAGCCTGTAATATAAATCTTCTCTGAATTTCCCCTCTTCAATTAGTCTTCTGAGACTTTTGTTGGTAGCACATACCACTCTGACGTTAACATTAACCGGAGTTTCTCCACCTACTCTATAGAATTGCCCTTCCTGCAACACCCTAAGAAGCTTTGCCTGTATGCTGAGCGGTAAATCCCCCACCTCGTCCAGGAACAGAATGCCATTATTTGCCAATTCAAAAAAGCCCTTCTTTCCTGTATTCTTTGCCCCCGTAAAGGCTCCTTCTTCGTATCCGAAAAATTCAGACTCAGCCAGGTTCTCCGCAATAGCTGAACAGTTTATCTTTACACACCTGTTGCCGTTTCTGGAACTATTTTTATGTATTATATCCAGAATTCTTTCCTTTCCGACTCCGGTTTCTCCCAGTATCAAAACATTACAATCATAGGTTGCAATATTTAATACATTATCAAGCATTTCTTTAGTTACCAAGCTTTTAAAGGCATAGCCATCAACGATGTTAATGTTCTTTAAGCTGAAGTTGCTTGCAAAGGTACTTGGAAATCTATTGACAATATTGTTTTTCTTATATATATTGTGAACATTTAATAGACTCTCTTTTATCCTCTTCAGCAGGCTAACCGTGTATACCGGAAATTCACTTGTATACTCCTCCAGAGATATGGTATTTAAATTCTTTCCCAGTGACTCTGCCAATAAGATAGTCAAATTATAGTTATTTATAAGATTAGTGAAAAACAAATTTCCTTTATTTTTCGTAAACAACACACCAATTGCTTCAATTCCAAGCATGTTGGAGCAGATTACACTGCTGTCAAAAAAGTTGCCGTCCCGGGTATACCTATTGCTTTTTTCAATATCAATATAATTTTCCATAGGCGAGTTTGCCGATGTAATATACAAATCATCAACATATGGACTGAGCAGCTTTTTAACCTGATTGTAGGTCAAAATTGACATCGGATCCAAATCAAGACATGCAGTAACATTACAAGCTACAGGACATGAGAACTTCATGGAAGCCGCATAAATCAGTACAGTTAGTATATTGCTGCCAAGTATCAAAAATCTGCTGCCGCTTTTAGCAATTTCACCTGCCTTTGCAATGGAGCCTGATTCATCATAGGCGCAGAGCAAAATCTCTTCAGGTATATTATCCGGCATAGGAATAATCGGGCTTGCAGAAAAAAAGATTCCATATCCTTCAACCTCTATCTGCCCATAATTAAAATTGATATTTTTTACTTTATCAATATGGAGAGGAATTGAAGTTAGAGATGCTATGCCTACAACCCTATCCCCAACCTTTAGATTTAGAGAATTGTCATATTTATCTCCAATTGCTTCAACGGTTCCTATGCAAATTCCACCGCTATCTGTCAGTTGATTGTGCAATTTACCTCGCCGATCAACAATGTTTATTATTCTCTCCTTAATCTTTTCTATATCATAATCACATGAATTACAAAGCTGACGAAAATTTGCTTCTTCTATTTTTATTCTCTCAACGGATATCCTCAATTCACAGGAATTGATTTTTCTATCATTGTTTAGAGCCCAAGCTGAAACAGGAAAGTAACCTCTAGGCTCCTTAACTCTTTTTTGTCCAAAATCTCTTATCATACACACTCCTATTAGATTTTTCTTTCTAAATTATATCCAGCAAAAATCGTGCCACAATTAACACCTTGATATTTCATTGAAATTCAGGCAAATCTACGCACTCATCCGGCGAAAAAATCTATACTTTCATTAAGGCGTTGTCAAAACAGGTTCAAACCGAACCTCTTATGACATCGACCAATTCAACGGCTAACTCTACAATATGATAGCAGCCATCGCATCCCCCTAAAATCTTTATAATATCTCTTTTGCTTATATCCTTAATATTCCACCCCTTGAGCATATTGCTGTTCTCCGAATTACTGAAGCATGCCTGACCCGGAGCTCTAAAAAATACTATCTGAAAATCCAAAACATTACCTTGTATGTTTAATTCCATTGAAATAGCCATTTCATGATATGTGTCATTAAGAAATCCAACGGTAATAAGCGTTCCATCCTCTACAACAGCCGAATACCTTTTTTCTCTTTTAAATAGCTCTGTCGCCTTGAAATTATCAGGAACATATTCCATCCATGCCGGCTCTGACGCCCTCAAGTCAGCCCTCTTGCTGCTATAGTACCTGCATCCGTCCTCTTCCAAATTGTCCCAGTAGCGATTGTATTCATCCTTAGAATTATATCCACGCTCATCATATACATAGGTTTCAGCCTGAATTAAACCTGAGACACACTGTAAAAACAAGGGACTCAGCTCAGGAAATTTTTTCATAGTTTTCTTTTTTATGGCTTTTTTCCCTGAAATATATCCGTATATACCTTTAAGCTCATCCACTTCATATTCTTTCCCATTAACTGAGCCCTTTGCCTCTTCAATAATAAAATCCTTTACCCCGACTTTAACGGTCGCCGTCATAACACTTTCTTCGCCAAGAAAAACAAACTTTTTTTCTACAGTTGAAATAAGAGAGGCACCCTCTCTTATTACATTCCAATTGATTATTAAATTAGGATCCTGCAGGTAATCTTCAAATTTATAATTCATATTAGTTCTCCGCCCAAGCAATAGCCGCCTTTACAGCCTTATGCCATCCCTTAAGCAGACCTTCCTTCTCCTCTTTATCCATGGTAGGCGTGAATACCTTATCAACCTGCCAATTTTCTACAATGTCATCAAGGCTCTGCCAGTACCCTGTTGCTAAGCCCGCCAAATAAGCTGCTCCAAGAGAGGTGGTCTCAATGCACATAGGTCTGACAACTCTTCTTTCCAGGATATCAGCCTGAAATTGCATTAAAAATCCATTGGCACAGGCTCCGCCGTCAACCTTTAGGGCCGGCAAAGAAGCCGCTTCCCCGGTCTGAGACTTTTTTGTATCCAAATCCATTGCGGTTAATAGATCAAAACACTGGTAGGCGAGGGATTCCAACGTGGCACGGACTAAATGGCTCTTTCCTGCACCACGAGTTAATCCAAATATGGAGCCTCTTGTATGAGGATTCCAGTATGGTGCTCCTAAACCAACAAAGGCAGGAACTATATACACACCATTAGTATCTTGAACCTCCTTTGCCAAGGCCTCTGACTGAGCTGAGTCGTCAAAGAAGTCCATTTCATCTCTAAGCCACTGAATAGCTGCTCCACAGACAAACACCGACCCTTCAAGGGCATAGCTGACCTTTCCGTTTAAACCCCAGGCGATGGTGGTTAAAAGTCCATTTTCGGAAAAAACCGGCTTTTCCCCGGTGTTCATAAGGAGGAAATTTCCTGTGCCGTAGGTGCTTTTAGCCTCTCCCTCTTTGAAGCAGGTCTGACCGAATAAGGCCGCTTGCTGATCGCCTGCCGCTCCGGCAATTTTTATCGGTCCGCCAAAGAGCCCTTCCATGGTCTCACCGTAAACCATGGATGATTCCACAGGTGCCGGGAGCATTTGTTTTGGAATATCAAGAATATCCAGAAGCTCCTGATCCCATGATAGGGTATGAATATTGAACATTAAGGTTCTCGATGCATTGGAATAATCCGTCACATGAACCTTTCCGCCTGTCATCTTCCAAATCAGCCAAGTTTCTACAGTTCCGAATAACAGCTCCCCGGCCTCAGCCTGTTCTCTGGCGCCAGGGACATTTTCCAATATCCACCTCAGCTTGGTGCCGCTGAAATATGCATCAATTTTAAGACCGGTTTTTTCACGGAATTTTTCCGTTAAGCCTTGAAAAATTAATTCGTCACAATACTCAGCAGTTCTTCTGCACTGCCAAACAATGGCATTATATATGGGCATTCCGGTTCTCTTATTCCATACAACTGTAGTCTCCCTTTGGTTGGTAATTCCAATAGCATGGATATCCTCATAGGTTACACCTATTTGCAGCATAGCCTCATGAGCCACAGCCATTTGAGTAGACCATATTTCCATGGCATCATGCTCAACCCATCCGGCCTTTGGATAATGCTGAGTAAATTCCTTTTGAGAGACGGTTACCATGTTACCCTTCTTGTCATAAATTATACATCTTGAGCTGGTAGTTCCCTGATCTAGTGCCAATATATACTTTCCCACAACAATTCCTCCATCTTATTAAGCTATGCAAAATCCATTATATGAAATGCTTATTTTCAGCCGACAGCTACACGAAAAGAGACATTATCTGATTGGATGTATCAATGCCTTTTTCTGTAAGCCGTATAAACCTGTCATCAATTTCCAGCCTGCCACATCGAGCATGCTCCTCCAGCCGCTTCATTATATCCGGAAACACATCTTCAAAGCTGACCCCTATTCTTTCACAAAAAAGCTGCCTGTCGATACCTTCTCCGGTTCTCAGAGCTGTAAATGCCAGTTCAGCGGCATTATCCTCCAGGGAGTTCTCCCTATACTCGAAGCCGGGCTCTTCCGAAAACCTTACACCATTAACATAGGAAGCCGCCGAAGGCCCGAGACCCAAGTATTCAGACAAATCCCAATACTTTAAATTATGCCGACACCTTAAATCCTTCCTCAAAGCCCAGTTGGAAATCTCATAATGGTCATAGCCTTCCTTATTGAGCCTTTCCAGAGCATAATGATACATATCTCTGTCCAGTTCATCTGAAAGCTGGGCAAACTCCCCATTTTCGAACATTCTGAAAAGCTCAGTGCCCTCTTCAAGCTGAAGACTGTATAAAGACAGATGCTCAGGCTTCAAGGACAGCACTTTATCCAAGCTATCCCGCCATGAGTTCATGGTCTGATTAGGCAGCCCAAACATTAAGTCAAGATTTATATTGTCAAAGCCTTGCTCCCTTGCCAGTTTAAAGGTCTCAGCTGCATCCTCCGCTCTGTGCGCTCTTCCCAAAAATTCCAGCATCCTGTTATCAAAGGATTGAACTCCTATGCTGAGCCTATTGATCCCATATTCTCTATATGCCTTAAGCTTATCCGCTGTCAAGGTTTTAGGATTAGCTTCAATGGAAATCTCCGGTTGCCCCTTTACAAAGGTGAAGCCTTTCCTCAAAGCAGCTATGATTTCTCCTATGAACTCATAGGGCAAAATTGATGGCGTCCCACCTCCGAAGAAAACTGTATCTACAATAAAATTGCAATCTTCATATACTCTTGAATATTCTTCAATATCCTCCAGTAAGCTCTTCATGTACGCTTCAACAGTTAAGGGAGAGGCTGCCACTGCTTTGTCCCCGGTTGATGACAAAGTTTTCTTTTCATCCCCTTCAGCCTGTGAATAAAATCCGCAATATTTACATTTGCTTAGGCAAAAAGGCACATGGACATATATTCCAAGAGTCCTTTCATTTTTCCCGCTATTTATTATCATATTTAAGAACAGCCGTAAACGCCTCTTGAGGAACCTCAACCTTGCCGAACTGACGCATACGCTTCTTTCCTTCCTTCTGCTTTTCAAGAAGCTTTTTCTTTCGAGAAATGTCACCGCCGTAGCATTTGGCAATAACGTCCTTTCTATATGCTCTTACGGTAGTTCTTGCAATTACCTTCTGACCGATTGCCGCCTGAATCGGCACTTCAAATTGGTGCATAGGGATGATTTCCTTCAGCTTCTCGCAGACAAATTTTCCACGGGCATAGGCTCTTGACTCGTGAACTATCATGGAGAAGGCATCCACCAAATCTTTATTCAGCAATACATCCAGCTTCACCAGCTGACTTCGCTCATACCTGATGAACTCATAATCCAAAGAGCCATAGCCTCTTGTTCTTGATTTTAATGCATCAAAAAAGTCGTAAATTACCTCATTTAACGGCATTTCATAATGAAGCTGCACTCTGTTTCCCGCTACATATTCCATATGAATCATGGTACCTCGTCTTTCCTGACAAAGCTCCATTATAGTTCCGACATAGTCCTTTGGAATCATAATGTCCGCCTTAACTATAGGCTCTTCAATATGAGAAATCTCCGTTAAAGGAGGCAAATTAGTAGGATTCTGAATCATTTCTTCCCTGCCGTCATTCATAACAACCTTATAAACGACACTTGGAGCCGTTGTAACAACAGCCAGTCCAAACTCCCGCTCAAGTCTTTCAACTATGATTTCCATGTGCAAAAGACCCAGGAAGCCACATCTGAATCCAAATCCCAGAGCCGTTGAGGTTTCAGGCTCGAACAAAAAAGCCGCATCGTTTACCTGTAGCTTCTCCAAGGCATCCTTAACCCCCTCATACTTCTCGCCCTCAGCCGGATAAATTCCGCAGTAAACCATACTCTGAACCTTCTTATATCCGGGCAGCGGAGTTTCCGTAGGGTCACCTGCCAGGGTCACCGTATCACCGACTCTGGCATCCTTAACCTGCTTAATGCTGGCTACGATATAGCCTACATCCCCGGCAGAAAGGTGTTTTGTCGGAGTATGTCCCGGTGACATTACACCAACCTCTGTAACTTCGTATTTCTTTTTGCTGTTCATAAGAAGGATCTCGTCGCCCTCCTGCAGCTTTCCGTCATATATTCTGGCGTAAATGACAACTCCTTTATAATTGTCATAGACAGAATCAAATATAAGAGCCTTCAGTTTTCCATCAGGGTTACCTGTAGGCGCAGGAATTTTTTCAACGACAGCCTCCAGAAGGTCAACAATTCCGGTTCCCTCTTTCGCACTGACTAAGGGTGCATCATCGGCATCTATTCCGATCATATCCTCAATTTCAGCCTTGACCTCCTCCGGTCTTGAGCTTGCCAAATCTATCTTGTTAAGGCAAGGGACTATTTCCAAGTCTTCATTAATGGCGAGATAGACATTTGCCATGGTCTGCGCCTCAACCCCCTGTGTTGAATCGACCACCAAAACAGCCCCTTCGCAGGCTGCGAGACTTCGAGAAACTTCATAGGTAAAGTCCACATGACCAGGCGTATCAATCAGGTTGAAAATATATTCATTGCCGTCCTTTGCCCTATAAACCAATCTTGTAGTTTGAAGCTTTATGGTAATGCCACGCTCCCTTTCAAGATCCATATTGTCAAGGAACTGCTCTTTCATATCCCTAGATGCTACAAGACCCGTGTTTTCAATAATTCTGTCCGCCAATGTACTTTTACCGTGGTCTATGTGAGCTATTATGCTAAAATTTCTAATAAATTTCTGATCCATCTGTCCTCCAAAATATCATAACTAATCACCGTATATTATAATTCACGGAGAGGAGTTTTGCAATAAAAGTGATAAATAGCAGGTATATTTAGTTATTTTAACAAAACCCTTGCAAAATTCATTAAAATGATATATACTGTCTCCTGGCGAATTTAGCAAATTGTTGCTGAAAATTTAAAAAAGTGGGGTGAAAATAATGGCAAACATTAAATCCGCTAAGAAAAGAATCTTAGTAATCAACAAGAAAACAGCACGTAACAAGAGAATCAAGAGTCATGTTAAGGAAGTTCTTAAGAGCTTTGAGCTTGCTATGACTGAAGGTAACCTTGAAGAAGCGGCAGAGAAGCTTACTTTGGCTGAAAAGAAGCTTATGCAAGCTGCAGCTAAAGGAACTCTTAACAAGAAGGCAGTTTCAAGAAAAGTTTCAAGATTAACTAAGAGATTAAATGCGGCTAAGGCTGCAAAATAAGTCTCACCCGTCCCCACCGTGCATAAGTTAAATGCACAGCATTGAGCATCGAAAACCATGGAAGTGTCTCCCATGGTTTTTTATTAGGAGAAAGGAGATGCGATAGATGTATCGCAAAGTAAGAAGATGAGTTTACATATTTCTGCAAGCAAAGAACAAATTGCAAAAACTGTTTTAATGCCCGGTGATCCTTTAAGAGCTAAATTTATTGCTGAAAACTTTTTAACTGAACCGGTTCTATATAATCAGGTAAGGGGAATGTTCGGCTACACAGGAACATACAAAGGAGTTCCCGTTTCTATTCAGGGTAGCGGGATGGGTATGCCGAGTATGGGAATCTATAGCTGGGAGCTTTTCAATGACTATGATGTTGAAAATATAATCAGAATCGGTACAGCCGGAAGCTTCAGTGACAAAATAGATATTGGAGACATAGTTGTAAGTATGGCTACATCAACAGATTCCAACTATTCTCACGCATTTAAGGTTCCGGGACAGTATTCTCCTTGTGCCAGCTTTGAGCTCCTTGAAAAGGTAATGGAATCCGGAAAAGAGGTGAATGTACCGATTAAGGCGGGCAACACTGTAACCTGTGATGTTTTCTATGAACCGGGAGATGATTGGTGGAAGAGCTGGCAAAGGATGGGGGTTTTAGCTGTTGAAATGGAAGCTGCAGCCCTTTATATGAACGCCGCATATTCAAAAAGAAATGCCCTGGCAATGATGACCATCAGCGACCACTTCGTTACCGGTGCTCGTTCAACTCAAGAAGAGAGAGAAACTCAGTTTACAGACATGATGAAGCTGGCTCTAAATGCAGCGGTAAGATAGGATAAGGCATACCCTCAGGATTCTTCTCTATGATTCCTGAGGGCATGCTCATTGCTTTGCCTTTTTTAATTCTTTAGTCATCCTCCGCTTTAATTTTTCCGCCATAGGAGAAAGCCGGTATTGGCATCAGCTTAAATTTGTTCTGTCTTCTTTTCCTATCGATCATCTTTTTTGTTTCTAAATCTTCTATGAAGCCGGTTCTTATGTACCTATCAAGGACATTGTAGGTAAATCCCAGGTTATCTTCATCTGTTTTTCCTGAAAGTCCATCAATAGGAACCTTATCCACCAAAATATCCGGCAGCCCCAACTCTCTTCCGATAGCCTTAACCTCTGCAACTGTAAGATTTGACAGGGGACTGAAGTCTCCGGCGGCATCACCGTACCTGGTTGAATAGCCCACCCAATCCTCTGAAAGATTACAGGTGTTAGCCACTCTGCCGTTCATGGATTGAGAAACAGCATAGACAGCAGCCATCCTCAGCCTTGCCGGTAAGTTGGTCAAGGTCTGTTTTGTCAGCTCCACATCCAAGGCTGAAGTTAAAGAGTTCACAAGGGCGTCAACGGTATCCCCGATGTTAACCTCAGCATGGTCAATTCCCAGGTGCTTTACAAGTGTATAGGAAGAGTCAATATCAGCCTGCTTACCCTGTGGCATCAAAACGCCGAAAACTCTATCTTTCCCCAAGGCTTCAACACAAAGGGCTGCTACAACTGAACTGTCTTTCCCGCCGCTTATTCCTACAACAGCCCTACACTCAGGACCGTTTTCATCAAACCACTGATAAATCCATTGAACAACCTGATTTTTTACCTCTGCTGCATCAAAACCGTCAATCAAATTGTCTATCAAAAGCTTTTTTTCTTCCTCAGAAGAAGTTATCTCTTTGGCAGTTGCACTTAGCCAAGCCTTTAAGTCTTCGGCGACATGGGCTTCTTTTTTAGCAATATGACTGCCCTTCATTTCCAGAATATCTGTTACATCAGCCCTTGGTGCAAGCCTTTTAATGTCATCCAAGCTATTGACAGAGCCATCACCCTCATGGGTACAAACAGGTCTGATGTACTTACCATCAAGATTCAACTGCTCAAGAACCGTAAACATTACCATCGGCATAGTTCCATGATAATTAGGGAACATCAGTGTTATGATATCGTAACCATCAACTGCAGGTACAGCCTTAGCCTCAGGTCTTATACCCGCTTTTTTTTCGGCAGCTGTTTCCTTAATGCATTCCTTTAAAGCTTCAGAATAAGGCTTCACCGGCTCAATTTTAAACATATCACCGTCGGTTATGTCCTTTATCATTTCAGCTAAGGCTTCCGTATTTCCCTTTTCTAAAACTACAGTTTCACCGGCAATATCATTTTCTCCGGCCTTTGAAAAATAAAGTATAAGCTCCTTCATTAAAGCGTCCTTCCCTTGCATTTAAGCTGCAAATTGTTTATTATGTAAGTAACTGAAAATTATAAATATTTATGCTTTATTATAGCACAAATTGAAAGGATTGATAAGATGAAAACAATTTCAACGGAAAATGCTCCAAAGGCTTTAGGACCATATTCGCAGGGCAAAACAGCCGCAGGACTGCTCTTTATCTCCGGTCAGGGCGGAATTGATCCGGCAACCGGCACCCTCGTCGATGGAGTAGCTAATCAGACTCGCCAAGCCATTAGGAATATAGATGCAATATTAAAAGAAGCAGGACTCACAGCATCAGATGTTGTGAAGACAACCTGCTTCCTGAAGGACATGGCTGATTTCCAAGAATTTAATGGGATTTATGGAGAGTTTTTTTCAGGTAAGCCTGCCAGAAGCTGCATACAGGCTGCTGAGCTGCCGGCCGGATTTCTAGTTGAAATAGAAGTAATTGCAGCTACTTCAGAGACTTCTTCAAAATAATCGGTGCCAAAACAGTTGTAACCAAAACTATTATTACAATCGGTGAAAACATGGAATTGTCAATAAGTCCCAGAGTGTAGCCTTTTTTTGCTACAATTAAAGCGACCTCACCCCTGGAAACCATTCCAATTCCCACGTTGAAGGCATCATGAATATTATACCTGCATAGGAGTGCACCAATTCCGGCTCCTATTATTTTAGTGGAAATTGCTACTATCAATAGAATTGCCGAGAATATTAAAATCGGTATATCTATACTGCTTATCTCTGTCTGCAGCCCTATGCTGGCGAAGAAAATAGGCGAGAAAAAGAGATAGCCGGGAACATTCATCTTTCTGGCTATGTCTTTTTTTATGCTGAATTGGCTCAAAATCATACCCGTCAAATATGCGCCTGTAATATCTGCTATTCCTACATAGGCTTCAGATATATATGACACTATTAAAACCAAGGCAAAGGCATATATGGATATTCTGCGCCTTTCGCTTCTGGCATCCATATATTTTGCAGTTCGTATGATGATGGATGATAGAATGAACATTGCCAAAAAATAAATAAGAATTTTTCCAATTACAACACCAATATGTATGCTCTGATCCTTCATGGCTGTAATCGCTGTCAGGATTATGATTCCAATTATATCATCAACGATGGCCGCCCCTACAATAGCATGGCCTACATTACTGCTCAATTTACCCATTTCTCTCAGGGCTTCCACAGTGATGCTTACTGATGTTGCAGTTAAAATCACACCGATAAATATAGCCTTCAAAAGCTCTGTGCTATTTCCCAAGTTCACATCATAATAAAAATAGTATGTCAACGTGCCTCCAATTAATGGAATTAAGACACCAAAAGCAGCAATCAGCAAGTATGATACACCTTGCTTCTTCATTTGTACTATATCTGTATCAAGACCCGCCATAAACATAAGGATGATAACCCCAAGCTCTGCGATTCTATCCAGAAAGGTGGTATCATCCACTAATCCCAGTATGGGTCCTATTAGGATTCCGGCAAGGAGAGCGCCTACCACCTGTGGAAGATTTATCTTCGCCGTTACCCCACTTAAAAATTTTGTTGAGAGCAAAATAATTGCAATGCTGAGCAAATAGCTATGATCTAACATTTACACCTACCCCACCTCTAATTGTATTTATAAAGCTCCGCCGCTAAAGCCTTCCGGAGTCCGAAGCTATGATACCGTCAAAGGCTGTTGCCTTCAATTGCCTTCAGTTGCCTTCAGCATCATAGTGCTGCCACAGCTTCGGTATACGAACCATATCCTTGCTTATCTCAGCTATGGTCTTAGCTCCGCACATGAGCATTGTATCCTCCAGCTCAGATTTCAAACGACGAACAAGGCTCAACACGCCTTCATAGCCTTGTTGATATATGGCATTGACAAAAGGTCTTGCCATCAGCACACCATCTGCTCCCATGGCAATCGCTTTAAATATGTCAACTCCATCTCTTATTCCACCATCTACAAAAACAAGACAAGGCGAACCTTTTATCGCCTCTGCAATTTCCAACAGAACTTCTGCCGTTGATGGACATTGATCCAAAACTCTGCCGCCGTGATTGCTTACAACAATGGCGGCTGCTCCTGCCTTTACAGCTTTTATGGCAGCCCTCGGCGTCATTATTCCCTTAACTATAAATGGCCTATCTGCCATCTCCGCAATCTCAATAAGCTCTTCTTGAGATTTAGGACCGGCAGGCGGATTCTTTCCTTTTAAGAAAGGAAGACCGGCTGCATCCACATCCATGGCTACTGCAAAGGCGCCTGCGCCTTTGACAAGCGCCATCTTGGCACCGACGGTGCCAAGATGCCAGGGCTTGATAGTCGGTATGCCCTGGCCGCCGGCAGCAGCAATGCTGCCGGCAGCGGCGCGAAGGACCTGCTCATCGGTGCCATCACCGGTAAAGCCTATAATTCCGGCTTCAATACAAGATTTTATGAGCAGGTCGTTATATTCAAACTCCGTAAATTTGTCCCCATAATGAAGCTGCACAGCCCCTACCGGACCGGCAAAGATCGGTGCTGCCATATCCTTGCCAAAAATATTTACTTCTGTAGAAACAGGTCCTGCCTCATAGACAACATTTAAGTTCAGTCTCACCTGTTTCCACATATCATAATTTCTTATTGCCACATCGCCGACTCCCTTGGCGCCCGGCCCCGGAATTGTGCTTCCACAAGCCCTACCATTGCAGATTTTGCATCCATAGCAATGTCCATACATCTTTTCTTTCTTCCTCCCTAGTCCATTAGCTTGGAAAACTGGCAGGACATATCGCCATCTATTTCATAGCCCAAATCTGTCAATGCTTTTCCAAGAGCATCAAATGTAAGTCTAAGATTTTCCACCGTTGCATTCTCGCCCATGTGTCCAATTCTCACAACCTTACCATAAAGGCATCCCAGCGAGCCTGACAGCATCACTCCGTAATCATCCTTCATCTTATCCAAAAGAGCTTGGCAATCAATTCCCTCAGGAACCTCGAAGGCGGTAACAGTATTCGCCCAGCCCTCTTCCAAGTACAGCTTAAGGTTCCCGTGTCTCAAGGCTCCTCTTACAGCCATAGCTATTTTTCTATGTCTACCTAAAATATCCTGATCGGCAAAAACATTTTCCAAAGCGACTCTAAGACCCATGATATCGCTCACAGGCATGGTGTATGGAAAACCTTTCTTTTCGTAGTAGTCCTTAAACAATGCAATATTAGCATAGAAGGATGCAATAGGAGTCCTTCTATTTTCAATAGCTTCCCACGCATCATCGCTTAGCCACAACATAGTAAGCCCCGGCGGCGCAGAAAGCGCCTTTTGTGATCCGCCACAGAGTATGTCTATTTTGCTCTGATCCATATTTATATACTCGCCAAAAATTCCCGCTACAGTATCAACAACCGTTAAAATTCCATACTCCTTAAGTAAATTACCAATATTCATTACATCATTGATTACCCCACTGGGAGTGTCGCAGTGAACCAAGGTTGCATATTTAAAATTACTGTCATTTTCCAAAAATGCCTTCAGTTCATCAACATTGACGGGCCTTCTGTAATCAGATTCAAAATATAGAGGCTCTCCCCCATAAATTTTTACAAAGCCGTCAAAGCCCCTTCCAAATATACCGTTATCAATGACTAATACTCTATCTCCCGGCTCCGTTAAAGCTGCACAGGCTGCCTCAAGTCCCAAGATTCCCTCGCCGCCGAGGATATACGCCTCATTCTCGGTATGAGCTGCCATAGACAAAAGTCCACAGGTCTCTTTATAGAAATCAAAAAACTCTTTATCCAGATCCGGATTAGTGAAGACCTTGCTTCTTGCTTCCATTACATTTTCTCTGACCATTGTAGGTCCGGCTGTCATTAGCTTGTGCATTTTTAACGCCTCCTTAGATTTTATTAAGATTTAAGTGCTACCTTCTGCTGTTGACAATCTTCTTAAGCTGATCAATAAACAAAACAACCAAGATGCCGCCAAAGGTCACTTGTATTATGTTTCCCGGTATCGAACCGAATGGTGCTACCCAGTTTCCGTATAAAATTACTTCAGCGAAATAATATCCAACTATCTTTATTATAACAGCAATTGCCACAGCAAGTACATAGTTAAAGATATTTTTTTCAAAAGGTCTTTTTTCTTCAATTAAACCGGCACAATAGCCCATAAGACCTACGATTACAAAAGTAAATGGCGCCCATACCGTCCACCCGCTCATTAAATCGAACAATGCCATACCTATAGAGCCTGCCAAACAAGCTGTTCTTCTTCCATAAAGAAATGCTGCAATAAATAGGGGCACATTGCCAAGATGAATAAGGCCGCCGGCACCCATTAAAGGTAATCTGATATTAATCTGCCAGGTTGCAACAAAAGTCAAGGCAATAAACAATGCATCAATAATAAGTGCGTAGGTTCCACTTCTTCTCTGTGTATTTACTCCTGTCTTTTCCATAATGTAATTTTAACCTCCATTTTTATAAAAAAATTGCACAAAACTTAAAATATTTTTTAAATTTTTTCTTCATCAATAGAATATATTATTTTTGTATATTAAAAAATAGTCAATTATCCATTTTTTAAAGATAACAATTTGTTTATTTCAGCATTTCAAAGCAGTATTTTTTATATTACTCCATCATTTTCTTAACTGTACCCATAACAGTTTTGTTTTGTGAAGATTGTGTGAATTTATATTTATTCACTTGACTTTATATTTTATCGTGGTATTATATAGACAAATAAAGAAAGTAACTCCATGAGAGAAGTTATAGAAAGAAAGGAAGTGAAGGTAATGTTGAAGGACTTTATCGGTCCGGGCGACAGTGAAAGGCAGTACCTGTCACTTTGCAGAATGAACTTTTAAGCAGTCAGTAAATCGACGGCGATTAGCCGAGGAGTCCAAATCGGGATGTCCAAATTGCAGCTGACTTGATAAGTTGGATATGCAGAGTGACGGGGATGCCTCTTGAGCATGATTTATTGGTTATTGCAGTAGAGACTATTTAGATTTTTATATAAATGTCAAGCGAATTGTAATTTTGTCCGTTGTCCTTAGATTAAGGGCAACGGATTTTCTTGTGTAATTCGCCCCATTGTGGCCTATAAGCTTAGGATTATAAACAGCGGCTTATAGGAAAAAAAGTGTTGGTGAAAACCGGCTTAAAGAACAAAAAAAGAACTCCTATGATAATCATAGAAGTCCTGTAAATCCGTTTTTCTATCGGTTCTTTTCATCGGAATTAAAAGACTTACTACCTCAAACTAATTCCTATTTTTTCTCCAAGCCTTACTTTGGTTTCAATTCCCAGTTTGGAATTTTCTAAAATATCATCATCAATTTTGACGGAACCTTTTCTAAAGGCAAGAATTACAGTGGAGCCACCAAACTCAAAACGCCCTTTTTCCTGACCACGGCTCACCTGACACGGACCATGATAGTTGACTATTTTGCCCACCATTAATGCTCCCACTTCCATCATCATGATGGTACCGAAGTTTTCACTCTTAAGTAATGAAATTTCTCTTTGGTTTTCCTTATATATAGGCAAAATGTCACCGGCAATCGGGTTCACCGTATGAAATACGCCATCAATGGTAACATTTCTAGACTTTACACCATTATCCACATATGAGTATCTGTGGTAGTCGTCAACTGAGAGTCTGAATACCATCAGCTGTCCGCCCTTGAAGGCTTCTGCAAGCTTTTTGCTCCTTGTAAGCTGATAGAAGCTATACTTCGTATCCTTTATGGAAAATATTGCATCGTCGGAGATTTCATAAGCGGTCAGCTTGCTGTCTGCAGGAGCTCCCAAATGATTGGGATTCATATCAAAGGGACGCTTGCCTTCCTTTATTCTTCTAATAAAAAATTCATTATATGATTTGAATTTTTTATCCTCATACTCTGACATATCAATATTGTTATTCTCAATAAATGACTTAATTGCTAAGGTTGAAGTCCTTGTGCTTAACGCTGCTCCACCAAGCTTCGACACGAAGGGCTGAGTTAAAAGTTTAAGCAACCCTCTTCCGATTCCATTTTCGTACAAAGCTCTTATAACCTTATCTTGAGAATCGTTGCCGGGAATAAAATTTCCTTTTCTATCTCTACATTTCATAAGTTAAATTCCTGGTAAATATATTTTTAAGACTAAAGTCTACATCGGCGGCTGAATTAAGAAGAACTTCTTATACAGTAGGTTAATTACAACAACAATAGCAACAATTGTCACCAAAACTAAAAGTTCTTTGTTGTTTGGTTTTCTAAGCTTGAAATCAACAATAAATGCCGTTCCGGTAATAAGCAAAGTAGCAATTAGAGTCCAGTAAAACATCTGTGCAGACATTACAAAGTTTAATAAAAATACCACCGGGAGAATTACTGCAATCGAGGTTACGGGAAGACCATGATAGAACTTATTCGCTCCGCCTTCATGCTTCTGTCTGTTCATCTCCAAAACATTAAAAAATGCTAATCTGATAACTGCACATGTAGCATAGAATACTATTACAGCTACCGCTAAATATCCTCTCATACCCATCGCATAACAGAAGATTCCCGGAAAGAAGCCAAAGCAAACAGCATCGCAGAGAGAGTCAATTTGGATTCCGAACATTTTCTCATCATCGGATCTGTTCTTCTTGGTTCTGGCAACCTTTCCGTCGAACATATCGAAAAGACCTGACAGAGCAAGGCATGTAATTGCCAATCTAAAATGTCCATTTAGAGCCAACATCATTCCTATGGTTGATGAGGCAAGACTCATATAAGTCAATACAACCGTGTAATTATAGAATCCTATCATTCTTTTTCTTTCCTTCCAAAAAATCTAACATAAGCAATTCCCGTTAAAATAGCACTGATGATAAGCTGAGTATAGTAGCTTATCCCCCTGCTTACTATCATTGCAGGAACCGTAAAATCAGCTCCCAGCAAAGGTTTAAATATAACCATAAATAAATGTTCGCTGATTCCCATTCCTCCCGGAAGAGGTAACATATCGACCGCCACTGAAATCAGTCCCTGTAAAACAGTCACATCTGCCGGTCCAAGTCCTCGATATCCAAAAGATACAAAAACAAGGTATGTAATGAAAAACAGGATTGTCCTCTGTACAAATGTAATAGCCAGTATCTTCATCATGGTCTTCTTATGTGTAAGTAGAAATTCCGACTTTACACCATAGGCTTCCATAGCATTCTCAGCCTTCGCTTTCATTCTCAAAAGTCTTCGTGACTTAATAATCCTGCTAAGGAAATTGAAAATGCCCATAACGAGAATTTTCATTATTGTCGGCTTCACTGATAGAAGTATCATGAAACCTACAACAATTAAATTGAGAAATATTCCCAAATATACCCAAGCCATGGCAGAGCCAATATATCCTAAGACACTATCAGGCTGGAATAGCAACACAATCACTCCGTATAACAGCAAAACCATTTTATAGGCAATAGTAACCATCAGCAAAACAATTGTTGAAACGTGATAAGGGATGCCGTCTTTCTTCATAAATACCGCCTGTACCGGCTGTCCTCCGCTGGCAGATGGTGTAATACATGAAAAGAAAAATCCTACAAAGGAGTAAAGGCAGCAGTGGCTAAACTTAACCTTATGCTTTAATGTATTCAAAATATAATAGATTATAGCCGACTCACTTAATATAAAGCAAATTACACAGGCAATGCCCAAAAGCCAATACAAAGAATTGGCTCTCTTCATATAATGAAGAGTCTTTTCTAAATCCTGATCGTGGAAAACATAATACATTGTCAAGGCGAAGCATATTATCATAAAGAGTATATTCATTATATTCTTTTTCCTGCTCGCCATTGAATTATCCTTTCTGAATCAGTCTATGCTTACCGTTTCGTTTTTTTGATATAAGTAGTGCTATCTCTGCTAAGATAATTCCGCCAACTACATCCACAATGTAGTGTTGCTTGGTAAATTGAGTAGATGCACAAACTGCCAAAGCAAATATCAGAGTACATAGCTTCATCCATTTAGGAATCCCCTGTTTATCTCTCATAGCCGCAAAACAAAGCCAGCTGACAAGGCAGTGTATAGATGGAAATAAATTTGTCGGTGCATCCATAGCATAAATTGCACCCAAAACCACGTCCCAAAAGCCATCTCCCAGTTGTGGTCTAACATTAGTTGTAGGAAGTACAATAAAAAAAATAGCACATATTGTTTTTGCAATTAAATCTGCTCCTACCAATTCTCTGCATGCTGATCTGCTCTCTCTTGAGATTTTGATGTAGCACAAAGCCCAAAATCCATAACTCAATATATAAATGGAGACCCACCATGAAACCGCAGGAACCATTCTATCAAAGTCGGTAGTAAAATCGTAGTGGTAGCTGTTTTCCATAAGAGCCTGTGTAATCCAATAAACCAGACCGTTTACGAAAAAGCAAATCATTAAAGGTATCCATGAATACCTTGGAATTATTCTTTCAAATCTATTCATTGCAATTGCTTATTATATAACAAATTCGTATATTTTTCAATAAAAGTATATTACAACTTTATTAAGTATTATTCTATCGGTTGCAAATACATCTTTTAGAGAATTCTTCTTTCTAAAACCACTATAAAAAATATTGGGGCAGCCACATTAGATTAGACTGCCCCAACACCGGTTGTTCAATAAACATGAACTTCGCGTATGAATTTCTGTATTTTTTCTCATGATATATAAGGCTCCGATAAAGGCTGCAAGCCAAAGGGAACTAATGCCTATTGCTTGATTGTCTCCTGTTTTAACTGCGCTTGAGCTTGTTAGCTTTTTGCTGTTCACAGCCTTATGGCTTCTTCCGTCGGCCTTATTTTCAGCCTTCGCTGTTGGCTTGACATTATTCGTATTCGGTTTATTCTGCCCTGCATCTTTGAATTCTGCCATTAGCTCAACTTTGCTCTCACCCTTTGCAGTTTTAATTCTAAAAATATGCTTGCCTTTAGAAAGCTTATCCAAATAGCCTTTGTTAAACCTTATGATGATGCTTCCTTCAGACACCGCATAGTTATCTTTTTCAACCGGTACACCATCAAGATACATCCCTTCAAAGTCACTAAACTCTGCTATAATCCTAATAATCAGCCCTTTAGACTCACCAATTGTATATTTCACAATACCATTCTCGATGGAAATATTATTGCCTTTATTCACATCTTCCGGTATAACAACCTGGTGAATTTCAGGCTTTTCCGGTTCTGCCGATTTAAGCCCCGATTTAATCTCATTTTTAAATACTTTTGCCGCATCCTCTAAATTTTTGACAGCAGCATCGACATCGGTCTGTTTTGCTTTATCGTCAGCTGCAAGCTTTTCTGCAATTGCAATGACATTATCAAGGCCCCGATTGCATCATTTGATGCCCATTTTCTGTCAGGCTCTACGTCCTTGCCGTCTTTACTTGCAACGACATCTTTTTTTATTAGCTTTGCAGTTTCAATTGTTTTTTTAAGTTTTTCTTTATTAACAATCTCAGGCTTAGGCTCTTCACCGCCATTGCCTACAACAACGGTAAACTTAATCGGCTTTGCACCTTCTGTATCATCTATAGGTGTACCTG
The DNA here is from genome assembly GCA_900112915.1 of Peptostreptococcaceae bacterium pGA-8. GTDB lineage: Bacteria > Bacillota > Clostridia > Peptostreptococcales > Anaerovoracaceae > S5-A14a. Next base: position 808 of record FONK01000016.1, on the reverse strand, counting down.
CAACCTCTACAGTGCCGTCTTTTAAAGAGCAAAGCTGCTTCCTATAATATGCTGCCTCGCTTTAAACATTATTTCATATGCCGTATCAGGAAGAATTTCGAATTCATCCTTTCCCTTTCGTTTACCTTCTACAACAACGTTTACACGCTCTGAACCGGCAACAGGTAGCGGAGCATCGCCTAAATAAACTTTTTTGCCGTCACGTATAGCATATGCTTTAAGCTCTTCAATGTCGCTGCGAACAACTTTCAGCTGAAATTCCTTTTTAAATTTATTTCCGTCTCTGATATAAGTAAGGGTAACATTTTGTTCGCCCACCTCAGTTGAACTGTCCTAAGTGGTCAATCTAATTTCCCTATAAATTTATAGTGTATTTCTACTTTCTGCTTTATTTCTCCGTCAACTTCTTCCTTGTCATACACATATGCATTATACTTATAAAAGTGGACACATAAAAGAAACAGACGTACTATTATATTAGACACCACAAGGAGGTATCTTTATGTCCACAAGAAATCACTATGACGAGGATTTCAAACGAACGCTCGTGGAGCTTTACCACAACGGTAAAACACAAGCTTCACTCATCAAAGAATATGGGATATCACAATCAGCACTCACAAAATGGATTAAACAGTATTCAACCGTGGAAACAGATAACGGAGAAGTTCTTACAGCCAAGCAAGTCAAAGAACTTCAAAAGCGTATGGCTCAACTTGAGGAGGAAAATCAAATATTAAAAAAAGCGATTGCCATCTTCACGCCACACTCAAACAACGATTAGATGCTGTTTACAAGCTGCAACACC
>FONK01000015.1 GCA_900112915.1 Peptostreptococcaceae bacterium pGA-8 | reverse complement strand
ACTTCACTTCCGCCATGGGAGTTGAAGGTTACTGTTACCTTTTCTACAGGCTTGTCTTCAACCATAACATCCATAAATACCAGTTGACTAGGTAGGCCTGACATGTAAAAGGTATTTCCTTCCAATTCTTCAGGAATACGACCATTGAGAGTTATACTTTTTATTATTTTTGAAGCCCCATCTTCCAGTTCAATCTTAATCTGGTCATTAATCTGGGCACTCTGAAAAATTTGAGCACCCGGGTCATTGGCTACACATTCTAGTGGTTGCCAGTCTCCGCTTCCAACTTTTTTGTACAGTTTCCCTTCGAAAACATTGTTATATTCTTCATCGTGAACATTCAAATTAAAAGTATAGTCTGTTTTAACAAATTTAGCAAAAATATCAATATCGTTTTCCGCAGTAATACCCTCAGGGTTTACAGGTCTTTGTAATGCAGAATCATAATACCATCCACTAAAGGTGTAACCGGGTTTAAACGCTGAGAAAGGAGGCGCATATAAAGCTCCCTTTGTAACATAATGATATTGTGGTGTAAAGTCTTCATCAAGATTATGATAGGTAACTTTAATTCTATTCTTATCTAAACTGGTTCCCTCAAATCCGTTTCCTTTTAATTCGCCCTTGTCAGCATCAAAGTCTATGTCCGCCGCTTGTTCTCCATTAATAAAAAAGTTTGCACCTTCTAAAGTATTGTCATCTTTTGCTTTTACAATAACTGTAGGAATATATGTTTTTCCCTCAAGAAAAGGACTGTCTTCTCCTAAAGGTGTCTTATTAATATCACTCTTTTCATACCATTTGATTGACAGAATTTCCACTCTTTCATCAGTAGCCTTACCTGTATTGACACCTAATTCCTTTGGGGTTTTTCCGGCTTCGATCATCGGCGTTTTGATGTTAAAATCTGTTACCAGCTCTCCTGCATATGCAACTTTTCCAATGCCGGTAGAATAAACCCCTACAATTACTAAAACCATTGCCAGCACAAGAGAGACTATCTTATTACTTAATTTACTTAAATTCATTCTATTCATTACCTAACTTTAAATTATCGTTGTACATTATTCGGTGGGTGAGATTTCAAGAAGCCCACCCACCATAACTGTCAATTAATTATAATATTTGCTACACATTACTGATTAAGTGCTCTAGGCAATTTTAAGGTATACTCCTTAGAGATACCACCGGGAACGGTAACCTTGATCTTTACTTTAGCATCTACATTTGATGCTCTGAAGCCTATTCTCCAGTTCGGAGTATAAGGTGTATGCTGTACCGATGCATTTTCAATTTCTCTAACAGTGATATTTGCATTAGATTGTTCAGCATATAATGTCAGATTTACATATAATATTGATGCACTGTCTGTCCAAGCTGCTTCATAATCAAGGACATCAGGTGCAAGACCCGGAGTAACCGCCAACTCTGTTCCGCTCGGTGATTTAAGCGTCATCGTCTTTAAATTAGGATTCTTGTTATTCTTGCAAGCGTAAACTTTGTATGTTTTCGTTGTACCGGCTCTCGTTACTTTTATAGTAACATTTCTTTCAAACGACGGTACTGATAATGTATGAGTTGTTCCCGGTACATAAGCTTCACCATCTATAGTAGCAGTTGCACCTTGTCCCAAGGTCAGGTTAAACTTCACATCAGTTGCATTGGCAGGCAATTTAGCCTTATATTCAGTCTTTGTGGTGTTAAATTCAGGTGTCAATGTGACATTTCCCGCAGAAGAAGTAACCTGCATTCCGCTTAACATTTCGTCAGTGTATTCTTGTACTCTTGTAACTGCAAATATGTAACAGCTGTCGTTCTTGTAATACAATGTCCCTTTATCATCAGCTATTATGGTGCTTATACAATATTGCTGCTTATCCGTATCAGGTAGATATAAATCACTTGCTGTTTGTGTCGCAGCTCCATTATCCTGGAATACCTTCATCCCTCCCGGAGGAGCATTATATGTGAAGTACACATATGGATTTTGAGTTCCTATTTTAGCAAGTAGCCCGGCTGCCTGTGGATACCCCGGCGACGAAACAGTAGATACCTCTGCTAATGTTGATGCATTAAACACCTTGAAAGCATGACCGCTGGTAGGACTGAATTGACTTGTTCCGCAAACTCCTACATAAACTTTGCCATTGTGAACAATTGGAGTGCCTGTTGCCATTCCGCTCAATGTTACTTTTACCGGATCGGATAGGGTTCCATCGCTGGCTACACTAACCTTGCAAAGCTGACCTTGACTGCCACTTCCAGGACTGGTTTTAGTTGTAAAATAAAGAGTTCCCGCACCGCTTGTATTATCTTCGACAAATACCGGTGTTGATCGTACTTGTCCATTCACAGCAACCTCACTTATACCCGCTCCTGTAGTAGGATTTTTAGTATATAGCTTGCCATTATCAGATCCATATGCTATGTAATTGGTATTTACATAAGCGCCTGCCCAATAGAAAGTAACTCCCTCATCTTTATGCTTCCATAAAACCGCCTTAGTTTTAGTAGATTGGTTAACATTCTGCATATCAGCTGTTACACAATAGTAAGCTGAAGACTCACCACCCCATGTGCCTGTATACACATATGTAGTATTTCCGATTTTCTTGGCAGTTAATGGTGATATTGTTTGACCATTTATACCTGCACCAACGCCATTTGCAGTATCAGTTTTCCACAAAGTCGCTAGAGTATTGGCATTAACTGCCTGAATTTGTCCATTGCCAATTTGAACAATAATCATATCATCAGCAGCCGTATCACCATTGACATAGACCATATTATTCATTGCATATCCAACATTTCCTGCAAGCTGATCATTTGCCGGGCTCTCGCTAATTAATTCCCCGGTGTCTTTGTTCAGCTTTAGCATCCTGGTGCCTTGTGCAGTAAATATAAAGTTTCCTTTAATTATAGGTGGTGTTGGGCAAGCTGCCCAGCCTTCACCATTTTTTGATGCCCATTTTAATGTGGCATCACCACCAGTTGGTGGATTATATTTGGGTTCGTTTGGATCTGGCACTTCTGGCAACTCAGGGAAATACACAACGCCGTTATTTTCATCATTTCCTCTGAAATTCAGCCAATCCCATGTATTCGCTTCATTTTCAATAGCAAAGGCAGGCACCGCTGTTGCCAGTACCATAATTACAGCGAGCATTAATGTATATACTCTTTTTTTAAAAAAAGCTTTTTTCATATTTATTACCCTCCATATGAAATACACATTATTATAAACTGATAATTTTGTTTATGCCCTCATCTGAATACACTCTTAATAAATCATTCCTTTATTTCCGTCTGTGTATCCGAGGGCTTAATGAACAGCTCGTATAAATACCATCTCTTCCTCCTCTTAATATTAAAGCCTATACTTTAATACGAATAACACAACTATAACTTCCTATATCTTCTTCTCACAACTATTGCCATCATTGCCATAGCTGCAAGCATCGATACAATTTTGCCTGTCAAATCATTAGAATCACCTGTTTTGGCTGCTTTACCTCCGGTCTTTGCAGACTTGGAGTTATTGCCATTATCACCTGAATTGTTTCCTCCCGCAGGTGACGGTTCAGGCTTATTTGAAATAATTGAGAACTTGCATTCTGCAACCCCTTCGGCAGATACTATTTCGATGCTATGCTCTCCTAAGTCCAATTCCTCCAGGTACTTAGGCTTTAAGGTGACTGCTATACTGCCCTTCTTGTGAGTGAAATCATTTTCGGACAGCTTCTTCCCATCAACATTAACAAGGGCACCACCGTCAAGGAAGGTTTCATAGGTTCCATCTGATTTGAAATTAAGTCCGCTTTCGCTGCCTTTCTTCCACTTTCCACCTGCTCCTTCAATTATCTTAGGTTTAGGGATTACTTTAATATTCCGCTTAAAGGAATCTCCATTCTTGTGTTTCATTACTATAGCCTTCACATCAGGTGTCAATGAGCTTCCATTTGCCGGAGTTATACTGATTCCTCGCTTTTCAAATTCATCAATTCCTATTGTTTCCTGACTTCCGTCTTCCTTGGTTAGAAGGGCTGTTACGCCTTGAAGCTCAAGCTTTTCACCTTCTTTATAGGTAGCCTTTATAGCTCCCTCCGGCACATTGAATTCAGCCTTGATTACCTTCTTTTCTCGTATATTCAGCTTTACCTCCGCCTTAACTCCTGTTTTCTCATGGGTGATAATCAGCTTATCCTTTGATGGATTTGCGGCTTCGCCATTTTCAGGGGTTACAGTAATGCCTGCTGCGGCAAAGGCTTCATAGGAAATAGTTTCTTTAGCTCCGTTATTTTTCCTAATCTGAACCGCCAGACCTGCAAGGCTTATTTTTTCACCTTCATAGTAATCCGTTTTTGGTGCTTTGCTAACTGACATTTCAGTAACTGTCGGTTCTTCAACAGTAACAGTTATTGTCTTTTCGTCACTTTCAACACCCAGCAAGCTGGTAACCTTGTACTTCACATGATAGACCCCTGCTGCTTGAGGATTAACATCGCTTTCAAGCACTGTATTATTCTTATCTAAATCAAAGATTCCCGTTTCATCTTCTGCTACCACATCCTTAAACGGATCAAAGGCTTCTCCTACGAAGATCTTCTTGTCCTCTGCTTTAATGACAGGTTTTGCAAAAGCAAATGATACATGAACTCTTAGCCTGCCTTGTTTTTCATGGTGGATATACACATAGTCATATTGAACGCCATTTTCTTTGACTTTTTCTAAATCATTTATTTCAATATATCCCTTTTCCTTATTTAGGCTATAACTCTTGTTTTCATTAACCGATTTTACAACGTTCTTTATTCTCTTATCTCCAACAAGCTCCTTAACATCAAATACAACTTTTTTTCTGCCTTCCTCATTAAGGATTTTTAGTTTCCCTGATATATACTGATTATAGGCACTTCCTACAACATTTTTATACTCTTCTTCATCAAAATCCACATATGGTATGCGATTGTTGCCCACATTATGCCAAGGAACATCACCGGTCAATTTATCTATCTTAGAAATATTGGTCGATTCTATTTTAACATCATTAATGTCCGGTTTTTTGCCAACTGAGAATTCATGCATAGGAGCATCTTCTACTACCAGCGACTCAAGCACTTCGCACCCATTAATATCAAGCTTTTCCAAATCTGAATGTGTTAATGATAATGCACGCAGACTACTGCTGGCTATCTTAAAGTTTGCAATCCCGGTAACATCATTTAAACTTAGCGATATAAGATTTGGTATATCCTCTATAGAAAGCTTATCCACCATGGATTTTTCTATTATTATTCGCTTTAATGATTTAACATTTTTAGTCGTGAAATTTACAGGTTTAGCCTTGCAGCCACTGAGCCATAATTCTCCCAATTGCGGACAGCTGTCAACAGTGATTTTTTCTGCTGCCGATCCCTCCGCAGTAATTTTTTCAGCTGCCGGCAAATCGGAAATATTGACATCATTTGCTTTCAACTTCCCTTCTGATGAAATTATGCACTCTTTCGTTCTTCGACAGTTTTTTACAGTGATTTTTGGCATAACCTTAGCGTTGTTATCCTCATCATCTCTAATTTTAACAAGGATTTCTTCCGCCTGAACTCCATCTACAATAATTTCTTTATCATTTGGTGTGCCAAGAATCTCTAATTTGCTTATTCTTCTAAGCTCACTGAGCTCTGAAATATTCGGCAGCGCCTTAGAATCATCAGCCCTTACAACTCGTACACGCCCATGCTTATTCGGCTCATCAACCATAGCGTCCTTGAACAAATGGAAGGGTATTTTAGCTCCTGCCGGTGCATCAACATAAAGCCTGTCGATATTTTCAAAATATATCTTATCCAGCCCCTTAAAATTATCTGTAGAGAATTTTAAAGGTGCATTATTAGTAACATATGCTTCTTCTGCGGTCAAATAGCCATCTTTGTCCTTATCCAGAGATCTAACGAGAGTGCTTCTAAACTTCTCATCAGGGAAATTGATTTCATCAATTTTCAGCTTCCCTTCAAAAGGTTTCGGCTTTACCCTTTCAAAAACCCTTATCTTTACAGAATCAACCTTTTCGGATTCTACATGAACTGCATATAAATCAAAGTCTCCATCACCATTTAACTCATCTCCATGGCTATGGCTTGTTTTAATCCCTTTTTCTTCAAATAGAGCAAATGGTACTCTCTCTGTAATTCCATCACTTCTTATAAGGGTAACCACCATCTCCGATAAGTCAAGTTTGTCTCCTGTGAAATACTTCATTTTAGGATTGGTAGATATCTTTACCTGGCTCACGGTAACAGCTGTGATTGGCTCTGTAACCGCCTCTACCTTTGCATTCTTGCCAGGCATTTCAATGTGGGTTATTGGACTGGACTTGTCTGTAATCTTTGGATTTCCGGCTGTCGCTTTCCATCTAACAAACTTATGTCCCATCGGCACAACAGCGGAAATCTCCACCTTGTTGCCTTCCTTATATCTTCCGCCGCCTACTCCACCTACAACATCCAATTTATACTTAGGTTGTGACGGTGTTCGGACATTTATATCAAAAGATGTCCCTTTGCCACTTGCATCGTGAGTAAGTACCACCTTATTGGTCCCCATCGCAAGCTCACTACCTTCTGCCGGACTGATGCTGATGCCTTTTTTAATAATGTCGTAGCCTTTTAAGGTTTGTGTGCCTTCACCCGTAACGAGCTCAACTACAAGTCCTTTTAAATCAAGTCTGTCCCATTCTTCGTAGTCTGTTTTAGTCGGCAAACTCTTAACCACTACATCATTTACCTTAATTGGCTCAACTATAACTTTAACAGTTACCGGCTCTGCTGCTTCATCCCATGAGTCCTTAACCCTGTAGGTTACATGGTACTCTCCCGGTATATTAGATTTAACCGTGTTTTCAATGACATCCTTTTCTCTTATTCTTACATATCCGTCTTCCACATCAGTTGCACTTATGGCATTTATCAATATCGGATCGAACTTCTCGCCCTGCTTAATTCTTACCGTTTCCTTTTCAACCTTAACAACAGGCTTTTGATTATCTAAATACACATTGACGAGCATATGATTTCCATTTTGAGGGCAGCTTAAATGTGCAGGGTAAGGAGCCTTATACAGATACCTAAAAAATCCTCTGTATGCAGGGCGTTTATCGCTGGCATTACTTCCTCTGAGAATTGTCATTCCCCACGGCTCAGGTATTTCTATATAACCGGTTTCCTTGTCTAAATTCCACCCGGTTTGAAGCTCATAAATGTTTTTTAAATTTTCTTTCCCAATAACAGAGCCGATATCAATAACCAGCTTGCCGTTTACTCTCTTAGCCTTTATTTTCGGCTGCTGAATTTTGCTTTTATAACTATCACCATTTACATTAAAGCTGAGGCTGCGCTTGATGCCGGAAAGATTCACATATGGCAGCCTATTGTGGTAGGCAATCAGTTCTCTTAACTTTGGATTATGATCTACATTAATATCTTTTATATTGCTGTCTGTAATATGTATACTTCGCAGCTCCTTATTATGGGAAAAATCTATATGCTCCGGACCTATAAGATCCGGCAAGGTTATCACTTGAGGTCCCCATCCAGTTTCTTCAAGTTTAGTGTAACCGCTAAACTTAAAGGTTTTTAGTTTCTTTAACCCACTGAGATTCAGCTCTTTTACAGGTGTTCCTCGAAGTTTCACCTCTTCAAGATAAGGATGCTCTCCTAATACAATATTTTCGATCTTATTTGAAGCTAAACTTAAAGATGTCAGTTTATCCTGTCCGGAAATATCGAGAGACGACATTTCCGTATAATCTATCCGCAGATATTCTAATTGCGGGTGATTTGAAAGGTCAATGCTCTCAAGCTGGCACGGCTTGCTGACTTGGGTGCCTGCAATTATAGTACCTGCAAGAGTTAAAACGTGATATCCACTGCCTGATATCCCGAGTCGCTTTAGTTTATTACAAGCTGATATATCCAGACTCTTCGCATAACCGGCTAAAGTCAACTCTTCCAATTTTGCATTTTCTCTTAAATCCAGATTCCCATCTATACACATATTGCCATTTACAGACAACTTTTTTAAATTAGGAAAGCTTTTCAAAAATGACATGTCCGGAGCTTTCATTTCAGGCAATGGTTCTCTATTAAACTTATGTCTTTCAAGGTATCTATATACCTCAACTTCCTTCACATTGCCAAAGTCAAAATTCGGGTTAAAAGTGATTCCCGTAGTATTATCTTCATAGGCAATTTCAATATACTTAAGGTTGTCAACCTTTTCTATTCCATCAAGGTTCATCACATGCGGAGTTACATATTCGTCAGGTTCAACCAAAACCTTAACCCTTCTTGAATCAGGTTGGTACATAAAAACTTCGTTTAATATTTCGAAAGGGAATTTACCATTCGGATGCAGCTTTACGGGATATCCACCAGAACCTTTATTAACCCCGTAAAAGTCAAAGCATTCGATACCCTTGAAATTATCTGTACTAAACTTTATTTCTCCATACCAGAGCTGATTGCTGTCCTCCTTTGTTATTACTCCGGCTTTAAATTTCTTTGCCAATACATCCCTAAAGGTCGGATCAGGGAAATTCTCTTTATTTATTTCCACCGGGTATTTGATATTATCCAACGATTTCTTTTTCGTTGTATATTCAATAGTAAAACTATGTTGATTTAAACTGCCTTCGATGTCTTTGAAACGTATTTTTGTGTTAGGGCTTTTGGCATCTTCAAAAATTATATTCTTTTTATAATCATGCCGACAAATCCACTCTCCGAATTCCCTGCCTTCCGGTACATTGGCTCCAATTTCTATTGTATCGTCTACATTATAAACTCCTGAGCCCTCTCCATTAGCAACCGTAATTTTCACAGTTGTATTAGGCTTAATTTCATATAGCTTTATAGTTTTTTTACTTTTAAGATGCGTAATGTAGTATCTATACTTGTCGTCATTTCCTTTTTTAAGCTCAATGCCATATCTATAGAAGTCCTTAAGTCTAACATCTTCTTCACTGCCATCTTCCTTTATCAGAGTAACCACAAGAGCATCAAAATCCAAGCCTATTACCATACCATTTTTCAATACTTTAGGTGCCGGCGGGGTCTTTAGCTTAATATCCTTAACCGCAGATTCCTCTTCTATACTCTCAGGTAAAATAGTTACATACATAACTACATCAGGACGCCAGTCTCTTTTAACCCTATAGCAATAGGTCACAGGATTACTCTTAACTGTATTAACATCATCTATTTCGATATTTCCGGTTTTCTTGTTAAAATAATAGCCTTCGCCGGCAACATGTATATACTTAAGGTTATCCTCTCCTACAACTTTTTTCATATTGTAGACATATTTATCATTTGCTTTTTCAACAGTCAACGTTATTGATTGGGGGCCTAAATAATATGCGAAGTTATCTACTAAAGGATCTAAATTTTTCAATTCTATAATATTTTCTCTATATATATGAGTCAAATGGTTTCCGCCCAGCCAAACGGTATCTAGCTGCTGTCCTTTATCCAAATGCAGATTCTTTATGTTGCATTCATTAGCCTTAAGGATTTTCAGCTTATTCAGCCCCCGTAAATCTAAGGTTTCCATGCCTTTAGCAGTTTTTATGGAGTATCCATCCCAGCTGCCATAATTCTCGCTAACACGTTTTACGGGAGCGCTAATATTTAATTTATACAAATTTGTGCAGCCTTTTAATTTGATATTTCTTAAATCTCCAATGATATCTATACTGGAAAACAAACTGCCGCTTAAATCTAAATCCGTTATCTCTTTTTGTCTTGCATCTATAGCAAGTTTATAAGTTTTTTGAACCCCATTTCCGGCTTTTATTTCAGGGAACTTTTCATTTTGGGTTGCCTCCTGCTGCTCATCAGTTATAGTGCCCTTATCATCCATGATGTTTACACTCTGTATAGCTGTATTTCTAATTTCAGAAAGGTTTATTTCTTTAATTCGGTCATTATATACTAAATATAAATCTATTATCTTACCTTCTGTTTTTTCAATTCCCTCAAGGCTTGGTAATTTATCGTCGGTCGATTTAATTGTTAGTTCAACTTCCTTACCAGCAACGGCATTCTTGAACACTTCAAACGGGAATTTAGTTCCTCCCGGCGCTTCTATTGTATATCTAAGCCTTTGCTCAGGGTATCCCGGCTGAGGTGGTTTTCTTTTAAATACCAGCTTTTCAACACCTTTAGTATCTATGCCGGCAAATTTCATTTCTGTATAGCCCAAAACAGTTCTTTCCTCTTCAGAAAGACTTCCATTGCCATCCTTATCTAAAGGGGTAATGTATTCTTCTCTGAAACATTTATCAGGAAAGTTTTCCTCATTTATTTCTATTTCATCTTCAGATTTTGTGTCGCTTGTGCTCTCCTCACCGCCTACTTCTGCATACGCCAAAGACGGCATCATAGTCATAAGCAGCATAATTGAAAGTATTAAGCTAATAAATCCTCTAGCCTTTTGCATCTTAAGCTCTCCTTTTTCTTACCAATTTGAATATATTAATCAGTTAATCTATAGCCACCACTGTCTGGTGCTGACTATATTCGTATTCCAACCTCCTGCGAAGTCGCTGCCTACACAGTTTGTCCACCACAACATAATTTCTTTAGTTCCATAGCTGGAATCTCCTATAAAATAATTTGACATTCCAATATTAGGTGCTGTCCAACTACTGTGACTTTTATCCTTAACGCTGTACATCCATCCTGAACCCCAGTAGAAGTCCTTTTCAGCAAGACTATCGAAGGTAGGATCTTTCTGTCCGGTTTCCTGTCCCCAATATCCCCCTTCAGTTGTAATTAGCTCGTGTCTCTCAGGGCTTATACTATATCCTGCTAAAAGCTTATTGCCTTTAATTGATGCCAAATAATATCCTACATCAGCGGACTCCTCCGTTAACGCAACATAATATCCTTTTTCTTGGAGAACCCTTACAATCAAATTAGCCGCAGACTCATCCCTATAGACAGGTACTGTTTCATCTACCAGATATCCCTTGCCCACATTAGTCAGATCAAATACAAATCTGACTCTTCCAATCACTTCGGATGAAGTATCCGGGTCTCCATAAATCACATAGTCTTCTACAGTTCTGTTGCCTTCCGCATCAACAGCCACAATTCTTATAATATTAGGACCTTTTTTAATTCTAATCTTATAGTTTGTCCAACTGCCACTATAATATCCGGTTTGTCCTTCTACAGCCGCTGTATCTGCATATACCTCTACATGTCCGTTATTGCCCCACGAAATAGGTTTGCCTGCATAGTCTCGTGCTAAAAGTTTAAAGTTAAAGAAAGCTCCCGTGTAAGTTTTTCCGCCCTCCAGACCTTCTATGCTGATTTTCGGCTTATTTTTCTCCTTCTCCCAGGCTTCTTCCTCTTCCTCAGTCATCCCGCTGTGGTGTCCTCCCGGGTTGCTTGAGTTGTTTCCGGAACCGTTGTCATTGCCTCCGTTGCCATTACCGCCTGATCCGCTTTTGCCTTTTCCGGCTCCGTTCTCCTTTGCCTTTATTGCCTTGACCATTTCAGCCGCAGTTTTTTCTTGAGGTATATCTTCCTTCTTTTCGATTTCCTCAAGCCTCTCCTGAATGGCTTTTTCAATTTCCTGCTCCTTGCCATAGTTCATCTTATACTTTTGACCGGTGACAATTACAGTTGACTTTTCCTTATTATCTCCTGCGAGCTTGTTTTCCTGCTCATATATGCCTTGTGATTTTACCGTAATCAAAGGAGATGCAAAGATCAGTATTGCCAAAAGTATCACTAAGGCGGTGGTTAGCTGCCTGTTTCTTATGGCTTTTTTAAACATTTTTCCTCTTCCTTTCCGACCTTCTTTTTTCCCATATATAACCGTAGTAACACCATCAAAAAACGGATTGCACCTATCTGGTGCAACCCGTTTTCGTTGTCTAAAAGAAAGTCATAATTCGATCTCCACGTCGAAAGACATTGGCTACATGGAGGTAATCTGACTTCAGCAGGAGTTTTCCTGCATACACAGTGGCGGGACCGTACAGGATTCTAACCTGTTTCCCCTCTTAATTTACACTTGAAGCTCAAGCATAAATGTCATGTGCTGCATATATATCATTGTGTCTGTTAAAAAATTCTTAATCAATTCTTAGTATATTCTACCATTATTCATCACTAAAAATCAAGTGCCTATTTCTAATTTTTGTCATTTAGACCTGGCTGCTAATTCTTTTCGCTCCTTTCCTCAGGAGTGGCAAAAAGCATTCTCTCCTTTAGGAACACATGGTGGGCGTTAAGAGTAATCATCGCCTTTTCTGTGGCTTCAATGTCTATATTTTTTCCCTTGATGTCTTTTTTGAAGCCATCGCCTTCGACACATTCAAGAAGATTTGTAAATGGATTTTTACCCTCCTTCTGCAATCCTGCAGCTGTAATGGGATCCATGCCGACAGAGCAGATGCCCAGCAGAGCCTCGGCTGTTTTGGCACAGCTGCCGAAGCCTCCGTCACTTTTTTGCAGCTCATAAAGTCTGCTGATAAGCATATCAATGGCAACGCCTACTTCCGGCAGGTATCTGTAGTATGTCATAGATTGCAGGGCGAGGGAGATTTTCTCTATTTCATCTTCCCCATCCGTGAAGAGTTCTCTCTTTTCAATGGCAGCTTTAATGTGCTCCGCATATGCGACCTCATTTTTCAAGGTATACCCGCAGTATTTAGCTGCAATGAGGGCATGCATAGGATTACGCACATCGCCATTGATAACCTGCTCCATATCATCCAGTTTTTCAAATATATTATATCCTTCTACATCGGTAGGGTCCTTGCCTATTGCCGTCAGTACGATTGCCACCCTTCCATAGTCGGAAATTTGTCCATCCTTAAGGGAGCCTTCTCCCTCTTTTAATTTCTTGCAGAGAGTTTTGTAGTAATTCTCATAGTAGTCCTTTTCCACATCTGTATCCGCCGTTTTCACATTGAATACTGTCCAGTCTCCCTTGAAGGTCCCCGGATCAGGCTTTTTAACCTCTGAATAGAGATATTTTCCTGTTGCATCACGCTGCTTTAATAGCTTTGCCGATAAGTCTTCTCCACAGCCTGCCAGCATCATGCCTAATATAAGAACGAAGGATATTAAGCTTACTATTTTTCTTTTCATTTTCTCTCAACTCCTTTTTTAACACATTCAGCATTGAAAGCATATACTTTCTTTCGATTTCCGTATTCGGGTGAAGGCTGTAAGCCGCCTTATCTCCCACTTCCCGCACAGGCTGTGAACAGTCCGCCTTAAGCTGATTCATATATCCATATATTGCGCATATTGCCATCTTAACATCTTCCTGCATGAAGGCTTTATTTCGCAAATAATCCGCCCGCTTCTTCTTCAGATATCTGTAAAGCAGATAAAGAAGCAGAAGTAACAATATTGCCATTATGATTATGGCTACAATGTTCAAAGCCTCCTGAGCCGGCGGCACAGGTCTCTGAATCTTCTTTTCTTCGTTGTTGTCCGCCCCGCCGTCATCATTCATATCAAACGGATTCAGCTTAACGTCATTTTCCAATCCCACGGTAAGATCCGCCTGCTTCATAAGCTTTTGGTATTTTGGAACCGTTTCTATAGGCACCCATCCCATGGCATCTATGTAGATTTCGGTCCACGCATGGGCATTTTTTAACGGAATTTCAAAGGAAGTGCCCTTTTTCATTTTTTCTTTATTTTCAGGAGTTATGATATATCCCTCAACATATCTTGCCGGTATGCCATAGTACCTGAACATCAAAGTCGCCGCACTTGCATAGTGGATATCAAAGCCCTTATGGGATTTGAAGAAGCCCTTAAGGCTCTCTCCTTCCTTATTCTTAATGCCCTTCTCTGAATAAAGTATCTTATCCTTCATGTAGGTGTTTATCTTCTCAATAGCCAGCTTATAGCTTATGTGTCCCTTTTCCTGATTTCCCGGCTCACCGATTTCATTTCTCAAGGTCTCCACATCGCCCATGGACAGACTTGTATACTTCTTATATATATCCACATTGTTATAGCTTTCAGCCCTGTAGTATTGCTTTAATTCATCGCTTTCTACGGCATTGGCGAAAAGCTTGCCCACTATATCGGTCCAGTGGTCTTCCTTGTTGGACACCACCTTGTATCCATAGTCGTGCTTTCCCGTAAGCCCCTCGCCTGTGAGAAAGCTGTCTCCCCAGTTTTTTGTTCCCTCTACATGGGTATCCGCCATTTCATAGGGCATATAGATGTATTTGGATGAGGCCTTTTCAACCTCCACATCAAGCCTTGCCTCGGTCACATCTTCACTGTGGTCACCTATAAGTCTGCTGACGGTTTCCAGCTGATTCAGGTTGGAAAAATTCCATTCCTTTAGCCATCTGGTTAAATCTATTCTATTGTAATGGCTTGTCGGTGCAAGGCTTTCCCATTTTCCATCGGTAAACTTCTCTCCCACATAGCCTCGCAGGTACAGGGAGTCGGGCTTTTCCATGGTAACCTTGAGCGCCGTTTTTTTGTCAAGGGCTCTGTCCGCCAAATCCATCCTTCCATCCCCTAAAGGATTTCTCCCATATCTTACGGTTTCTGACAGCTCTTCAATTTTCTTGTCCAAATTCGCCACATGGCTGTTATATGCTAAATTCCCCCATATGAAGGGAAGGCTCATAACAAAAAATACAATTGCCATGACGATGGCTGTATACACAATGCTCCAGCTGCTCAGCCTGCCGTCAAGCCTGTAATATATATATGCCAGAATTAGCCCGCCGCATAATAGTACCAAATTCAACGGTTTAGGTCCCGATTTCATAATTATTGGCAGTATTACGACGGGGACTATATATATCGACAAAAACCATTTGTTCTTAAGCCTCACTATTGCCAAGGTGAGGAGAAATATCAAGGCTGCCATGACGGTCATAAAAAGTCCGTTTTCGGCGCCTTCTCCAAGATACTTGGTCATAAGGGTATAGCTTTGGTTTCCCATGGTGTCCGCAATGAGATTCCATGTTTTGACCGCCCCTCCTTTGTAGGAGCCTTTCAGAATTTCCCTTATATTCCAGTTAAATCCCAGTATGTCGGACATACATACAACGGCTCCGCAGGTCAGTATTAAAGAGGTGACTATATATAGAATTGTATCGTATATTCCATTAGCTTTGTGGTCTGATTGTACTAACCGCACCATATTCTGCCAACCTTTCTATATCTCTATTATCGCAACTTACATAAATGTAATGGGAATACTTTTTTTCAACCGTCGATTCAAGAAAATGGTATATGGATGACTGCTCATTTTCTCTCATCGGGCAGGCTATGGTTTTTCTCAGGCTCTGCCAAAGTTCTTCCTCATCTCTAATGTCATCCGACTCGAAGCTTCCTTCTGCCATCCCGTACCAGCCTATGGCATGGGGAATTTTTCGTTGAAGCAAGCTGTAGGATATGGATGCAAAGAGGGTTATGGACTTGTCTATCAGCTCCGTTTTTTCCTCCTGCGCCATCTTCCTTGTAGGATTCAGACAATTGTCGAATATTATCATTATGTCGTTTTCAACCGGAAGTCCCAGTTCTCTAATTACGATTTCATCCAGCTTGCTTGAAAGCTTCCAGTGAATTGACTTGGGACTGTCCCCCGGCATATACTCTTTAATTCCGAAAATTTCTCCCGGGTCATTGCCTCTTTTGCTCTGTGAATACTTGAAGCTTTCCATATTGTAGCTGTTGAATTTTTCATCCTTAAATTCTATTTCTTCCGGCTTCGGCAATATATAGTGGATGTCACTGCCCCGTAACACAATATCTGCCTGCCTTATACCCAGAGGGTCTCCTATACTCGCCTTGCTGATTGAGGCCTTAATTGCTCCGCAGCATGAATCCTTTGCGGAAATTTCGAGAGTTCGCCTTCCCTTAGGTCCAAGTGCAAAGTTGAGATTTTCCTCTATGGCTTCTCCTGACAAAACATTCTCAATCTCGACCCTTGTACCGGCTGCGAAGATTGGAATGAGGCTGCGGTTCTTGAAGGTCACCCGAAAGGAAATCGGATTGCTTTTGCTTCCTTGACTACCGCCGCTGATTTCGCAGACCAATTTCTTCCCCGTAAGCATCGAGGGCAAAAATGAAATACAGGTCCATATAACAAGCACACCGAAGGGAATTGCAGCATAGTATGCCGTCGTTGATGCAAAAATTGCCAAAGTAGCCAATAGCATAAGGATGAATATTATACGCTTTTTGGTTATTAAAGGTTTTTTCATGATTATCAATTATCCTAAATTATCAGTTGCTCTATGCTCTTATCTCCTCACATCTACCCTTGGAGTATCTGTAGCTTCAATAATTTCTTTCAGAATATCCTCTTTGGTCAAATTGTTCAGCTGAGCCTTGGAATTAAGCATAACTCTGTGCCTTGCCGCATCGTAGAATACCTTTACCACATCCTGAGGTGTAATGTAGTCCCTTCCTTCCATATAGGCACCGGCTTTTGCCATGTGCATAATTGCAATGGCTCCTCTCGGAGATAATCCCAGCTTTACATATTCATTATTTCTTGAAGTCTCCGCCAATTCTGCAATGTATTTAAGAACCTTCACATCAGTGTATACATTGGCAACATCCTTCTTCATTTCCATAATTTCATCAGCTGTCACCACTTTTTCAACCTTGCTCATAGGATCCTCCGCCGTCCTGTCGCTGAGAATTCTAATCTGTCCGTCAATGTCGGGGTATCCCATGGAAATCTGTATCATGAATCTGTCCAATTGAGCCTCCGGAAGCATCTGAGTTCCTGCCGCCCCGATAGGATTCTGTGTAGCCATAACTATGAAAGGAAGAGGCGCCTCATGAGTTACTCCGTCTACGGTAATCTTCCCCTCCTGCATTACCTCAAGAAGTGCCGACTGCGTCTTGCTGGAGGTTCTGTTTATTTCGTCAGCCAAAAGGAAGTTGCACATCGCCGCACCCGCCTTATACTCAAAAGAGCCGCTTTCTTTGTTGTACATGGAAAATCCGGTTATATCCGACGGCACTACATCAGGAGTAAACTGAACTCTGTTAAACTCGAGACCCATAGCCTTGCTGAAGGCTACAGCCATGGTGGTCTTTCCGACTCCCGGAATGTCATCCAGCAGAATGTGTCCTCCCGCTAAAATTGCAGTCAGGGTTCTGTCAATTACTTCGTCTTTACCGACAATGGCCTTTCTTACTTCATTTCTAATGGCCTCAATTTTATTATTCATACTTACCTCCATAGATTTATTTTTTAATTTTCTTACCTTCCAAGGGTACTTCGCCTGCCTGAATGGGTTCTATCCTCCGCTTTAAGATGCTTTCAGGGAAATAAAAAAACAGGCTGTACAAAACAACCCGTTTTCGTTGCAAATTTATTTGGTGCCTCCGGTCGGTTTCCACGCCAACAAAGCATCTGCCATATGGAGGTACTCTGACTTTGCTTGCAATGTATCATGCTATAATCTTAGCTGTAGTCTCAGCTGTAAAGCACAAACAAGCGACACAGTGGCGGGACCGTGCAAGATTCACACTTGCTTCCCCTCTATCTTGAAAGAATCATATGGTTTATTCAATTAACACGAACTATTTTACCATAGGAATTTGCCTGTGTCCATTGTGATATTTATTTTTACAGGTCGTCCTCTATAATCGAAGACTTGGAATAAGCTGAGACCTTAGCTTCAAAGAAATCAGTTTTAATGGCATTGGGATCTGAATACTCTGAAACCCACTTCATAGATTCAGGCTCTTTGCTGTAGCCTTCATAAATCTCCTCGAAACCAAGTCCTTTACATCTAAGATTTCCAAGATACTTAAGATAGTCCTCAATCATAGATAGGCTAAGGCCTTCAATGCCATTGCCGATGGCATAGTGTGCCCACTTAATTTCCTCTTCAACGCCCTGTTTTATCATGTCACGGAATATCTTCTCATTTTCCTCATTAAACAGCTGAGGCTCTTCCTTCTTAAGTTCAATTAAGATGGAACGGAACAACCAAAGATGAGCATTCTCATCACGGTTTATATACCTGATTTCCTGAACGGTTCCCGGCATCTTTCCGATTCTGCCCAGGGCATAGAAAAACATAAATCCTGAGTAGAAGTAAATACCCTCGAGAATGTAATTGGCTACGATTGTTTTGAGCAGGTTGAAATCGCTCCTGTCGTCATAAAACTCGTTGTATCTGTCACCGATGAACTTGTTTCTCGCAAGAAGTGTAGGGTCATCCTTCCACTGATAAAGTATGTCCGTTCTCTCCTCCGGCGAGCAGATGGTGTCCAGAATGTAGCCGTAGCTCTGAGAATGTATTGCCTCCTGATACGCCTGAATTGTGAGGCAAAGATTCACCTCATTTGCCGTTATGTATTCGCCTACATTCGGTAGGTTGGCCGTCTGAATTGAATCAAGAAATATCAGGAAAGATAAAATCTTGTCATAGGCGGTTTTCTCTTCCTTGGACAAATTCCTGTAGTCCTTAACATCTTGGGTCAGGTTAATCTCCTCGGGAATCCAAAAGTTGTTCATAGCATGTCTGTACCAATCGGAAGCCCATGAATATTTCATATTGTTAAAGTCGTTCAAATTAGTGGTATTGCCGTTAATCATCCTTCGCTTTGAAAGTTCAATGTCTCCCTTTTCGTTAAACAAAGCTTTTCTCTGTAGCTGACTCATTTTTTAATCCTCCAAAATCTCCGTGCATTAAGCACTGGGTACTGCATTAAGCGCCAGTGTTGCGCTAAGCACTGCATGACTCGCATTCGTCCACCTCAAGGGACTTGCTTCTCACATAGTAAAGGGTTTTTACCCCCTCCTCACAGGCTGAAATATACAGCCTCAAGATCTGACTCATGGTCATTTCGCTTGTAATATATATATTCACCGACTGTGACTGGTCGATATGTCTCTGCCTGATTCCCGACGCTCTGATGACCCAGCTCTGATCAATTTGGTGAGCATTCTGATATAGCCAGTAGGTCTTTGAGGACAAATCAGGTGCGACTCTAGGGACTATCTGCCCTTTCTTTTCCTCAAGGAAATACTTGTTCATAATAGGGTCAACGGCTGCTGTAGTTCCTGCAATAATAGATGTTGAGCCGGTTGGTGCCACTGCCAGAAGATAGCCGTTTCTAAGTCCATGCTCAGCCACCTCGCCTGCAAGAGCCTTCCATCTTTCGTCAGTGTAGCCTCTCTTTGCGAAATACTCACCTGTCTGCCAATCGGAGCCGGTGAAGAAGCTGTAGCTTCCCTTTTCCTTTGCAATCTCCTTGCTCGCCTCAATGGCAAAATAGTTGATATCCTCATATACCTTGTCTGCAAAGGTCAGATGCTCCTCTGAGCTGAAGGATATGCCGTTCTTTGCCAATAAATGGTGGTAGCCGCTGGTTCCGAGGCCGATGGCTCTGTACTTTCCATTGGTAATCTTGGCATAAGGTAATGGATAATAGTTGAGGTCGATAACATTATCAAGAGCTCTTACAACTGTTGAAATTACACCCTTCAACTCATCCTTATTGCTGACATCTATATTTCCGAGGACCAGAGAAGCCAAATTGCATACAACAAAATCTCCGCTCTTGGTCTTTTCCACAATAATCTCTTCTCCGTCTACAGAGATTATCTCCTTTGATACAGCCTCAATAGGCCGCATATTTTGAGCAATCTCCGTACAAAGGTTGGAGGCATAAATCATTCCCTTATGTCCGTTAGGGTTCGCCCTGTTGACAGCATCTCTGTTGAAGATAAACGGCGTTCCCGTTTCTACGGCAGATTTAATAATCAGTCTTACCATATCCTTTACAGACATTACCCTCTTATCAATCCTGATATCCTCGGCACATTCCAAATATCTCTTAACCCACTCATCGCCGATGAAATCTTCCAGGCAGTAGCCTTTCACTTCTTTGATTTCATGAGGGCACATCATATACCAGTTGGCATTAATGTCTTCCTTTGCCAGCTTCCAGAAGTAGTCCGGGAAGCAAACTGCCGGAAAAATATCGTGAGCCTTCATTCTATCATCACCATTATTGGTCTTCAGCTGTAGAAATTCGGGAACATCCTTGTGCCAAATATCAAGATAAACAGCGCAGGCACCCTGCCTTACACCCAGCTGGTCCACGGCTACAGCAGTGTCATTGGCAAGCTTAATCCATCTGATAACACCGCCGGCAACTCCTTTGATGCCCCTTATATCAGAGCCTGTAGCTCTAACCTTTCCGAAGTAAAGCCCCATGCCGCCCCCGTGTTTTGAGACCTGTGAAAAGTTGGTAATCGAGCGATAAATTCCGTCCAGGCTGTCGGGCACCGTGTCTATGAAGCAGGAGGAAAGCTGGGAGTAGACCTTTCTGGCATTGGACATAGTCGGTGTTGCCATGGTCACCTTCAAGGTGCTGAGTATGTCGTAGATTTTTTTAGCCCACTGAACCCTGTTTTCTCCCTCGGGAATTGCCAAATGCATGGAAATTCCCATAAACATTTCCTGAACCGACTCGATAATATGACCTTCAAAATTTCTTATCAAATATCTCTTTGCGACTAAATCAAGTCCGCTGTAGTTGAAAAGAAGGTTTCTCGATTGATCCATGTAGGCTTCCAGCTCATCTATCTGGTCATCGCTGTAGTTTTCTGTCATGTATTTCCCATAAATGCCTTGAGCTGTCAGGTAGTGAATTTTCTCTCTGAAGGAAAAAATGTCAGCCTTGGTCATTTCTCGGTTAATTTCTCTATTAACTTGAAGGTTTAAGAATCTGGCGGAAATATATTCCCATTTAGGGGCTTCCTTGCCGGTTAATTCTGCCGATGCCTTGATTAAAATTGCCAGATGCTCGTCATCGCTCATATTGTCCTTAACAAAAGAGCTGAACTTGCCGTACAAAAATGACAGGTTATATACCTCCTCCGGAAAGGCTATCTGTATTTCCTTCATTTCATCTATGA
Source organism: Peptostreptococcaceae bacterium pGA-8 (assembly GCA_900112915.1). Lineage (GTDB taxonomy): Bacteria > Bacillota > Clostridia > Peptostreptococcales > Anaerovoracaceae > S5-A14a. The sequence goes on along the minus strand of FONK01000015.1, from coordinate 17,820 downwards.
TTTCTTTGTCTGAAATATAGCCTGAGAAGTCCTCAAGAGTCTTTCTCATGGTGTGGTGACTCGCTCTATATAGGATGTATGCCTTAACCACCCGGTAGAAATTGTTTTCTATTAACTCGATTTCTACTAAATCCTGAATCTCCTCCACGGTAACAATATGGTCCTTAGGGAACTTTGTTTCTGCCTTATGGGAAACTCGGTCTGCCATTTCCTGCAATTTGTTGTCGTCTATCGGTTGACTGACACCGACAAAGGCCTTCTCCATTGCCACCTTGATTTTCTCAACCTGAAAATCTGTGACTTCTCCACTTCGCTTTATGATTTTCAAAGCTAACTCTCCTTCAAAAATAAATAATAGGGCTTAACCGCTTCACCACATTTGGTGGTTTTCACAGCTACGCCCTTGTAATATACCCTATATAATGTGTTCCTAACAGCTATTTAGCAAGTTGACCCCAAACAGTTCTATCCAGTCCTGCCAAATCCTTAACGACCTGAACATTTTCAAAGCCGTGCTCCTCTAAAAGCTTTGAAACGGCTTCTCCCTGGTCATGTCCAATCTCAAAAACAAGGATTCCTCTCTTCTTCAGAAATACCCCGGCTTCACCGGAAATCCAACGATAGAAGTCCAGTCCGTCCTCGCCTCCATCTAAAGCCGTCATAGGCTCATGGTCTTTCACCTCTGCCATAAGCTTCGGTATCGTTGCTTTTGGAATGTATGGCGGGTTTGATACTATCATGTCGAAACGCTTTTTAGAAAATCGTCCTCTGAAGGGCTCGAAAAGATCTCCTGATTTCACATCTATTCGCTTGCTTAAATTTAAAGCATTGACATTGGATCTCGCCACCTCAGCTGCATCCCCGCTCACATCGGACAGGGTTATTTTAGCGTCAGGCAAATTTTTTGCCATGGCAATTCCAATGGCACCGGAACCGCAGCACAAGTCCAAAATTTCTTTTGCTTTCTTTTCCTTGGCAATTTCAATGGCCTTTTCAACTACAGTCTCCGTATCTAACCTGGGAATCAAAACACTCGGGTTTACCTTTATAGGATAACCCATGAATTCCTGAACCCCCGTTATGTATTGCACCGGCTCCCCTGCCGCTCTTCTGTCCAGCAGGGAAAAATACTTTTCGCAATAATCAAATTCTACGGTTTTTTGCCACTCCATGATGAGCTGTGCCGGTGTCAAATCGAATATATGGCAATAAAGCGTCCTGCTATCCACTTTGGCATCAGCAATTCCGGCATCTCTAAGTCTGTTTTCTCCAACTAAAAGCAATTCCTTTACAGGTAAAGTCATTCTCCTACAGCGTCCTTTCTCGGTTGTATATTTCTTGGTTATCTATTTCTCGGTTATATATTTCTTTGCTATCAATTTCCCGGTCATCCATTTCCCGACTGTATATTTCTTGGCTATCAATTTCCCGGTCATATACACCCTCAAACATTGGAGTTTCAGGTGGCACAAGTACCGCCTCCATGGCAACTATGGCAACCTCAAGCTGTTTAAGAGTCGGCTCTTTTGTTGTAAGCTTCTGCAGGTATAGACCCGGCATACTCAAAATCTTCACGATTACAGAGTCGCTTCTGCCTGCCCATTTAAGCAGCTCGAAGGACAGACCCGCAATTACCGGAATTACAATTATTCTGGACAAAACTCTCATTGCAAGGCTCGGCCATCCGAGCAGCGGGAACAAAAGAATGGTTATAATCATTACGAACATGAGAAAACTGGTGCCGCACCTTGGGTGAAGGGTGTAAAAGCTCTGAGCATTCTCCGGTGTTAATGGCAGATTTTTCTCAAAGCAGTGAATTGTCTTATGCTCGGCGCCGTGGTACTGAAAAACGGTCTTAATATCCTTGGTTTTTGAAATCAGCCAAATATAGCCAATAAACAGCACTAATCTTACAAGCCCCTCACACAAGCTAAGAATAAACCTGTTGTCAGTAAACGCCTTGAGCCAGCCGACCAAAGCTGTCGGCAGCAAAATAAAAAATCCCACGGAGAACACTAAGGCTATGAAAACTGAGAAATAAATCATAATATTCCACATCGCCCTCTCGCCAAATTTATTTCCAAGCCATTTTTCAAGCCTGCCCGGTTCCTCTGTTTCACCCTCGTCATCCATGTTAGCTTCCAATACATTTGCTGCATAAAGCAAGATTTTTGTTCCGTCAATCATGGCAGTGGCAAAGGAGTATACCCCTCGCAGTAAGGGGAGCTTTGCCAGCCTTGAGGGTCTTCTGTTGGTTGTCGTTCTTAAATGAATGCGGTCATTGGGCAATCTAATTGCAACGGCAGTTCTTTCAGGGCCTTTCATCATGAGTCCTTCCATTACCGCCTGACCGCCTACGGATGTAGGACACGCATCTTTCAAAAATATCTTACTTAAATCCATTATTCTCCCAGTATTTTAGTCAAAATTCTTATGAAGCTCTTGTTATCCTTGGTTCTTGCCAAATTGTCAACGATGCTTTCTATTATGTCACTTGTTGAATTGCCCGCCATGGCCTTTCTCATTAACCAAATAGCCTCTATCTCCTCTTGGCTCATCAACAAATCTTCTTTTCTCGTTCCTGATTTTCCTATGTCAACAGCAGGGAAAATCCTTTTTTCCTGAAGTCTTCTATCCAGCTTCAGCTCCATATTGCCGGTACCCTTAAACTCCTCGAAGATGACATCATCCATTCGACTGCCTGTCTCAACCAGGGCTGTTGCCAAAACGGTCAGACTGCCGCCCTCTTCAATATTCCTTGCCGCTCCAAAAAACTTCTTCGGAAAATGCAATGCACCGGGATCAAGTCCACCGGAAAGGGTTCGTCCTGAATTGGGAACCACCAAATTGTTCGCTCTCGCTAATCTGGTTATACTGTCTAAAAGTATCACAACATCCTTGCCATGCTCAACTAATCTCTTAGCTCTCGCCAGCACCATTTCAGCCACCTTAACATGATGCTGAGGCATCTCATCAAAGGTGGAATATATAACCTCTCCGCCTTCAAGGGATCTCCTCATGTCTGTTACCTCCTCAGGTCTTTCTCCTATGAGAAGAACAATCAGCTCAGCCTCCGGATGCTTTTTCTCAATGGCATTAGCCACCTTCTTCAAAAGAGTCGTCTTGCCGGCTTTAGGCGGCGCTACAATAAGCCCCCTCTGCCCTTTACCTATTGGGGCAACCAAATCTATCAGTCTCATACTAAGCTCATGGGGCTTATCCTCCAGGGTTAATCTTTCTGTGGGATAAATCGGTGTCAAATCGTCAAAATCCGGTCTTGTCTTGGCAATCTCCGGTTTATCTCCGTTTACAGTCACCACATACAAAAGAGCCCCGAATCGCTCTCCTTGATTTGGCAGTCGGGATATGCCTTTTATTTTATCACCTGTTTTAAGATTAAATCTTCTTATCTGACTTGGCGAAACATATACATCCTTGTCACTGGTTAGAAAGTTGTTAAACCTCAAAAATCCAAAACCGCCTTCGGCAATGTCAAGAATTCCCTCAACTTCAGGTCTGTCTTCTTCCTGCCCGTGAGTCTTGTGAAGTTCAGCCTTTTCCTCACTATCGGATATTATTTTCAAATCCGCAGCTTCATTTTTTTCATTGTTTTCCGTTGCATCAGCCTGAATATTTGCCTGCATTTCTTCTTTCAATTTATAGCCCCTTTCCCTTGCTTAAGCTTGTCCACATATTATACCATTTTTACATCACATTTTCATCTGTAACTTAATTATATTTTTCTTACTTATTGGTTGCATAAAAAGAGACCGGTGCATCAAATATTATATATTTTTAGTACAGCCTTTTGCACTACAATCTATCAGCATGTACATCGTAGACAACCTGGCTGACAAGATCTGCTTTGTTTGCTGACTCTTTTGTTGCTTGCATAAGTTCAAAGGATTGTCCAGGCAGCATGTATTCCCTTACAATTTCAGCAACCTGTGTGAATATTTTTTCCCTCTTCTCTCCGTAAAATTCCATCAGAAATTGTATATGTGGTTCCTCCGACTTGCTACTCCTTGCCCCCACAATCCAAGCTCGTGTAATGGATTTTTTCTTTTGACAATAGCTTCGGAGGCGACTTTTCAGCTCATCCGATGTATTTTCCCAGGGTAAGAGCTCTTGGGGTTTTTCATAGTCAGTCCTTCTTAAAGTCATTCCCTCTGTAACGCTTTCAATATCGTCCATCTGTTCCTTGCCCAAAAAAAGAGTTCTGCCGAAAGGGTTCAGAGCCACTCCTGTGATTTGAGGATAATGCTCTATAAATATACTAAGTATATCCTTAAATGTCACTATTCTAAGTTCGCTTTTCTTCATATTTCCTTGTTTTTCCATTTCCCTTACATTGGTAAACACCGGGAGAAAATGGTTTTCTTTAGTTGGAGAAATTAAGGGTATCCTATCGTCGTTTCTCGATGGCATAAGGTATCTTCCTTTTGTTAGAATTTCATAAAACTTAGCTTTACCGGCATAAGTCATATTTTCTTTAAATTCTTCCATGGCTTTTTCCAAGTCAAAGTCTCCGACAAAGCTATTTAAGTCCAGCATTTTACACCTCTCTTTATTCATCTCTTGATTAAAACATTGCTTCCTAAAATTATAAATCAACAAACTCTATTCCGTAAAAAACTGAAGGAGCCAAATTTCCCTTGGCTCCTTCTAAACTTCTATTAAGCTGGTCAACTACCTTTTGACATATTTTTTCATAGACAAAATAGCTGCTGTAGCAATTATACCCATTAACGCAAATGGTATTACGCTGTTTGAATCACCTGTTTTGGCTGATTTGCCCTTGCTCTTATGTGTAGAATTCTGACCATGTTCCGTGTTAGAAGCTGCTTCTTTTTGAACATTGATTGCAACTTCGCCATAGCCCTCTGTTGTCATAATTCGAACAACATGATTGCCGACTTCTAAGCCATTTAAGAAGGATTCATTAAATGCAATTATAACACTGCCTGCTTTTGCAGAATAATCCTTTCCTAATTCAAGCTCTTTTCCGTCTACCGTGACCTTGCCCACTCCATCGAAATTCTTGAAATCTGTATTCAGCTCATAAACAAGCTCTTTGCCTTTCTTCTCAATAAAGTAAGCATTGTCACCTTTTATTGTAATTTCCTTATTTGCACTATTATTCTCAGAAGTGTTTATGAACTTCAAAATCTTACTTGCTTTTATAAGATCCGTTTCAGCTTTAACAAGGTGATTCAAGTTGTTTTCTGCTGCATTTTCAACAATTGCTTTTGCTTCATCTGAAAGCCTGTTGAATGCATCTCTAGCCATCTTAATTGAGTCGGAGCTGTCGAATAAAACAGGGTTTTTAGTTGCATCTGCAATGAGAATCTGTACTGCCTCAGCTGCACGCTGTGCTTCTATCTTCAACTGGGCATCAGTTTTGAGCTTATCCATTTCAGCCTTTGCCGCTGTCACTGCATTAGCTACCTCATCCTTGTCCTTCGAAGCTTCCACGGCATCATGTCCGGACTTGATGATTTCACCTAACTTAACTTTTTCCGCTTCTCGATACTCGTCAGCCTTCTTATAATCTGATATTTCTTTCGTTGCTAAAGTCTTAGCTTCATCAAGTTCTTCCTTGTCATATTCTGCCGCTGTTTTCAAGTTAAGAGCATCAATGGCTTTCTTTGCAGTTTCAAAGGCTTTATTAGCAGCGACGGCATCCTCTGCCTTTTCAATTTCGCCTTTACCTTGATTAACTGCCTCAGCCAGCTTTTTCCGTTCAGCTTTTCTGTACAAATCAGGATCCTTGTAGGTTTCAAGCTGCTTCTTTAGAGACTCTTTTACCTTATTAAGCTCGTAAACTTTCAAGGCTTCTTCATAAGCCTTTTCAGCGGCCTCCAATTCGCAAAGCTTGGTTACAAAAGCCTTTTCTTTCTCTGTAAGGTTCTCATAGGCAGCTCTGGCTTCATCTATTGAGTTTTTACTTTCAACAGTAATCGGCTTCTTAATGGAAGCTATCTTATCATCCACTGCCTTAGCTGTTTTTCTTTCAATCTCTTCTAGTTGAGCATCAGTCTTGATGTTGTCTATTTCTGCCTTTGCCTTTGCAAACTCCGATTGAGCATCTGCTTTATTAGAAGCATTTTCGATTAATTCTTTACCTTTATTTATTGCTGCTGCGAGAGCTTTCTTCTCTGCCTCTCTATAGTCATCAGGGTCTTTTAACTCTCCCAATTCCTTTTTCAGCTTTGCTTTTAAGGCCTTCAATTCCATAGCTTCTTCTTCCTCGTATTGAGCTTTGGTCTTGAGTTTGTCAATCTTAGCTTTTGCCTCTTTTACTGCCTTATCTACAGCTTCTTTGTTTGCTGCTGAATCAATATTTGTTTCTGCCTCGGAGACTATCTGATTAAGCTCATTGGCTTCTTTTTCCCTGTAATTTTCAATGTTATAGTAGCTCTTAAGCTCATTCTTGGCTGTCTTTTTGTATAAAGTCAGCTCATCTGCGGCGTACTCAGCTTTGGTTTTCAGCTTTGATATAGAAGCTTTTGCTTTTGCGAGGGCTTGGTTAACTTCTTCCACAGTAGCTGCCTTTTTAAATGCTTTTTCTGCTGATTTTACAATTTCTTTAATTTGATTTTGTTCTTCCTCAAAGTAATCTTCTAGGTTATATGCGTTCTTCAGTTCATTAATGGCGTCACTTCTAGCCTTATCAAGCTTTGAGTCAATAACCTTAACCTTGCAGTTATCAGTTTTTCCGCCATCAACAGATCTAACAATCACATCAGCGCTGCCTTCTTTTATTGCTTTGACCTTGCCATCTGAGCCTAACTCAATAGCCTTCGATTCTGTGCTCCAAGTTACATCTTTAACATCGGCATTGTCAGGGAAAACATTAGCCTCTAATGTAAAGCTTTGACCTACATCCAATATAAGTTCTCTTTTATTAAGCTGCACATCTGCCGCATGATATTGAAGACCTACAGTTATTACATATGACTCCTTATGGTTCCCATTTTCGGAGGTAACTTCAATTCTATATTTTACATCACGCTTTGAAGCTTTTTCTTTAACAAAAAGCCTGTAGGATAGTTTGCCATCATTGTCAAAATTTGACTTGTGAAGCTTCAAGGTTTCTCCATCTTCGTTAAATGTAGACTTTTCACTAACATTATCAACAGGATAAACATCTATTTTAGCGTCTCCATCTTCAGGAGTAATCCACAGATTTTTCCCATGGCTTCCTCTTATTTGCTCATCCACAACGGAAACATATTCCTTTATTTCCTTGTCAAATGCCGGTGTCAAAACCTTAGGCGTGTTAACGGAATTAGGTACCCATGGTGGCGTATTTCCTTGCCCTGTTAACTTCAAATCATAAAGCTTGGCACTTGACCCCTTAGGTGTTAATTCCACCTTGTATGTTCTCTGATAGGTTCCTTTCTTTGCCACTATTCTTATAACGGTAGGTTCAATGTCGTCTGCTGTTACTTCTATAGGTGTTCCCGTAAAAGGCTTCCCATTTACTGTAACTGTTCCACCGGAGACTACTTCAGGCGTAACTTTCAATGTCTTGCACTCATTAATCTTACCTGTATACAGATGTTTTTTCGGACTAAAATTACCAGGCAGTTCAAAGCCTTCATCCATAGTAAGAGTACCTTCATCTGCTTTTATATCAAGCTTAGACAAGTAGGCTAAGTTTTTTTCAACCGCAAATAGGTTTCCTGAATCATTTTTGAAATACAATACGCCTTCATTGTCTGTGGAAACAGGACTCAAACCATATTGAGTCGTATTTCCTTCAGGGGTATATAAAGCACACTCAGAATCGGAAAAAGCAGGGGCTGTAGCCTTCGGAGTATCGTAAAAGAAAAATATTCCCCCCGGCGGTGCATTATATGTGAAGTACACATATACCCTGCCGTCTGCTTTTCCGTCATTATCAAAATCCTCATTTTCGTAAGCTGTTGACACAAGAGGAGTTGCCTGAGGATATCCCGGTACTGCCTGCTTATACACAAGAGAGTCTTGACTTAAAGACCCCTTATTGCTTATTACCGCAAACATATGCCCACTGCCAGGGTCAAATTGGCTGGTTCCTGAATACCCGATGTAAATCCTGTCTTTGTACACTACAGGCGTAGCTGTAGTCATTCTCTCAAGAGCTATATGACTATCATTGCTTAATTTACCGTTTTCGTCAACATCACATTTATGAAGATGTCCTCCCTTGGTGCTAAAGTACAAATGTCCATTATCATAGGAAACTGAAGTTCTTATATCGCCCTTTATTCCTACAATTTTGTCAATTATCTCTCCCGTTCTCGGATTCAATGTATATAGGGAGGAACCGGGATTGTACTGACCTTCACTGAAACCGTCATCGGTACCGACAGCTAAATATTTATCTGTCACATAGGCTCCTGACCAATAGAAACCCCTTGGTCTGTTATATTCCGGTGATGTAGCTTGATCATCCTTAGACGGAGTGAATTTCCAAGCAATTTTTTTAACCTTCTGAACTATGGGTTTCTTTTCTTGGGACGGTTGCATTGTCACCGTATTGATTTCTTCGGATATACCTTCTTCATCGATGGCAACTGCAAAAAAGTCTCCATCACTGGATTCTCCGTTCCATGTTCCGGAAAACACATAACCCTTTCCGTTTAGTTTCCCATAGCTTAAATTGGAAACACACTGTCCTCCCAGTGGTTCACTGCACCAAATCGGTTTTAAAGTTTTGGCGTCTACAGCCTGTATTCTACCGTTTTTAATAGGTACAAATAACATGCCTTCTGCATATAGCATGGGGTTCATGGCATATTCAACAGTTCCGTCCTGATGGAAAGGCTCTCTCTCTTTTTTAGATAGCTCCGTTTCCTCTCCTGTAGCTTTATCTAATTGTCTAACTGTGCTTCCGGCTGCCACATATATATATTTATCATCTATTAGCGGAGGGGTCGGAGATGCACTCCAACCCTCCCCTAGTTTTGCGGCCCACTTTAATGCACTTTCGTTGGCATCGGACGGAGTTTGCATTTTGGTTATAGAATTATTCGTAACACTGTTAGCGTACTTATACCATTGCCAATTATCCGGATTATTGGGTTCCGTCTTTGCCATCGCAGTTGCCGGCAGCATAGTTACTACCAGCATTGCTATTATTAATGAAACTCCTATTTTTTTGAAATACTTTTTAATCATCCAATTTCATCCTTTTCTGACTGAAATACTTTTTTCTAAAAATCAAGGCTGATAATGAAATTCCTACCATTGTAATTATCCCATATGGAAGCACATTGGAGCTGTCACCGGTAGCGGTAGCTGAAGAGTTTTTCGGAATTTTAGTCTGACCATTTCCTTCATTGGCATCCGGCTTACTATTGTTTCCATTATCTATTATAGGGGCATCTTCCTTTTTCAGTACCTGAATTTGGAATTCCCCATATCCGTCCTTTGTCATAATCAAAGCTGTATAGTTGCCGACAGTAAGGCTATCAAGAAATTCCTTGCTAAAGTCTATAATTACACTACCTGACTTAGCTTCATAATCTACACCTCTCTTAAGCTCCTTGCCGTTTATGGTTACCTTTCCTATGTCTCCGAAGTTGCTGAAATCTGTGTCAAGCTCATATTTTAGACCTTTTGCACTTTTTTCTATAAAGGAAGCGTTATCCTTGCTAAAGTTTACATTGTTGCCTTCATTGTTTTCTACAACTTTTATAAAATCTAATCTTCGGCTTGCAAGCTTAACTTCTTTTTCAGCTGCCTTTAAATGATTTAGCTTCTTTACATAACTCTTTTCCTCATCGGACAGCTTATCGTATTCTCCTCTGATGCTTTCAATTTTTTCCTTCATATCAAACAGCACCGGAGCTTTAATTGCTGCAATCTTATCATCCATAGCTTTAGCCTTGGCCTTTGCAAGCTCAGTTAGCTGAGCGTCGGTCTTAATTTTATCCAGCTCTGCTTTAGCCTTGGTCAGCTCTTCCTCAGCTTCCGCTTTGGTTTTAGCGTTTTCAATGGCCTCTTTTCCTGTTTGTATAGCTTCATCAAGAAGCTTCCTCTCTGCATCCCGATAATCGTCAGCATTCTTATATTCCGCAAGTTGCTTTTTAGCTTTTTCTTTAAATTCTGTCAGTTCCTCTTGCTCATATTCGGCTGCCGTCTTTAGGTTCAGATCATCAATTGCTTTCTTTGCAGCATCAAAAGCCTTACCAGCTGCATCAGCATCCTTGGCTCTTCCGATTTCCAATTTACCTTTTTCAACTTCTTCTGCAAGCTTTTTTTTCTCAGCCTCTCTATACAACTCAGGGTCCTTATATTCCTCAAGCTGTTTCTTTAGTGTTCCTTTTACCTTATCAAGTTCCTGAGTCTTTAAGGCTTCTTCATAAGCTTCTTCATAAGCTTCCAACTCAGACAGCTTATTTACAAAGGTCTTTTCTTTGTCTGTCAGCTTTTCATAAGCTGCTCTTGCTTCATCTATTTGGTTTTTACTCTCTACGGTTATTGGTTTTTCAATAGAATCAATCTTATCATCTACAGCCTTTGCCGCTTCTCTTTCCAGTTCCGTTAACTGAGCATCTGTTTTAATTTTATCTATTTCTGCCTTAGCATTAGCCAGCTGCTCCTCAACCTGCGCCTTGGTTTTAGCTTTTCCAATGGCTTCCTTTCCTGCTTTGACAGCTTCTGCAAGAAGCTTCTTTTCTTCATCTCGATAATCTTCTATATTCTTGTATTCTTCAAGTTGAGTTTTAGCTGTTTCTTTTAGCGTTTCCAATTCTTTCTGCTCTTTAAGCTTAACAATTTGGTTCTCCGCAGCCACTAGATCCGGATAATTATTCACCAGCTTCTTCTGCTCATCAGATAAAAGTTCATAAGCTGCTCTTGCATCCTTAATCTGCTCTTCTTTTTCCAGTGTAACATCACCGATGGCTTTTATCTTCTCTATAACCAGCTTATATTTATTATGGTTGTCATCTACCCATTTCTTCAAGCTGCCTATTTTAGATAGCTCTAGAGAATTAAGGGCAGCCTTCTGCATTGAATCAAGACTGTCGTATTGATTTATAAGCTCTACTACACCTGCTTCATCTTCATTGTTCAAGTCAGCAGGAGATTTCACTTCACTTAGTTTTGATTTAAACTCATCCAGCTTCTGATACAGCTCTATCTTCCCCTCCGCCTTGGTAAGCTTGTCATAGTCACGAACTCTACTCTTAGCTTCATCGGATAGACTGTCATACACATTTCTTGCATCCTTAACTTTCTGCAGGTTAGCCTTATAGTTGCTGTATTCTACATTTGGAATTTGTGAAATCAGCATAGTCGCTAAATTGGAGCTGTCTCTTGTGGCAATGTTCACCTTATACATTGTAGGTGAACCTTTTCCCATTGAAGGCCAAGATTGTTCCCCAACTACGACATATATGGTATCTCCCGCCTGTACTGTGATATTATCTCCTGAATTTATCCAATATTTATCGTCTTTTTTATATTCATTAAGATATGCTCTCGCCGGGAATGATCTTACTCTTGCCGAATAATCTAGGGTGGTTCTTGTTTCTCCTTCATTGAGTACAAAGTAGTACTCTTTAATATCAGGGTTAAAATGCGGGTTCATTGAGCCATTGGAAAGATTCAGCTCAAATAAGGCTGTATCTGTATTGCCCTCAAAGCCACCTCTAATGTCTCTTCCCAGCTCACAGGTGTATTCAACGGATATTTCATCACCGTCAGACAATTTTCCATTTTTCACTCCGAATTGGGCAAAGCCTTCATTGGTAAACCAATCGTTTAAGGTCCCCATCCATCCGGAGCTGGCACCACCATCAAATTCTCCCAGTTTTTTACCATCCTTGTGAATGGAGCTCAGGTAGGTAATTTCTGTATCGGTAGGTGTGTCTCCTCCGGTTCCCTTCCACGTGAAGCCGGATGAATCCAGAGCCTTGAGTATTGCCTTCATCATGGTGTCATCTTTCTCAAGAGGAATCATCTTATCTACAATAAGGCCCTTAAAAGCTGCTGCATCTGAAGTAAAGGTGTCATTTCTAACAGTTACATGGACTGTGCCGAATTCATCCTTATCAAGCCTTTTAACCTTGTCCATGTCATACTTAGCTCTTGAAATAATACTATTTCGTTCAGCCTTGGTTTTGCTATTATTTATAGCTTGAACCGATTTATAATATAGATCTTTAATCTTTTTCCAATTGTCCGAACTATATCTACTCTGATTAAAGCCAAGATATATACTCTTTAACCTGTCTAAATCGTTCTCATAATTACCTGCAGTAGTTCTGCTTACGTAAATCTGTACAGTTACATTATCCCTGAGAGCCCTTGTGCTTATGCTGAAATTAACTCCTGAAGATGTTCTTTTAGCTTCTAGATAATCCTCATTACCATTCCAGTTTATACCGTCAATTACATAGCCTTCATTAACACTGTAGTCTAAACTTATAATTTTATATGTCAGCTCTCCTACATCCTGAGGATCAGCATAAACCACATCTCCAATCTTCAGGTTTACAGGTTCAGCCACCTTGAGACCATATAAAACTTTATTTGTTTCTGCATCTACATATTTATTCCCCTTAAACGTAAGTGCTGACTGACCTTTATAATTTAGTATGTCTTCATCAATTTTTTCTCCGGTGGCGGAATCTACAGCTTCAAGCTTTAAGCCATACTGAGGTGCCACCGGTAAGTCTTTACCGTAATTAGTGTTTTTATATATTCTTTCAAGTGCCTCCAGTCTTGTACGATCTGCCGATTCTAATATACTCTTTTCATACTCGGTCATTTCGTTATACATGCCCGTCATGCCGAACAAAAATTCTAAAAGATTCTTATCGAATTTATATACCTTTCCTGCAGCTATATCCTCATTTGATGGCAGATTAGGAAGAATTTTTTCTAAACCATTTTTATGTTCATTTATGGCCTTATCATTTTCTTTGAAGAATCCCATTACCATCTCAACAAGCTTATCATAGGCAGCCTTTGCTTCACCGGAGCTTTTGGCGTTGTCTATGGTTTCAAAAGCTTCTTTTTTCTTATCTTCAATAAGCTGAGTTTGTTCTTCATTGTAATAGATGCCGGGTTTTGAATTTATCAGGGTTTCCGCCTTTTGCTTAAGTTCTGCCTTAATTCCGCTTATATCATCCGGGTCAACAACGCGAACCAGCAGACTTGGACCATTTATGTAGCCTCCAAATCGCGCTTTTTTAATGGCATTTATCATATACCAGCCCTCATTGGATGTGGCATCTGAAGCTAGGGATATTGTGAACTTGCCATCAGCATCAGTTACTATACCTGTATCAATTTCAGGAACCGATTTAAGGGCGTCATCTTTAGTTTTACAGCACTTGGTTCTGTATATGGTTGTTCCCTCAAGAGGAGCTTTAAGACCTGTTAAGCCTGTTGGAAGAGCTAACGATGTCATAACGTTAAGACTCATATCGCTAACTGCCGGCTCCTCTATCTCTGATACTTGATTTCCCTCCTTAAAGAAGGTCTGGTAGCGTACATATGGCAGAGCTTCATGGTAACGGAATTCAAACTGAGCTCCGCCGGCATTCACTGTAGAATGTGTTTTAGAAAGAGCTAAGGTAATATTATCACCGTCTCTAACCTTAGTATCATCAAACCTATTGAGGTCTATACTCTCACATACATCATTTCTGTAAAACAGGATGCTATATTCTACAGTTGACATACTATCTTTAAAAATCTCTCCATAGTCTTCACCATATATTTTTATAAGGGCCTCTTCAAGATTAGCTTTATCCTTAGGCAATGTTACCTTATAGCTTCCACATCCATTTGACATAGGTATATCTATAGGTTGACTATATGTTTTTGACAGTGCACCCCTGTTATCGGTTAAATTGACGGTTATCTCTACATTATCCTTACTTGAAACCAGAGTATCAAAGGCAAGTTTTCTCATTGCCTTATCACATTGCTCACCTTTTCTTAGATTTCTCCAGCCCGTATTGGCTCCGGGAGTTCTTAAAGCTGAATATGCCTCTTCTACTTCTTTATATCCATTTATAAAGGCTGTCCAGCTTTCTTCAGTATAGTCAGCCGGGTTTAAATTATCCGGCCTAAATCGCTTTAACAGCATGCCGCAGGATTTATACCATGCCTGAGCAATCTCAATAGTGGTCTCATCTACTTCAGTAGGAGGTCTTGTAGCATCTATATTATTTACTGCCGGTATCAGCCTATCCATGATCTGCTTCAGCCTCAATTGTGCCTCGCTACCATCCTTGGAGCTATTGAATGCGGTAGGCTTTCCATTATCATAGAGCTTATTCCAAAGCTCCAATGCTTCAGCTCTTGCCTCGGCATAGGGCTCCCAGGTTTCTTTAATTGCCCACTTTTCATTAAATAATAAGAGGTTTATATCGCTGGTCGGAGGCTTCTGGTCGGGCAAAAGACAATATATCTCATGTGTACGGCTTCTACCATAGTGTTCAGCTATGCCGTAGTGATAAAGGTCATTGGGGTTAATCCTGTCCTTTGAAATTATTTTCTCTCTTGCAAGGGAAAGACTTTCCAATGCATCTGAAATTTCTTCCGAAGAAGCAGACTTATCTTCATAAACTGCCCTGGCATATCTTAAATACATTTTAAGAGTATTCCAAAAGCCATTATAATCATAGGTAAGCTCTCCTTTGTAATAGTCTACTCTATCATTGTCATGGTACCATTTATTTTCATTCTCACCCGAGATATCATTTTCAGTTTCATCAATTTTTTTCTTTAGTTCACCTTTTTCAGCACCGGCAGAGGAGACTGTCGGTTCTTTAATTTGGATAAGTATAAGATTTTCCTTATATGTCGCCAAAACGCTTTTAACATCCTTTTTAAGGATGCTCTTATCCATTCCATCGCTAATGAGGTATGGGAAGATGCTTTCAATTGTTTCACCATAATAAGCAGGAGGTTTGCGTTTATATATTTTTGAGTTTTCCAGGAAGGACAATTCTTTCAGTTTTTCTTCTATTTGTTCATCAGAAGCATAAGCAAAATCAAAAATAATGTTACTTTTACTTTGATTTAAAAATTCCATTCCAAGCCCATTTTTTTCTTCCTCAGACAGCTTACACTTGATATTCTTGATAGTCGCTCCTTGGGGAAGGGTAAGCAAATAAAGATGTCTAGCCTTACCTTCTTCCTTTATTAGCTCCTCATTTTTATATATACCGGTTTTATAGAAGTTATAATAAGTTTTTTTAGATATATTTGGCTGCATGAGGTGGTGGAAATAATATTCGGGATATTTCAAGGCACCCAAATCCTTAAACTCGCTGGTTTTAATAGTTCCTCCATCCTTAGTGTATGCAAGCTCCAATTCTTTATTTATTTCAAAATTTCTTCCTTTTTCAGCTCCATAAACATGGGTGCCTGATATATTAAAGCCTATAAATACGAGAATAGCTATGATAATGGAGAGAAAAAGCTTTTTATTTTTTATTGTATATTTCATATTTTTCTCTTTTACTAAATAAATTAAAGCCTACCGTAAACGACGCCTACCATCGGCTTTAATTCCATACAGTTTTAATTCTCTTGTAGGATTCACCCTATATGTTTTACTGAGCTATTAGCTGCATGTACCTTACATATGGCTGACCCTTGCTTGAATCTTTACAAATTATCCTAACCATTTGCTTTTGGCCTGAAGCCAGGTTAAAGGTCTTATTTGCGCTGTTATCTGCAATGGCGGAGTTTACAGAAACCTTATTGCCGTTAGAGACGGCTGTTACATTAACCTCACCTGCCGGTACAGTTACTGCGTTAGTAGACTGAGGATTTAGGGTAACGGTGTTGCCTGCCACAGTAACAGTCGGTGCTGCTGTTGTCGCTTGCAGACCGCCTGTTTTGTCTGCCTTAAATATTCCGCAAAGTTCAGGACTTATTTCTCCGAAAGGAGGAAGGTCTTTTGCCACACCATTATATACTCTCACATACCTAAAGCCTGCATTTAAGATTTCTTGGCTTACAGGTTTTCCAATATTCGGTCCTGTTGAGTAAACTGTCCAAGCCAAGTCAATGCCATCTCCACCACCATGTTCAAGCAAATAAGGATTTACAGGCTTGCCTATGTCATCTCCGGATGGATTGGAGTGGCTGTCAAAGTATCCAAAGGTGTCTTTGCCCTGTCTGTTATCAGTAATTCCTCCCAGGTATACACCTCCATATGTTATTGTATTTTTGTCTGCCGAAGCTGCAACAAAATCAAATTCCCAATCCTTATCCATGGAAGGGTTCCCGTTTCTTGGAAGGAAGTAATTACCTATTAGAGGGAAGAATGAGTGATTATGCCAGCCATTGGTTACAACAGTGCCGGCAGTTAACCCTGCAATTGTAGAAGTAAACGGCACATCAACCCTGGTTCCCAAGACTCCCGGTGTAGTGTTGGCATTGTCATCGGGTGTCGGATTGGTATATGTAGCCGTTCTATCAAGCTGGGTATCTGATTCATAGTGGAGTGAGCCTGCTATATCGTACCAGGTATTTTTATCCCTTGAAACCTGGATACAGCCCGGCTCTGAATTTCCATTAAAGGCATTACCATAAACGATAAAGTCTATTCCATAAGGGTTGTCACTGTCATTGGTCAAAAGATTATCTTCGCCAAAGTCAATTACCGTATAGCCACCGAAGTATCCGTGAGATACTCCTGTTGAAACCAGGTTGCCTTTAAATGCCTTTGGATTTCCGTTAGAGTCATAAATGTCTCCCCATCCGCCACTGGTAATTCCTTCATTGACGAACTGTCCGGGAGCAGGAAGATATGCATAGGTCCCTGTGCCTGCCGGTGAAATAGAGCCCGGCTTTTTACAATGGATTACATAGTCCTTACTATTTCCGCTATGGGAAATGTTAAGGTGAAGCTCTGAAGGTCCACTTGTAGGTAATTGTACTAGGTAATAAGTGCCTACATATCTTGTAAAAATAAGCCCTGCTGTTGAGCCGTCATCTGACCAGCTATAGGTGGTAATGGCATCAAAGCTCGTCCCATTAGGAACTACTCTCAGAGAGAAGCTCTGTGGATAAGCGTCTGCACCTGTACTATTAGCATCGAAGTGGATTTTTCCATCAGTTGGCGGATTAGGGGTTGGCTCCAACACCATGTTCTCACCAGCAGGTATGGTAATGAAGGCATTGCCATTTGGAACATTTGCCTCATAGGCTGCCTCTGTCCTGATGTTAAACTTATAAGTCTTGCCGTGATGACTATAGGTATAAGGGGTCGGAGTTGCTCCATTAGTCAAATTTATTGTCTTGCTAATAGTACTATAGCCTGATAAAAAATTCTTTTTATAATTTATTTCCAGGGTTACCGCATTGCCTGTTGTATTAGGTGATAAGGCCACCTGATAAGTTTTAGTATTTCCATCAATCTCAGGAGCAGAAATGTCGCTGACAATTATACCTGTTCCCTTAATGTTGAACCAACGCACCCAGTCGCTGTTAACATCAATGTGATTTGTCTTAGTCACTGTCTGCGTCTGAGCATAGGCTTCCTTAGGAAGCGTAATAAAAGTTGTAACGAATAGCATTGTAAGTATGACAACCATACTCACCAAATTGTAATTTTTTACTTTAC
Organism: Peptostreptococcaceae bacterium pGA-8; assembly: GCA_900112915.1. Taxonomy (GTDB): domain Bacteria; phylum Bacillota; class Clostridia; order Peptostreptococcales; family Anaerovoracaceae; genus S5-A14a. The sequence goes on along the minus strand of FONK01000015.1, from coordinate 227 downwards.
CATTTCGAAAATATGTGTTCATTCAAATACTCCTTTCTCTAACATTAAACTTTTTTGCTTACAATAATTTTAGCTGTAATTCCTCCTTTCAAAAGCTAAAATACTCTCTATTGACTCTTCCTGTTTTTTCTATTTACATACACTGCAAGTCCGCTCATTGCAAGTGCCAACATAGCAAACTCATACGGCATATTACTATCGCCTGTTGCAGGTGTTTTCTTTGTTAC
>FONK01000021.1 GCA_900112915.1 Peptostreptococcaceae bacterium pGA-8 | reverse complement strand
TTCTGAATACACCGCTTTTACCTTTAGGCAAATACTCGAACGATGTAATGTTATTCAGTCCTTCTCTCAGAAAGGCTATCCATATGATAATGCATGTTGTGAAAGCTTCTTCCGCCATATGAAGCGTGAATGCATCAACCGAAAAGCTTTCCGCAATCAGGGTGAACTTCGCCTCTGCTGCTTTGAATATATTAATCGATACAACACCAAACGCCCTCACTCATCATTGGGAGATTACACTCCGGATGAAATAGAACAGTTTTACATGGAAAGACAGGAGTACTCCTGTCTTTCCATAAAAATATATTTAAAAAGTGTGTCCATTTACTTGACTATGTTGCAACTATGTTGCACCGCCTTGCCATTTATGTTCCAAACTATCAACTCTGCCATTACAACATTTCATTAACAATTCTGCGAATTCTTTCCTATTGTTCATCATATGTAGTTATCTCATCTTCTTTTCTAAATGGAGGTTTTAGCATATATTGATCCCATTCTTCAAATGCTTTTTTATCCGTAAAACAAATTGTTTCGTCTTTCATTATTCCTAGATTATCTAGTTCTAATTGAGTTTCGACAAGGTAGGAGCTTAAATTGTCTCCGTTTGGCAAATAATAATTACCTGTTCTTTTATTGACTTCCCAATATGACCTATTTTTTATGATTGCTTTCAAATTTTCCTTATTCATAACTTCCTCCGTTGTTTTAAAGATTGAGGTTTATTTACTCTCTACTCTTTACTTTTCACTCTTTACTCTTTACTTTGTGTCGACATTTGTCGGACATTTGTCCACTACGATATTTTTGTTATTTTATTTCTCAACGGTTTTAGAGCTAGTTTGTTTGATATGGATTGTTTGTCAAAATACTAATCTGTTGAAATTTCAATAAAAAAATACTGTAGTTAGTTTTATTTTCTAACTACAGTATAATATTTAGCAAAAAGACCTCGGCGTGCAAGGTCTTTTCTAAAGTTTCATATTAGTCAGCTACATAAGGAAGCAATGCAACGATTCGAGCTCTCTTGATTGCCTTTGTAACCTCTCTCTGATGTACAGCGCAAGTTCCTGTAACTCTCTTAGGTAAAATCTTACCTCTTTCAGTAACGAACTTTCTTAGCTTCTCAACATCTTTATAGTCGATGGCTTCTGTCTTTTCAGCACAGAACTGGCATACCTTTTTTCTTCTCATGCCACCACCTCTTCTTCTATCCATCATGATAAAATATCTCCTTTCTTAAGTCTATTGCTCAAGTGTTATCTTAAGCTTAGAATGGAAGATCTTCATCAATAGCTTCAAAGGCTGCGGGTATATCGGTAAAATCAGAAGATTGATTGCTCTGCATACCGAAATCCTGGCCATTGCCGCTATTTTGTGAGAAATCTTGGCTTTGTACATTGTCCTGAGACTGCTGTCTCTGACCTGCGAATCCGCCCTGAGGTCTATCTCCCCATTCTAAAAATTCAACTCTGTCTGCTACGACATCCGTAGTGTAAACCGTATCACCATTTTTGTTCTGATAACTGCCGGTTTGTAATCTGCCTTGAACACCTACAAGTCTTCCCTTTGCCAAAAAACGTTCGCAGTTTTCTGCCTGCTTACCGAATACGGTAACTCTCGGAAAGTCCGTCTGCTTTTCTCCGCCTGCCCTAACAGGTCTGTCAATGGCGATGCTAAATGTAGCAACTGCCATCTGAGTGCTTGGAGTGTATCTAAGTTCCGGATCTCTTGTAAGTCTTCCGATTAATACAACACTATTCATATTGTACCTCCACTATTTCTCGTCTTTGTTTACGATTAAGTGTCTAATAACGTTGTCGGAAATTCTAAGTCTTCTGTCAAGTTCCTTTGGAAGAGCTGTGCTTCCTTTGAATTCAACAACTACATAATATCCCTCGCTTTTCTTTTCGATAAGATATGCAAGCTTTCTCATTCCCCAAACATCAACGTTTGTTACTTCACCATCAGCAGCAATAATTTCCTTAACAGTTTCAACTGTCTGGTTTTTAGCTTCCTCCTCTAAAGTAGGATCGATGATGAACATTAGCTCGTAATTAGTCATTTTTTCACCTCCCTGTGGACAAAATGATGCCATTTCTCATGGCATAGAGAACTGCATGCCCTATTGTATGCTCATATATTATACACTATTTTTCATAATGTGCAAGCCTTTTAAGTTTTTATTTTCTCACTTATTTTCTCACACCGAATGGCAATAGTAAGTATGGAATTTCATATTTACACTCTCTATGGTTCGCATTCCAGCCTTATTACCAAAAAAGGCTTTTTATTTGCGTATAAATATGCTATGACAGCTATAGGTATAATGATTTCACCGGATGCTGATTACAATGGCGGGATGGTGGCGGCAATAGCGCTCATATTTGCGTGGAGCAAATCTTAAGAAAGGTTTCATAGAAAAGGTGAATTAAATGAAAGATAAACTCAAAAACGAACAAGTTAATAAGAACTTCACTAAGTCTTCCGTATCACAAAATATTATGAGTTCATATCAGGGTGTATTACTAATTTTGCCGATAATTAATATCTTAATACATATTTTTAACGGAAAATACAGGCAATTGTTACTCTTGGAATCTTGGATAACAACAATAGAATATATGGCGTTTTACCTGCTTATATTGTTAGTGTTGTTCGTATGCAAGAGCTTTATGAAAAAGCATCATTTTAAATAAGTAGGCATTGTGGATGTTCTTTTAAAAAGGACATCCACAAATTCTTTATCTTATTTTCTACATTAAAAACATTTCTTAAAAACATTTTTTCTATATTCTATAACTAGACTCCAATCATTGAAATTCCATCAGTTAATAATTCAATCAATTCTTAATCATAAAATAAAATGGCTTGACATAACTTGACATAAATATATCATAATGTTAGACTATGCTAACAAAGTTCTTTATATGGGAATATATCCACATTAAGAAAGGAAACCGGGATGTTTATAAATAAGATATTGTTTAGATTTGCTAAACTATCTTACAAGTCAATAATTGTCATAATAGCCTTTCAAACTGTTATAGCATTGATTACATCAGCAGCAAGCTTAATAACAGGCCAACTTATATCAGACTTTTTATCTCCTGCTGATCCTATTAAAAGTAGTATAACCCAAAAAATTCTCATGCTCATTGCATTAATGGTTATTATTGCTTTAATGGGCATGTATAAAGGCAAATTAGCTATCAAGGCCGGAATCGAAGTTAAAAATAATGTTAGAAGTATGCTTATTCAAAAGCTGTTCCTTCTTGGTCCATGTTATCTAAAGGATAACAGAACCGGCACACTGACTTCCATAATGACATCCAGAGTAGAATGGCTAATGAATTATTATGTTCTTTATCTTCCAACAGTAACATCAGCCATAATAAACGCATTTGTATTTATTGCATTTTTGATATATGTAGACATAGTAACCGGATTAATCGGGGTCATATCTTGCATTGCTAAAAGAAAAAATAGAAAATTTGAAAAAGGATATAGAAAAAGTGGAACCGTATAGGGAGGAAAAACTAGAAAAATATGATCAGACTACTTTGGAAAATATGGGTGAAAATGAAAAACAAGTGGGGGTAAAAGCAGATAAAGAAACTGTATCAAAATTCACATCTTTAACTTTAAATGGGAAAAAATATACCGATAAAAAGCAAGCCGGAGAGTTCTTAATAAACAGGATAAAGGGAATAAAAAAATTAGATGATTTTCGTTCTGAGGAAGTAAAAATCGGAGAATATAGAAATTTCGATTTGTTCGCATATTATGACAGCTTTTCCAATCAGTATAAATTCAATCTGAAGGGAGAAGAAAATTATTATGGGGAGTTTGGAACAGATGAAATCGGAAATATCACCCGAATGGATAATGTACTTGATAGGATGCCTGAGAGATTGGAGCAGACACTTGGAAAACTTAAAGATACCGAGAATCAACTTGAAACGGCGAAGCTTGAAATAAAAAAGAAATTTCCACAGGCAGAGCTTTTAAAAGAAAAGACGTTAAGACTTGCTGAGGTAAATAATTTGCTTGATATGGGACAATACTGTTTTCAGGAACTCAGTTTGTACTTGCAACAGGGATTAAAGAAAACAAGGAAAGCGGAAAATTTGAATGGGATAACGGAAGGTATGCAAATGATTTAAAAAGCATTTCCGATATGCAAAACAATAACTTTGAAACTATGAAAGAGAGGTAATATACGGATAAATTTATGAGAAAAATTTTAGATAACAATTACAAGTAAGATTGATTGCACAGGGGTTTGGGGATTTCACCAACAAGCTAAAATTGACGAAAATAGTCCGATGCAAAAGCAAGGCTCAAGTCAATTTTTTCGTAAGTGCATATGCACTTACTGTGCTTGCTCACAATGCTCACAATATCTTAAAAATTCCAGAGGAGTTATTCCCTTATATCTTTTAAATATAACACAAAATCTGCTATGAGATGAATATCCAACAAGTTTAGAAATAGTTTTAATATCAAAATTATTTGATTTCAATAAGCTTTCGGCAATATTTATACGCCTACGTTGAGTGTATTCAGTAATACTCATACCGTATGCTTTTGAGAAAGTTTCTTTCAATTTAGTACCGCCCATTAAAGCTATATTTTGCAATAGCTTTTGTGAAATATTAGAGGCATAGTTCCCATCAATATATTTAGCTACAAGTTCTATTCTGTTATCATAATCTATCTTATCTTCATGAATAATTGAATTGTACGGGATAACTTCATTTAATATTATGCTTAAACATTCTTTGGCTTTTGCTTCAAAAAAAATGCTTGAAACATTAGAACAATATTTGCAATTGCAAATCTCTCTCATCAATTTTCCAATATGATCCAATACTGAAATTTCTTTAAATTTTATATTAAGATCACAGAGAGTATTTAATGACTCAGATGTTATATTATACTTTTTTTGAATTTTATTTTTAAAAATTATTGAAATGTTTTTGAATGAGCTTCCGCCATATAAAAAAAGATGAATAGTATTATTTTGCTTTAATTTTTTAACTATAACAGACTTTGCAATTAGGTGTTGAGAAGTGGTTAAACACTTGCCATTTGCTTTCAAAATGTAGTATGCAAAAATGATTTCTGAACTAGATATTTGTACTGGTGATGGGAGTTCCAATATACAGTTGTTTTTTATAAAATAATCGTATATGTTAATAACAAATTCATCACATTCGTAAAACCAATAAGTCCCTGTATAGTTAATATTATTTGTTGTAAAAGAATTCCCAATAGAGTTGTATTTAAAGTGATTTTTGTATGGCTTAAAACCAAGATTATGTAAATGTTTTTTATAGTGCATAGACAATACCCTCCCCTTTTTGTAGAAAAAATTACGAATAGACACAATTCACAGTTAGCCGAAACTAACTTAAATCCATTGTAACATAAATGATAATGAGTTACAATATTAACAAGAGATTATTTGTAGTTTTCGTTTTTTATGCTGTTTTTTTATATAAACATAAACACGAATATTTCTAAATTATGAATAAAAAAATAGGAGGGAATTATGAAAAAAAGTAAATTAAAAAAAATAATTTTTACAAGCATGGCTTTTGCATTGATTTTTGCAATGACAGCTTGTAATAATAGTGAACAAAAAGCAGAAGAAAAAAAAGATTCAATAACGATGGCTGTTTCTGAAGATATTAGTGATTTAAATGCACATTTATATAATGGTAGCATGTTAGCACAAGATATGATTTTTGAAAGCTTAGTTAGAAATACTGAGAAGGGACCCGAACCTGCTTTAGCTGAAAGCTGGGAAATATCTGAAGATGGGAAAACGTATACGTTTAAACTGAGAAAAGATGTTAAATTTACAGATGGAGAACCATTTGACGCAAAAGCAGCAAAAGCAAATTTTGATGCGATACAAGAAAACAAAGAAACACATAGTTGGTTAGAATTAAGCAATAAGATTGTAGGTTGTGATGTTGTTGACGAGCATACGATTGCACTAAAGCTATCAGATGCATATTATCCAACGCTTGCAGAATTAGGTCTTACTAGACCATATAGAATGATGTCACCCAAAGTATTTGAAAATGGAAAAACAAAAGATGGCGTAACAGATATTGTTGGAACAGGACCGTATAAACTTAAGGAGCATGTAACTGATCAATATGCATCTTTTGAAGCAAATGACGACTACTGGAATGGAAAGCCATCCATTAAGAACATTACTATGAAGGTTATGCCTTCTGGTGAAACGCCATTATTGGCTTTGAAGAAGGGCGAAATCAACTTCTTGTTTAGCACAGATACGTCAGGAATGATAGATGCAGATGCATTAAAAACGCTCGAATCAGATGACAAATACAAGGTTCACATAAGTAAACCTTGTTCAACTAGATATATGTTAACTAATTCGGATCCTAGTCGTATTATTTCCGATAAAAATATTAAACAAGCGGTTTGGCAATCTATAAACAAAGAAGAATTATGCAATGGTGTATTCTCTAATTTTGAAAAACCAGCTTCGACTATTTTCGCAAAATCCGTTCCATATTGTGATGTTGAATTGAAAGATAGAAAATTTGATGAAGAAGCTTCTAAAAAGTTAATTGAAAAATCAGGATGGACTTTTGACTCAAATAGTGGTTTCTATAAAAAAGATGGCAAAACATTGGTTTTAGAGCTTGTTTATAATAGTGATAAAACAATGAATAAGGTTATTGCAGAATTTATTCAAGCAAACACAAAAAATGTTGGAATAGATTTAAAACTTGTTGCGGTAGAAGGTAATGTTATGAGAGACCTAAGATCTCAAGGGAAATACGATTTATACCTTGACCGTTCTTGGGGACTTCCATATGATCCACAAAGCACTATTACTGCATTGTTTTCAAAACAGTCTTTCCTGACTGTCACTAAAGATTTAAATAGCTTTGATGAAATGCATAAAACAATTTTAGATGCTATGACTACTACAGATGAGTCAACAAGAAAAGATTTATTTAAGAAAGAGCTTGGATTTATTCATGATGAGATGTGCTTCATCCCGCTATCTTATTCGAGTGCAATAATTGTTGCTGACAAAGAATTGGGAGGGGTTGAGTTTAATCAAAGCCAGTTTGAAGTTCCGTTTTATAAATTTGCGTATTAAATCTAAGGATACAAATTGAAAATGTGATTGAAAATGAATACTTGGATGGATAATGAAAACTATCCGTTCAAGTATTTTTTTATAAGGAGGAATATTTTGTATAAATACATATTAAAAAGATTACTATTTCTTCTTCCTATGATGATAATTGTATCTTTTATAGCATTTTATTTAATTGATGCATCATCATCTTCTCCGGGAAGAATTATATTAGAAGCTCAAGGAGTTCCTGAAATCACACAGACATTGATTGAAGAAACCAATCACAAGTATGGTTTTGATGAACCCTTCGTTGTCAGATATTTTTTGTGGATGAAAAAGGCTGCCCAGCTAGATTTTGGTAAATCTTTTGTGTCAAATGAAAATGTAAGCACATTAATTTTAACATCGTTTTTCTACACTTTAAAACTTACAATTGCAACTGCAGTAACAATAATCTTATTCTCGGTCTCATTATCAGTAGTTTGTGTTTTTTTAAAAAATAAGTTTGTTGATAAAATAATACGTTCGGGTATGTTTTTTTTAGCAGCAACCCCACCATATCTAATAGGAATAATATTAATCTGGTTATTTTCTGTTAAATTTAACAGTCTTCCTACTAGTGGAGTAGGTGATTTTTCGCATTATATTTTGCCTGTTTTGGCAAATACTATTGGATATGCGAGTTTTTTCTTTAGAATGTTAAGAAACTCAATGTTAGAGAATATACATGAGAATTATGTGTATTTTTACAGGTCAAGTGGAGTTTCAGAGAAAAAAATAATTAAACATATAATTAAAAACTCTTTACAGACGGCAGTTACTGCTTTTTCTATGGCAATTCCAGCATTAATTGCTGGAACTGCAGTTATTGAAAATATATTTGCATGGCCTGGTATTGGTAGATTATGTGTTGCAGCAATTTTCAATAGAGATATACCTATTATTCAAGCTTATGTTTTGCTTATCGGCTTATTTTATTGCGTATTTAATATCCTTGCAGACATAATTAATGCATGGATAAATCCAAAATTAAGAGAGGCATAATTATGAATTTGTTGAAAAGATTAAGTAAAGAACGATTAGCCATAATCCCATTATTTATCATTGTAATGGTGGTTATTATTGGTGTTTTTGGACAGAATATTGCTCCAAATGATCCAAACAAGGTAAACATGGCACTAAAATACGCTTCTGCTTCTCAAATTTTTCCACTGGGGAATGATTATTTAGGAAGATGTATTTTGTCAAGGATGATTTATGCAATAAAGCCAAGTTTGATATATGTTATTTTAACAATGATTGCAACCGTGGGGATTGGGTGCATTGTTGGAGTTATAGCGGGATATTTTCAAAATACACTGGATGAAATTTTAATGAGAATTTGCGATATTTTGCTTTCTTTCCCATCTGAAGCAATGGTTTTAGCATCTGCAGGAATTTTTGGTATAGGGTTAAAAACAATGCTTATGACAATAATTTTTCTTAGATGGCCTTGGTATGCAAAAATAATTAGAACTGCAGTCCTAAAATATAGAAATAAAAATTATGTGTATTATATGAAAGCAATTGGTCATACAGATCTTCGAATAATATTTACTCAAATTATCCCTTCTATAATCCCCGATATAGCTGTTATTGCAACTAATAATATTAATTCATTAATTTTAATGATGTCAGGATTTTCGTTTTTGGGACTTGGAATTCAAGCGCCCTCAGCTGAATGGGGAATGATGCTTAGCGAAGCCAAAAAAGTTGTTTTAACTCATCCGGAACAACTAATTGCTCCAAGTAGTGCTATTGTATTAATTTGTGTTTGTTTTGCATTTTTGGGAGACGCACTAAGAGATGCAGCGGATGTTAGGAGGAATGTAGATGATTTTTGATAAAGATAAAATTTTGATTGTTGACGGTTTAACCGTTGAATATATTAAAACCGGTGAAAAAGTTGTAGATGACTTGAGTTTTTCGTTAAAAGAACACCACTGTTTGGCTATTGTAGGAGAGTCTGGAAGTGGAAAAAGTATGACTGTGAAGTGCATAAATCAAATGCTACCTTCTAATTTTAAGAATAAAGGTGAAATTTTTTATAAAGGGTTGAATTTAATGCAACTTTCTAAAAGTGACATGAAAAAAATTAGAGGTAGTGAAATTTTTATGATTTTCCAAGATGCAATGAGTGCTTTTGACCCATCACTAAGTATAGAAAAATCTTGTTTACAAATTTTAGAAGAAAATACTGATAAAAGCGAAAAAGATCTTTTGCTAATATTGCAAGAGTCTTTAAAAAAAGTCAATCTAAAAAATCCGGATCTCACCATAAAAAAATATCCGCATCAATTGTCAGGAGGGATGTTACAAAGGATAATAATCGCGTTAGCCTTTGCACTAAAGCCATCTTTGATAATAGCTGATGAACCAACAACAGCTTTAGATACTATAACTCAGTTTGAAATCATTGAAGAATTTATTAAACTTAAGGAAAACTTAAATACGAGCATCGTTTTTATTTCGCATGACCTAGGTGTAGTGAAAAAGATTGCAGATGACGTGATTTTGCTTAAAAATGGAGTTTTAGTAGAACAAGGGGCGGCTAATCAGATGTTAAGTGCTCCTAAAAGCGAATATGGGAAATATCTAATTGGGAACCGGCATAAGATGGGCGAAAAGTATTTTGAATTAATGGGAGGTTGTTAGGATGCTTGAAGTCAAGAATGTGTTTAAAAGTTACAAAAAACCGGATTTCTTTACAATGAAGAGAAATATGGTACTGCATGATGTGAGTTTTTCTATGGATGAAAATGAATGCTTGGGAATAATTGGAGAATCAGGCAGTGGGAAATCGACATTAAGTAGGCTTATTCTAGGAATTGAAGCACCTGATAGAGGAGAAGTTTTAATAAATAGAAAATCTGTAAAAAATAGAAGAGAACGAAAGGGAATAGTTAGTGCGGTTTTTCAAGATTATACATCTTCAATAAATCCAAGTGCTACAGTTCATGATACAATTTTAGAGTCTATGCAAATATCAAAGACAAAGTTTAATAGGCAAGAGGCTATTGAACTTTTGAATAAAGTAGGGCTTTCTGAAGATTATTTGTATAGACATCCTCATGAACTGTCTGGTGGTGAAGTTCAGCGAGTTTGCATTGCGCGTGCAATAGCTTCAAAACCAATGCTTATAGTGTTAGATGAAGCTATATCATCGCTTGATGCATCAATACAAGTTACAATTCTTGATTTACTTAAAAATTTAAAAAAGGAATATAACTTGAGTTATCTATTTATAACTCATGATATTCAAGCAGCAGCTTATATTTGTGATAAACTCATAATTTTCAAAGATGGCAAAATAGTTGAAAAAATAAAAACAGAGGATATAAAAAATGTTAAAGAAGATTATTCAAAACAATTATTTAATGCTGTATTAGCGGTTTAATGGTGAATATAATGAAGAAATTAAACTATGCGAAATTGAATGTAAATGGAAATTCTACTGTGTTTATTCTAGATGATGTTAATAGATTGAATTACCCGATGATTTCTCAAAAATTAATGTCTAATGAATTTTTAGCCGCCGAACAAGTTTGCTATATTAAGAATATAAATGATGATTCTAAATATAGATTGGAAATGATGGGTGGAGAGTTTTGTGTAAACGCTGCGTTATCTTTTATTGGATATAATTGCTTTATAAATAATTCTGGCGATATGTTTGATTTTGAAATGTCAGGTGCAGATGGACTTATTGCTGGGAAAGCAAATTTAGATACTGAGATAGAATTAACTAGTTCCAACTATAAAAATATTCCTTTTGTTAAAGAAGCGACTCATATTATATTTGCATCTACGATACCTGAAAAATTTGCCATTCTGGAAGATTTATATGATTTAACAAGAGAAGATGTAAAAATTGTAATGCGCTATGGAAATGATATAAAACAATTATTTAATTATCCGCTAGAGGATACCAAAGCAGGAACGTGGAAAATTATAGAAGATAGAACAAACAGTGATTCTATATTTGATGTTGCAATTTACAAGAAATAAGTTTTAGGAGGATTGTTATTGTGTTAATAGAAAGAATAAATCAGATATTACAAATAAAAGACATTCAACTAGAATATAAAAAAAAATTTGGGAAAGAACCATACAATTTATCTAGTTGGTTAACTTCTGAAAAATTTAAAAAAGAAATGATAGAAGCTATTAAATTACCTACAGATAATTCGATAATTGAATATTCATATACGTACTCATTTAATAAAAATTTACTTGAAAATTTGATTAATAAACTAATACCAGAAAAAAAATATTCTGGGGGCATTAGCTTGGCGGCTAATACAACTCAAGCGATAGTTACGGTAACAAATATGCTTCGTATGCTTGACTATAAAAATATATGTATTTTGAATCCAGCATATTTTTCTGTGAGCAAAGCACATGATGCATTTTCTCTTCCATGTGATATTTTAACTGTTGAGAGGGTTAATGGTGAATATGTTATACCATATGAAGAGATATTAAAAAATGATTACGATGTTATTTGGATTACTTCGCCCATTTTTTCTACGAGCATGTATTTCAGTAATCAAGACATTGATTTTTTTGAAAAATTGATGGAAGATGGAAAGCTGATTGTTTCAGATGAAAGTTTTTGCACAGCGGGGAACGAAATTATTAACAGAATTAATAATACTGATAATTTTATTGGAATGTACTCGCCACATAAAGCAATCGGAGTAAATGGGTATAAATTTTCTGCAATTTTATTCCCTAAAAGGTTTGATGAAATAATTGAACATTGGGTAGATATTTTAACAGGGAATTTGCCGGCATCAACTGAAATTGCAATAAACCATTACTTATCCGACAATTACGATTATTGCCTTGAAATATATAGAAATTATATGCATGATTCATATGGAAAAATTAAAAAACTACTTGAATCTTATAACAATATATCAATTGATCAAGTTGATGATGGATCATTATTTACATTGTATTTTAAAAATCTGACGTATGAACAAATTAAGTCAATTGATTTTATTAGAAAAATGATTTTTAGCACAGGAAGTTCGGTATATCCTTCATATTTGAACGGTTTTGATGAAAAATTTGGATTTGCCTTTAGAATTAATATGGCATTATATGATAATGAATTTGAAATTGCATTAAAACGATTACTAGACTATTTGTCAGAATATAAATAACTAGTTGGAGGAGAATGCGATTTATGAAAAATTTTTTAAAGATAGATCATATGATCGAGCCAAAGGATGTAGTTGGAGAATTGCCGACATTATCCTTTGCATTTAAAGATTATTGGAAAGTAGCTTTGCCAGCAGGATTAGAAGGAGTATTTTTAAATATAATGCTTCTCGTGGATTTAGCCATGGTTGGTGCATTAGGGATAGAAAATGCTGCTGCGGTAGGGATAGCAAGCCAACCTAGAATGATTTTTCAAATGTTGGGAATGGCAATTGCAACAGCGGTAACAGCTATTGTTGCACGCAGGCATGGGGAAAAAGACTATCATGGTATGAATAGTGCTATTAAGCAGTCCATGGTATTAATCTCGGCAATATATATTGTATTAACAATTCTTTCGCTTGTTTATACAGAAAAAATTGTTGAAATTTCCGGGGCAAAAAAAGACTATTTAGATTTAGCGATAATTTACTATCGATATATTACTTTATCAGGTTTTTTTAGAATGCTATTTGCGCCATTAATGTCTGCACAAATTGGTGTAGGGAATACAAAAATTGTTTTTAAAGCAAATATAATAGGCAATATTATCAATGTAGTTCTAAATTATGTAATGATTTTTGGGAAATTAGGTCTACCTAAAATGGGTATTGCTGGAGCGGGTTTAGCTACTGCAATAGGCAATGCAATAATATTTTTATTATTGCTAAAATCAGTTATTAAGGGCGATAATCATGTAAATATTTTGGAGGGGAGTTTCCGTTTTACCAAAAAATTCATTAATCCGTTATTAGATATTGGACATAGCGCATTTTTAGAGCATCTTTGGGAAAGAGTCGGCTTGTTCATATTTACAAGGATGATTGCGGAACTTGGCACTGTTTCAATGGGTATTCATCATTACTGTATCTTGATATGGGATTTATATTACTATTTTGGTTCAGGAATGGGAAATGCATCAGCATCATTTAGTGGAAGAAAGATAGGTGAAAAAAGAAAAGATTTAGCAGTAATTTATGTAAAAATCGCACAGAGAAGCGGCATAATAATTTCTATTATAGTCAGTTTCATATTTTATTTTGGAAGGTTTGAGATTTTTAGAATACTAGTAAATAATAACAATGGTGTATTGGTTGGTGCAAGCGTAATGATTGTTATTGCAATATTAATAGTACCACAGACTTTTGCACAAGTTTCTTCAGGAGCATTAAGAGGAGCAGGGGATAATAAATTCATTGCTAGATATTCACTATTTGTTAGTGCGATATTACGCCCTGTATTGGCATATATATTTGCATTTTTCTTTAATCTTGGGCTCGTAGGAATGTGGCTTGCGTTGTTTTTTGATGAAGCCTTAAAAATGGTTTTAACTTGGTATAGATTAAAGCAAGGTATATGGCTTGATAAAAAGGTATAGGTTATGCCATAGATATTATGAAAACTACTAGTAATTTTTTAATAAAGCATATTAAAAATATGGACGAAGGCAGGGAAATGATATGGATGGAAGAGTATTATAAAGAAGAAAAAGAATATATGTTTACTTTGTGCTTTTTTGAAGTAATATTTAATTCTATCTGGTCTCCTTTTTAAAGTAATAAAAACTGAATATAGAGAGAGTCAAAGGGCTTTTATTTCCTCATTTTTAAGAGGGCTTCGCACGTCAAAATGCAGAGGTCCTCCTTTTTTATGCTCAAAAATCAAAAAAACGAGTAAAAAAAGGAGGATCAAAGGATGTCAGACAAAGAAAAATATATTTATGTCAGAGGTAAAAAGATAACTGTATCTGATGAAGTGTATAGAGCATATAAAAAAGAGCTTAATCATGAAGCTCATTTAAATAGAATAGATAGAAAACACAGAGTCTATGGCTTTGAGGATTATAAGATTGATTTAAATTCTATTGCAGATGAAAATGTAGATATCGAAAAAATCATTGAAACAAAGATGAGGATTGAGGATCTATATCAGGCATTGGAAAAGTTAAATGATGAAGAGAAAAAGGTAATCGATTCTTTGTATTTTAAAGAAATGACCATTCGTGATTTAGCAAAAGAACAACAGGTATCTTCCAAGAAAATTTTCAGTTTTAGAAATAAAATCTTAAAGAAGCTCAAAGAGATGCTTGAATAGCCACTAACAAGTAGGGAACAGGCTGAATGTATAGTTTGTTCCCTATTTTTTTGAAAAATTTTTAAAAAAATTGGAAACAAAAGCCTCTGAAAGTAAGGTTTATATATAGAGGGAGAATTTTACCTTGGGAAAATCGAATATATTTTTTTTGAGATATAAGAGCATTGTTCTTTGACAATCGAATAGACCAAAACAGGACTTTAACTATTTATGGAGCAAAGAAAAGGGAATCAGTATAGTTAAAGTCTATCAAGATTATGAATATACCGGAACAAATTTTGTTGAAGTGGGATAACGTAACTTTTTCAAGGGGTGCGTTGTCCCACTTATTTTTTGCGTCAAATTGCATAGCTCTTGACGTTTGCTCCTATCTGTCTGAAATAGGAGATGCTTTCCGTGGGCTGATCGCCCGTTTCTACTCGACCCACAAAGCTATACATGATTTCAATTTTCCGCGTATTTGTTTCCTTGTCCAGCTCGTGGATTAGGATGCGGTCAATAAATTCATGGACATTCTCGTAAGTCAGTTCTTGAATTGCCGTGTACTTGCGCACAATGGCAACAAATTTTCTTACGTCTACGTTGCGCTCGGTAACCTTGTCGATCTCCTGTGACAGCTCTGCAATCCGGCGGGTTAATGTGTCTTTTTCCTCATCATAACCGGAAGTCAGAAACACAAACTGCTCGTCCGAAAGTTTCCCCAAAGCGTTATCCTCATATAGCTTGCGGAACAGGATGTTCAACTCGTTCATTCTTACGGTTGCTTTTTCCAGCTCCTTTTTCTGCCGAGACAATGCCTTTTGCATGGACTTTGCGTTATATTCATTGGCATGCCGGATAAATTCCTTTTCGTGAGTTTTGACATAAGATAATACCCTTTGCAGGTCGGCAAGGACAAGCTCTTTTAGGACACTCTTGCGAATATAGTGGGTGGTGCAAATTTCGCCTGTCCTGATACGGTTACGGTATTTACCGCAGGTGTAGGCGTGTTTTCGCTCCGGCGTTCCGGCTCCCTGTTGTAGATACATCTTGTAGCCACAATCTCCGCAAAAGAGAAGCCCAGAAAACAAATCAATCTCATTTATTTTGTTTGGTCGGTGTTTTGTAGCAATCCGCTTTTGTGCGAGATCGAAGGTTTCTTCGTCAATCAATGCTTCATGGGTATTTGGGAAAAAATATTGCTTTTCTTCAGGGTTTTTCTTTGTCTTTTTTGACTTGTATGACACCTTATAGCTCTTTCCCGTGATAGTATGTCCCAGATATTCCTTTCGGGAGAGAATATCATACAGCGTCTTATCCGGCCAGTTATAGATGCAAGTCGGATGCGGGCGCGGGTGACGGCATTTCCCTGTACGCCGATAGCGTAGTTCGGCGACGGTCAGAATTTTGTTTTCTTTCAGCCAATTCTGTATTTCGCAGATACGGTCGCCTCTTATATACATAGCGAAAATTTGTTTTACTACATGTGTCGTTTTAGGATCGGGCAGGAGATGATTTCGGTTATTTGGATCAGCAACGTATCCGTAAGGTACTTCTCCGTTGACGCGCTCTCCCTTTTGAGCTTTTGCCTGTTTCACGGCACGGATTTTCTTTGAGGTATCGCGGGCATAAAATTCGTTAAACCAATTCCGCAAAGGAGTGAACTCGTTGTCCTCTCTTGCAGTATCCACACCATCATTTATGGCAATATAGCGTACTTCATATTCCGGGAACACAATCTCAATCAGTTCGCCGGTTTTCAAATAGTTACGCCCCAGACGGGAAAGATCTTTGGTGATGACGGTTGACACATTTCCGGCTTCTACCTCTTGTAACATAGCTTGAAGTCCCTTGCGTTCAAAGCTCACTCCGGAAAAACCATCGTCAATGAAAAATCGAGTATTGAAAAAATGGTGTTCATCCGCATACTTCTGTAAAATCAATTTTTGATTTTGTATGGATTCACTCTCACCGGTTTGTACATCCTCTTGACTTAATCGACAATATAAGGCAGTTATCTTGTCTGCTATCATAAAGTAGCCTCCTTTCTATCAGCAGACAAGCATGGTATGTGTACTGATAATATTATACCATAAACCGCTGCTTATATCATGGCTTAAATATTAAAGAACACCCTGATTTCGGGCGTTCTCTTCAATGTCTTTTCGGATCAACTTTTCAATTTTTTTATCAAGGTTGTCCGTTGCTTTATCGCTGAACGACGAACATATAATGTAGGTCGTCTTGCCTATCTTATGCTCCGTCTTTGTGACGGCAAGTTTCTTTTCATTCAAAAGATCAACCCCTTTCATATGATGTTAAATCAGTCTCTGAATAATGGTTTGTCCATTATTCAGAGTTAATTGATAAAATGGGCTTTAATCGGATGGCTATAAGCATTAGCCTCACGGGAATTTCACCCCTGCATGGTTCTCATGCGGCCCTACCCATTGCCTGCGACGCTTTTAACGCTCGGACTGTGGCTGTAAGGGAGTATCATTATATATTTTGTGCTGTCATGGCTTGCAAGGTGCTACGCTTGCTTTGCGGTAGAATATTTCTCGCTCGGCTTCCGTGTAGGGAAGTGTCATGGCGTATTCTCCGCACAGCTCAGGCACAAAAGGAAAGTGTCCGGTTTGCCCTATGATACGCCGCCGTTATCTTGCGGGTATATTTGTCAAAGAACAGGTTCAAGA
>FONK01000019.1 GCA_900112915.1 Peptostreptococcaceae bacterium pGA-8 | reverse complement strand
TCTGTCTGTCTGTCTGTCTGTCTGTCTGTCTGTCTGTCTGTCTGTCTGTCTGTCTGTCTGTCTGTCTGTCTGTCTGTCTGTCTGTCTGTCTGTCTAATGATTTTCTCAAATTCTGCATTTTTGTCAACTCCCGAGTTGCTTTTATATTTGTATATTTTATCACTTTTATTTAACTTATGCAACACATTTATTCGTCATACCTCCTTATTTGCCCATATTTTTTTCTTTCAAACTGTTGCAGCAATATTTTTTATATATTTTCCGGCATTGGACTTGTATTATCCCAATCATAAAAATAGGTCGGATAATTTCCGACCTACTTCTGATTGCCTTTATTCGTTTCCCACTCCTCCTTTGTCATTGAAAACTCCATAGAATCTCTCAGGCTGCCATCATATATTTGATATGCCATTCTAATGACTCCTTCAAGCTTAAATCCACATTTTTCAATGATTCTTTGAGAACGTGTATTTACCGTAGAGGTGCATATGCACATAATTTGAAGCTCCAGCTCATTGAAGGCAAATTCAATTACCTTCCTTGCTGCTTCAGTCATATAACCCTTTCCCCAGTAATCATATGCCAATGAATACCCCAGCTCCTTGCTTCTGGCGTAGGGTCTGAACCTGTCATGCTCAAGGGCTATGGTACCAATCAAATCACCGGTTTCCTTTAGGAAAATCGCCCATGCCGATACCGGCATGAAAAGCTCCCTTATGATTTTCAAGCTTTCTTCTACACTTTCATGAGGCTTCCATCCTGCCCTCGGTCCCACATTAGGATTAGAGGCGTACTTATACAGCCCTTCAGCATAGTCTTCTTTGTACTCTTTAAGTATAAGTCTTTCCGTTTCTAAGGTTCTCATTGCACAGCCCTTTCACACAAAACATCTATTTTGCTCCATAAAATTTTCTCTATGAGCACTGGAGCAAATCCGACTATTCGGTGGTACTTATTATTTCCTTACTATTCCTATCTATCTGGCTTACCTTCATTTTAGTAACATCTGCCGGATTAACATCTTCCTGAAGTCCAAGAAGATTAGGGCTCAAGTAAATAGTTTTCAAGGTTTCGCCATTTAAAGTTACTACACTATACTCTGTGAAGTTCTTTCCCTTAATATAGTACTTACCTCCGGCGGCAACTACCTGTTGAATTTTTATATTCTTAACTCCCATCTTCATCTTAGCCGCTTCAAATGGATTGTTTTTGCCGTATACATATTTTTTGCCATATAGCATATCGTAGCCAAGAGTCTTCAAACCTTCCAGGTATCCACTGTCACCATGGTCAACCTCCTGCTGATATTTAAATACTGTTCCTTTGTGTATTCCTAAATCATTGAACAAGGTGGACATGATTTCATAAGCGTATAGATCTCTGGATTTTTTCTCTGTTTTCTCATTTGACCAAATTACATACTGTGTAGTATATAAATCTTTTGCAGCATAAGTATCTTCTGTAATATCCAATGCCGGAATATGGTCTCCAAACATTACAAGAACTACCGGCTCATCAAAGGCGGCCAGGGTATCGGTAAGCTCTTTTACGAACTTATCCATTTCATACATCTGGTTTACATAATATTCGTACTTCCATTTCAGCTCTTCATCCGGAGCCTCAACAACTTTGATTTTAGGGTTTTTTAGGACCTGCTCAGGCGGATACTTGCCATGCCCCTGAACAGATATAGTGTGGATATAGTCCCTGCCTTCAGTTGCCTTCAAGGTATCCATTATTTCATTTGTAAGAATGCTGTCCTTTGCCCAATTCTTTGGTGTCTTAGGAACATCACTCATATATTCCAGCGATGTAAAGGTATCATAACCGATATTGGCAAAAACCGTATTTCTGTTGTAGAAAACTGCCCTGTGATTATGTATGGCGTGAGTGCTGTATCCCATCGATTTCAACACAAAGGCGCTGCTTTCCATAGTCCTGTCGCTTAATACGGATTTATATGGGTACTCACCCGGCCCGAAAAATCTTGCACTTATTCCTGTCATAGTCTCAAATTCTGTGTTGGCAGTTCCGGCTCCACAAGCCGGAACCGTAAGATCTCCACCGGAATATTGTTCCATCAGCTTCCTATAGTTCGGAATCGGATCCTCTGACAGCTTTATATTTTTAAACAGCATCGGATCGATGAAAGACTCCAGCTGCAAGTAGATAATATTAGGATACTTCTCATCTACATCCTCTTGCTTCAAGCCGCCTTTCTCAACCTTTTGACCGCTTTTTTCCAGTAAAGCCTTCACATTTTCCGCAGTGTAGCCCGACGGCTTTTTAATTCCCGTATTTGCCCAGGTACTTATAAAACAATATGGTATTCCATAATCTCTATAGGCATAGGCCAGATTTCCAAAGAAAGTGCTGACAATCCCCGTTTGTATCGCACCGAAGGTAGCCCCCCCGGTAATTATGCCTATGAGAAGAACCTTGGCTACAGCTTTTTTGTACTCTATCTTTTCCTTAAGCTTCGGTCCTTTTATAAACAAAACAACCACTGCTATAACCGCTAGGATAAGCCCTACGGCGATTAAAATAATCTGAAGCTTTGACATGTAGTTTGTAATCAAAGTCGCTCCATCGGTTATGGCGCTTAGATCCTTCACCGTAAAAGGAGTCATTCTCTGTGTAAGGATTACTCCATTGGCTATTGCAATTGCCAGCCAAACCGTTGTCAACATGACTATTGCAAAAACTCTGCGTCTGAAAAGCATTCCAATAGAGAGTGTTGCAAATATAATGAGCACATTGTAGAAAAAAATCAACGGGTGCTGCACCATAAACAATACTCCGCCAAAAATTGACACTCCCTTTCTCGCCAGACTCTCCATGAAAAAGTTCAGGAGAAAAGCCAATCCAAAGCAAAATCCTATGTTATTATGTAAGTATTTTTCGTACAGCTCTTTAATTCGACGCACCCCAATCACCCTCTTTCCTTATGCTGTCTTTACCATCTCGGGCATCTCTAATATCAAAAAATTCGTCTGCCAACTTAGAAAACTCCTCTAAGCTAAGTGTTTCCGCTCGTCGTTTAGGCTCTATTCCCGCAGCTTCAAGTCCACGAAGGATTTCGTCCTTGGTAAATCCTGAAACAGCTCCAAGGGAATTTGAAAGGGTCTTCCTTCTTTGTCCGAAGCCCGCCTTTATTATAGAAAAAAACAAGGCTTCATCCTTAAGCTCATGAGTCTTTGCCTTCTTCGGAGAAAGTCTAAGGACCGCAGAATCCACCTTTGGAGGTGGATAAAAAACATCCTTTGATACGGCTGCCACCTGTGTAACATTGCAGTAGTATTGTACAACAACTGAAATTGCACCGTAAACTCTGCTGCCTTCTTCAGACCTGATTCTGTCAGCAACTTCTTTTTGCATCATGATAACAATGTCATCGGCCTTAACCTTTGATTCTAAAAGCCCCATGATAATCGGCGTCGTAATGTAATAGGGCAAGTTTCCTACAATTTTTACCTTCTCATAACCGCTGTCTTCTATTATCCTGTTTAAGTCAGCTTTAAGAACATCTATATTTATAACTTCTACGTTATCAAATTCTCCTAAGGTATAGCTTAAAATTGGCAATAAATTTCTATCGATTTCAATAGCTATTACCTTCCCGGCTCTTTGCGCAAGCTCCCCGGTTAACACACCGATGCCGGGTCCGATTTCTATCACCAATGTATTTTCATCAGCTGCAGTAGCATCTACAATTTTGTCTATTATATTTTTATCTGTTAAGAAGTTTTGGCCCAAGCTTTTGGAAAGCTTGAAGCCAAATTTATCCTTTATATTACTTATTTCCTTCGGTGAGTATAGTTTCATAATTTACTTACTTCTTCCTGAAAATCCTGACGGCGTATGCCGTACCCATTTAGCTTTCTCAAAAAAGCCTTTGAATTTCCATATCCAATGCCTAGGGCTTTGCCCAGCTTTTCTCTCTTTTCTTTTGAATTGGCAGAACCGGTCAAATTATACGCCTCTAGATCATCCATGGAAAACTCCTCAGAAGCCTCTCCCTCATAAAATTTGACCATAGAAAGAGCTTGAATAATTGACTCAGGCTTTGCATTTTCTATGCCGATATTAGTTCCCTTTGTCGCTTCATCTCTCGGCAAAAAAGCCTCCCCTGCCTCAGGAAACAATTCCAGAATTCTCTTCCTAATCAGCTCTCCTGCATGATCAGGGTCAGTGAAAACTATAATTCCCTTTCCCTCATAAGCTTTTTTAATAAGAGAAAATGTTTCCTCAGTTATACCGAAACCATGTGTTTCAATAGTTTCAGCATTTATCGCCGCTTTAATAGCCGCTGTGTCATCTCGCCCCTCGACTACGATAACCTGCTCAATTCTTGGTTTCACCCTTTTCACCTTCCTTATCGTTTTCCTTTTCAACAATAAACAAAGTCTCCCCCGGTTTAATGAGTCTCAGCTGCAATCTTGCCTGCTCCTCGATATAGTCCATATCGTTTACATTCTTTAGCTCATCCTTCAACTTCTTCTTTTCTTCCTTCAAAGCCTGATTTTGTTGAATTAATGTATTGCGCTCGGCTCTCAAATCCATGATATTTTTAAGGGAAACAGACACAACAATAAGAAGCACCAAAGCCGCCCCCACTGCAATTGCCCTTGCTTTATTAAGCTTATATTTCCTATTAAAAATATTAAAATCCCCAGTTTTTCTCATTTTTTAACACTTTCCCCATTGAATGGCTTCCAGAATTCTTTCAGCCTTACAGGTGCAAACACCATCCGGTGTTTCACAGGTATCTCCACAGATATTGCATCTGTATTTAACCTCAAAAAAGTCCTCCGCCAGACCTGCTCCTTTAAGCAAGGCTTTCTTTTCTGCTTTGAGCTTTGCGATTTCCCCATCAATCGCTTGTTTTTCTGCAGGAGTGGCTCTGAATCCCTTAAGAAGCTTCTCTCTATAGCATTTTTGTATGCTGCTGTCCACTTCCTTAAGCTGTGGAATCTTATCAAAGGCTTCCTTCTTTCTTTCCTTTGCCTCTCTCTGCGCCTCATCTCTAAGGTGTTCAAGGTATTTATTCAGCATAGCCTGATTTACAATCTTTTTCGCTTCCTGACTAACCGGTTTGCTCGCTTCCTGACTCCAATTATTTAAAATTTTGTCTACATAATTGAAATTAGGCTCTCTTATGCCCGTAGTCTTAGCGCAGGCATCCAGAACCTTTTCAACAGAAAACCCTAAAACATCAAACCAATTATCCATCATTTCCATCTCAAAGCTTGTAGGCTGCCTATTGAAGCCCAAGGACTGCATTATAGCCTTGTATTTGTAGTACTTACTGTCGTTTTCTTCTAAATACTCTATGGCATCCTCCCTGGTGCAAATTCCTCTATCAAGCCAATTTTCAGCCACCTTGCTTATATACTTCATATTGGTCTTATTCTTACCGACACAGTAATCCACAGCGTAAGCAATTAAATCAGGATTGGCGCCCCGCTCCTGAATGAGGAAAAGAATGTTTTCCATTGCACTGCTGCTTAAAGTCTTGCCAAGCAGGTTCTCCGTAAAGGCAAATAGTTCCTTAACCGCCTGATTTCCAAAGACATTCACCTGCTCCACAGGCTTAGCCGGCTCAGCCTCTTTGTTAAAGCCATACATCTTCTCCTTAAGGCTGACGAACTCGATGGCAAAATCATAGTTTCCCTTGGCATTGGCATATCTTTTCTTTATGACACCCTGTTTTTCCCAATAGTCCCAAGCATCAATTACCTGTCTTTCAGTTAGACCCAGCTGGCCTGCAACTGTTTTGTCATCAATTTCCATTTGATGCTCGGCATACATATGGGTAAAAACATATACCTTCACAAAATCTCCCGGAGCCTTCGCCATGTATTCTGTAATGAACAGAGTCTCCAGCTTGGCATCCAACAGGTAAAAATCCATGTTTTTTTCTAATTTATATTTCATTTTCTATCCTATATCGCTAAACTTAGTATATCTGCCAACCCAAGCCAAATCAATGGTTCCAACTGGACCACTCCTATGCTTTGCTATGTTAAGCTCCGTAATTCCCGGTTTTTCCGATTCATCACCATTATAGTACTGGTCGTTATAAAGGAAAATTACAATATCGGCATCCTGCTCAATGGAACCGGATTCTCTAAGGTCTGACAAAAGAGGTCTCTTGTCGGTTCTTTGTTCCGGTCCTCGAGAAAGCTGTGAAAGCACAATAAAAGGACAATCCATTTCCTTTGCCATCAGCTTAAGGCTTCGTGATAGCTTGCTGACTTCCTGCTGTCTGTTTTCTCCCTCGCCTTCCATCAGCTGCAGGTAGTCTACAATTACTAAATCCAAACCGTTGGTGGACTTCATTCGTCTGCATTTGTTCTTCATTTCCATTATGGATATTGCCGCTGTCTCATCAATTGCCAGCTTTGCATCACTTAAATCATCAATTGCCTTATTCAGTCTGTCCCAGTCATTTTCATCCACATCGCCTGTTTTAATTTTTTGTGACTCAACGCTGGCTTCCATGGAAAGAATTCTGCTTCCTAATTCTTCTTTGGACATTTCCAAGGAAAAGATAAGCACGCTCTTCTTTTTTCTGCCCGCTGCATATTTTGCAATATTTAAAGCTAAAGCGGTCTTACCCATACCCGGTCTTGCCGCAACGATGTTAAGCGTTGATTTCTGGAGGCCTCCCGTCATCTCATCAAGACGCTTAAAGCCGGTTTCCAGACCGACTATGCCTTCAGCATTGGCCGCTTCGTCAATATTGTGGATATTTTCAATAAGAACCTCTCCTATATATGAGAAATCCTTTTTCTGATTACCCTGACCAATTTCAAAAATAGCCTTTTCCGCATCATCTAAAATCTTCAATGTATCCTGCTTGCCATCGTAGCTTTGAGTGATGACATCGTTTGATACATTAATCAGACTGCGCAAAATAGCCTTTTCATTGATGATTTTTGCATACTCTCCGGCATTGCTCGTTGACGGAACCTCTGCCGCCAAGCCTGACACATATCCTGCTCCGCCGACAGTTTTCAAGGTTCCTCTGGATTTAAGCTCATTGCAAAGGGTTATGCTGTCAATTACTCTCCCCTTATCATAAAGATGTTTTATTGCTTCAAAGATTTCCTTATGATTTGGATCATAAAAGCTATCTCCATTTACATATTCCATTACATCAGGCAAAGCATCTCCGGCACGCAGCAAAATTGCTCCAAGGGCGCTTCTCTCCGCCTCGCTATTATGTGGGGGAATCCTGTCGGCCATTCCTATGCCTCCTCGCTTACCACAATGGTTAGTTTTCCATTAACATCTTGATGCAACTTAACCGTTGCTGTGAAACTGCCAATTTGTTTAATTGGATTATCAAGGGAAATCTTCTTCTTATCAAGCTTAATATTCTGCTGTTTTTCAAGGGCTTCAGCTACATCCTTATTAGTAATGGAGCCGAAAAGCCTTCCCCCGTCTCCTGCCTTAGTCTTAATTTCAAGCTTTATATCTTCAAAGCTTTCAGCTAAGGCTTCAGCAGCAGCCTTTTCCTCTGCTCTTTTTCTCGCCTGAAGAGCCTTCTGCTTTTCCAGATTTTTAACATTCCCTTCGGTGGCTTCTTCAGCATAACCTCTCGGAAGCAGCATATTTCTGGCATATCCATCGCTTACCTTCACCACTTCTCCTGCCTTACCGGTACCTTTAACATCTCTTTTTAATATAACTATCATATCTCCACCTACTTTCTTACTTTCTAACTATCTCTCTAACCTTTTCAATAACCTCCTCAGGGCTTTCCGAAACCTGAGCACCTGCTGTCGTAAGATGTCCGCCTCCACCCAGCTTTTCCATTATAACCTGTACATTTACTTCTCCCAAAGACCTTGCACTGATTACAGTTGTGCCAAATTGGTTTCGACCTGCCACAAAAGATGCCTTTATCCCTCTAATGTTTAAAAGTTCATCGGCCACCTGAGAATTTATTACCTGGGCATCTAAATTTTCACCCTCACACACAGATGTTGCAACACCGTCATCATAGAATTTAGCTGCTGCAATACACTTAGCCCTGGTCTTAAAAGCATCCATATCTGTTTGGAAAAATCTCTTAACTTCAGTTGTATCTGCTCCCGATCTGCGCAAATAAGCGGCAGCCTCAAAGGTTCTAACACCTGTCTTAACTGCAAATCTGTTGGTATCTATTGTCATACCTGCCAAAAGAGCCTCTGCTTCAAGCTTAACAAGCATTTTTTTCTGTCCTGAGTATTGAAGAATTTCTGTCACCAGCTCAGCAGTTGAGGATGCATAGGACTCTATATATGTAAGAGTTGCGTCCTTTATAAAGTCCTCAGCCCTTCTATGGTGATCTATAACCGCTAAGTTTGAAGTCATTTCCAAAAGCTCACCTGTATCAACATAGCTTATACGATGAGTATCAACCACAATGATCAAGCAATCTTCATCAATTAGCTCTTTTGCCTTTACACCATCTATGAAGTTATACTGCTCACTTTCCTCAGCTTGATTATAGATGAGCTGAAGAGAATTATTTACAGTGCTGATTACAATATATGCTTCTCTGTCACAAAGTCTACAAAGCCTATAAATTCCCAGCGACGATCCAAAGGCATCCATGTCCGAATTCTTATGCCCCATAATGAAGACTTTCTTTGATTGTCTGATTAACGCCTTCAAACCATGAGCAATCACCCTTGATTTGCCTTTATTATTCTTTTCAAAGCTCTGAGTCTTACCTCCATAGTAGGAAACATCAGAATCATTCTTTATTACAACCTGGTCCCCGCCTCTACCTAAAGCTAAATCAAGAGCCGAATTGGCAAAGTCCTGACACTCGGGTAAAGTCTGACCATTGCACCCAAGACCTATGCTTAGGCTCATTGGGAAGTCTATTTCAGTTTCAATGGATCTAACTTTGTTTAATACATCAAAGTTCTTCTCAATCATAGCTGACAGCTTATATTGCGGAAAATATATTATATATTCATCATCATGGAGCCTGCTGAGAGAGCCTTCTATTTCTGTCGCCCATTTTCTAATCTCCGTTTCAACGCTGGTCATTACCTTTGTCCGTTGTTCCGGAGCAGTGTTAGCAGGAAGCTCATCATAGTTATCAATATTTATCCTACATACACAAGTTTTCTCAGCCTTATACTTTCCCTTTATGGATTCCAGCTTAGTTATATCATCAAAAAGCACAAAGAAAAGCAGCTCTTCATCTTCCCCCTCAATAGTGACGAGAAGTCTAAAGATTTTTCCGTTTCTCTCTATTACTATCCTAATGTTTTTTTCTGCAGCTTCCCTTAGCTGGGCAGTCTTAACTCCAGTTAAAGCAAAAAAATCTGCTGTCTCAATATCATCATATATAAAAACCTGATCTATATAAGCATTAGCTTTCTCAACCTTCCCTTTCCCATTTACGATGCACATAGGAAGTGGAATATATGGTGATATAGTCTGCTCAAAATTTTCTATAGTCATTTGCTCTACCTCTGACCATCTAATTGTTGTTTCCTTGTTTCACGTGAAACAAACCATACAACCGTTTTATTTCAACAAGTCCGATTATTATCAGTTAATAGATTTTAGAATGTCTATTAACCTGTTAAGCTCTTCTTCATTATAGTACTCAAGCTCAATTGCACCTTTTTTTCCTTTGGCCGCAATATTAACTTTAGTTCCAAATATTTCTTTAAGCTCATTTTCAACCTTAGCTATATCAGGATTCTTAACGCGTTTAAGAGCCTTTTTTTTCGGTTTCCCTTTTCCGGCGACAATTTCTTCCAGCTTTCTTACGGAAATGCCTTCTTTAATCACCTTCTTGCATAAATCAATTTGCAGGTCTTCCTTATCCAACCCCAATAGGGTTCTTCCATGTCCGGGTGTGATTGCGCCAATTAAAAGCTGCTGTCTCACATATTCCGGCAGATTGAGAAGTCGCAAAGAGTTTGTAATATACGGTCTGCTTTTGCTTACACTTTTTGAAACCTGCTCCTGAGTAAAGCCGTAGGTATCTATCATCTGCTTAAGACCTTCCGCTTCTTCTATAGGATTTAAATCCTCTCGCTGCATGTTTTCAATTATGGCAATAACCATATTCTCTTCGTCGGTGAAATTTCTGACAAGAGAAGGTACCTTCTTCAATCCGGCTTTCCTGGAAGCCCTCCATCTTCTTTCCCCCGCAACTATTTCATAAACCTTGCCGTCAACCTTCCTTAATACAAGCGGTTGAATTATACCGTGTTCGAGGATAGATTGAGAAAGCTCTTCTATCCTTTCTTCATCAAAATGCTTTCTTGGCTGATTTTCGTTAGGCTTGATATTGTTAATATCAATATATACTATTGCATTTTCATTATCTGTAGTCGTAACAGTTTTGTTAACATTAGAAGAATGTTCTTCTTCCATAATTGGAGCCTGTGCTTCAAATAAAGCATTAAGACCCTTACCTAGGCCTCTTTTCTTTGTGCTCACGCCTCTGCCTCCCACTCTAAAAATTCATCTGCAAAATCCATATATGCTTCTGCTCCTCTTGATTTAGGATCATATTCTGTAATTGCAAGTCCAAAGCTTGGTGCTTCAGCCAATCTGATATTTCTGGGAATTACTGTAGAGTATACCTTAGAGCCGAAATATTTTTTTACCTCTTGAACAACCTGTGCCGACAGATTGGTTCTGCCGTCAAACATACTCAGGATTACTCCTTCAATATCCAGACTGGGGTTAAGATTTTTCTTTACTAAATCAATGGTGCTTACAAGCTGACTTACTCCTTCGAGAGCATAGAATTCACATTGAATTGGCACCAATACACTTTCTACGGCTGTTAAGGAATTAATCGTTAAAAGACCAAGAGAAGGTGGACAGTCGATAAATATGTAATCATATTTATCTCTTACCTTATCAATTGCCTTCTTAAGTCTCTGTTCTCTTCCCTCAATGGCTACTAATTCAATTTCCGCCCCTGCCAAATCAACGCTTGCAGGGACAATATCAAGCCCCTTTACCGAAGTATTCAGTATGGCTAAATCTGTATTAAAATTATCTTCGATTAGCAAATCATAAACCGTATAATCCAGGCTCTTCTTAGATATGCCTATTCCACTTGTTGTGTTTCCCTGCGGGTCAATGTCTAACATAAGAATTTTCTTGCCTCTTAATGCTAAACATGCACCTAAATTTATATTTGTAGTTGTTTTTCCAACTCCACCTTTTTGGTTGAAAATTGCTATTGCCTTACCCAAAACAGCACCTCCTTTTGTATATAAACAATTATACTACAGATGGCTTTCTAATGCCACCTGTAAATTCCCCCAAACGAAAATGTTTCACGTGAAACATTTCTATTTTTCTATAATTATAACACTGTGATTGTAGCCATTTGCAGGTATGTGTCTAACCTGAAAGTTTTTGCCTCCTAAAGATATAATCTGTTCTTCCGCTTCAACTAATTCGTCTTCGGCAGCCGGCCCTTTTAGAGCAATAGCTACCCCACCGGCTTTAACATATGGAAGCATATATCCCGATAGTTTTTTCATGTTCGCTACAGCTCTGGAAACTACTACATCCAAGCCTCTTTTATATGGTTCTAGCTTAATTAAATCTTCTGCTCTGCTGTGGAGCGTTTCTACATTTGTAAGTCCCAGCTCATCAATACCCTGATTAATGATGCGTATTCTTTTCAACAAAGAGTCAACAAGATAAAATTTCTTTTCAGGACACATAACAGCTAAAGGTATGCCGGGAAAGCCTCCCCCCGTACCAATATCCAATACCGTTTTCCCCTTTGCAAATTCAGGCAAATTAACAACCAATAATGAATCCACAACATGCTTTATTAAAAATTCGTCTCTGTCGGTAATTGCAGTCAAATTAACCTTTTTATTCCATTCCAATATATGGTTCATATATGCAATTAGCTTGTAAATTTGTCCCTCTGTATAGGATATCCCCAGTTCATCGAACTGAGTTTTCAAAATATGAATATCATTATCTCTATTATTTTGAACCTTCATCAGCACCTCTATTTCTTCTATTTCTTTCAAGCCAAACTATCAAAACATTTATATCTGCCGGTGATACACCGGATATTCTGGATGCCTGTCCTAAGGATAATGGTTTAATTCGGTCTAATTTTTGTGCTGCCTCTATTCTAAGATTATCAATTTCAGAATAATTCATATCTTCAGGCAAAGACTTCACTTCAAGCTTTTTAAACCTCTCAATTTGTTGCAGCTGCTTAGTTATATAACCTTCATACTTAATTTGAACTTCCACCTGAATTTTTTCATGATATGAAAGTATAGGCCTTGAAATATCAACAGCTTCAAGGTTTGCATAAGTAATTCCGGGTCTCTTCAAAAGTTCGGCCAGTGACACACTTTTATCTACAGTTGAGTTTCCAATTTTTTCCAGAAATTCATTGACATCCCTCGGCTTCAGGAAGGTTTCATTTAAACGAATAACCTCATTTTCTACAGCAGCTTTTTTATTAAGATATTTTTGGTATCTCTCCTCTGTAACGAGTCCGACCTCATATCCCAGCTCCGTCAAACGGCTGTCAGCATTGTCTTGCCTTAAAACCAGTCTATATTCCGCTCTGCTGGTCATAATTCTGTAAGGTTCATTAGTACCTTTAGTCACCAAATCGTCGATTAGAACGCCAATATAAGCCTCGTTTCTTTTTAGAACTAAGGATTTTTTACCATTTATTTTAAGTGAAGCATTTATTCCTGCAATTAAACCTTGAGCAGCAGCTTCTTCATATCCAGAGCTACCGTTAAACTGTCCTGCACAAAAAAGTCCATTTATCTTCATATGTTCAAGAGTAGGTTTAAGCTCCAATGGATCTATGCAGTCATACTCTATCGCATATGCAGGTCTTGTTATTACTAAATCTTCCAATCCCGGAATCGTTTTGTAGAATTCCTCTTGAACATCCTCAGGCAGACTGCTGGACATGCCCTGAATATACATTTCCTCTGTATCAATCCCCTCAGGCTCTATAAAGGTTTGATGCCTTGGCTTATCAGAAAACCTATTTACCTTATCTTCAATTGACGGACAATATCTGGGACCGATTCCTTCAATTTGTCCACCAAACAAGGCAGATTTGTGGAAGTTTTCCCTTATAATTTTATGAGTTTCTTCATTGGTATATGTAAGCCAACATGATACCTGCTCCCTTTCCAACTCATCATTCAAAAAAGAAAATGGCACAATATGCTCATCACCCTTCTGCTCGGACATTTTACCGTAATCTAAGGATGATGCCAAGCATCTTGCCGGGGTGCCTGTTTTAAATCTACGCAATGAAATACCTAAGGCTTTCAAGTTATTTGCCAAATCAATAGATGGTGCCAAACCGTTTGGCCCGCTTGAGTAAGCACCGCTACCAATAAATATCTTCCCCTTTAAAAAAGTCCCGGTTGCAAGGATTACAGCTTTTGCTTCAAATTTCATCCCGGTTCTTGTTACAGCTCCTGTTACCGTGCCGTCCTCAACAATCAACTCAACAATTTCTCCCTGTTTGACCCAAAGGTTAGCTTGCTTCTCAAGAGTTTTCTTCATTTCTCTATGGTAAAGCTCTTTATCAGCTTGAGCACGAAGAGAGTGAACTGCCGGTCCTTTAGCTGTGTTTAGCATCTTACTCTGGATAAATGATTTGTCAATATTAACACCCATTTCTCCACCAAGAGCATCGATTTCTCTAACCAAATGCCCCTTCCCTGTCCCTCCAATTGAAGGGTTACATGGCATCATGGCAATAGCCTCCAGATTCATTGAAAAAAGGCAGGTGTTATTTCCCATTCTCGCTGAGGCAAGAGCGGCTTCACAACCGGCATGGCCGGCGCCTATGACAATTATATCGAATTTATTATTCATTATTTTCCCCATAAAAAATCAATTATTTCCCCAAACAAAATCTTGAAAATACCTGGTCAATTATATCCCCTTGAACAGCTTCACCAATAATTTCACCTAAATATCCATAGGCAGCATTAACATCTATTTCAATAAACTCTAAAGGTTCATTGGCCTCGGTACTTGCAATGGCATCCTCAATCGACTTAAATGCAGCATCTAAAAGCCTCTCATGCCTTAAGTTCGTAACAACTACATCTTCCTTTGACCCGGATGTTAAAACTCCTGCCATATTTTCAATTTCATCTTTCAGTTCTTCAATACCCACGCCGTCTTCCATTGAAGTATTAATTACTTTCATCGATTTACCGAGAGCTTTAACAGCTTCATTAGAAATCCTTCTGGATAAATCAGTTTTATTGCAAAGCACAATTGTTTTATCCGGATTTGCATATTCTAAAATTTCTCTATCCGCAACATCAAAATCCCTGCTGGCATCTAAAATAAAAATAACTAAATCTGCTTTGTTAAATGCAATTTTTGATTTTTCAATTCCGATTTGCTCAACAATATCGTCTGTTTCTCTAATCCCTGCCGTATCAGTTAATACAACGGGTATTCCTCGTATATCAAGTGTTTCTTCAATTGTATCTCTTGTAGTTCCCGGCACTTCAGTTACAATAGCACGATTTTCGTTTAACAATCTATTCATAAGTGAAGATTTGCCGACATTAGGTTTTCCAATTATTGCAACCTTGAATCCATCCCTTAGGAACTTTCCTCCTTTAGATGATTTAATCATTTTTTCAAGCTTAGAAAAAATATTTTGCAGACCCTCGTCTATATTAGAATATGTAAGCTCCTCAATATCCTCATCAGGATAATCAATGTTAACTGTCAAATTAACTAAAATATCGGCTATTTCCTGTCTTAGTGCTTTAATATCCTTTGAAAAATTACCCTCAAGCATGCTCATGGCAACGGTAAAGGTTTTGTCCGTTTTAGCGCTGATTAAATCCATCACCGCTTCGGCCTGAGATAAATCCAGCCTTCCATTAAGAAAAGCCTTTTTTGTAAACTCGCCCGGTTCAGCCGGTGATGCTCCCATGTCAATAATAAGCTTTAAAATATTTTTTAGGGGAACTATGCCTCCATGACAATTAATTTCAACTATATCTTCTCCTGTATATGTAGTTGGAGCCTTCATATACACAGCCAAAACTTCATCTAAAACATCCTTTGTTTTAGGATTTATAATATGTCCATAATTCATAATACGACTTTTAATGGTAAAATCCGTATTAGGAGATTGAAAAATTTCCTCTAAAATATTAAGTGCTTTAGATCCGCTAATTCTGATTATTCCAATGCCTCCAACACCTTTTGAGGTTGAAATTGCAGCAATTGTATCATCCTGTAAATGAATATGTTTCATTTTTCTCCTTAAAACATAAAAGCCCGCTAAATGCGGGCCGAAATTATTTTAGTTCAATTACAACCCTTCTATATGGGTCTTGTCCTTCACTCTTTGTGATGACTCTTGGGTTATTTTGAAGAGTTGAATGTATTATCTTTCTTTCGTATGGATTCATTGGCTCAAGCTTTACGCTGCGACCGGTCTTTACAACCTTTGAAGAGAGTCTCTTTGCAAGAGCTTCCAAAGTTTTCTCTCTCTTTGAACGATAATTCTCAGCATCAAGTACGACTCTGATATATTCCCCATCTTCTTTATTAACTACAAGGCTTGTCAAATACTGAATAGCATCTAAGGTCGCCCCTCTCTTTCCTATGATTGTTCCGGTATCATTACCTGAAATATTGATGAAGATGCAATCGTCTTTCTCTTCCGGTACGAAGGAAAGCGAAAGTCCCATTTTTTCACTTACTTCAGTTAAAAAAGGAATTGCTAAGGATTCAGCCTTTGCTCTTTCTTCAGCAGTAAGAGTAACTGCCTTCTCCTCCGGTATATTCTTAATAACCTCTCCGGAAGGCGTTTTTTCAGAAGCCTTCTTTTCCTTTAGATTTACAGAATTTTCAGCCTTTACATGAGTTTTTACATTCTCCTTTTTTGTAGGCTTGGCTTCTATCTTTTCCTTTTCAACAGAAGACTTTTCTACAATGTCTTCCTTTGGTAATTCCTGCTTTTTCTTCTCTACTCTTACAAATGCCAGCTTAGAACCGATTCCAAAAAAACCTCTTGAAGGCTCTTCAATAACCTTAACTTCAACCTCATCAATTCCACACTTCAGGTCCTCCAATGCCAGCTGCACGGCAGTGTCAACATCAGTACCCCATTTTTCAGTAAATTCCATTATATTCCTCCTGAGAAGTTACGCATGTCTCTTCTTTTTCTTGCTTTTTTCGTTCATAGACTTTCTAATCTGAGCAAATCGCAGATTGAAGAAAATCTGGACAAACTGACCTACAAACCAGTAAACAGCAAGTCCTGCCGGATATGATCTAGCCATCCAAACAAGCATTATAGGGAACATC
This sequence comes from Peptostreptococcaceae bacterium pGA-8, assembly GCA_900112915.1. Taxonomy (GTDB): domain Bacteria; phylum Bacillota; class Clostridia; order Peptostreptococcales; family Anaerovoracaceae; genus S5-A14a. The sequence goes on along the minus strand of FONK01000019.1, from coordinate 13,871 downwards.
AGCATCATTGCCTTCTGCATTCCCTGACTTCCGCCAGGCATTGTAGTTGCATTGTTTTGCTGAGACAAATAAAAAGCTATAAAAGTTGACAAACCTGTTAAAATAGGAAGAATCCAAAGGTCAGGCTGACTTAAATCCTTAATCCATAAAAAGCTTTCATGGATTGCAAAAATCATTTCTTGAGAATCTAAATAATGCATAGGATTTCTAAGTAATGCGAAAAGCCCCATGATTATGAACATCTGAATGAACATAGGAAGGCAGCTACCCATTGGGTTAACTCCGCTTTCCTTGTAAAGCTCAGCTGTTTTAATTCTCAACATTTCAGGATCATCCTTATATCTTCTCTGAATATCCTTCATTCTTGGCTGAAGATCACTCATGCCAACAGTTGAAAGAATCTGCTTTTTATATAGTGGGTATAATGCAAGCTTAATAATTATAGTTATAACAGCAAGGGTTATACCATAATTACCAATTACGCTATACAAACCGGTTAATACATAACTTAACGGCTTAGCCATTAAGCCCATCAATGCAATTAGTGCATTCATTTAATATCCTCCATTATTTCAAGGGATCATAGCCGCCGGGATTCCAAGGATTACACCTTAAAATTCTTTTTATCCCTAAATAACTACCCTTCAACGGTCCATACTTTCTAAGTGCCTGTATAAAGTATGTTGAACAGGTAGGATAGAACCTACAGGTAGGCGGAAATAAAGGAGATATAAGCTTCTGATAAATTTTAATTATCAAAATAAGCGGTAAGCTTAATATTTCACCTAACTTTTTCACCTTTAATTACCTCGGCTCTCTTTACAGCGGAAGCTACAGATCGGCTTACATCTTGGCATTTAACACCATTAATTGTATTTCTGGCTATAAAAATATAATCGTAACCTTCAACCAGCCTATAATCCGAAAGTCTAAGACTTTCCTTCATAAGGCGTCTAGCTCTGTTACGCTTTACACTATTTCCGACTTTTTTGCTGGCCAAAAAAGCTGTACGGCTGTATTTCATACCGTTTTTTCTATAGAATAATACAATGTATCTATCGCCTACGGATTTTCCATTTCTATAAATTAAATCAAAATCCTTCTTCCGCCTAAGTACATTCTTTCTTAACATTTCAATTAAGCGGTAAGCTTCTTTCTACCTCTGCTTCTTCTTCTCTTAAGAACATTTCTGCCGTTCTTGGTGCTCATTCTCTTTCTGAAGCCATGCTCCTTCATTCTCTGTCTTTTCTTTGGCTGATAAGTTTGTTTCATTTTTAATTTACCTCCTAATATATAAATCGCTGCATAATCTAAATTCCAATGTATGCAGATACGCTATAGTATTATACCCATATGACAGTGGAATGTCAAATAAAATAAACCATATACAAGGATTTTTCAGGCATTTTTTCGCTTTTTTCGACAAAAAAGCCTATGTATAACTTTATCCACACCCTATGGATAACTATATTAATAACTTAAAAATTTACTTAAAAATCTCAGCCGTAGACATATACACATTATGTGGATAAGTATGTGGATAACATTTTAAAAAAATATTTTTTCAATCGATAGCAAGAAAAATTAAGAATTGATTTTTAGCGATATATTATATAGAATAGAAGTGGCATCTAAAAACAAAATTTTTATAAAAATGATTAAGGTAATTTATGGAAAATAAATCTAAAGACTGGAATAAAGTATGGTCAAATATTAAAGAACAAATGAAGCTTTTTACAATAAAACCAAGCTATGACTCATTTATCAAACCTGTAGAACTGATATCTGTTGATGAGGATATAAATATAGCTTATCTTGCTGTGCCTGATAAGCTTAATATTGATATAGTAAAAAGATATACTAACAAGCTTCAAGATTACTTTTTTGAATTAACCGGTGAAAAATACAGCATCATAATGAAATATTCAAATGAATATGGAGATACTGATGTTAGTAAAAAGAAAAGAGAAACAAGTATTTACAATTCTCCACTCATTAATCAAAAAATCTTTATTCCTGAATATACATTTGAAAATTTTGTTGAAGGCTCCTGTAATAAATTTGCATATGCAGCTGCTTATGCTGTAGCTGAAAATCCTTCTGAAGCATATAACCCGCTTTACATATATGGTGGTTCAGGTCTCGGTAAAACACATCTTATGAACGCAATAGGTATTCATCTTATAGAAAACAGACCTGAATTAAATGTGCTTTATGTTACAGCTGAAACCTTCACAAATGAATGCACATTCGCTATAAAGCAAAATAAAATGAATGATTTTAAAAATAAATATCGAAAATTAGATGTATTGCTAATAGACGATATTCAATTTTTAGAAAATAAAGAATCTACGCAGGAAGAGTTTTTCCATACCTTTAATGAGCTTCATAAATTGAATAAGCAGATTATTATTTCCAGTGACAGAGCTCCAAATAAATTAACTAAGCTTGACCAAAGACTAACCTCAAGGTTTGCCTGGAAAATGATGGCTGATATTCAACCTGCTGATTATGAAACAAGAGTCGCCATTCTTATGCAAAAAGCTGAAAATAAGAATATAGAAATAAATGATGAGGTTTATGAGGTAATAGCCCTAATTGCAGAAAAAATAAAGGATAATATTAGAGAGCTTGAAGGTGCCTTCAATAGAATCGTAACCTTCTCCCTACTTTTAAATCGAAGAATTACTAAAAAATTTGCAAGAGATATTTTAAAGGATATATTGAAAACAGGCGAAGTAAATCCAACACCTGAGAAGATAAAATCAGTAATTTGTAGACATTACAATATTACGATTGAAGACCTTGAGGGTAAAAAAAGAACAAATAATATAGCGTATCCAAGGCAAATTGCAATGTATATGTGCAGAAACATAACAGATTATTCGTTACCGAAAATTGGTGAGGTATTTGGGGATAGACATTATTCAACAGTTATCCATGCTTGTGATAAAATTGAAAAAGAATTAAAGAAGAATGAAAATCTAAAAGATACCATTGAAATGTTAAATGATATGGTAAAAGAATAGTTATTAACATTCAATGTTGAAAGATTTCCATAGGTTTTGTGAATAACTTTTAGTGAAATTTCAATAAGTACATAAGTTATCCACATAATCCACAGTCCCTACTACTACAACTAATAATATAGATATAAAAAAATAAAGGAGTCACCAATGAATTTTATATGTAATCAATCGAAATTAACCAAAGCCTTAAACATAGTTTCAAAAGCAGTTTCTACAAGGACAACTATTCCTATCTTAAGAGGAATTTTGCTGGAGGTATCAGGGGATATGTTAACTCTATCTGCCTCGGATCTCGATATATCTATCATCAAAACAGTTAAAATTCAGGGAAATCAGGATGGAAGAATAGTAGTAAATGCAAAGCTTTTTTCAGATGTAATAAGAAAACTTCCTAATAGTGATATAGAATTTAAGTTAGAAGACGGAAAACTTCTTATAAGCTGTTTAAATTCTAAATTTGATTTAATTGTTTCGTCAGCCGATGATTTTCCAAATGTAAATAAAATTTCTCAAGAAAATTCAATGATTTTTGATAAGAATATATTTAAGGATATTATCAAGAGAACTACCTTTGCCGCAAGTATAGATGAATCAAAGGGAATAATTACAGGTACACTTATAGAGCTTTCCGATAACAGTTTAAAAATGGTTGCCATAGATGGCTTTAGAATGGCTGTAAATACTGAAGAAATAAGTGAAAACTATAATGGAAAAATTGTAATTTCTTCAAAGATTTTAAATGATATAGGTAGAATAATTTCTGAATCAGAAGAAGATGTTGATTATATTAAGTTTAGTATGAGTGATAATTCGGCTTCAGTAAGATATGGTTCAATTGAAGTAAATCTAAGATTAATGGAAGGTGAATTTATAAAATATAACGATGTTCTTCCAAAGGAAAATCCGATTAAAATAAGAGTAAATAGAGTTGCGCTAAATGAGGCTATTGAAAGAGCTTCACTTCTTTCGAAAGAAGGTAAGAATAATCTTATAAAGCTTGACTGTACTCAAGGTTCAATGGCTATCTCATCAAGATCGGATGAGGGAAGCGTTGTAGAAGAAGTTTTAATTGAAAAATCAGGCGATGATATTGAAATAGGATTTAACGCAAAATATTTAATTGATATTCTGAAAGTAATTGATGATGAAGAAATTGAGCTTAATATGAATAATCCTATTTCTCCTTGTTTAGTAAAACCAACAGAAGGAATCAGATATGAATATCTGATTTTACCTGTTAGAATTACAAAGAGCATATAAATAAATTTGATAATAATTTTAAAATCTAATGTATATAAAGAATATAAAATTAAAAAATTATAGAAATTATCAGGATTTGACTCTTTCATTTGATGAAAGAGTCAATATTATACTTGGAAATAATGCTCAAGGGAAAACCAATCTTATAGAAGCAATATACTTATCTTCAAACGGAAAGTCTTTTAGAACTAACAAAGAAGGCGAGCTTATAAAGTTTGGCAATGACTTTTCTTTTGTTGATATAGAGGCATATAAGGATGAGGACGAGCTTAAGGTTTCTTTTGTTTTAAATAAAGATGGAAAGAAAACGGTAAAAGTTGATGGATTGAAATTAAATAAAATTTCTCAGCTCCTTGAAAATATTTTAGTTGTAATTTTTTCACCTGAAGATTTAAAAATAGTAAAAGACGAACCTGATAAACGCAGGAAATTCATAGATAGAGAACTTTGTCAAATTTCACCAAGCTATTTTGATAATTTAAGCAATTATAAGCAGACTCTTTTTCAAAGAAACAGCTACTTAAAAGAGGAAAAAATAGATATGTTCCTGCTGGATATATGGGACAACAAATTGGCGGAATATGGTGTGAGGGTAATAAACAGCAGAAGGAATTTTATTGATAAAATTAGTAAAATCAGTGGGAAAGTCCATAGCAATATTACAGAAAATAAAGAAAATTTACGAATAGAATATAATCCTTCTGTAGATATTGTAACAAAAGATGAATTTTTTGAGGTTATTAATAAATCAAGAGAAAATGATATAAGGCAGCGAACTACCGGTAAAGGACCACATAAAGACGATATTATTTTTTATTTAAATGATATAAATGCCAGAAGTTTCGGTTCTCAGGGACAACAAAGAACATGCGCCTTATCCCTTAAGCTTGCTGAATTATCGTTGATTAAAGAAGAAACCGGCGAAAATGGAATTCTTTTGTTGGATGATGTGATGTCAGAGCTTGATTTAAATAGACAGGAATTTTTGATTAAAACTCTTTCTGATAACCAAATTTTTATTACGACAACTAACATAGATGATAAAATTTTAGATTCATTTCCTCATAGTAAGATTTTCAAAGTGGAAAATGGCAATGTAAAATAGAAAAAAATAACATTTTGTGATATACTATATCGGTATGTAAATTAGAAAAGAAAAAAACAAGGTGGTAAAAAATGACTGAAAAAAAAGCTAATTCAAATCAGTATGATGCCTCCCAAATTCAGGTTTTGGAGGGCCTAGAGGCCGTTAGAAAGAGACCCGGAATGTACATAGGAAGTACAAGCTCCAGAGGTCTTCATCATTTAGTGTATGAAATTGTTGATAACAGTATAGACGAAGCGCTTGCCGGATATTGCAAGAATATTAGCGTAACAATTCAAAAAGATAATTCAATTGAAGTTGTGGATGATGGTAGAGGAATGCCGGTTGATAATCATCCAAAGCTTGGAATACCTGCAGTTGAAGTTATTCATACAGTTCTTCACGCCGGCGGAAAATTCGGTGGTGGAGGATATAAGGTTTCCGGAGGTCTCCATGGTGTAGGTGCATCTGTCGTAAATGCACTATCAACTAGAATGGAAGTTGAAATTAAGCGAAACGGAAAAATTTATACTCAATCATATGAAAGAGGAAAGACTGTAAATAAGCTAACTGAAATAGGTGAATCAAAAAAGACAGGGTCAAGGACAGTTTTTTGGCCGGATCCTGAAATTTTTGATGAGGTGGAATATGACTACAGTACTCTTCAGCATAGACTGAGAGAAATGGCATTTTTAAATAAAGGCATTAAAATTACATTAGCTGACGAAAGAAGCCCTAAGAAAAAAGAAGTTTTCCATTATGAGGGTGGGCTAAAGGAATTTGTAAAGCACCTTAATTTAAATAAAGAAAAAATTCATCCGGATATTATTTATTTTGAAATTCAAAAGAAAGACCTGGAAGTTGAAGTAGCGATGCAGTATACAGATAAGTACAATGAGCTTGTCCTCTCTTATGCTAATAATATTGCAACAACTGAGGGTGGAACTCATATGTCAGGTTTTAAATCCGCTTTGACGAGAGTTTTTAATGACTATGCAAGAAAAAATAAGTTTTTAAAGGATAAGGACGATTCTTTATCCGGCGAGGACGTGAGAGAAGGACTTTCAGCAATTATTTCTGTAAAATTGACCCAGCCTCAATTTGAAGGACAGACTAAGACTAAGCTTGGAAATAGTGAAATGAGAGGTTTTGTTGAAACATCAACCAACGAAAATCTTATGGCCTTCCTTGAGGAAAATCCAACCCAGGCTCAGGCTATTTTAGATAAATGTCTAAGAGCTTCCAGAGCTAGAGAAGCTGCTAGAAAGGCCAGAGAGCTTACAAGACGAAAGAGTGTTTTAGACAGCATTGCACTTCCGGGTAAGCTGGCCGATTGTTCAGAAAAAGATCCTGCTTTGTCAGAAATTTTCCTGGTCGAGGGAGATTCTGCGGGTGGATCGGCGAAGCAGGGAAGAGACAGGCTTAGACAGGCTATTTTGCCCCTTAGAGGTAAAATTCTAAATGTTGAAAAGGCCAGACTTGATAAGATTCTTAACTCCGATGAAATTAAAAATATGATTACCGCATTCGGGTGTGGTATCGGTTCTGATTTCAACATTGAAAAATTAAGATATCACAAGATTATAATCATGACAGATGCTGACGTGGACGGAGCTCACATCAGAACTCTTTTGTTGACCTTCTTCTACAGATACATGACACCGTTAATTGAGGGGGGCTATGTTTATGCTGCACAGCCGCCGCTTTTCAGAACTAAGAAGCAGAAGGACACTTTCTACACATATTCCGAAAGAGAGCAGGAAAAGCTTATGGCATCTATTGCTGAAAAGCCGGGTAAGGCTGAAATTCAAAGGTATAAGGGTCTTGGAGAGATGGATTATCACCAACTTTGGGAAACAACAATGGATTATGCCAACAGAACATTGATACAGATTACCTTAGAGGATGCTACTGCAGCTGATGAAATTTTCACCACCCTAATGGGCGATAAGGTTCCACCTAGAAAACGCTTTATTGAAGAAAATGCCAAGTATGCTAAGCTGGATATTTAAGGGAAGGAGAAGACTTTAAGTAATGACTACATTGTTAGAAGATACTAAAATGATACAACACGAGATTCATGATGAAATGAGAAACTCGTATATAGATTACGCCATGAGTGTAATAGTAGGTCGTGCCCTTCCTGATGTTAGAGACGGCTTAAAACCGGTACATAGAAGAATTCTTTATGGAATGAGCCAGTTAGGTGTTACACCTGATAAGCCTCATAAGAAATCTGCCAGAATTGTCGGTGAAGTAATGGGTAAATATCACCCTCATGGTGACAGCTCAATTTACGATGCCATGGTTAGAATGGCACAGGACTTCTCCATAAGATATATGCTGGTTGACGGACACGGAAACTTCGGTTCAGTGGACGGAGACGGTGCTGCGGCAATGCGTTATACAGAAGCTAGAATGACTCCATTTGCTCTTCAAATGCTGAGAGATTTGGACAAAGATACTGTTAACTTCATGCCCAACTTTGACGAGGAAGAAAAAGAGCCGGTTGTATTACCAAGTAGATTTCCTAATTTACTTGTAAACGGTTCCAACGGTATCGCCGTAGGTATGGCGACGTCCATACCGCCTCACAACCTGAAGGATGTTATCGAAGCAACTATTTTGCTGATAGACAAAGAAGATGCAACCTGTGATGACCTTATTAAGATTGTCAAGGCTCCTGACTTCCCGACAGGCGCAACTATTTTGGGAAGAGCCGGTGCCAGAGAAGCTTATAAAACCGGTACGGGTAAGGTTAAGGTTCGTGCCAACTGTGAAATTGAAGAAACAGATCGCGGTAGAACTCAGATAATTATCACAGAAATTCCTTATCAGGTAAACAAGGCGAGATTAATTGAAAAAATCGCTGAGCTTGTTAAGGATAAGAAGGTTGAAGGCATTTCGGCAATTCGAGACGAGTCAAGTAGACATGGAATGAGAATTGTTATTGAACTGAAGAGAGATGCTAATCCTCAAATTACACTAAACAGACTTTACAAGCATACGCAGCTGCAGGATAGCTATAGTATGATAATGCTTGCTCTTGTTGATGGACAGCCGAAGGTGATGAACCTTCATGAGATGCTCAGCGAGTATCTGAATTTCCAAAAAGAGGTTGTCACAAGAAGAACTCAGTTTGATCTTTCAAAGGCAGAAGCCAGGGCTCACATTTTGGAGGGCTATAGAATTGCACTTGATAACATTGATGAAATAATCAAGATTATTAGAGGCGCATATAATAATGCAAGAGATCAGCTAATGGAACGCTTTGGATTTTCTGAAATTCAGGCTCAGGCAATTCTTGATATGAGATTGGCAAGATTGCAGGGTCTGGAAAGAGAGAAAATTGAAAACGAATATAGCGAGCTTATGGAAAGAATAGCTTATTTTAAGTCAATCCTTGCTGACGAAAAGCTTCTTATGGGAGTTATTAAAGACGAGCTTACTGAAATCAAAGAAAAATACGGTGATAAGAGAAGAACAAAGATTGTTGCCGATGTAGATGATTTCGATGATGAAGATTTGATCGCAGAAGAAAAGGTTGCTGTAACTCTTACACACCTTGGATATATTAAGAGAGTTCCCGGAGATACATATAAGGCTCAAAAGAGAGGCGGAAAAGGTATCACCGGAATAACTACAAGGGAAAATGACTTTGTAAAGGATTTGATTATGACATCAACTCATGATTATTTGATGTTCTTTACAAATACGGGAAAGGCGCACAAAATCAAGGCGTTTGAAATTCCTGAAGCTACCAGAACTGCTAAGGGAACCCCGGCTGTTAACCTGCTGAACCTGATGCAGAGAGAAAGAATAACAGCAGTAATTCCTGTGGAGGATTTCTCTGAAGAAAAGTATCTAATTGCTGTAACAAAGAATGGAACAATTAAGAAAACGACATTATCACAATTCGATACAAATCGAAAAACAGGGCTGATTGCCATTAATCTAAAGGATGATGACCAGCTAATCGGAATAAAAGAAACCTCAGGAAACAACAATGTAATAATCGTAACTAAAAATGGAAAATGCATTTGCTTCTCTGAGCATGATGTAAGAAGCATGGGAAGAATTGCAGCCGGCGTAAGAGCGATAAAGCTTGATAAAGATGATGAAGTTGTTGCAATGGAACTGGTTGAGCCAAATCAAGAACTTCTTGTGGTTACTAAGAACGGCTTTGGAAAGAGAACCCCTGTAGAAGATTACAAAATACAGGTAAGAGGCGGCAAGGGGCTGTTGACCTACGACAAGGCCAAGTTTAAGAAGACCGGAGAACTGATCGGTGCGATGGTTGTAGACGAGGATGATGAAGTTCTTCTAATAAATTCAGAAGGTATAATTATCAGAGTTAGAGCTAATGACATTTCTAAGCTGGGCAGAGCTACTCAGGGAGTTAAAATTATGAAGGTTGAAGACGAAACCAACATAGTAGCAATGGCCAAGGTTATCAAAGAGGAAACCGGAGAAACACAAGACGAAGAAGGAAGCAAAAATGGACAAATTAAAATTGGTAGTACCAGGTAAACCGGCATATTTGACCGGTATGCGACTTTTCATAGGTTCTGTTGCAGCTACAGCAGGATTTGATATTGAAAAGTGCGAGGATATCAAAACAGCCGTAGGCGAGGCGTGCAAAAATGTGGCCTGCCATGGTGTCGAAGGATTTACAGACGAGTACGAAGTGAAATGTGAGATTGAAGACGGTCTTATGGAAATAACGGTTGCAGATATCTGCGGCAGACATTCTCTTGAAAAGATTGCTAAACCTTGCTTAAACTGTCCTAAAGAAGGAGATTTGGGAATATTTGTTATCAAGTCATTGATGGATGCTGTTGAATTCGGAAAAGACGAAAATGGCTACAAGTATATCAAAATGACAAAAAATGCTAATGTATCAGAAAGATTTTAGTTAATATGGGGACAATGGTTATGACAGCAAAGGATGAATTTAAAGAATATAAATCAAATCCGTCTGTAGAAATCAGAAATGCTTTAGTTGAAAAATATCTTTATATGGTGGATATTTTGATTAGAAAATATCTGGGCAAGGGTGTTGAATATGACGACTTATATCAGGTTGGAGCCATCGCCCTTGTTTCCGCTGTAGAAAGATATGACCCTGAAAAAGGATTTGAATTTAGCTCTTTTGCTACACCCACTATCCTTGGAGAGATAAAGAAGTATTTTAGGGATAAACAGTGGAGCCTTAAGGTGCCACGAAGGCTAAAGGAAATTGCAGCAAAAATTCAAGAAGCTAAGGAAAAACTATCTGCTGATCTTCAAAGAAACCCAACTGTGGAAGAAATAGCAGAATTTACAGGATTTACTCAGGAGCAAATAATTGAAGCGCTTGAAGGAGCCAAGGCTTATGGCACATATTCTCTTGACAAGACCTTCGATGAGCTTGGAGAGGAAGGCGAAAGCTCATTTCTTGAGAAATACATGGGCTTTGAAGAAAGAGGCTATGAGAGAATCGAAACTGATGAAATCATAAATTCTGTTTTGAACAGCTTTTCAGATGACTATAAATATATTTTTAAGGAGAGATTCCTATTAAACAAGTCACAGTCTGATATTGCAAAGGTTTTAGGTGTTTCTCAAATGACAATTTCAAGAGCGGAGAGAAATATAATTGAGCAATTTAGAGCTGAGCTCAGACGATCTTAAAATAACGAGGGAATAATATGAAAAGAGTATTTTCAGGAGTACAGCCTACAGGAAATATCCATTTGGGAAACTATCTTGGGGCATTAAAACAATTTGTTGAACTACAAGAAGAAAATGAATGTATATATTGCATAGTTGATATGCACGCCATTACAGTTCCGCAGGATCCCAAGGCTCTTAGGGAACACATTCTTGATGTGGCGGCTCTTTACTTGGCAGTAGGAGTTGACCCGAAGAAATCAATAGTTTTCGTTCAGTCCGATGTTCCGGGACACGCTGAATTATCTTGGATTTTAACCTGCTGCTCACACACAGGTGAGCTTTCCAGGATGACTCAATTTAAGTCAAAAAGTCAGAACAAAGAATCCGCGCCTACGGGTCTTTTCACCTATCCTGTTTTGATGGCTGCCGACATTCTACTTTACGATACGGATATTGTACCTGTTGGAGTCGATCAAACACAGCATATTGAGCTATGCAGAGATTTGGCAATTCGAGTTAATAATACCAGAAAAAAGACCTTTATTGTTCCTGAAGGAAGATATCTTAAGGAGGGTGCCAGAATTATGGCTCTCGATGATCCGTCTAAAAAGATGAGTAAATCAGCAGAGAATGTTCATAGCAGAATTTCTCTTTTAGATGACGAAGCTAAAATAAAGAAATCCATTATGAAGGCAACTACAGATTCAGACGGAGTTGTAAAATTTGATGCTGAAAATAAGCCGGGAATAAGCAATCTGCTAAATATCTACAGCGTTCTTTCAGGGATGTCCGTTGAAGAACTGGAAAAGAAGTATGAAGGCAAAGGATACGGAGATTTTAAGAAGGATTTGGTTCAGGTGACCGTTGATGCCTTAAAGCCAATAAAAGCTCGCTATGAGGAAATTAGGCACTCAGAAGAACTGTTGGAAATTCTTAGGGACGGTGCGAAACGTGCCGGTGAAATTTCAGAAAAAACCATGAAAAGAGTTAAAGAAAATTTTGGACTGGGATTTTAATAAAATATATGGGAACAGCTTATGTGCTACAGATTTCTAAGCCAGGTGATATAAAAAGTAGGCTATAGGACAAAAAGTACAAATTGGCTGTGGAAATTCTAGAATTAAGAAGGACACTTAATCGCTATTTTAGTGAAAAATGTTTTTCTTAATTCTTTTTCATTGGATTTATTAGAGAGTTTGATGGGCAGGCGGTGATTTGGGGAAGTTATGAAAAAATAACAGCTAATCTAGTAATTCAAAGCATTCATTATTTTTTGCATACATCATTTTGCACAGTGCATCTCTTTAGCATATAACAGTAATTATACATGAAAAAAATTTTAAATTCTAGTCTTGTTTTAATTTTATCGCGTTCTATAATTAAAGTATACTATAGTTATGAAATGGAGGGTATACCAATGTGGATATTATGCTAGTCATTAAAACTTATGTATCGGTTATTTAGAATTTAATTAAGGAGGCTGTGATGAAAAAATATATAACTATCATTATTAGCATTTTGCTAATATGATCCACAGTTATTCCTACTTTTGGAGAAACAAATTTAGCTAAATTAAGTGAAAACTCAGCGAAAAATACATATTTGGAAACAATGAGAAATTATGGTTTTGAAGCTAGCCAACTGACTAACCAAATACCAGTTAAAAACGGAGTTAAGTATACTGTTAATTATGGTTCATTTAAAGAAAATGTTACTATACAGCATCTTGATGGTATAACAAAATTCACAGTCGATGATGGCAAAGTCAAGAATGAAGTTATTATAAATCAATTTGGAGAAGTAACTCTTGATGGAATTAGTATAAACGCACTTAATCCTCAGCTTCTCAAAAGAGGTTGGAAAAGTGTTTATAAAGGATTTCAGCCATATGGTTCTCTTTCTTCAGGTTCATATTCATCATTTCTCGCACAGGGAAAACAAAACATCTATCTTGGCAAAACTCTAGATGCAATAACAGCTGGTGCTCTGTCAATAATACTGAGTGGCACCAACTTCTTCGTTGGCATTGGAGTTAGTATTGTAGGTGTAGCAGCTACAATAAAACAGATTGCAATGAGTCAAAATCCTAAGACTACTGTTTTAGGATGCAAATATAAAACCTATACTCACGGAAGTTCAGACTATAAATATATTTGTGATTATTATTCAAATAGTGCTTGTTCAGGTAATTATGCTAGAGTAATAATATATGAGCATTTTGTGGTGATTTAAAATGAAAAATAAGAGACTATTTTATCTACTTACTTTGGTCGCTATATTAGCCATATCAGAGTTAGCAACTTTGGTTTTAGCGTACTATCAAATTCACATATCAATCTTAAATATTTTAAATTATATAAATGGTGGATTAGCTGTACTAATTTGTTTAATGCTTACCTACTTCCACTATATTGATAAAAAGAAAAAATGAGCCTGTGAAAAAATCTCTGTAAATTAAACAATACAAAGGTCTTGTATGATAAAATATTAAAATCATAGGAGGCCTTTTATTATGGCAAACAGAAAAAAAGAAGTTTACAAACCAAAACCAATGACTGAGGGAAAAAGAAATATTATCCAAGGCTTGCTTCAGGAGTATGATATCCAGTCTGCTGATGATATTCAAGATGCCTTAAAAGCTCTACTTTCCGGAACAATTCAAGATATGCTTGAAACGGAAATGGATGACCATCTTGGTTATAATCGTTATGAAAGATCCGGCGAGGCAAACTATCGTAATGGCACGAAAGCTAAAACTGTGCGTAGTAAATACGGTGAATTTGAGGTAGATGTGCCTCAGGATCGCCAAAGTTCCTTTGAACCGCAAGTACTTCCAAAACGTC
>FONK01000013.1 GCA_900112915.1 Peptostreptococcaceae bacterium pGA-8 | reverse complement strand
TTCACAGCGGAAGAAGGCGGAGCTAAGTGGAACTTTGACACCGGTAAGGTTGAAAAGGATATGATCCTTCATGCACACTGGGAAAAGGTTAAATATCAGGTAAAAACCAATGTTACAGGAGGAACCGCAACAGTTAAGGTAAGTCCTGAACAGGCGTCAAAGGATGAGAAGGTAAAGGTTGAAGTAACAGGCATAGAGGAAGGCAAGCAGATTAAGTCAATCACAGCTGACGGAAAGCCTGTAGAAAACGGCGGAAGCTTCACAATGCCTGGTAAGGAAGTAACAGTAGAGGTTGTCCTTGAGGATAAGCCTGCTGTACCGGAACCGGAAATAAAGCAGGTTACCGGAGAGCTGGAAGAGAACCTGTTAAAGCAGATTAAGGAACACTTCAAGGGACTTGATTTAGAAGCCTATGACATTCACTTTGTTAAGGTAATAGGTAGTGATGAAACAGTATATGTTCCTGATAAGGATATGCTGGTAAAGGTAGTCCTTAAGAGCATTAAGACAGACAATCTTGAGGTATACCATATGACCGCAGATGGTAAGTTTGAAAAGGTGGAGAAGGTTAATGTTGAAGGAAAAACGGTAACCTTTATGGCTAAGGATTTCTCCCCATATGTATTTGTGGCAAAGGAGAACCCTGTAAATCCTGAACCGGGTGAGCCTGTACAGCCGGATAATCCGGATAACCCTCCGGTTAATCCTGACGTACCGAACAAGCCTGATGTACCGAACAAACCTGAGCCTACAGTAAAGCCTGAAACAACTGCTAAAGCAAATGTAACAAAGAAAACACCTGCAACAGGCGATAGTAATATGCCGTATGAGTTTGCTATGTTGGCACTTGCAATGAGCGGACTTGCAGTGTATGTAAACAAAAGAAGAAAAACGGATAAATAAATCCTAAAAACATACAACTAACACCCTTTTGAAAATGTTAATTCCGATAAATCTCAATTTCAGGGCTTGACATCACCTCGAAAGGGTGTTATTATTCATTTAACGCTTTAATACAATGTAGCGATATCGAAATATCGAGGCAACGGAAATGGAGGTAGTATGAATGAAATTTAGAAAAGCAGTTGCGGTATTGATGACCTTAATTATGATTCTCGGGATTGCAGCTTTGACAACAGGCTGTTTAGGAAAGCAGGAAAGCACAGAGGAAAAAAAGCTGGTGGTCGGTCTTGATGATACCTTTGCTCCAATGGGGTATAGGGATGAGGCAGGAGACCTTGTAGGCTTTGATATAGACTTGGCGAAGGCTGTAGGAGAAGAGCTGGGAATGAAGATCGAGTTTAAGCCTATTAACTGGGATGCTAAGGAATTAGAGCTGGAGTCGGGAAATATAGATTGTATTTGGAATGGAATGTCTCAGACTCCTGAGCGAGAAAAGGCTATGGAGCTTTCCAAGAAGTATCTTGACAACAAGATTATCATTATGACCTTATCTGACGATGTAAATGTGGAAAAGGCGGCTGATTTGTCGAAATATAATATAGGCACTCAGGCTAAATCATCAGCCCTTGAGGTTCTAACGGCAAATGAGGAATATGAGTCCTTTAAGGAAAAGATTACAGAGTATGGCAGCTATGATGATGCGATTTTGGACTTGAAGGCAGGACGACTTGACGTAGTGGTAATTGACCAGGTTCTGGGTGAGTTTAAGAACAAGAACATGGACGGTGTGCTTAAGGTTTGCAAGCTGGATCTGGGAGATGATTTTTATGTAATCGGATTTAAGAAAGGCAATACTGACCTGAGAGATAAGGTTAATGACGCAATTAAGAAGCTTATTGACAACGGCAAGGCAAAAGAGATAAGCGAAAAGTGGTTCGGAAAGGATATTGTGGTCTTTAAATAAAATTTCCGAAGCAGCGTGAAAAGAAATTTAATATTGATAAATTTTAAATGAATGTAAGAAAGGTGGAGCTAGAGCAAGGTTTTGTTCTAGCTCCTTGTAGGAGAAAATGACAGATATATTTAACACCATACAGGCTGATATGCCGTTGCTTATGGAGGGAACCTGGAATACGATAAAGCTCTTCGGCTTTACCCTTGTTTTGTCTTTACCCCTTGGACTTCCCTTTGCACTTGGCTCCAACAGCAGGTTTTTTCCCATTAAATTTATATGCAGCACCTATGTGTGGCTATTTAGAGGAACACCGCTTATTTTGCAGTTGTTCTTCTTCTATTTCTTCATACCGATTATGACAGGGGTGACCTTGAATGTTTTTTCAACAGCGACCCTAACCTTTGCCCTAAACTATGCGGCGTATTTTGCTGAAATCTACAGGGGCGGAATTAACAGCGTCGACAGGGGGCAGTTTGAGGCGGCTCATTCATTGCAGCTTTCCAAGAAGCAGACCCTCTTTGACATTGTTCTGCCTCAGACCATGAAGGCCATTTTGCCGTCGATTATAAATGAAACCATTACCCTTGTTAAGGATACCGCTTTGGTACAGGCAATCGGAATGATGGAGCTGATGAAGGTGACCTACGGAATTGTAAATCGAACCTCGTCTGTTTTCGTGTTTCTTGAAGCAGCTATAATTTATCTGTTCCTGAACTTTCTGCTCACCCTGGTGGCAAATAAGCTGGAAGCCTATTTTAACAGATATGACGCAAAGGAGGAGTAGCCGTGACTGAAGACAAAACTATTTTGAAAATGACCAATATCGTCAAGGAATATGAAAATGTTAAGGCTCTTGGAGGCGTGGATTTTTCCATAAACAAAGGAGAAATTGTCACCATTATCGGGCCGTCAGGATCCGGCAAGAGCACTCTTTTGAGGTGCATAAACGGACTTTCAACACCTACCTCCGGAAAGATTGATTTAAGAGGAAGGACCAGTATGGTTTTTCAGCATTTCAACCTTTTTCCGCATATGACCTGTTTGGAGAATATAACCTATGCGCCTGTAAAGGTGTTGAAGAGACCTAAAGCAGATGTAATTGCAGAGGCAAAAGAGCTGCTGGAAATGGTTGGGCTGGCTGATAAGGCTAATGTATATCCTGCACAGGTTTCAGGCGGTCAGAAACAAAGAATTGCCATTGCCAGAAGCTTGGCGATGAAGCCGGACTTAATGCTCTTCGATGAGCCTACGTCGGCTCTGGACCCGGAAATTACGGGAAGTGTCCTTGAGGTAATGAAGAAGCTTGCCGGTGAGCATATGACCATGGCACTTGTGACCCATGAAATGAAGTTCGCCAGGGATGTGTCGGACAGAGTGCTGTTTATGGCTGAAGGAAGGATTCTCGAGGAAGGAAGTCCCGAGGAAATTTTTGATATGCCTAAAACCAAGAGGCTTAAGGATTTTTTAAATTCCATGTTGTAGAGAAATAAAAAGTCCTTGTGTCGATGAATAAAGTGTGATATAGTATAAAGGCTAATGGAGAGATTCTCTGTTATAAAAATTATGCAAGGGGCAACCTGAGCAGGAAAGAGGTAGAACATGAAGGAAGGAATCCATCCTGATTATAAGGAATGTAAAGTAACTTGCGCATGTGGAAATTCTTTTGTTACTAAATCAACAGAAGCAGAGTTGAGACTGGATGTATGCTCAGCTTGTCATCCGTTCTTTACAGGTCAGCAGAAATTTATCAATCGTGGCGGACGTGTTGAGAAATTTAAGAACAAGTACAACATTGACTAATAATCAAATAAACAAGAAAAGCTGTCTCTATGAGGCAGCTTTTTTGAATCTGCAAAATCCTCAGTATGAGTAATTTAAGGCACAAAAATAAATAATCCAAAACAGTAGAATTTCATCTATAGATTATGCTATAATGTTATGTTAATGAAGATAAAAAATGGAGAGAAGCAATGTTTGATAAATTAGATTTTATATTGGAAAAATATGACGAGCTTTCCCTGAAGGTAAGCGATCCGGAGGTTATCAACGACCAGCCTTTATGGCAGAAGCACATAAAGGAAATGGGCGAAATGGAGCCTATCGTAAATAAATATAAGGAATATAAAAAAGCAAAGAAGGAGTTGGCAGATGCTAAGGAGCTGATTGAAATGGAGTCTGACGAGGAGCTTCGTGATATGGCAAAGGCGGAAGCCGGCCAGCTGGAGGATGCCATTGAAGATATGGAAGCTGAGCTTAAGGTTCTGCTGCTCCCTAAGGACCCTAACGACGAGAAGAATGTAATTCTGGAAATTAGAGCAGGTACAGGTGGAGATGAGGCTGCTTTGTTCGGGCAGGATCTGCTTAGAATGTATATGCGTTATGCGGAGCGTCACAGATGGAAGACTGAAGCAATTGAAATTAACGAAACCGGCATCGGCGGCATCAAAGAAGCCGTTATCCTGATCAAGGGTAAGGGGGCGTATTCAAGACTGAAATACGAAAGCGGTGTTCACAGAGTTCAGAGAGTTCCTGAAACCGAATCCAGCGGAAGAATTCACACATCTGCGGCGACTGTGGCTGTTTTGCCGGAAATTGATGATGTTGAGGTTGACCTGAATGTAAACGATGTAAGAGTCGATGTATATAGAGCATCAGGGAACGGCGGACAGTGTGTAAATACAACGGATTCCGCAGTTAGACTTACTCACGAGCCGACAGGTCTGGTGGTTACATGTCAGGACGAAAAATCTCAGATTAAGAATAAGGAAAAGGCCTTCAAGGTGCTGAGGGCAAGGCTGTACGACCTTAAGCTTCAACAGCAAAATGAGGAAATTTCAGCAGAAAGAAAGAGCCAAGTGGGTTCAGGAGACCGCTCCGAAAGAATAAGAACCTTCAACTTCCCACAGGGAAGGGTATCCGACCACAGAATCGGCTTGACCTTATATAAACTTGATGGAATTTTAGACGGAGATTTGGACGACATAATCGACGGACTGATCACCCACGAGCAAGCCGAAAAAATGAAGAATTTCTAAGGTCCGGCATGGGGGATGGCAATGAAAACGATTTATTTTACAGATAGTGAAGCCGACCTGGAAAAGGCCGCAGAGCTGATTAAAAAAGGCAAGCTGGTGGCTTTTCCAACTGAAACCGTTTACGGACTCGGTGCGGATGCCCTAAATGAAGCGGCGGTTAAAAATGTATATAAGGCGAAGGGCAGACCCTGTGATAATCCAATGATTGTGCATATATCGCACTTTGACGATTTGAAGCTTTTAGCCGAGGAAATACCTGAGGATGCAAGTGTTTTGGCGGATAGGTTCTGGCCGGGACCTTTGACGATGATTATGAACAAAAAACCTGCAGTGCCTAAGGTAACAACCGGCGGACTTGATACGGTGGCAGTGCGAATGCCTTCGGATAAGGTGGCTCTTAAGCTGATTGAAAAGTCAGGCTGTGCCATTGCGGCACCTTCGGCAAATTTGTCGGGAAAGCCCAGTCCTACTAAGTGGGAGCATGCTTCTAAGGATTTAGACGGACGAATAGAGGGGATAATCCGTGGTGGAGATTGTCAGGTGGGAATTGAGTCTACAGTTCTCGATTTGACCGGTGAAATACCGACGATTTTGAGACCGGGGATTGTTACTGCCTCGGAGCTTTCCGAGGTCTTGGGAAAGCCTGTGGAAATGGATAGAAGTCTCTTTGCGAAAATTGAACTTAAGGAGCCCTGCTATGGGGAAGGTTCTGAAGCTGAGGATGAAGACCGAGATGGCGGTGAGACTGAAAAAGCCTCCGGCATGGGACCTAAGTCACCGGGGATGAAGTATAAGCACTATGCCCCTAAGGGGCAAATGGTTATTTTTCAAGGTGACAGAGCCAAGGTTGACTTGGCTGTGAAGGAGAGACGGCAGAAGGCGGAGGCTGAAGGACTTCAGGTAAAGGTAATATTCTTTGATGACTCGAGAGAGGCTGCCAGGGGTTTCTTCAAGCAGCTTAGAGATGCAGACGATGAGGGAGCGGAGCTTATTCTGGCATATGCCCTTGAAGAAAACGAAGTCGGATTTTCAGTTATGAACAGAATGCTCAAATCAGCTGGATATAATGTGGTTCAGCTGTAGTCAGCTAATTGACGGAAAGTAATTTTAAGAGGTGAAGGAATGATAATAGCTTTGGCGGCAGATCATGGCGGTGTTGAACTTAAAAAATATATTAGAGAGTATCTGAGGGAAGAAGGGTACAAGCTGGTAGATTTGGGAACCAATTCAGATGAGTCTGTAGATTACCCGATTTACGGAAGGCTATGTGCAGAAGCCGTGGCAGGAGGAAAAGCGCAGCTGGGAATAGTTTTTTGCGGCTCGGGAATAGGAATTTCCATTGCGGCAAACAGGGTTAAAGGTGCGAGATGTGCCCTATGTACCTCTGTCGAAATGGCAAAACTATCAAAGCAGCATAATAATGCGAATATGCTTTCGCTGGGAGGCAGACTCACATCACCTGAGCTTGCCAAGGAGATAGTTAAGGCATGGCTTTCAGAAGAATTCCAAGGTGGAAGACACCAGAGAAGAATAGATTTATTAGATGAGTAAGATGGAGGGAAAAATGGGAAAGGTATATGTTTTTGATCATCCGTTAATTCAACACAAGGTATCCTTGATGAGAAGCAAGGAAACTACAGTTAAGGAATTTAGAGAACTGGCTAAGGAAATTTCAATGCTAATGGGATTTGAGGCCACCAGACATCTTCCTCTTGAGGATGTTGAAATTGAAACTCCTATTTGCAAGACCAAGACAAAGATGCTGAAGGGACAGGATATTGCCATTGTTCCGATTCTTCGTGCAGGGCTGGGCTTTGTAGATGGAATGCTTGCCTTGGTTCCAAATGCCAAGGTTGGACATGTGGGACTCTACAGAGACCCTGAAACTCATCAGCCGGTGGAGTATTATTGTAAGCTGCCTACCGACATTGAAAATAGACAGACCTTCGTAGTTGATCCTATGCTGGCAACCGGAGGCTCTGCCATAGCAGCTATTGATTTTATCAAGCAAAGAGGCGGCAAGCATATTACATTTATGTGCCTAATTGCATCACCTGAAGGAATTGAGGTTCTTCAGAAGGCTCATCCGGATGTGGATATCTATATTGCCTCAAAGGATGAGAAGCTTAATGAACATGCATATATTGTTCCGGGACTCGGTGATGCAGGTGACAGACTTTACGGAACGAAGTAATAAAGAAGAAAGGAATTTTAGATGAATTTTATACCGGATAGCGTAAGCGATAAGACAAATGTTTTTGATGTTCTCGAAGAAAGAGGATTTATTGAACAGGTTACTGACAAAGAAGCTGTAAAAAAGATGCTCGGCGAAGAGAAGGTTAAATTCTATATCGGATTTGATCCGACTGCTGATTGCTTGCATGTGGGACATTTCATGCAGGTAATCATTATGATGTACATGCAAAAGTATGGCCACACACCGGTTGTGCTGATTGGTGGCGGTACCGGCATGGTCGGAGACCCTTCAGGAAGAACTGATATGAGACAGATGATGACTCCTGAAACTATTGACAATAACTGTAAGCAGTTCAGCAAGCTTTTCGACAAGTTTCTGGACTTTGATACTCAGTGGAAATACGAAGGCAATAACGGAGTTTACAGGCCGGGTAAGGAGAACAAAACTCCGGAGACCGGCAAGGCGGTTGCTGTCAATAATGCCTCATGGCTGCTGCCTCTTAACTATGTAGAATTCATAAGAGCTGTCGGCACCCACTTTAGCGTGAACAATATGCTTAGAGCGGAATGCTTCAAACAAAGAATGGAGCAGGGTTTATCCTTCTTTGAATTCAACTACATGCTGATGCAGTCCTATGACTTTATGGTAATGGCAAGGGACTTTGATGTTAAGATTGAGTTCGGTGGAAATGACCAGTGGTCTAACATAATTGGCGGCGTTGATCTTACCAGAAAAATGATCGGCAAGCAGGTTTATGGAATGACATTCTCCCTTCTGACTACCAGCGAGGGAAAGAAGATGGGGAAAACTCAGAAGGGTGCTTTGTGGCTTGATGCCGATAGAACATCCGTGTTCGAGTTCTTCCAGTACTGGAGAAATGTTGCCGACGCCGATGTAAATAAGTGCCTCAGAATGTTGACCTTCCTGCCTATGGATGAGGTTAACCGTCTATCAAGCCTGGAGGGTGCAGAAATTAACAAAGCAAAAGAGGTGCTGGCTTTTGAAATCACCAAGCTGGTTCACGGTGAAGAGGAAGCTAAGAAGGCTCTTGACGGCGCTCGTGCTGCCTTTGGTGGCGGAGGTGACAGCGCTAACATTCCGACGACTGAGTTCAGTGCTGATAAGTTCACCGGAGAGGGCATCGGTCTGGTATCTCTGATTAAGGAGATAGGTCTTGTACCGAGCAACGGTGAAGGCTTTAGAACCATAGAGCAGGGCGGGCTTTCCCTAAACGGCAAGAAGGTAACCGATAAGAAGATGTTTGTCACTCTTGATAATTTACAAGACGGACAGCTTCTGATTCAGAAGGGTAAGAAAAAATTCCACAAGGTAGTTGTTAAATAATAGTTGATTTTTGATTTTAACTATTGTAAAATAAATGTTGCACTATGCGTATTTTGCAGGTTAGGATGGGCTTTCCGTCCGTGACCGTGCAAACTAAATCAAATTTTAGTAATGCTGAAAAGAATTTTTGCCGCTATATGCAGTTGAAATTCCAGTAAGCAGAGCCGAAGAAGATTTTTTGTTAGCAGGAAATCGCAGTAGGTAGAAAGGAAGAATAATGAAATCATTTATTGCAAAACCGGCTGAAGTACAGCGTAAATGGTACGTTGTTGATGCCGATGGCAAGACTTTAGGTAGGCTTGCATCTGAGGTTGCTTCTGTTTTGAGAGGCAAGAATAAACCGACTTTTACTCCTCATGTTGATTGCGGAGACTATGTAATCATTGTAAATGCTGAGAAAATCGCAGTTACAGGCAAGAAGAGAAAAGAAAAGATTTACAAGAGACATACCGGATACCCGGGTGGCCTGAGAGAAATCACCTTTGAAAAGCTACAGGCTAAGAAACCGGAAGAGATTATCAGACATGCTGTTAAGGGAATGCTTCCAAATGGTAAGCTGGGCAGACAGATGTTCAAGAAGTTAAAAGTTTATGCAGGCCCTGAGCATCAGCATGTGGCACAGAAGCCTGAGAAACTGGAATTTTAAGGAAAGGGAGGAATTAGACAATGGCAAAAATGCAATTTCAAGGAACCGGCAGAAGAAAGTCTTCTGTTGCTAGAGTTAGATTGATCCCTGGAACAGGTAAGATTACAGTTAACAAGAAAGACTTGGAAGATTACTTTGGAATGGAAATCGTTAAGAGAGAGGTTAGAAGACCTTTCGCTGTTGCAGGCTGCGAAGGCAAGTACGACGTGGTTGCTACAGTTAGAGGCGGTGGCTTCACAGGTCAGGCAGGAGCACTTAGACATGGTATTTCCAGAGCTCTTTGTGTAGCTGATAAGGAAGAATTCAGACCGGCTCTTAAGGCGGCAGGTTTCTTAACCAGAGACCCGAGAATGAAGGAAAGAAAGAAGTACGGACTAAAGAAGGCAAGAAGAGCTTCTCAGTTCAGCAAACGTTAATAGATGCAAATTTATTAGTGGCTTTCAAATCCCTGGAAACATTGCGTTTTCAGGGATTTTCTGCTTGAAGTTTTAATAGAGGAAATAAATGAAGAAATATGATATTGTAATAGCCGGTGCAGGTGCAGCCGGTGTATTTATGGCTTATGAGCTTACGAAGATAGATAATAACGCCAATATTTTGATGATAGACAGGGGAGCACCCCTGGAAAAGCGTCTTTGCCCAATCAAAGCCGGCAGAACGCCTAAATGTATAAAATGCTCTCCATGTCACATAATGAACGGATATGGCGGCGCAGGGACACTTTCCGATGGTAAATACAATATAACCACTCAGTTTGGTGGCGATTTACATAAATACATCGGAGAGAAAGAGGCTATGGAGCTTATGGAATATGTGGATAGCGTCCTTTGCTCCATGGGAGGAGATGAGGCTAAGCTTTTTTCTACAGCGAACAAGGCGCTCAGGACTGAGTGTCTGAAGTACGACTTACATCTCCTTGAAGCAAAGGTCAGACATCTTGGCACAGACAGAAATGTAAGGATTTTGAGCAAAATATTTGATTACATTAAGGGTCGTGTGGACACGCTTTTCTATACCGATATAGAGGATGTAAGGCAGGATGAAGATGGATTTTTTCATGTGATTACGAAGGACGAAGAGTTTGTCTGCGAGGATATGATTTTGGCTACAGGCCGTTCGGGCTCCAAGTGGGTGTCAAAGATTTGTACAGCCTTCGGAATAGAACAGAGAAAAAATCGTGTAGACATTGGTGTGAGAGTTGAACTTCCTGCTGAAATTTTCAAGCACATCACCGATGATGTCTATGAAAGTAAGATTGTTTATAAGACAAAACAGTATGGGGACTTGGTAAGAACCTTCTGCATGAACCCGTATGGGGAGGTTGTATCGGAAAATACCAATGGTATCGTAACTGTTAATGGACACAGCTATGCCGATGAGAGTCTTTTGACCGGCAATACAAATTTTGCCCTATTGGTATCAAATAGCTTTACAGAGCCATTTGAGGATAGCAACGAATATGGTGAGTCCATTGCGAGACTGTCCAATATGCTGGGAGGCGGAGTGCTTATGCAGAGGTTCGGAGATTTGGTCAAAGGCCGTAGAAGCAGCGAGAGAAGAATGGAAAAATGCTTTACAGTGCCTACTCTGAATGCCACTGCAGGGGATTTATCCCTGGTGATTCCAAAACGCCAGCTTGACGATATAATTGAAATGATATATGCCCTGGACAAAATTGCGCCGGGAACAGCCAATGAAGACACCTTGCTATACGGTGTTGAGGTAAAATTTTATAATTCAAAGGTTATGGTTGATAAGAACCTGGAAACATCGGTCAAGGGCTTATACGCCTTAGGCGACGGTTCCGGTGTAACTCATTCTCTATCTCAGGCTAGTGCAAGCGGGGTAATGGTGGCAAGAATTTTGGCAGCAAAATATAGCAAATGAGAATTTTCATCTGTTCTTTACAGCCACTCTTCATAGCCACGCTTTATAGACACTCTTTGTAGACACTCTTTGTATATGTTATTTAACATGCTGTCTTACTTTACAGGCTTGCAAGCCTTCTCCAGCCATTGGCGTTCTTCCTCTGACAAAAGAGGTGCCAGCTTTTCATAAACATTACTGTGGTACTCGTTGATGTAGTTAACTTCTTTTTCTGAAAGCATTGATATGTCAATGGCATCTCTTTCAAATGGGCAGCAAGTTATTGAAGTGAAGGCGAGGTTGCTTTCGCCCCTTGGTATGCAAAGCATTTCATCTTCGATTCTGATACCATACTTGCCGGGTATATAAATTCCCGGTTCGTTTGATGTAATCATGCCGGGCTTAAAAGTCCCTGTTTTTTCTCTCGGACTTATGGAAACAGGACCCTCGTGGACACAAAGCATATGTCCGACGCCATGACCTGTGCCATGATTATAGTTTTCGCCTACAGCATTTACATGCGCTCTGGCGACGGCATCCAGCTCAGCTCCCGTTGTATCGGGAGAAAATTCTGCCGTAGCTAAAGCTATATGTCCCTTGAGAACTGCCGTGTAGTGTCTCTTCATCTCATCAGTAAGGGGTCCGAGAGCCACGGTTCTGGTAATATCCGTAGTCCCGCCATCATACTGCCCGCCGGAATCCACCAAGTAGAAACCCTGGCTGCGAAGCCTCCTGTTGTGCTCCCCAACTGCAAAAACATCCACATCCCCGTCACAACAGTCGGCATCATCACCGGTGCCGGCAGCATAATGAACAACGGCACCGCTCGGACCATAGGCTGAGATCGTCGAGAAGCTGGCTCCGATATATGCGGAGCTTTCAGCTCTGAACTGGGCTAACTTTTCGGCAGCGGAAAGCTCCGTAACCGAGCTGTCACCTTCAGCTCTAAATTCCGCCAACTTCTCGGCGTCGGAAAGCTCCGTACCGCCGAACTGACTTTTCAGCCAGCAGATAAATCGAACCATGGCACGACCATCATCTATGTGAATTTTTTTTGTGGCTGAAATCTCTATAGGATTTTTAATAGCCTTCAGCTTAGTTGCCGGACTTGGCATAGGGATTATTTTGCAAGCTCCGGGAATGGATTTTATCAGCTTTACAGAGGTGTAATCAAAATCAAGGCCTATTTGTGAGCCCTCAGGAAGCTCCTCTAAGTCCTTGTGAATGTTACTGTAATCAGAAAGCCCCACATTGCTGTCCACAAGATAAAGGGCGGAATCAGGATCCTGTATATACAGCCTGACGCTGTAAGGGGCTGTTTCATCATCTTTAATTAAAGCATAGGAATAGAAAACAGGGTTGTAATCTATATCGGAACCACGAAGATTGAAGAGCCATGCGATGTCATCCGGCTTAGTGAGAAGGAGACAGTCAATATCTGCGGCTTTCATTTCATCTTTAAGGGCTTTTATCTTGTTTTTATAATTTTGACCGCTTTTGCCTAGGCCGATTTGCTTAATTTCCTTCATAGGAATGCCGGGACGCTCATTCCAAATAATGTCAACTAAATCTAAATTATAGTTGACAAAAATTCCTTTATCGCCCAAAACATCTGCAAAAGAGTCGAATTTACTACCTGAAACAACTCTTGAGTCAAAGCCGACAATTTCTCCATGCTTCAACCTTTCGCTGAGGAATTTCTCCAGGCTTGGAACATGGTCATTACCCATTTTCATCAGAGAAATACCTGAACCTTCAAGCTCATTTTCAGCCTGAATATGGTATCTCCCATCAGTCCAAAGATAGGCATCCTCATGAAAAATCAAAAGCTCACCGGCAGAGCCGGTGAAGCCTGAAATATATCTTATAGCCTTGAAGTGGTCTGCTATGTATTCTGAACCATGAAAGTCTGACATGGGAATGTAATAAACATCAACACCGGCAGCTTCCATTTCTTTTCTAATGTTAACCAGTTCTTTTCTCATTGAATTCATCCTTTCAAATGCTGTGGGATTTTTTGGTCAATTATGTAGGCGGCAATGCCTATAGCTATGCCGCTGGCAAGACCTGAAAAAAGGAGTATGGGGAAGTAAACAAACATTTTCAGATTTGACACTAAAAATGAGGCAATAAGAAGCTGACCCAGATTATGAAAAACTCCTCCTGCCATGCTGACACCGATCATACTGAAGACACCTGTTTTTTTCAAAAGCAGCATTACAGCAAGACTTAAAAGTCCGCCGGCAAGGGAATACATAGCCCCGAAAAGTCCGGAAAAAAGCAGGCCTGCAATTAGAATTCTCACCAGATTTATCGTAAGCGACTCCTTTGCTCCCATGTGATAAACGGCAAATATTATAACCAAATTGGCAAGACCCAGTTTAACCCCGGGTATGCCTGTGCTGTACGGAATTAAAAATTCGACATAGGTAAAAATAAGGGCGAGGGTTGTTAATATGGCTCCCTTTGCTATGATTGAAGACTTTGAAGTTCGAGATATGGGATTTCGCCCCATGCTGCTATTGCTATTTTGCAAGGTCATCAACCCCCTCTCCTCCTACGATTTCAATGGAAACACGGTTAGGGAGACAAACGATTGACTCGTTGGTTCGGCTGATTTCACCCTGATGAACGCAATTTTGGTTATTGCAGTCGGAATACTTCATCTTCACCTTACCATCCTTTATCAAAACAGTATTGGTGTGGGAGTGCTGTTTAAGGTCGATGGACTTGTTTTCACTCAGCTTATATCTGCCCTGTTCTACACCCCGAACCTTGATGACAACCTCTTCACCCTTGTCGCCGCCTACGAAGGCGTAAGCGGATATAGCTGTACCAAGAACCAATATTACTATAAATAAAACTATATCCGCCTTTGTAATAACCTTTTTAAACATAAGTTAGAATCTCTTCCACCGGTAGCTTTGCAGGACTCTTTTGATTATCCTCAGGCACTCCGATGGATAGAAGTGCGGCAAGGAAGTAGCCTTCCTTTTCAAATCCGCAGTCCTCCTTTAGAATTTTTTCCAATGCCGCAGCAGCGTAATTGGCGCTGGTCAGCCAGCAAAGGCCGTAGCCTAAGTCAACAGCCCTCAAATAGAAGTTTTCAATAGCGGCACCAAGGCTCTGCATTCCGGGATTTCTGTGGTGAAGAAGATCCTTCAAGGTTTCGTCGTCAGCACCGATTAGCTTATATTCATTATATCCTGAAGGAGTATAGACCTTGCTCATTACCACTGTCAGCACAGGGGCATTCACGAAGAACAGGGTGAAGTTCTTGGCAAACTTCTCAAACCTTAGAGCCTTAGCTTCATCCACCTTCATCATTTCCGCTACCATTTCTTCGTTCTTAGCCTTAATGGCTGCGGCCATTTTTTCCATTATGGCCTTGTCCTTAATCACGACAAAATGCCAGTTTTGGATGTTTTTTCCGGAAGGCGCCAAGCCGGCAGCCCTAACCATTTCTTCAATATGCTCCTTTGGAACATCTCCTTCTTTGTATCTTCTAATGCTCTGTCTCTTTTCAATAACTGCTTGTAATTCCATGATATTTCTCCTTTTTATTTAATCTATTTTAACTGTGTCCAGCTATCAATAACCTTTTTAATAACCTCGTCCAGCTGCTCAAGGGGGATTCGACTGTAGTAAAAGGCAAGAGCCTTACTGCTGCTATCCAAATCCTGGGAAATTTCCCGCTCTGATGTAATGGCTTCAACATAGGCACCCGATTCCCTTGCTCTTTTACAGAGCACATGAGCATGCTCGCCCGTTTCCACCATCAATATTATATTGAGACCCGAGTTGGTATTCACAGCCGTTACAAAGCCTTTGCCGTGAGTGTTAATCGACTTTATACAAACAGCCAGCTTTTGGCTATAAAGATTTCTCATCCGCTTTATGCCTTTTAAATAATGACCTTCCTCCATAAAGAGTGCCAAGGTTAGCTGCTCAGCCTTGGAGCAGGTCTGTGTGTAGTCCTGCTTAAAGGAATGGAATATTCCCGCCATATCTTCCGGGAGAACCATATAGCTTATTCTAATTGCAGGGAAGAGGGTGCTGGAAAAGCTTCCCAGATACACAACCCTTGAGTTGTCCCAAAGTCCCTGAAGTGCCGGAATCGGCTTCCCGAAGTACCTGAGCTCACTGTCATAATCGTCTTCAATAATATAGCTGTTGTTATCCTTCGCCCAGTTGAGAAGCTGATAACGCCTGGCTATGGGCATTACTGCGCCGGTAGGGAATTGATTATTGGGACTTACATAAACCGCAGAGGGGATATTTGTAGGCAGCTTATCCACCTGAATTCCATCATCATCCACGGGGATTTTCGTAATTGCAAAGCCTGTATCCTCCAAAATCTTTTGTATCGGCAGGTATCCCGGCGTTTCGGTACAAATGTTATTTATAGGCATCTTCCTCATAATTCTGGACAAATGAGTCGTAAGCTGCTGTGTACCTGCTCCGATGACTATTTGGTCAGGGGTGCAGACAACGCCACGGGAGGAGTAGGCGTATTTTGATATTTCATAGCGCAAAACAGCCTCGCCTTGGGGATCGCTGCCGAAGAAGAGCATGTGCGCATACTCTGTAAAAACTCTGGACGCAGCCTTCTTCCACTTAATGAAGTCAAAACAGCTTGGATCATAAATGAGGTTTTCGGAATCAAAGCTGTAGGCGGAGAGCTTAAAGGGGTCGGAGCTTAGGCTGCCTTTGCCCTTATCCTTACCCTCTCTAATCAAAATATCCGTCACATAGTAGCCCGATTGAGGCTTGCTTATTACATAGCCTTCGACAAGGAGCTGACTATATGCCATTTCAATGGTTGTAAGACTAAGGGAGAGATCCTTCGCAGCCCTTCTAATGGCAGGTAATCGCTCTCCTGCAGTAATATGCCCGTTTGTAATTTCCGCTTTAATATATCCATAAAGCTGCATGTAAAGGGGCAGCTTAGAATTGTCATCTCGCTGAAAAAGCAAGGTTAGCTTACTCATTTTTCAATACTTCTTTCATTATAAATCTGGCAGCCTTGATTTCATCGCCGATAAGTCTCATCGCTTTAGAGGTTGCATAGATGCTGTCAGGCCCCTTTTCCTTAAAGCTGTCAATGATATTAAGAACCAACAGCCCTCTGACGGAGCTGCTGGACAGCTCCTGAATAGGAAAGCTTTTTAAAGCCTTTAGGCTGTTTATGTTGGCAAAGCTTTTCAGCCTGTCAACATTGGCTCGCATGGAATGAACCTTGTCGCCGAGAACCTCTATAAAATATTCAGGTCTGTACAATATAGTCGGGTCTAAAGCAAAAAACTTGCCCGCCATTTCAGCTCGATATATGGTTCTTTTGTCCCAAGAGCCCTTGGGAAATCCGTAGAGGTTTCCGTCTAAAACACCGAACTCTTTCATCGCATCCAAATATCCCAGCCTCAAAAGTCGTCTGGCCTTATTGGTGTCAAAAACCAGGAAATTGCCAAGGTCCCAACGGGGCATTATTACGGTCAAATCCTCGTCGGCTCTTTTTTCCAAGGATGAGCGCCTTATTCCGGCAGCTTCAAGGTAGACGGCAATTATTGAATCTGCACCTCTTTCCCTGGCCATTGAAATTGGCAAAACATCGCCGTAGCCTCCATCAATATAGGATTTTCCTTTTATTTCATGACTGTGAAGGGCAGGGAATGCTGAACAGCTGGCTGTAATATAGTCGTGAAGAAGACCGCTCTCTATTTCATCCTTCCACAAATAATGAGCCTGCATCTGAGGAAATTCAACTACTACAAGGCCGTAGTCGATTTCTGAATTTCTGATTTTATCTTCGTCAACATATTTCTTAAGCCGCTTTTGAAGACCCGAGGTGCCGGCACCGCCCTTGCGGATAAATTCCTTTGAAAAATCAACATATCCGGCTTCTTTTTCCACATCGAAAAGCATATCGGTTTCCAGCTCACGCCACAGCTGGTTTGCCAATTCCAAATCGCCCTGAGCGCACATGGCGCCGTTAATAGATCCTACAGAGGTTCCCACTACCATGTCAACCTTGATTCCCATCTCATAAAGTGCCTGCCAAACTCCACACTGATATGCACCTCTGGAACCGCCGCCGCTAAAAACAAGTGCAACTTTTTTCTTATTCATCAAGAATAACCTCGCTTTTTGTGGTATAATTATATTGGTATTATATCAGAAATGGGGTCTAATAACAATATGGATAAGAGGCTTAAAGAGCTCATTGACAAAAGCCATAGGATTGTATTTTTCGGTGGAGCGGGGGTTTCAACAGAAAGCGGAATTCCTGATTTCAGGTCGGAAAAAGGGCTGTATAACGCTCAGGAAAAATATGGATATAATCCGGAAACAATGCTCAGTCATAGCTTCTACATGAGGCACAATAAGCTTTTTTATAAATATTACAAGGAAAACTTGATTTATCCTGATGCAGTTCCCGGCAATGCTCATAGGACTTTGGCATATCTTGAGGAAATCGGCAAGCTTAGGGCTGTTGTAACACAAAATATAGATAACCTTCATCAGATGGCGGGGAGCAAAAAAGTCTTCCAGCTTCACGGCAGCGTGGACAGGAACTACTGCGAAAGCTGTGGAAGGTTCTATGACCTTGATTACATTATGAACGAGGAGAACTGTGAGGATGGAGTTCCTAAATGCAGCTGTGGCGGAAGGATTAAGCCGGATGTGGTGCTGTATGAGGAATCCCTCGATGAGGATGTGATTTCAGGTGCAGTTAAAGCCATCTCCGAAGCAGATCTTTTGATAATCGGCGGTACCAGCTTGGCTGTATATCCGGCGGCAGGACTCATCGACTATTTCAGGGGCGATAATCTTGTTTTAATTAACAAAACGCATACACCTCGTGACAGTATGGCAACCTTGGCTATTTATGACTCCATTGGAAAGGTTATGGGATTAGATGAATATACTTGTTACTAATGATGACGGAATAAATGCTCCGGGAATCAGGAGCCTGGTTTCGGCGCTGTCTGAACGGGCAGATGTTTATGTCTGTGCTCCTGATGGACAAAGAAGCGGCAATAGCCAGAGCATTACCTTAAATAAGAGGATTTTTGTTGAGGAAAGAGAAGTTCCCGGTGCAAAAAAGGCGTATGCAGCCACAGGAACTCCGGCGGATTGTGCCAAGATGGGAATTCAGCTTTGTGAGGATCAGGGCATAAAAATTCATATGGTTTATGCAGGCATCAACATGGGTAGTAATCTTGGAAAGGATACGCTGTACAGCGGCACTGTAGGAGCTGCTAAGGAGGCTGCCGTTAGCGGATATCAGAGCGTAGCCGTGTCCGTTGACAGCCATGAAGCCACCGAGTTCGAGGCGGCGAATATTTTGGCTGTTAAGATGATAGACATGGTATATGGGAAATTCCCCAGCTCAGTGATTATGAATATCAATGCTCCCAATCTGCCTAAGGATCAGATTAAGGGTGTTAAGATAACTAAGCTTGGAGATAGATATTATAGCGATAGGTTTGTGCCTGTGGATGATGAAGAGGGTGGCTATCAGCTAGGCGGTGCACCCGGAAACTTTGAGGATTTTGGCGACGAGTATGATGTTACGGCAAATCATCATAATTATGCCAGCATAACTCCACTCCATTTTGATTATACAGATCATAATAATTTTAAGGAGATTGAGAAATGGGAATTAACAATATGAAGCTAAGTTTGGACTCCATGAGAATAGATAGAGAGGACGCTGTTCTTGTGGCTATAGATTTTCAGGAAAAGCTGATGCCGGCAATGGCTGACAGGGAGCTTCTTGAGGATAGGGTAATAAGGCTTGCCAAAGGAGTTAAGGCTCTCGGAATTCCAAAGGTGGTTACCGAACAGTACCCGAGGGGTCTTGGAAGCACTATTTCTGCCATTGCAGAGGCTATGGGTGATTTTTCACCTATAGATAAGGGAACCTTCAGCGCCTGTGGCAATGAGGACTTTGTGAAGGCTCTTGAAGAAACAGGGAAAAAGACTGTTTTGCTCTGTGGAATAGAGACCCACATCTGTGTTCTGCAGACAGCCTTTGATTTAATTGAAAAGGGATATAAGGTGGTTCTGATTGAAGACGGATGCTCATCAAGAAGCCTGAGAGATTCAGCCTCAGCCCTTTCAAGGATTGCCATTGCAGGGGCTGTTGTTACCACTGTTGAGGCAGCTTTAATGGAGATGATCGGTGGTACTCAATCACCTGATTTTAAGGCTATTTCCAAAATTATTAAGTAGAAAACAAAAGAGGACGAAAAGTATATATGGATATTTTTAAAAGCTGTTTTGAGAAGCTGACTTCTGATGACAGAATCTTGATGAATCAGTATTTCCACGGCTACGATTATAAGGTTGCCAGCTATACCTTTATGGCTAACTATATTTGGCGAAATACCTATTGTCTGTGCTGGGAAATAAAGGATGACTACCTTTACATGGCAGGTACTGATTGTATGACAAGAGATCCACAGGCGATAATTTCCATGCCGCTGACGAAAACAGGCACCTATGATATCGATATGTTAAGAAAGGGTGTTTTAGAAGCTAAAGAGAAATTTGACAGCAGAGGGTTACCTTTTTCTATCGAAGTAATACCTGAAAGTCTGGTTCCTGTTTTAGAGGAGGCCTTTCCGGGACAGCTGAAGTTCGATTCCAGCAGGGATGACGAGGAATATGTTTACCTGAAGGATAAGCTGATAAACTTAAGCGGCAGAGCTCTTCATAAAAAGAAGAACCATATGAATTATTTTAAGAAAAATTTTGTCTATGAAGCCAGACCCCTTACCCTTGATGATGAAGAGGCCCTTGTCTGTCTTGTGAGAGATTTGATGACATTAAGGGAGGAGGCGTCACCGCAGGCGGAGGTTGATGAAGAAATGGAATCCCTGAGAGTAGAAGAGGATGCTATTTCCGAAGCGATAAAAATGGTTGAATTGGAAGATGTTTACAGCATGGGAATCTTCATTGGCGGATCTCTGGTGGCATTTTCAATAGGGGAAAGGCTAAATAAGGATACTGCGGTTGCTCACTTTGAGAAAGCAGCTGACAGCTATAGAGGTCTTTATCAGGTTGTGGCAAGTGAGTTTTGCAAAGCCCTGCCTGAGGATATAGTCTATGTCAATCGTGAAGAGGACATGGGCATTGAAAACTTAAGGAAGGCAAAGGAAGCTTTGCGTCCCGATCACATGGTGAAAAAATATTCTGCACAATTTTTATAGTTACCTATTGATTTTTGAAAAAATATGTATTAGAATGACTGTAAAAGAAATGTGAATATTTTAACAATATAAAATATATAACATTAAAAATTTTCTAAGGAGGAAATGAGAATGAGAGAAGTAGTAATCGTAAGTGCTGCAAGAACACCAATCGGCAATTTTGGAGGAACTTTAAAAGGTGTAGCCGCAAGAACTCTTGGTGCTGTGTCAATTAAGGCAGCCCTTGAGAGAGCAGGAGTAAAGCCTGAAATGGTTGATGAAGTAATCATGGGTAATGTTCTTCAGGGTGGACTGGGACAAAATGTGGCAAGACAGATGTCTTTAGATGCTGGTCTTCCGGTTGAAGTTCCTGCAATGACAATAAATAAGGTGTGTGGTTCAGGTTTGAGAGCTGTGGAGCTGGCTGCTCAGATAATTAAGGCTGGAGACGCTGATATCATCGTAGCCGGCGGTGCTGAAAACATGTCGGCAAGCGGATATATGGTTCCTGCTGCAAGATGGGGAGCAAGAATGGGTAACAGCAACATGGTTGACCAGATGATAAACGACGGTCTTTGGGATGCTTTCAACGGATACCACATGGGTATCACAGCTGAAAACATTGCTGAACAGTGGGGTCTAACCAGAGAACAGCTTGATGAGTTTGCAGTAGCTTCACAGCAGAAGGCTGAAGCTGCGGTTAAGGCAGGCAAATTTAAGGAAGAAATTGTTCCTGTTGAGATTCCTCAGAGAAAGGGAGATCCTATTATCTTTGATACTGATGAATATCCTAAGTTCGGTGCATCCATTGAAAAGATGGGTAAGCTGAAGCCGGCATTCAAGAAGGACGGAGTTGTTACTGCTGCAAACGCATCGGGAATTAACGATTCAGGTGCCGCTCTTGTAGTAATGAGCAGAGAAAAGGCTGACGAGCTTGGAATCAAACCTCTTGTAACAATCAGAGGATATGCTTCAGCAGGTGTTGATCCTTCAATCATGGGAATCGGACCTGTTCCTTCATCAAAGAAGGCTCTTGAAAAGTCAGGTCTTACAATTGACGATATGGACTTAATTGAAGCAAATGAGGCTTTTGCAGCTCAGTCACTTGCAGTTGGTAAGGATCTTGGCATCGACCAGACTAAGCTGAATGTAAATGGTGGTGCAATTGCTCTTGGTCATCCAATTGGAGCATCCGGTGCGAGAATTCTAATTTCTCTAATTTTCGAAATGCAGAAGAGAGAAGATGCTCACCTGGGTCTTGCAACACTTTGCATAGGCGGCGGTATGGGAACTGCTATGGTAGTTGAGAAATAAGATCAGCTTGAAAATATTATAATTCAAAGTATAAATCAGAAATGCCCGGAGGTCTAAATTTTCCGGGCATTTTCTGTAAAAAAGTGTATGCTGCAATAACAACATACACCGATAGATTTAAATTTTATCCTATGGACATTCACCTACAGTAAATTTTATCTTAGGATGAATTCTATTTCACTATAAACTTAGGATTTCTAACCTTAACATTCTCATCCCTAACAATCTTTTCCGGCTTTTCTTCCAAAATTTCAGGGTTGGAAATGTACCTTGCATATTCTCTAAAGCATCTGGCGAAATAGTAGCCGGATTCAACTCGTTCATCTACAGTAACCTTTACCGGGATTACCTTCTTTTCCTTCACGGTTTCCCCAACCTTAGAAACCCTCTTGGCAGGCTGTCCCATGGCAATGAAAATTGAAGTGGTTCCAAATTCATAAATATGATGATAAACAGCGTTAGTTCTAAGAGAAGCCAAATTTGTAATAAACAGAGATGTATGGAAGGGGCTTCCGTCTATAATTGAAAAAGGTAGGCTGAAGAGCTTATCCCAGAGCTTTAAGATTCCGACGATTCCTCCAACGAGACCGGGAATTCGGGTAATTCCCTTCAACAGCTTATCCATGGAGTTGTCGCTTGTTGACAATCTATTTACATCGATGGCTTCCGTAACCTTTCTGTTAACCTCAAATATGTCATCATCGAGATTGAAATAAAGCTTTACAACCGTTTCTTCCCCGGAGTCTCCTTCGGTTTTTAAGGTAACAAAAGATACGCAGAAATGGTTGCGGCTATAGATTCTTTTGTTAACGATAAAACGATTCAGGTGAGGGTTCTGAGATACCAGTCTGAGATATGCGGCAATGATTACACTCATATGCTTCATATTGATGCCTCTGGATCTACACTGGTTTAAATACTTTTGGATTGCTGACATGTCTATATCAAGGCTGATGTAGTTGGTTGCATCATAGCGATGATTCATGACATGAGGGATTATTTCATAAAAAGGGTCACAACCCTTTAATTTATAGCCATCTGATCTATTCATTAAATTCTCCGTTCGTTAGTGTATACGCTTCAAGTATACACTAAAATAGCAATTCTTTCAAGGTATCTATATGCAGATAATAGACATATGATTGTCTATAAGCATAGGTGACCGGAGACAGTTTTTTTACGGAAAAATGAAAAGCAATTGTAAAACATAAATTAATGGTGCATAATGGGAATGAAATAAGAATTATTCTCTATTAAGGCTGCGAATAAAAAGTCGAGGCTAAATTAAGAAAAGGAGCTGTGTGTTGTGAGCGATAGAAAACAAGGTGCCTACAGGGCAAAGGAGGATTTTCTGAACTGTCTTTTTTTAGCAAACAGTCAGTTTAGAGGTGCCGGATTTATTTTCAAACGAATCCACCGAGAAATTTGGGATGAACCACTGGCCCTTGCCATAGAAAAGCTGGAAACGGCTATGATTACCACCATCGTGTATTTTGCCGGAGTCTTGGGGCTTTGTGCCTTGCTGGCAAAGGAGATATTAGGCGGGAATTTAATAATTGCCTTCTTGGGAATGGGAGCGTGGACGGCGGTTCATATGGGGATTATAGCACCTTTGATTTACTATTATGGATTGCCAAGGCCAATCTCAAGTCATATAAAGCAGGTTCAAGATGCTACGGATGAAGAAATAGCACAATTTTTAGAAAGAAAAAAAGCCAATCCACGAATGGAGAGGCTTATGAATAAATATAGTCATACCGGCAATGCCAAATATGGTGAGCAAGGAAATCGCCGGGATAAGACCTTTTAGCTTGTCATGGAGGAGGCGGAATTCCTCTAAAACACCTCAAGCATAAGCATACGGCTCTAGGTCTGCTTTCTTTGAAATCTTTCAAAGATTAAAACATCATAAAACCTATTTGCTTTAGCTTCAGTTTTTTCCGTATCCACCGTCCAAGCGAAAAACGGGACCTTAAAGACCTTTTTCATCAACTTCATGGCAAAATTTATATCACTTCTGACATTGTAGGATATAAAATTAGGTCTGCATATGGCATTTACCAGAAGATAGGTCATGGCAAGGCGGGAAATTTTGTTTAAATCCGCATTCTTGCCTCGATGAACATAATCATTTGAAAGCAGCCCTCTGGCAACAGAGGGATATTTTTTTCTCAAAACCCTGAGAATAAACGGGTTGAAGCTCTGAATAGAATATTTCCCGGAATAGGAAGCCAGCTGTTCCATAATCAGGCTTACACATCTTTTATATTTCTTCTGATCTTTAATTTCGATTAAAAGGGGAACCCTTCCATCTACGAGACGCAAAAACTCTTCAAGGGTAGGCACTCCTTCTTCAGAATTTGCTAAATGCAGCTCTTGAATTTCTTTGAGGGTCGTATCCTCGATTTCCCCGTTAAAACCTGTCATCCTGAGGAGATTATTGTCATGAAAGACAACTATTTTGTCGTCTAAGGTTGCCTGAACATCAATTTCAATACCGTAGCCTTCAGTCAAGGCCTTTCTGAAGGCAGCCATGGAGTTTTCAGGGATGCCGTCCCCATGAAGACCTCTGTGAGCATAGCTTGTATTAATAAGCTCATCATCCATGGCGGACCTTCGCCCGGGAACCCACAAAAAAGCCGAAATGCATGCTATGCAGGCAAGAAGGGCGGAGACTATGAGCAAGGTTAATGTAATAGATCCCATGGCTTATCTTAAGGCTGCAATAAATGCATTAACTTCAGCTTCCGTGGTACCGAAGCCGGTAACCAGACGAATTACGGCATTATCCTCGTCATAAGGAGCCCATTCATAGAAAAAGAAGTTTTCTTTCAGCTTTTCGATTAATGATTTTGGAAGAATCGGAAAGATTTGATTTGTAACAGACTGACCGCTAAAGCCATATCCTGCAGCTTCAATACCTTCCTTCAGCTTCCTCGCCATGAGATTCATATGCCTACCGATTTCATAAAACAGGCTGTTGTCGCCACCTTCAAGAAGCTTAGTAAACTGAACGCCTACCAAACGACCCTTTGCAAGCATGGCGCAGTTTTGCTTAATCATCCACCTATAATGATCTGCAATTTCTTCGTTGAGAAGAATGGCCACTTCGCCGATCATAGCTCCGTTCTTGGTACCGCCGATATAGAAGGCATCAACCAGGCTTGCGATGTCCTTCATTGTAAGGTCGTTTCCCGGGGCGGTGAGGGCAGCTCCCAGTCTTGCGCCATCCATGTACAGATACATATTGTGTTTGTCACAAGCCTCTCGGAGAGCCACAAGCTCAGCTTTTGAATAAACCGTACCTATTTCTGTTGTATTGGAAATATACAGCATCCTTGGAACTACAGTGTGGTCATCCTCAAAGAGAAGCCAAGCATCATCAATGTGAGCCGGAGTAAGCTTACCATCTTCAGTAGGGAGGGCAATTACTTTGTGACCGGAGCGTTCAACAGCGCCACATTCATGAACATAAATATGCCCTGTGAGAGGGGCAACTACCGCTTCGTAGGGTCTTAATGCTGCGGCAATGGTTGTAACATTGGTAGAGGTGCCGCCGATCATCATATGGATATCAGCGTCAGGTCTGCCAATATGCTCCTTAATTATTTCTCTTGCCTCATCGCTCAAAGGATCCAAGCCGTATCCGTCTGTGTGCACATCATTGGATTTGACCAGTGCATCCAGAATTTCAGGGTGAGCTCCCTGGCTATAGTCGCTTCTAAAGTAAATCATTTCTACCTCCAAGATTGTTCTAATCCATATTTTCAACTGAAAAACAATATATAAATATTATAAAGCACGGAACTCCTCATTACAAGAAGTTCAATAAATGGTTTTCCGTACATAAAATGGTTTTCAATACATAAATAGGAGGTAACAGCTACCTCCCATTCATGTGTATAGATTATTTAATTATTTAGTCTCATCCAAAGCTTTCTTTATTTCTTCAGGAGAGATATTGCAAGCTGAGCTTGAACAGCCTGAACAGCCGCTGCAACCTGAGCAGCCGTTTTTTCTGTCTCGAATCAGCTTTCTTATGAGAAAGAAGACGAGGACAGCTAGGAGGATGGAAACTACTATGGTTCCAAGGTTATTTTGAATATATTGTATCATGCTGATACCTCCTCTCTATCTACATATTCTTTGTTACCCTTATTTAACAGGATTAATCACCTTTGAATCAAGCTTGTCGCCCTCGTGGTAAGGTCTGACAAGAAGATAAATGATAGCGGCGATTAGAATGAATGCTATAACTGTGCCGACACCAAAGGTTCCGAAGATGATCAGATTACCTACCTGAGTTACAATCAGTGATAATGCATAAGCCAGTACAGTCTGGTAAATAATAGCGATCCATGTCCATTTATGGCTTGCCATTTCTCTTTTGATTGCACCGATTGCAGCAAAGCAAGGAGCACAAATCAAGTTAAACACAAGGAATGAATATGCTGTTACTACCGTGAAAGCAGCTCTAACCTGAGCCCAAACCTCTTCACCGTTTTCAGCAACCTCTTCAAGACCGCCATATAGAATACCGAAGGTTCCTACAACGTTTTCCTTTGCTACAAGACCGGTAATTGCCGCAACTGCCGCCTTCCAGTTTCCGAAGCCTAAAGGTGTAAATATAGGAGCAATAATGTTACCGAGCTTAGCCAGTAAGCTTGCTTCCATATCAACCGGTCCGAAGGCCCCGTTCTCGAATCCGTAGGATGACGTGAACCAGATGAATATAGTTGAAAGAAGGATTATTGTTCCGGCTTTTTTAATGAAGGACCAGCCTCTTTCCCACATGCTTCTTAAAACTGATCCAACTGTCGGCCAGTGGTATGCAGGAAGCTCGAGGACAAAAGGAGCAGGATCGCCTGCAAAGGCCCTTGTCTTTTTCAGGATTATACCTGATATGATAATTGCGCCGATACCTACAAAGTAAGCGCTTGTAGCAACCCAACCGGCATTATCGAAGATGGCGCCGGCAATAAGAGCGATAATTGGCAGCTTTGCTCCACAAGGAACGAAGGAAGTTGTCATAATGGTCATCTTTCTATCTCTGTCGTTTTCAATGGTTCTGCTTGCCATAATCGCAGGAACGGAGCAGCCTGTTCCGATTAGCATCGGAATGAATGATTTTCCTGAAAGTCCAAACTTTCTGAAAATTCTATCCATAATGAATGCCACTCTTGCCATATATCCACAGCCTTCAAGGAAGGCAAGGAAGATGAAGAGTACAAGTATCTGCGGTACGAAGCCGAGTACTGCACCGACTCCGGCAATGATACCTTCTACTATCAGGCTGCTTAGCCAAGGAGCCGCATTGATGCTCTCAAGACCTGAAGTTGCCAAATCAGGAATTGAAGGAATATCCTTCCCGAACAGGGTGAAGCCGTCAGCGAAAATATTATCATTTACAAAATCGGTTGCGATGCTTCCTACAGTGGTAATAGAGAAGTAATATACTATGTACATTACAAGTGCAAATATCGGAAGAGCCAAGAATCGGTTTGTAACGATATTGTCAATTTTATCTGATATTGATAAAGTTGAAGCTGATTTCTTTTCATAGCATGAACCGATAATGGATGCTATATAGGTGTATCTCTCGTTGGTGATAATGCTTTCAGCATCGTCATCCATTTCAGTTTCAACTAATTCGATGTCCTTAGCAATATGCTCAAGAGCTTCCTTTGACAGCTTTAGCTGCTCTGCAACCTTTTCATCTCTCTCAAACAGCTTTACTGAGTACCAGCGCTGCTGCTCCTCAGGAAGGTTGTGAATGGTTGCTTCCTCTATGTGAGCAAGAGCATGCTCTACCGAGCCGGTGAAGCTGTGACATGGCTTCTGAATGGTTTTTTCAGTGCCTGCCTTTATTGCCGCAGCGGCTGCTTTGTCAACTCCTTCACCCTTGAGTGCGGAAATTTCCACTACCGTGCAGCCGAGGGCCTTGGACAGTCCCGGAATGCTGAGAACATTTCCTGTCTTTCTGACAATGTCCATCATATTAACTGCAACGACAGTTGGGATACCCAACTCAAGAAGCTGAGTTGTAAGATATAGGTTTCTCTCCAGGTTGGTTCCATCAACTATGTTTAAAATAGCATCGGGTTTTGAGTTAATTAAGTAATTTCTGGCAACAACCTCTTCAAGAGTGTAAGGGGAAAGAGAATAGATACCGGGAAGGTCTGTAATTATAACTTCCTTGTCTTGTTTATACTTTCCCTCTTTTTTTTCTACTGTTACGCCCGGCCAGTTACCTACATACTGGTTAGACCCTGTTAGTGCATTGAACAAAGTAGTTTTACCGCTGTTAGGGTTACCTGCCAATGCGATTGTAAGTTTACCTTTCATTGCATCTCCTTATTCTACTATAATTTCCTGGGCATCTGCTTTTCTGATGGAAAGCTCATAGCCTCTTACTGTAATTTCAATAGGATCGCCTAACGGGGCAACCTTTCTGACCTTCAGGGTAACTCCCTTTGTTATTCCCATGTCCATGATTCTGCGTTTTGTGGGACCTTGACCCAGAATTTTTACAACTGTAGCAGAAGCACCTGTTGGAATGTCTCTTAGTGTAATCATACTTCCTCCATTGAATAAAATAATTAACTTATAATTGCGACTACAATCTTGGCAGCCATTTCCTTGCTTAAGGCAATGCGGGCATCCTTGACACCTACTATGAGGTTACCGTTGGTTTTTGATACGACGCTGACCTTGCTTCCTTCAACGAAGCCCAGATTATGAAGATGTCTTCTTGATTCATCGTTGCCGTTTATCCTCTTAATTTCAACAAGCTCTCCTTCACCGACAAATGTTAGTGGCATAGGAACCTCCTTTCCCGCTTCTTAAACCATAAAATGAGCCTTAAAGCTAATCCGATATACTTAGAATTACAGAAGCTTGAGAGTAATTCTAAAGAAATTGAAATGATTAGCTTTGGCTAACTTTGTAAAGTAAAAAAGGTTAGCGAAAGCTAACTCACATTTATATTACAACTAAATAATAATGTTGTCAATAGTTAACAAGGAAAAAATCATTCTTTATATTGAGAGCTTTGAATAAACAAATGCTTTTATTTGTCTTTTACTTATGATAGAATAACTGTGTATCTATGCGTGCTTTTAGATATGCTTTGTTATGAGAATTTAAATAAGTTCGTATCTTAGGAGGTTTTGGTATGTCAATACAAGAATCAGGCGAAATGTATTTGGAAACTATTTTGATATTGAGTAAGGAGCAACCGCAGGTAAGGGCTATAGATGTGGCTACTTACAGAGAGCTTTCAAGGGCAAGTGTAAGTCGAGGTCTGGGGCTTTTGCGTGATGATGGTTATATAGATGTAGATCAATCAGGACATATTACATTGACTGAAAAAGGAAAAGAAAGAGCAAATTCCGTTTATGACAAGCACAATGTTCTTTCATCGATATTGAAAAAAATCGGAGTCAGAGATGAGGTTGCAACTGAGGATGCATGCCGTATGGAGCACTATATGAGCGACGAATCTTTTGAGGCTATTAAAAAATATTTCGGGTTTAAATAAGGAGTAGCGGTTAATGAATATCTTTTCATTTATTTCTCTATTTGGCGGGCTTGCATTATTCATATACGGAATGAATGTAATGTCCCAGGGTCTTGAAAGATTAGCAGGTGGTAAGCTTGAAGGAATTCTAAAGAAGATGACTTCAAATCCTGTTAAGAGTTTATTTCTGGGTCTTAGCATCACGGCGGTAATTCAGAGCTCGTCAGCTGTAACTGTAATGCTCGTCGGACTTGTAAATTCAGGCATTATGGAGCTTGGTCAGACTGTCGGAGTAATTATGGGCTCCAACATTGGAACTACAGTTACTGCATGGATATTGAGTTCCATTGGAATTGAAGGGGACAATGTATGGGTTAAGCTTCTCAATCCGTCATCCTTCTCACCGATACTGGCATTCATCGGCATGGTTATGATTATGGCGTCCTCCAAGAGGAAGCATAAGGACATAGGAACTATACTGATCGGATTTGCAGTTTTAATGTATGGAATGAATTTCATGAGTGGAGCTGTTAAGCCGCTGGCTAACTCTCCTTCCTTTGCTAAAATTCTTGTAGCCTTTGAAAATCCTATTTTGGGAATTGCAACAGGCCTTGTGTTGACTGCAATAATTCAGAGCTCTTCTGCATCTGTAGGTATTCTGCAAGCTTTATCATTAACCAGCAGTGTAACCTACGGAATGGCAATTCCTATTATAATGGGTCAAAACATAGGAACCTGTGCAACTGCTTTGATTTCAAGTATTGGAGTAAGCAAGAATGCCAAGAGAGTAGCTATTATTCATATTGCATTTAACCTGATAGGTACAATTGTATGTCTGGTGCTGTTCTATGGTATTGATGCTTTGATCCATTTCCCATGGATGGCTGATGCTATAAGTCCTGTAGGTGTAGCTGTTGCCCACAGCTTGTTCAATATAATTACGACTGTTTTGTTGCTTCCGTTCTCAAAACAGCTTGTGAAGATTGCAGAGGGGACTATAAAGGTGGAAGACGACAGAAAGTTTGCTTTTCTTGATGAAAGACTTCTTAAGACTCCGTCCATAGCCCTTCAGGAATGTAAAATCATGACCTCGGAAATGGCGAAGCTGTCCAGCGAGACTGTAGTGGCTGCCATGGATTTGTTGTTTAACTATAAGGAGCAAAGTGCCAATAGGGTGTCCAAGCTCGAAAAGGACGTGGATACCTATGAGGATAAATTAGGC
Source organism: Peptostreptococcaceae bacterium pGA-8 (assembly GCA_900112915.1). Lineage (GTDB taxonomy): Bacteria > Bacillota > Clostridia > Peptostreptococcales > Anaerovoracaceae > S5-A14a. Next base: position 21,803 of record FONK01000013.1, on the reverse strand, counting down.
TCATACCTTGTAAAGCTGTCATCCTACGACCTTTCTGAGGATGATAACAGAGGCATTTCCACATTGCTTCACACCATCGGTGACTTTGAGAGGATTTCCGACCATGCTATTAATATAATGAATGCGGCTGAAGAGATTCACGACAAAAAAGTAACCTTTTCACCTGAGGCAATGAAGGAGATATCCTATATCGAGAGGGCATTGAAGGGGATTCTTGAGCTTACTCTTGATGCTTTTATTACAGGAGATATCGAGAAGGCAAAGCGAGTTGAGCCTTTGGAAGAGGTAATTGACGATATTACGGAAACCATTAAGCTGAACCATATTGCAAGGCTTAGAAATGGAAGCTGTACCATAGAATATGGATTCATATTAAACGATTTGCTCATCAGCTATGAAAGAATATCCGACCACTGCTCAAATATAGCTGTGGCTATGATTGAGGTGGCAAACTATAGCTTTGAAACACATAAATACTTAAAGAAGCTGAAAACCCATAATGACGAGTTCTTCAGAGACCAGTATCAACTGTTTTCTGAAGAATATGGTTTGAAAAGCGAATAATCGAAAGGAGAATGTATATGGCATTTGTAAGTGAGGTTGGTATAGACCTTGGTACAGCCAATGTTTTGGTGTATATCAAGAATAAGGGGATTGTATTGAATGAACCGGCAGTAGTTGCTGTAAATAAAGATACTGACGAGATTTTAGCAGTCGGTGAAGAGGCTAGGCGTATGCTTGGAAGAACACCGGCAAACATTGTGGCTATGAGACCCCTTAGAGACGGTGTAATTTCAGATTACGATATTACAGAGAGAATGCTTAAATATTTCATCAAAAAAACCTGTGGGACGGGAAGATTTTTCCGCCCTAAAATAATGGTTTGCGTACCAAGCGGTGTTACTGAAGTAGAAAAAAGAGCTGTAAGAGAGGCTGCTACCCAGGCGGGAGGAAAGGATGTATTCCTGATGGAAGAGCCGGTTGCCGCTGCCATCGGTGCGGGACTTGATATTGCTCAACCGGACGGATCTATGGTGATAGACATCGGTGGAGGCACCACTGATGTTGCAGTAATTTCTCTTGGTGGAATTGTTGCAAGCACATCTGTAAAGATGGCAGGCGACAAATTCGATGATGCCATTATAAAATACATGAGAAAGGCTCATAAGCTTTATATTGGTGAGAGAACCGGTGAAGAGCTTAAGAAAACCATTGGAACGGCATATCCAAGAGAGGAAAGCGTTTCTATGGAATGTAGGGGTAGGGACCTCATTACAGGACTTCCAAAGACTGTTATCGTAACATCGGAAGAGATTATGAAGGCCCTTGATGAGCCTCTGCATACAATTTGTGAAGCTGTTCACAGCGTCCTGGAAAAGACACCGCCTGAGCTGGCGGCTGACATAAGTAATTCCGGCATTGTACTGACAGGTGGTGGAGCGTTGCTACACGGCATAGACAAAAGAATTGCCGAGCGTACAGGTATAGATGTCAGGATTGCCGAGGATCCTACTTCATGTGTCGCTGTGGGAACCGGAAAGGCGTTAAATGCCCTTGAAAGTCTTGAAGGCAACAGCTTAAACAGAAAAGCGCCTTACCTGTAAGATTTAGGAGATGTAATGAAATTAGAACTAATTGCTACGGCAACCTTCGGTCTTGAGGCAGTGGTAAAAAGAGAAATAGAAGCTCTTGGATATAAAATCCTGAAATCGGAGGACGGAAAGATTACCTTCCAAGGCGATGAAAGAGCCATTGTCAGGTCTAATTTAAATCTTAGATGTGCCGATAGAGTTCTATTGAAGATGGCAGAGTTTCAAGCGCTGTCCTTTGAAGATTTGTTTCAGCAAACCAAGGCAATTCCTTGGGAAGAGCTTATTCCGCCGGACGGGGAGTTTATAGTTACAGGAACCTCGGTAAAGTCTAAGCTTTCCAGTGTTCCGGCATGCCAGAGAACAGTTAAGAAGGCAATTGCATGCAGGCTTATGGATTTCTATGTCACGGATTTGTCGGAAAATGGTTCTTCATATACCATTAAGCTGACCCTGCTAAAGGATAGAGCTACCATAACAGTGGATACCTCCGGTGCAGGACTGCACAAAAGAGGCTACAGGGTTATGGATGTGAAGGCCCCTATGAAGGAAACCCTTGCAGCAGCATTGGTAAGCCTATCCTTTTGGAACAAAGACAGAATTTTGGTGGATCCCTGCTGCGGTTCAGGCACCATAGCCATTGAAGCAGCCATGATGGGAAGAAATATCGCCCCGGGCTTGAGCAGAAGCTTTGCTTGTGAATCCTGGGACCTTGTAAAGCCGGAAATCTGGAAGGAGGAACGAAGGCGTGCCTTTGAAGCCATTGATCATTCACAGAGATTGAGAATATTTGCTTCGGATAAGGACAAAAAAGCCATTGAAGCAGCTACTGAAAATGCCTTGGAGGCAGGAGTTGAAGATGCGATAATTTTTAAGCGTCTTGACATAAGAGAATATAAATCTCAGGAGGAAAGAGGCATAATCATCACGAATCCTCCCTATGGAGAGAGAATAGGTGAGGACAGAGAAATAGCTCACATATACAAAGCTCTCAAGGAATTTTATGCAGACCATGAAACATGGTCCCTGTTTTTAATTACCACCGATAAGGATTTTGAGGATAAGGTTTTCGCAAGAAAGGCTGACAGAAGACGAAAGCTTTACAATGGAAGACTTGAAACAACTTATTATCAATTCCATGGAAAGAAGTAAGAAAAATGAATATTACCGTTGACAAAAACCTAAAAACGCCACTATATTGGCAAATTGCAGGACAGATAAAGGAGAAGATTTTATCTGGTGAAATGGGAGACGGAGCTTATTTGCCATCTGAACGCCGGATGGCAAATTTTTTAGGTGTACACAGAAACACTATAATCAAAGCCTATGGAGAGCTTAAGGGTCAAGAGCTGATTGAAAGCGTCGTAGGTGTAGGCTATAGAGTTACCCTAAAGGAAACTGTAACGGAGCGGAGTATCAGACCCGTCAATTGGGGCCATGTAATAAAGGATGAGTATATAGATATAGAGGATACCTTCGATAATATATTTCAAAGATTTGGTACAGAAGGTGAAATTTCCCTCTCTGTCGGCATGCCGCCCAACCTGTATAAGGATTCTGACATTGCAAATTATCTGACAGCGGTATTAAGCGAAAATAAGACCAAGCCTACTTATTTGACGCCATACCAGGGCGATGAGGAGCTGAGGAATAATATAATCGCCTATTTACGAAATAAGGGGATTCGTGTAACGGGAAAGCAGGTTCAGGTTTTATCAGAGACAAATCAGGCCTTTGACTTTATAATAACGGCAATGTTAAAACCGGGGGATAAGGTTATCATTGAAGAGCCGGTATCTCCTGATGTATATAGAATTCTCGAACTGGCAGGGTGCAAGGCAATTACCATACCGGTAGATGAGGATGGAATGATTTGTGATAATCTGGAGGCTGTCATTGAAGCCCATCATCCGAAGTTTATTTATGTAAATTCCAGCTTTCACGATCCGACAGGGGCTACACTTTCCATGGAACGGCGAGAAAAGCTCATAGAATTATCAAACACATACAGGCTGCCCATCGTAGAAGAGGATGCGGCGTCGGAGCTATATTTCGGCGAAAGGCAGACTCCGACTCTAAAATCTATGGACAAAAACAATAATGTCATTTACATTTATTCTTTTGCATTAACATTCATACCGGGAATTTCACTGGCATTTGTTGCAGGCTCAGAAACTCTCATTAAAAGCCTAAGCTATTTAGTATCCGTCCGCATGATGAATCTGGATTGGATCACGCAAAAGATAATATCCAAGTGCATGGGCGACGGTATGTATTTGAGAAAGGCTAGAGAAATCGCCGCTCAAAATAAGGTGAGAATGGAGGCTGTCTGTCATGCTCTGGATGGGTTAAAACATCTGGGAGTTGAGTACAAAAAACCCTCCGGCGGTGTATATGTTTGGTGCAAGCTTCCTACTCATATTGACAGCAAAAAACTCATGCTTCAGTGCAGGCATGAGGGCGTCCTTTTTCTCCACGGTGAGCCTTTCTATCCACATAAAAACGGCGGAAAAGACCACCTGCGCATAAATTATTCATATGAAAGCCTGGATAGAGTTGAGGCCGGCATGAGGATTTTTTGTGAGCTTGTTAAAAAATATACATAACTTATTCAATAAATAGGAAACGAGTTAAACCGGTACCTCCAAAATATTAATAGCTGGTACTTTAAAAAAATATCACATATAGTATTATCAAGGTATCGAGTAAAACCTTAAAATTAGTTATCATTTAAGAAGTAAGAAAGAAAAGGAGATTTACCATGGCAGTAAACCTAAAAGGAAGACATTTTTTAACATTAATGGACTTCACACCTGAAGAAATCAGATACATGCTTGATTTAGCCCATGATCTAAAGGCTAAGAAGAGAGCAGGCGTGTACAACTACGGACTAAAGGGAAAGAGCGTTGTTCTTTTATTTGAAAAGACTTCAACAAGAACAAGATGTGCTTTCGAAGTAGCTTGCATCGAAGAAGGTGCTCAGGTTACTTTCTTAGATTCAAAGAGCTCACAGATGGGCAAGAAGGAATCTTTAGAGGACACAGCTAAGGTTCTTGGCAGATTCTATGATGGTATTGAATATAGAGGATATGATCAGAAGGTTGTTGAACAGCTGGCTGAGCATGCAGGAGTTCCTGTATGGAACGGTCTGACTGACGTTGACCACCCAACTCAGATTCTTGCTGACCTTCTAACAATTGAAGAGCATATTGCTAAGCCTTTAAACAAGGTTAAGGTTGTATTCTGCGGCGACATCAGAAACAACATGGCTTATGCTTGGATGTACGGTTGCGCTAAGATGGGTATGCACTTTGTAGCTTACGGTCCGGAAGAATTGGCTAAGGACGTAGATGCAAGCGTTCTTGAGAGAGCTCGTGAGGTTGCTAAAGCAACAGGTGCTACTATTGAAGTTAGCTCAGATAAGGCTTGCCTGAAGGGTGCAGATGTTCTTTACACTGACATTTGGGCTTCAATGGGAGAAGAAGACCAGATTCCTGAAAGAGTTAGAATGCTGACTCCATTCAGAGTAAATATGGAAATGATCGAAGAAACTGAAAACCCTGATGTTATCTTCATGCATTGCCTGCCTTCATTCCACGATATGGAAACAACTATGGCAAAGACTCAGATGGATCTTGGATACGATATTCGTGAGGTTACTGACGAAGTATTCAGATCAAGATTCTCAAAGGTGTTTGACGAAGCAGAGAACAGAATGCACACAATTAAGGCTGTAATCGTAGCTACAATCGGCTAAGCTGCAGCTTAAAAATGTTAATTTGAGTAGTCTCCACCTTTGTGTGGAGACTGCTATTTATTAAGAATAGGAGAGAAATTATGTATCCTGGAATTCATAATTATTCTGAAATCGGAAAACTGAACAAGGTCCTATTACATAGACCTGGATTTGAATTAGAAGCATTAACTCCGGCAACAATGGAAAGACTACTATTTGATGATATTCCATATCTAAAGGTTGCTCAGGAAGAACACGATAGATTCGCTGAAATTTTAAGAGAAAACGGCGTTGAAACAATCTATTATGTAGATGAAACCGCAAAGGCTTTAGCTGATGAAAATTTAAGAAAACAGTTTGTTGCTGAATTTCTTGATTTAAGCAATATTACAGCTGTAGGCCTAAGAGAAAATATCACTGAATATCTTCTGAAGCTTGATACAAAGGCGATGGTTGCAAAGCTGATTGCGGGTATCAAGAAAGAAGAAATTGCAACAGGTAAGGTAACAGGCCTTATGGATTTGGTTGAGGATGACTATCCTTTCGTATCAGACCCGATGCCGAACCTATATTTTACAAGAGACCCGGGCGCATGTGTCGGTGATGGACTCAATGTTCACCACATGCATACACCGGCAAGAAGAAGAGAAGTTCTTCTTCTAAAGTACATGTTTGAACATAACAAGGACTTCGCTAAAGAAGGCGACAGATTGTGGTATGATGTAAATGATGATTATTCAATTGAGGGCGGAGACGTTTTAGTACTTTCAAAGGATGTCGTTGCAGTCGGCTTATCTCAGAGAACCACTGCTGCAGGTATCGAAAACTTTGCAAGAAACATTCTACCTAACTCAGATTTTAAGAAGGTGCTTGCTTTTGACATTCCAAAGACAAGAGCATTCATGCATCTGGATACTGTATTTACTATGGTTGACTATGACAAGTTCACTATTCACCCTGAAATCGAAGGACCTCTGGGAGTTTATGAAATTACCTTAGGTGCTGATAAGGAATTAAAGTTCAGCGCTATGAAGGATGAGCTTCATAAGATTTTAGCCAATGAGCTTAAGCTTCCTGCAGTTGACCTGATCAGATGTGGCGGCGGAGAGCTTCTTGCTGCACAGAGAGAACAGTGGAATGACGGTTCAAACACCTTATGCATAGCTCCCGGTACAGTAATCACCTACGAGAGAAACTATGTTTCAAATGAACTTCTTGCAAAGAAAGGCATCAAGGTTCTTGAAATGCCGTCAGCAGAGTTATCAAGAGGAAGAGGGGGTCCAAGATGTATGTCTTGCCCTGTTAATAGAGACGATATCTAATCAACTATTTAAGGAGAAAAATCAATATGGCAGAAAAAATTGTTATTGCTTTAGGCGGAAACGCACTTCAGTCAGGAAAGGCTGATCCTACAGCAGAGGCACAGTTAGAAGTAGTTAAAAAAACTTGTGAATACATTGCAGACATCAGCTGCAAAGGTTATGAAATCGGCGTGGTACACGGTAACGGACCACAGGTGGGAAGAATTCTTCTTGCATCAGAAACAGCTAAGGATGTTACTCCGGCAATGCCTTTCGACGTTTGCGGAGCAATGTCACAGGGCTACATCGGTTATCACCTGCAGCAGGCATTAAAGTTTGCTCTAAAGGAAAGAGGAAAAGAGCTTCCTGTTCTTACAGTAGTAACTCAGATGGTTGTTGACAAAAATGACAAGGGCTTCACTAACCCTACAAAGCCAATCGGACCTTTCTACAGCGAAGCTGAAGCAAAGGAGCTGGAAGCTACCAAGGGTTACTCAATCAAAGAAGACGCAGGTAGAGGCTGGAGAAGAGTCGTTGCTTCACCTATTCCTGAAGAAATCGTTGAAATCGGCGCGGTTAAAGCACTTTGGGATTCTTCAATCGTGATTTCCTGCGGCGGTGGCGGAATTCCTGTAGTAAGAAATGAAAACGGAAGCCTGGAAGGCGTTGCTGCAGTAATCGATAAGGACTTTGCTGCTGAGCTTCTTGCTGAACAGGTTGAAGCTGACGTTCTTATGATTCTTACTGAGGTTGAAAAGGTTGCCATCAACTTTAACAAGCCTAATCAGGAAGACCTTGCATCTCTTAACGCTGAAGAAGCTGCTAAGTACATTGAAGAAGGACAGTTTGCTCCTGGAAGCATGCTTCCAAAGGTAGAAGCTGCACTGAAGTTTGTAAAGGCTAATCCGGACAAGAAGGCAATTATCACTTCTCTTGACAAGGCTGTGGAAGCTTTAGAGGGTAAGACAGGTACAGTATTTACTCTTAAGTAGTAGATAACAATTTACCAAGTAAATATTTGAATTGGAAAAGGATTCTTTGAGAGAGCAATTAGCATCTTTTAATGAATCCTTTTTTGTGCTATTATGTACGAGCAAAGACATAAAAGATTTAGGCAGAGATGGAGGGAACATTGTTGAATAAAATTAGGGAAACCCTTTCCATAGCTATATTTGTATCCTTAGCAGCACAGATAAGCTTTAACTTTATTACAGGCGGATTTATTATTGCCTTATCAGTTGTTGTAATGGCTATTTTCATATATTGCTATGAAAATCTGTCTCCTACATATATTGCCTTTTGCTCAGGAATATTTTCTCCGCTAATAAGGCTGTTTTTTATGCTCCTAAGTGGAGAGGTGGATTGGTCCCATGCCAGCAATATGGCGCTCCCGGACATGGTATTCTTCTTCTCCTACGGAACCTTCTATCCCCTCATATATTTTGCAATTATCAAGCAGCCCAAGAACCTTAGGAATTTTCCCTATGCGATTTTTATGTGCGAGATACTTTCCAACATATGCGAGCTTATTTCCCGCAGCTATTTGGTGGGAGAAAATCTGCTGGTTCCGAGAACCATCGCCTATCTGGTGGTAATTGCAATTATTAGAACAGCTTTTATACAGACGATTTTAGTGGCTATGGATACTTATTCTTCATATCTGCTGAAGAGGGAAACTGATGAGGAGTATAAGAGACTCATGGCAATGGCAGCCCTTGTGGAAAGTGAAATCTACATAATGAAAAAATGTACAGGGGCCATTGAGGGAATAATGAAAAAGGCCTTTGATTCATATAAGACCTTAAATAAGCTGGAGGTACCCGATGAGCTGGTTAAGACGGCTTTGGATGTTTCCCAGCAGGCACACGAAATAAAGGGCGATTTTATGGGTATTGTAAAGTCACTTGAAGGTCATTTGGTGGACGACTATGACGGCGACCCGTTACCGATTAAGGAGATCATTAACATAGAGCGGAAGGCTGTTTTGTCAGAGTGGAATACCGATGGTAAGACTATAGAAATAGCAAGTCGCATCAAAAAGGACTTCTATGTGAAGGAATATTTTAAAATAATGTCAATTATCAGAAATCTGCTGGTCAATGCCATAGAGGCAAACGACAAGGACATCTGTAAGATATACATAACTACCGATGAGGAGGATGATAATTATACAATTGCTGTCAGGGATAATGGAACCGGCATGGATGAGGATACTGTAAACACCATATTTTTAGCGGGCTTTTCCACAAAATTCAGTCCTAAAACAGGAAGCGTACAGAGAGGTATAGGCTTATCCTTGGTTAAGGAGTATGTAGAAGAAGCCTTTAAGGGAAATATTAAAATAGAATCACAAAAAGGCCGCTGGACAAATTTTTTGTTGACTATGCCGAAGGAAAGATTGGAAGGTAAAACTCATGATGAAGTATTACATAGTTGATGATGTAATAGGAATTGTCAAAACTCTGGAAAATATTGTAGAAAGCAAGAATTTAGGCGAGGTAATCGGGTACCAGACGGATCCTGTAAGGGCGGTTGGGGAGATTATCGCAATGAAGCCCGACATCGTTTTGGTTGACCTTTTAATGAGTGAGCTGGACGGCATCGGTCTCGTTGATAAGGTAAAGAGCCAATGTCCCGGCATTTATTTCGTAATGATTTCCAGAGTACAGGACAAGGACATGATAGAGCAGGCATACAGCGCCGGAGTTGAGTTTTTTATCAGCAAGCCTATTAACATTATAGAAGTGGTAAAGGTCTTGGAGAATGTATCGGAAAAGCGTAATTTGAGGCAGATTATGAATAATATTAAGGGGATGTTCGATGGCGATGCCGAACCGAAGCCAACTGAAGCTCAGGATCCTATGCATGAAATTAATGTATTTTTGGGGCTTTTAGGAATGCTGGGCGAAAAAGGAACCGGAGATATTATCGATGTCTGTGCATATGTAAATGCTCACGGAGGGATTTTTACAAAAGAGTCGCTGGCTCAGGTTGCTGAGGAAAAGGGGGACACATCTAAAAATCTGGAGCAGAGAATTAGGCGTGCCATCAAAAAGGGGCTGTCCAATGTTGCCAGTCTGGGAATTGATGACTACGGAAACGAGGTATTTCAAGTCTATGCAAACTATGTTTTTGATTTTAAGAGCATTAAGGATGAGATGGACAGACTGAAGGGAATAACTGATTTAGGAGGCCGTGTTAATATAAATAAATTTATAGATGGATTAATGCTGTATAAAAATTCGAAAGACAGATAAAAAAATCTTTTTGAATATATATGAGTTTTTTTGAAAAACCTTGTTAAAGTATAGACAAGGTTTTTTTATTTAGGTTTTACTCGACACAGAACCTATTACTATTATTGTAAAGGAGAGGAATTATGAATTTTACTGAATTAACCGGTGTGCTCAACGGGTATATTTGGAGCATACCACTAGTAGTTTTAGCAATTATTGTAGGACTATTCTACACTATCTCCATGGGAGTACCTCAGGTACGACTTCTAAAGGATATGACAAAGTATCTTTTCAAAGGCAACACTTCCGGCAGCGAAGGAATTTCTTCATTCCAGGGCTTCGCAATGGCTCTTGGCGGAAGAATAGGCGTTGGTAACATCGCCGGTGTTGCAACTGCAATTTGCTTCGGCGGTCCGGGAGCGGTTTTCTGGATGTGGCTGATTGCAATCATAGGTGCAGGCTCAGCTTACGCAGAATCATCTCTTGCACAGATTTACAAGGCAAAGATTGACGGCGAGTATAGAGGCGGCCCTGCATACTACATTGAAAAAGGTCTAAACATTCCGTATTTAGGAAGAGGTTTAGCAGTAGCATTTGCCATTGCGGCAGTAATCGCAAATGGTTTCACAGGTCCGACAATTCAGGCATTTAACATTTCTGAAGCTGTTAAAAATGCATGGGGACTTCCAACTTGGATGGTTGGTCTTGCAATTGCAATTCTATTTGCCCTTGTTGTGTTTGGCGGAATGAAGAGAATTGGCCGTGTTGCAGAAATTATCGTTCCTGTAATGGCATTTGTATACATTCTGTTGGCGCTTATCATTCTATTTGTAAATTATGACCAGATTATCCCAATGTTCAAGCTTATCTTCAGATGTGCATTTAATATGGATGCCTTCTACGGAGCTGTTTGGGGAAGCACAATCATCTGGGGTGTAAAGAGAGGTATCTACTCCAACGAAGCCGGAATGGGCTCAGGTGCTCACGCATCAGCAGCTGCAGAGGTTTCTCACCCGGCAAAACAGGGACTTGCACAGTCATTCTCAGTATATGTTGATACATTGCTTGTTTGCACAGCAACAGCAATCATGATTCTGTCAACAGGGATGTACAATATTCAGAGCGAAGCTACCGGAAAATTCCTGGTTGAAAACCTACCGGGTCTTGATGCAGGTACAGGCTATACACAGAAAGCAATTGATACTTTAGTTCCAGGACTTGGTTCAGGATTCATTGCAATCGCAGTATTCTTCTTCGCATTTACAACACTTCTTTCCTTTGCATTCTACACAGATGCAAACACAGCTTACATTGTAAGAGGTGTTAAGACAGAAAAATCAAGAAAAATCATGGTTAATGCAATTAAGGTTCTTCTTACACTGATCATCTTCTGGGGTTCAATCAGATCCTCCGGAGCAGCTTGGAACCTTGCAGACATCGGTGTTGGACTAATGTCTTGGGTTAACCTGGTAGCAATCCTACTTCTTCAAAGAAAGGTAAGAACAGTACTGAAGGATTACGAAATGCAGAAAAAAGCAGGTTTGGATCCGGTGTTCGTACCAAAGGATTGTGGAATAGCAAATGCAGAGCTTTGGGATGAAATCGGTAGTGAAAAATATCCTGAGCTTCTTGCAGAAAGAGAGAAAACCCTTAATAAATAATTATCATCCATAAACACTAATCAAGGAAAAGAGAACCCGTCCAGGAGGGTTCTCTTTTCCGGTTTTTGTAAAGGCTTATAAAAGGTGATATAATGGAATAAAGGAGAGGTTCTTGGGTAATATATAGGGGTGAACCTGTGTGCAGATTAGAGAGCGAGGTGCCGAAGGGTGCAAGGTGTTAATATAAATAATAGGAAAAAATGTGAGCTGCTCATACCCGTAGGGGGTGCGAGGCAGCTAATTGCGGCCGTTGAAAACGGGGCTGATGCGGTGTATATGGGAGGCTTGCTTTTCAACGCGCGGGCGAAGGCTGATAATTTTGATGAGGATGGGATGGTTGATGCTATTGCCTTTGCCCATCTGAGGGGTGTGAGGGTTTATGTGACCATGAACACACTCATCTCAGATGAGCAATTGCCGCGAGCCGTGGAATATGCCAAATTTCTTTATGAAAACGGTGTAGATTCCCTTATTGTTCAAGATTTGGGATTTGGGAATTTATTGCGCAAGACCTTACCTAACATTGAACTGCATTTATCGACTCAAGGCACAGTATATAGCTTAAAGGGTGTCAAAATGGCGGAAAGACTGGGCTACTCAAGAGTTGTAACCGCCAGAGAGTTAAGCCTTGAAGAAATAAAAGAAATTACAGAGGGCTGTAAGGCGGAAATCGAGGTATTTGTCCACGGTGCGCTCTGTTTTTGTTATTCAGGGCAATGTCACTTAAGCAGATGCTTTGGAGGTCGTTCCGGCAACAAGGGAGCCTGTGCACAGCCATGCAGATTACCCTACACTGCCGAAGGAGTCGGCAAAGGTTACAAGGCCGGAGAGCAGGGGGATTATCTTTTGAGTCCTAAGGACTTGAACCTTGTAGAACATATAGATGAGCTGGTAAAAGCAGGAGTAAGCTCCCTAAAGGTGGAGGGAAGGATGAAATCTCCTGAATATGTGGCTACAGTGACTAAAATATACAGAAAGTATCTGGACTCAGCTACAGAAGATATCCCCTACAGCATTGAAAAATCGGACAAGTTAAAGCTCAGCCAAGCCTTTAACCGAGGAGGCTTTACGGAAGGCTACTTATATAAAAACCCTGAACAAGGGCTTATGGCAAGCAAGATATCCAAAAACCAAGGCGTCTATCTGGGCAAGCTGGTAAAGGGCTGCAAAAAAGGCGGAGTCTGTCAGCTTAAGCTGGCATCTGAGGAAGCTTTTTCAACACCGATGAAAGGCGACGTTTTGGAAATTGAAAATCACAAAACAGCTGCCCGTCATTCGTTTTATGTGACATTGGCTGATGGCAAAGGTCAGAGTATATTTGCAATAGGCGATATAAAGGGTCCTGCAAGTGAAGGCGACAAGGTATACAGGATAATTAGTGCTGCGCTTAATAAGGAAAGCAGAAATACATTTGAGCACCTGAGCTTAACCGACGGCAAATTCCTCCGAAGAAGTCTTCTGGATATGAGGCTGAAATTCGAGCCTGTGAATTCAGAGGAAGGCAAATCAATTTTAGAAGGCAGATTGATCCTGGAAGGGAAATCAGAAACCTTGGGCATCAGTGCTACAGTGGAAAGTCAGAGTATTTCTCATTTAGGAGAAATAACCGGCAGCAAAGTCACCAAGCTGAAGGGAAATCTGGGAAAGCTGGGCGGCACTCCTTTTGAGTTGAAGTCCTGCATCTTTGAGGACGGTTTGCCGGAAAATATTCCTCTATCGCTTATAAATCAGCTCAGACGACAGCTGGTTGAAGCCTTAATAGAAAAGCAGAAATCAAGATCCCTCCCTAAGATATATGCTGTGGAGAACAAAGGCAGTCGGGGGGATTTAGGAGAGAATACCGGCAGTCTACAAAAGGCTGCGGATGATATAGCTTATAAAATAAATGAGGAAATAGAGGATGATGAAATTAAGAATTCTCTGGAGAACAGCAGGCAGGTATATTTTTATACAGTTAAGGATTTAGAAAGCTGTGAAAGACTACCTATGAACAGTACCATAGGGGAACAGGAAAAAGGCAGTGTAAGCTCCATTCAGGAGGAAGGTACCGGTCCGGGAAGCCATGAAAACTTGGACGCAGTGGCAATGGTTCCTCTGGCGGATGTTTTGTTGAACAGGATGGAATGGAATTCCGTTGCTGACCTTGCTCGTAATAGAGGCTTTACGGCGGTTATACCATATATAAGCCATGTTTCCAAGGGGAAGGAGGATGCAATCATCGAAGAAAATCTTCATACGGCTTTGGAAATTGTCAATAATACCGGAATCTTTCTGGGCAACCTGGAATGGATAGATTTTTTTGTAGGAGAGGGAGTAAAGGTTTACGGCGATTTCGGTTTAAATATATACAATAGAGAGACGGAAAAGCTCTTCCGGGCTATAGGTCTTGAGGGTTGGATATATAGCAGTGAGACCTTTGACGATGAAAACGGCGCCTATCCCCTGATGATTTCAGAGCACAAAATACCTGCAAAGTCTATTGTAGATAGAAAGAATAAAAGGCTTCAGCTTGTGGAACGACCATTTTCAGACCAGATGATTATCAAGAAGCACATTGAATTATCACGAGAGGATATGGCAAAAGCTATGTTCAAAAACAATAAAAATAGTAAAAAATTGGAAGTTTTAAACAATAAGGCGAGGCGCATTTTCGTCTGATTGTTATTAAATAGACAATCACTTTGTGGCTGTAAATATCAACGGTTATGTGCAGATAAAAAAACATAAAAAACTATAGAAAAGGTGTTGACTGTATAGGGCCTTTTCTGTATTATGTATACATGATACAAGATTTCAAGGAGGGTTTGATTAGTGAGAAAAGAATGGGAAGGATTTATTCCAGGTGATTGGACAGAAAATATACATGTTGATGATTTCATTGTGCTCAACTATACTCCATATGACGGAGATGAGAGTTTTCTAGCCGGACCTACTGCAAGAACAACAGAAGTAAACGAGCGTGTCAAGGAGCTTCTCGTGGAAGAGAGAAAGGCAGGCGGAACCTTAAAGGTTGACGCAAGCAAAATTATGAGAATCAATGCCTATGGTCCGGGATATATAATCGAAGGAAAAGATATAATTGTCGGCTTGCAGACCGATGAGCCGCTGAAGAGAGGTATTTGTCCTTTCGGCGGTAAGAGAATGGTTCAGGATGAGGTTAAGGAATTTAACCAGGAGCTTCCTGAAAACATTAAATTCTTGTTTGAGTATTTGACAACTCATAACGATGGTGTGTTCAAGGCCTATTCTCCGGAGATGAGAGCTGCAAGAAGCCTCGGATACATAACCGGTCTTCCTGACGCTTATGGAAGAGGCAGAATTATCGGTGACTACAGAAGATGTGCCCTATATGGTATTGATAAGCTAATTGAAGAAAAGCAGAAGGATCATGATGAAATCGCAAACAGAATGGACATGACAGAAGAGAATGTTCGTCTGGCTGAAGAGATTTTCAATCAGATCGAAGCTTTGAAGGAAATTAAGCTGATGGCTAAGGGATATGGATTTGATATTTCTCAGCCGGCAACAGACGTAAAGGAAGCTATTCAATGGACCTATTTTGCATATCTGGCAGGAATTAAAGAGGAAAACGGAGCAGCAATGTCCATCGGCAGAACTGCAACCTTCCTTGATGTTTATGCAGAAAGAGACTTAAAGAATGGCAAATACACTGAAGAGCAGATTCAGGAATTTATTGATGACTTTATCTTAAAGCTGCGCGTTGCAAGACATCTTAGAACTACTGAATACAACGAGCTGTTTGGTGGAGATCCGATGTGGATTACAGAAGGTCTCGGCGGCATAGGTTCAGATGGAAGACATAAGGTAACTAAAAATACATATAGGTATTTACAGACTCTATACAACCTGGGCCCCGCACCGGAACCGAATCTGACCGTTTTATGGTCAAAGGATATGCCTGAGCCATTTAAGCGTTTCTGTGCACAGGTCTCCATTGATACGGATTCCATCCAGTATGAAAACGATGACAAGATGAGACCTTGCTATGGCAGTGACTATTCTATCGCTTGCTGCGTGTCGGCAATTCAGATGGGAGAGCAGATGCAGTTCTTCGGAGCAAGATGCAACCTGGCTAAGACTCTTTTGTTGGCAATCAATGGCGGTATTGATGAAAGAACAGGTAAACACATTGGACCTCAGATGGAACCGATGGGAGACGGACCTCTGGACTTTGATGAGGTTTGGAGGAGATATAATATTTATCTTGAATGGATAATGAGCGTCTACTCAAGAATTATGAATATTATTCATTTTATGCATGATAAGTATGACTATGAGCGTTCACAGATGGCATTCCTGCACAGTGAGGTTAAGCGTCTCATGGCCTTTGGCGTCGCGGGCTTCTCAGTTGCGGCAGACTCGCTTTCAGCTATTAAGTATGCCAAGGTAACTCCGATTAGAAATGAAGAGGGAATCATTGTTGACTACAAGATTGAAGGCGATTTCCCTAAATATGGTACAGATGATGACAGGGTAGATGATTTGGCTGTTGCTATTTCCGAAAAATCCATCGCTGAGCTTCGTAAGTACAAATCATACAGAAATGCAGTGCCTACGCTGTCGGTTTTGACTATAACCTCCAATGTAATGTATGGTAAGAAAACCGGTAACACTCCTGATGGAAGACGTGCAGGCACACCTTTTGCACCGGGAGCAAACCCTATGCATAACAGAGATAGCGCCGGAGCGGTTGCTTCTCTAAACTCTGTTGCAAAGATTAATTGGGACACCTGTCAGGATGGCATTTCCAACACATTCAGCATCACACCGGACTCTCTGGGCAAGGATCCGGAGGCTAGGAAGGATTCTCTTGTTAGGCTTCTTTCAGGATACTTCAACCAAGGAGCGCATCACCTAAATGTAAATGTGCTAAACAGAGATATCCTAATGGACGCTTATGAAAATCCGGATAAATATCCGGGACTTACAATCCGTGTATCCGGATATGCAGTAAGATTCAACGCTTTGTCAAAGGCGCACCAGAAGGAAGTAATCGAAAGAACTTTCCACGAATCTCTATAATAATTAAAAAAAAAAACGACACGGAAGGAGGATTTTATGAAAACAGGAAGACTACATTCAATAGAGACCTTTGGAGCAGTAGATGGCCCGGGAATAAGAACGGTTTTCTTCTTACAGGGCTGCCCGGCAAGATGTGCATACTGTCACAACCCTGATACATGGAATCCTTCTGCCGGAAGAGAAGTAGAATTGGAGGAAATCATATATAGGGCAAAAAGAGGTGTACCCTACTATGGCGAAGAAGGCGGCGTTACCTTTTCAGGAGGAGAACCCCTTCTTCAGGGGGAATTTCTGCTTGAAGCCATTGACGCTCTACACAAAGAAGGTATAGGCGTGGCTATTGACACCAGCGGCACGTATTTTGATGAATTTTCTGATGCTGTAATAGCTGCCTGTGACATGGTGCTTCTTGATGTCAAGCACATTGACGAGCAAATGTTTACTGAGCTTACAGGCAGAGGTCAAGGCCCTTTATTTGATGTCATCGATTCCATAAATAAACACGATATTCCTATCTGGATACGACAGGTCATTGTTCCGGGCTTCAACGATACTCCGGAATACATCGAAGCATTAAACAAATTCATTGCCAGAATTGATACCGTAAAAAAGGTTGAATTAATGGGGTATCATAATCTTGCTGAAAGTAAGTATGAGAAGTTGGGGATAAATTATAAGCTGAAGGATGTAAAGCCTATGGACAGAGAAAGGCTTGGAAAGCTCAGCTCTCTAACAAGAATTGCTTGAAAGCACCCGCACGATTCTAAATAAGTGCGTGAATGACATTTAGAGTAAAAAAGAAAGCAGCAGTTGGCAAACTGCTGCTTTTGTCATATAAGTCTGATTCTTGGTGATTATGAAACGTGACCGGTTTCTTCCAATATCTTCTGTTCTTCCGGAGTCATCTTTGTAACAGTGATGCCCATGTAAGCCATTACAGCTGTAGCAAGGATCATAACATAGTTGAAGATTAACCAAGGTGCATATCCGCCGGAGCCCCAAATTGAAACTCCTAAAGTAGTTGTCATAAATACACCACATGTATGCCATGGAATGAAAGCACCGGATACGGTACCTGCTGATTCTAATGCATTTGATAAGCACTTAGGGTGTAGACCTCTCTTCCTATATGCTTCTGCATACATACGACCGGGAACTACAATTGAAATGTACTGCTCAGGCATTGTCAGGTTACTGAAGATACAAGTAAGCTCAGTTGCCACTACAAGGCCGGCATCGGATTTTACAAGCTTTAGAATCTGCTTAACTATAACTTCCATTTGGCCTGTCATTTCAACGATTCCACCGAACATCATAGCGATGATTGTCATTGAAACCGAGAACATCATGTTCATGATTCCTCCTTTGCTTAGAAGTTTATCAATAGCTTCAAAACCGGTTTCGCTGACATATCCGTCCATTCCGCAATCGAGTATGGCACCCAGATCGCAGTTGCTGCCCTGAAAAATCGGTCCCATAATCGCCGCAACGATGATACCGATTGTGATACCCGGAATTGCAGGCATCTTTTTTGCAATTGTTGCGATTACAACGATTGGAGGCAACATTAGAAGCGGGCTTACTTTGAACTGATCTGATATTGCACCTTGTAACTCGGTAACACTATCAAGACCGGCATCTCCTGAGCCAAACTTCAAGCCAATTACAGTAAATGCGATAATTGTAATTAAATAAGTTACGCCGGTAGCCTTAAGCATGTACTTAACATGAGTAAATACATCAGTACCTGCCATAGCCGGAGCAAGGTTAGTTGTATCGGATAGAGGTGACATTTTGTCGCCGAAGTATGAGCCGGATAAAACAGCTCCTGCAGTAATTCCTGCCGGTATGCCAAGCCCCTGTGCAATACCGATAAGTGCTATACCCATTGTTCCTGCAGTACCCCAAGAAGTACCTGTAGCTAAGGAAGTTATGGAACAAATGATTAAAGTAGCAGGAAGAAAGATTTGAGGGGATAAAATATTAAGTCCATAGTAAATCATTGAAGGTACGACCCCCGATACCATCCACACTCCTATCAGTATACCTATTACCATGAGTATAAGTGCAGACTGCATAGCCTTATTGATACCGGCAATCATAGATTTTTCAATTTCTTCGTACTTATAACCTATTTTCAAAGAGATTAAAGTAGCGACGATTACACCGATAAACATCGGCACATGAGGATCAACTTCATAAACAATAATTGCAATTGCCATTACGATGATTAAAATACCGAATGAGATTAACGCTTCCCATAGCATCGCTTTTCTTACATCGTTTTTCTGTTCAGACATATTAAATGTCCTCCTTTCAAAAAAGTGTTTAAATAATTAAATAAATGTTTGTGGCTCATCTATAGCAAAGTTCTATCCCAGGAATGCTATAAATGAATAATTTTAACTTCCTCCTATATTTATGCATTATAACACCATTGAATGAATAATAAAAGCCCTTTGACTATATTTTATCAGAAAAAATCAAGTTTTTTCAAACCTGTGTAACATTATAAATATGGCATAAAACTTGCTAAATGATAAAAACAAAGCTGATATCCAGAAGAATACCAACTTTCAGGATTAAACGGTTTATTTGATGGCTATTGTAGAATGAAAATGCTTGAATGATAGCTTGTTGATATGTATAAATTATATGCATCGTGTTAAATAGTAATATTAATCAAGTGTGTATATTTAGTCTTACTTATGCACTTATGTCCGGATCAGCCCGACTTATGCTCGGTTTATGCCTGATTCAGCCCGACTTATGCCTCTAAAGCCCTGAGAGCTTCAGACTTTTCTCTTTATCTAATAAACCTTATAATAAATCAAAATAACCACATGTAGAAAATTCATGGCGGCAGGAGGCGGGGCCAAATAGAGCTAAAAAATATGGCGCATTTATAATATATAATAAGGAAGATAAAAAATAAGCGATTAATGTCTGGGGCAGGATAGAGAATCGCCTGCAGATGGAAAAGCAAAAAAATACATGGAAAAAGGAAAAAAGTTTAAAAATGTAGTTGACAATGAAAGAGATAGGTGGTAATATAATCAAGCTGTCGCAAAGAGGGAGCGCCGTAACAGGCGAGAGTGAGCTGAAAAAAAGTTAAAAAATAACTTTGAAAACAGTTGACAAAGAGCTCTTAAGATGGTAATATATAAAACGTTCACGACAAGTGAGCAAGCCTTGCAAAAGCAAGGGAACCATGAAAACTTCATAGTGTAGAAATTTAGTCAAAAGAAAACTACGGTTTTCAAAAAACGATTAAAAAGTAAAACAATCAAAAACCAAAATGGTAAGATTGGGTTACGTACAATTTCTTAAACAAACAAAACAATGATTCTAGAAAACGAATCGAGCGCGAGAGCGTCAAGTGAGTTAAGACAAACGATATTAAACTTCTTCGGAAGATAATATACAAACAAATTAAGAGTTTGATCCTGGCTCAGGATGAACGCTGGCGGCGTGCCTAACACATGCAAGTCGAGCGAGAAGCTGTTTAATGAAACTTCGGTAGATTTAAAAAGTGGAAAGCGGCGGACGGGTGAGTAACGCGTGGGCAACCTGCCTTACACAGAGGGATAGCCATTGGAAACGATGATTAAAACCTCATAACGCTTTTTTAGCACATGCTGAGGAAGCCAAAGATTTATCGGTGTAAGATGGGCCCGCGTCTGATTAGTTAGTTGGTGAGGTAACGGCTCACCAAGACAGCGATCAGTAGCCGACCTGAGAGGGTGATCGGCCACATTGGAACTGAGACACGGTCCAAACTCCTACGGGAGGCAGCAGTGGGGAATATTGCACAATGGGCGAAAGCCTGATGCAGCAACGCCGCGTGAAGGAAGAAGGCCTTCGGGTCGTAAACTTCTGTCCAAAAGGAAGAAAAAAATGACGGTACTTTTGGAGGAAGCCCCGGCTAACTACGTGCCAGCAGCCGCGGTAATACGTAGGGGGCAAGCGTTATCCGGAATTATTGGGCGTAAAGAGTGCGTAGGTGGTTACCTAAGCGCAGGGTTTAAGGCAATGGCTCAACCATTGTTCGCCTTGCGAACTGGGCTACTTGAGTGCAGGAGAGGAAAGCGGAATTCCTAGTGTAGCGGTGAAATGCGTAGATATTAGGAGGAACACCGGTGGCGAAGGCGGCTTTCTGGACTGTAACTGACACTGAGGCACGAAAGCGTGGGGAGCAAACAGGATTAGATACCCTGGTAGTCCACGCCGTAAACGATGAGCACTAGGTGTCGGGGCCAAAAGGCTTCGGTGCCGCAGTTAACGCATTAAGTGCTCCGCCTGGGGAGTACGCACGCAAGTGTAAAACTCAAAGGAATTGACGGGGACCCGCACAAGCAGCGGAGCATGTGGTTTAATTCGAAGCAACGCGAAGAACCTTACCAGGACTTGACATCCTACTGACAGTTCCTTAACCGGGACCTTCTTCGGACAGTAGAGACAGGTGGTGCATGGTTGTCGTCAGCTCGTGTCGTGAGATGTTGGGTTAAGTCCCGCAACGAGCGCAACCCTTGTCATTAGTTGCCATCATTAAGTTGGGCACTCTAATGAGACTGCCGGGGACAACTCGGAGGAAGGTGGGGATGACGTCAAATCATCATGCCCCTTATGTTCTGGGCTACACACGTGCTACAATGGTCGGTACAGAGAGCAGCGAAATCGTGAGGTGGAGCAAATCTTCAAAACCGATCCCAGTTCGGACTGCAGGCTGAAACTCGCCTGCACGAAGTCGGAGTTGCTAGTAATCGCAGATCAGAATGCTGCGGTGAATGCGTTCCCGGGTCTTGTACACACCGCCCGTCACACCATGGAAGTTGGGGGTGCCCAAAGTTGGACAGTAAATAGTTTACCTAAGGCAAACCCAATGACTGGGGTGAAGTCGTAACAAGGTAGCCGTATCGGAAGGTGCGGCTGGATCACCTCCTTTCTAAGGAGACTTAAGTTTCTATACTATGAGTTTATGGGCTTGTAGCTCAGGTGGTTAGAGCGCACGCCTGATAAGCGTGAGGTCGGAGGTTCGAGTCCTCCCAAGCCCACCAACCCTTGGAAAAGGGTATAGCACTTTGAAAACTGAATAATGTGTATCACAAAAACAAAAAACAACGAAATCGAGGTTATCAGAAAGATAACAAAACTAAGCAAGTTTTTCCGAAAGGAAAAGCTGCAAGGGTAACGATTTCAACCGAGAAACCAGAAAACAATTTACTAGAGCAAATTAA
>FONK01000012.1 GCA_900112915.1 Peptostreptococcaceae bacterium pGA-8 | reverse complement strand
GACTGTGGCTGTAAGGGAGTATCATTATATATTTTGTGCTGTCATGGCTTGCAAGGTGCTACGCTTGCTTTGCGGTAGAATATTTCTCGCTCGGCTTCCGTGTAGGGAAGTGTCATGGCGTATTCTCCGCACAGCTCAGGCACAAAAGGAAAGTGTCCGGTTTGCCCTATGATACGCCGCCGTTATCTTGCGGGTATATTTGTCAAAGAACAGGTTCAAGAATTTCTTGCCTGCGGAAAGGGGAACGCAGACAACTGCATTCTTAAATCTTGAACATCAGGACAGCCTGCATCAGCTTTGAACGAAGGCGATCTCGTATATCCTCATCTATGCCGTAATAGGTATTTCCCCGTTCATCACGGAGCTTTCTCATAGAAAGGTGTGCGATATAGCCTGCGTAATGCTGCACGACAATATTCATTGCCTGCGGCTCTCCTTTGGTTGCGGCTATGATTACCGGATAAGGCAACAAGCCACGTTCATCATCGGTTGTTTTACCAGTCGTGGCAGTCATAAGCGTGTTCCTCCAAATAGCGTTTTAACAGCTCAAATGAGCTGGTTCTCCGATACTGCACTGTGCTTCTCGGAATCTGATAAAGCGCTGCAATTTCCGCATCGCTCATATCAAAGAAGTAGTAGAGCAGGACGGCTCTGCGTTTTTCTTCCGGCAAGCTGTGGATTGCGTCAGCGATAAGCTTTGCACTTAATTCTTTTCCGCCTGCGAAAAAGGTCTGTTCTTCTTTATCTTCTGTAAAGTAATCTTCATAGGTATAAAGCTGATTTTCCTCTTTCGGTGTCAGGTCGGAAAAGTTAATTTCGTGTGCCTGCCGCTTCCTAAGTTCCTTATGGGCATTGATACTTTCGTTTTTCAATGTCCGCTTGCAGAAGCCGTTAAATGCGCAGCGTATCTGCCACTTAGTTCTTTCAGGTTCATTCATGGTATTCACCTCCTTTCGCAGCCGCGAAAGCGGGTAGAATTTCCCCTTTCGTAAACCCTCAACAACGCAGAGCCCAAAACTGCCAAAGAAAAGCGAATATTTTTGAAAAAAAGTTTTTGCAGGCAAAAAAAATCCCGACTGCACAGGGCAGCCAGGATCGGACATGAAAAGATAGCTATATGGATATGATGTAACAGGTTATCCGTAAGGGCACGGAAACCCGGAAATAGAATATATCCCCTTTAACAAGATTTTAAGATAACGAAAAATGAACACGACGATACCTCCTTTAGTGCCGCCGTGTTTTCATAGGTTATGATTTGTTTTAAGCCTTCGCTTCTTTATTTAAGCAGAATAAAAACGGCGGTCATATATAACTTGTATATTGCAACTTTTGCATAAGTAGGTTTCTCCTTAATATAAAATGAGCCGGTAATTACAGTTTTATAAACTGTGAATCACCGGCTCTGTGTCTTTGCATCTGGCTCTTTGATGACTGATACATTAAATTGTTTTACATTTATTAGCGTTTCCTGTTTGCACTTTGGACAGAACAGCGGAAAGTTTTTTAACTCCGTATCTTTTCTAACTTGCAACCGTGTTTTATTCTTGCAAGTAGGGCAGAATAACCATTGTCTTTCATCGTTTATATAATTCATTTCATACAACCGCCCATTCTATAGTAGAGTTTCTATATAAACAACTCAATATATATCGGCAAATTCATATTTTTAATTCTTCTAAATATTGCCCTGATTTTTTCTCCATCTTCTAATAGATAGTCCTATCATCAAATAAAAAAATGTAGGAATAATGCCTACTGAAAGAGAAAAAAGAAATGAATGACTTTTATCTACATTTACAATACCGTACAAAAGCAGAGGATTGATTACAGCATCTTCCATAGTATGAGCAATGACTAAAGGCCAAATTGATTTTGTTATTCTGAAAATCTCCGTATACATAACTGACCAGCAGGTTACCACCACCATTCCTATAATAAAGAATGTCAATCTTCCTACAGGCAAAGTATTTTGTATCTCGCTTTCTGTAAGAAAAATCATAATATATGGCAAATGCCACACCCACCAAACAAATCCTACAAGCAAATAGAGTTTAATGTCGGATAAATTGAATTTTAAGAGTTGATTGGTAAAATACCCTCTCCAAACGGATTCTTCAAAAATATTTTTCACAAACTGAATTGCTATTTGTGTTAATAAAATCCAAATGTATCCTAAAATTCCCATATTGATGTCATTAATTTTAATCCCCTTTGTAACTAATCCAAGTAAAATAACTGCGACAGTAACAACCGGATATATTAAAAAACTAATCAAATAGAATTTCTTATTATTCTTTATGTTAGGAGCAAATCCTGAATTTTTCCATCCGTCTTTGCTAAAAAACCTAAGGATTATCGTGCAAATCAGCGGAGATACCAACCATATAAGTAGTCCCAAAGTTCCCTGGTTTTGCATTGTACCTATATTTTCATAGTTTGCCTGCCCGGTCGACTTATCTACAAGATACCCTATCCAACCGCAGAGAGTTACAAATGCTATAAATATAATCATATTTCTTCTAATCTTATTTATATTTTTCATAGTGAATTACCTCATTTCATACTCCATAAATATATTTTCATTAAATTCTTTTAGAACACCAAATTTTGTTTTTTCTCTTTTGACTTCAGAAAAACCCATTCTGCTATAGCATTTAATTGCCGACAGATTCGTATCCACTACATCTAAAAGATATTTTTTACATTTTTTTTCGTTCATGACATTTTTTATAAGTAAAGGTGCATGTCCTTTGCCTTGAAATTTTTGTTTAATCGCCACAAATTCAATAAAGCCTGTATCATTAGACTCACAATGATTGATTTCAAACTCCCTGAAATTTACGATGTATATTAACCACCCCATTAGAAATCCGAAATGTTTTTGTGCTGATTTTTTTATATTATATGCTACCCTGCCATTTATATCTGAAAGTGCCATAGCCCCAATGAGTTCCTGTTCAGATTCTATAATATAAAAGCAGTCAATGTTCAAGATATCTTCAAGAAAATTTCGTACTTTTTCTATTCCTACATTATTTATAAAACCCGAAAAATCTTTTTGAAATGCATCAAGTACACAGTCAATGACATCTTTTTTATCATTTTCACCTGCCTTCCTAATTTTTTCCATTTACTATTCTCCCTTTAAATTTCTTAAACCAGTCTATGTTAAAAGATGTCATATCTATTCCATAATCTAATGTAGCCAATGTAAATTTACTAATTTCGTTTATGCTTTTAGAAATACTATTGGTGTTATTTAATGATTTAATCCTATCTTTGTATTGTTCATCAGTGCTTAGGTAAGTTTGTATTTCTGACTTTTCTTTTTGGATATTTATTGAATTTTTTATTTTTATAAGTTCATTATATTCTTGTTCCAACGATAAAATAACTTTATCGATTAACTCAGATTGATTTTGTCTTGGAACAAAACCCATAAATAACAATTTCCCAAAATCCATATTTTTAGTTTTTGATATGTCTATGGGTTCTTTTAACCATTCAATCAATTCTTTTTGACCTAAGCCTGTTATTGCATATCTTTTTTTATTTACTCCGTTTTCTACAACTTCATCACAAGTTACCAATTTTTTTTCAAAAAGTTTTTTCAGTGCAATTTGGATACTACCAAGACTGTCACTGCAAATAGATTTGAAATTACTTTTAATTGTATTTTTTATTTCGTACGCTGTCATCCTGCGTAACATCAAAATCCCTAAAATTATTTTGTCCATAAGCCCTCCTAAAAATATATACCTAATAGTGACATACCTTTTAGGTATTGTCAAGCAAAAAATAATTCAACCTTTTTATTTTTGTTGTAGCAGGGAAAAATGAAAAATATCAAAAGGATATATACTTGGTTGTTGACAAATTTTCCGGTTAGTTTCCATTTTCCACCATTCTTTTCACTGCTTTTCTTATTGTCTTTTAATTTGCCATCTTTGGCAAAAGTAAATTTCCATTGTTGTAGAGATTAGAGAATAAGAAGAATAGCAAGCATAGGAAAGGGGTACCCTTTCCGTAAAAATCTCTATTCCCACAGTTCATGCGATAGAGATTTTGCTTGTTGGGAAATGTCCCAAACCCTCTATGAAAACAGAAAGGAAATTCACCTATGAATAACAGAAAAAGAAATGTGCAAATTAAATTTCGTGTTACGGAAGAAGAACGCAGTTTAATTGAAGAAAAAATGAAACAGGTACCTACAAGTAACATGGAAGCATACCTTCGGAAAATGGCGATAGACGGATATATCATTCAGGTCGATCACAGCGATATAAAGAAAATGACGGCGGAGCTTCAAAAAATCGGGGTCAATATCAATCAGATTGCAAAGAGAGCAAATGCGACGGGAAATGTGTATCAGGAAGATATAGAAGAAATTAAAGGAGCATTAAAAGAGATATGGCGGTTACAAAGATTAAGCCTATTAAAAGCACATTGAAAAAAGCTCTTGAATATATCCAAAATCCCGATAAAACCGATGACAAAATGCTTGTATCTTCTTTCGGATGCAGTTATGAAACCGCAGATATAGAGTTTGCCTTCACACTTTCACAGGCACTTGATAAAGGAAACAATTTAGCCCATCACCTCATACAGTCCTTTGAGCCGGGAGAGGTCAGCTTTGAAAAAGCCCATGAGATCGGAAAGCAGCTTGCGGACGCCGTAACAAAAGGTCAGTACGAATATGTCCTAACCACCCATATTGATAAAGGGCACGTCCATAATCATATTATTTTCTGTGCCGTCAATTTCGTGGATTATCACAAATATAATTCCAACAAAAGAAGCTATTACGGGATCAGAAATATCAGCGACCGTTTATGCTATGAAAACGGATTGTCGGTTATCACTCCGGAAAAAGGACGAAAAGGAAAAAGCTATATTGAGTATCAGAAAGCAAAGAAAGGTACAAGCTGGAAAGGAAAACTGGAAGAAACGGTTGATCTTCTGATTCCTCAGGTAAAGGATTTTGAAGAACTTTTAGAGAAGCTTCAAGCTTCCGGTTATGAAATCAAACATGGGAAATATATATCCTGCCGTGCACCCGGACAGGAGCGGTTTACAAGACTGAAAACCCTCGGATCTGATTATACGGAAGAATCAATTAAGAAACGAATTGCCGGAATAAAGAGCCGCACCGGAAAGAAATTAACACAGGAGAACGGAATATCCCTACTGATTGATATTGAAAACAATATCAAAGCACAGCAATCGGCAGGCTATGAGCATTGGGCTAAAATCTATAATCTGAAACAGGCGGCAAATACAATGAATTTCCTCACGGAAAATAACATTAAGCAGTATGAGGATTTAATAAAGAAAATAGATGGACTGATCCTTGATAGTGAACAGACGGCAGACAGCTTAAAGCAGGCAGAAAAGAAGCTTTCCGATATGGCTGTTCTGATAAAAAACATCTCAACCTATCAAAAGACAAAGGATATTCACAAAGGATATATCAAGGCAAAGAATAAGGACGCATACAGGCGTAAGCATGAAAGCAGCCTGATTCTTTATGAAGCCTCGGTAAAGGCACTAAAGGATGCAGGCGTTAAAAAGCTTCCGGAGCTTACTACATTGCAGAAAGAATATTCCGCCCTGCAAAAGAAGAAAGACGCCCTCTATTCCGATTACGGAAAGCTGAAAAAGAAAGTCAAGGAATATCAGAAGATCAAACAGAATGTTGATATGATTTTACAAAGAGAAAATACAGGCAGGGAGCATACAAAGACCCTTGAATAATTCCTCTTGTGGATGATGAGTAAAATTCATGGTATGATATGGCTAACTAAAGAAACGGGAAATACACAATATTGAGGGCAGAAAACAGTTCCCGGAAGAAAAGGAGCTGATAGAATGACGCGCAAAGAAATATGGAAAGATTTTTTTAAGAAAGTAATCATACCTGTTTTACTGACAGCATTTCTCTTTTACTGGGGAACGAAAATATTTACGCAAAACGGAGAAGCCAACTATTTCTATGTATGGCTGTTTTGCGGAGTTCCTTTCGGTATCAGAAGAATGTTCCTGTGGCTGATTCCGATAAATCATGACTTTACCGCAACGGTGGGAATATTTGCTGTAAATATCATAGCCGGCGGACTGATTGGCTGCATTGTGATTGTATGGCAGCTTCTCGTTGCTGGATGGTATATTCCACTTACGATATACAGGCTTGTAAAAGAATAAAGTACAGAAAGAAGTATTTATATGGAAAAGGCAAAAGAAAGAATTATCCGAAGCTGGTTTGATATGTGGCTTCATAAAGAAGATGAAAATATTCAAGATTTGTTTGAAGAAAATGCCGTATATATAGAAAGCTGGGGACCGGAATATCACGGAACGGAAAAAATCAAGCATTGGTTTTATGAATGGAATACTCGTGGAGAAGTTCTCAAATGGGATATTAAGCAGTTTTTTCATTACGGGGATCAAACGATTGTCTTTTGGTTTTTTGAATGTGAAATGAAAGACAGTACAAAACAAAGCTTTGACGGAATATCAGCTATAACATGGGGTATGAACAAAAAAATAGCAAAGCTTCAGGAATACGGCTGCAATATAGAAAGATATGATCCCTATGCAGATGGCGAAAATCCCGTATTCAAAGATAAAAAATCGTTATGGTTCTAATAAAAAAATAGCGGACGCAGTAGCCACAAATTCATGGCTGCCGCGTCCGTTTTTCTCTTGAAATTGTTCCTTGTGTTACGCAGTTAAACCTCATTTTTAAGGATTTGAGGTTAAATCCCTGCCATAAGCTGAAACGCTCCTAAAAGGCAAGAATATATAGGGTATTTACGCCCTTTATTTCGTAACAAGGCTTCGCTTTTTTCGCATTCTTTCTGCCGCCTGCTTTCTTGTGATTTTCTTTCTGCAATCGGGGCAATATTTCGCATTGTTGGATTTTGACGCAAAGGGCGTGCCGCATACGGTGCAGCGTCGTTTTTCCTCCGGTGCGTAAAGCTCTGCAAAAAGCTCTCTGTCAAGAGGAAGCACCGCACCTGCAAACCACCTGCAAAGAAGCGAACAGGAAATAAACTGCGGACAGGGGCAGGCTTCCCCATCATCAAGTAAAATGCAGTTTCCGTTATCAAAGTTGCAGCATTCTTTTTTCACAAGGCGATTGACACGCTTTACCTGTTTCGGTGAAAGCGGTTTTGATTTTCTCATATTTCATCGGCGGGATCAATGGAAAGCGCGGCAAATTCCTTATCGGACAGGTTGTTTACCTTTTTTACTGTACGCTTTGCAAGTTCCCGCATATCGCTATCCATAAAGGAAAGTGCAAATGCGATCTTCTCCGTTACTTCCTCCTTGCTTTTGCCCTTGTAAATGCTTAACAAATTCATTTCTTCAACTGTAAAAGGATTCATGCTATACCTCCAATTCATGATTTTTTATTTTTGTGTTATGTTTTTTCTGTTCAGATTGTTTCTTTGCTTCCTTTAGCTGCTCCCTGATAGACGGCTTTTTCTCCGGTTCTTTGGTGCTGCGATTTTCCGCCTTAACCGCCTTTGCAAGCTCGGTAAGAGAAATAGCTTCTCCCGCCTTTACCTTTTGTTCAAGCTCACTTACGGTAGGCGCATTCGGAGTATTGTTGATAATCCCGTCAAAGTTATTGTCGTTTTGCTCTACTATATCTTCCACGTGCTTTAAGTAATTTTGCGGTTTCAGAAATTCCGGCGCTTCCTTGTAACCGAAGCGGTCAACATAGTGAGCACTGTCCTTTCCGTCCTTATGAAGCACAACTACATCGGAAACGGACAGGCTGTGCCCGTAAAAATCCTTTGGATGATCGATATTAAAGCGGGTGTAAATATCTTCAAGGGAAAGTCCCTCTGTAAGCTCCGCCTCATACACCTTGACATAGTTATCCGGATTAAGTGTCTTTCCCGATTCTTTTAAGCGGTCATAGGATTCAAATTGAAGCTCTCTTGTTTTTTCTCCTCGTTTTAGCTGATAGATCTGAAAGGTATCTTTTTCAGGCGCAGGTTCTTCCATCATCTTGTAGATATATTCCGGGGCAGCTTCAATGCTGCCTTTCTTTCTGAAATTTCTTTGAAGCTCTATTACGCGTTCTTCCGAAAGAGGCTTTATGCTGCTGACAGCATCCGCCGCATAAATTGCATTGGAATTAAGCTGCCTTTGCCACGCTAAAGCTTTCGGCGACCAGTGAAAGCCGTTTGCCTTTAACTCATCTCTGATTTTGCCGTCCGGTTTATCATCAAAGAAAAGCTGCAGGCGGTTATCCTTTACATTGATTTCGGCTCTGCCTCCGACAAACTCCCAGCCGGTGTAAAGTTCTTCCTTATTTACGGAAAGGCTTTGAATATGCTCTTTAATTCTTCTGATTTCCGCATTGTTATTGGAAAGTGCCCATGACGGATAGGGCTTATCCTGCACGCCTCTGATTTCCATTCTCGCCTTTAGCTTTTCGATTTCCTCACTGTCAAGCTCCGGGCAGCCCTTAAGGCTTTTATGCTTTCGGTAGTAGGCGTTGACCGCCTTCATGGTTTCCTGCACCTTTGTCAGCTTCTCAAGCTTTGCATTTAATTTCTTTACGGCATCCGGATCGTCTGCACTGATTCCGCCCATTCCGGTGCTTCTGATTTTTTCAAGAAGCC
Source organism: Peptostreptococcaceae bacterium pGA-8 (assembly GCA_900112915.1). GTDB lineage: Bacteria > Bacillota > Clostridia > Peptostreptococcales > Anaerovoracaceae > S5-A14a. The sequence continues at coordinate 45,109 of FONK01000012.1, read as the reverse complement.
CTTGAATTTCTTTCCATTCTCCGTAGTTTTTATCACGGGCGGCGTTTTGCTTTTCCTTTTTTCGCGTAGGGAAATTGGAGCCTCCCGCAATCAGTACAGAGGGAACGCGGGCATCAATCGCAAAACCGTTATTCATATTTGACGCAAGCTTTCTTGAGTAGGTATCAAGCAGGGTGTCGATTTTTTCATGAAAGGACGGATCAACTCTCTTTTTTTGATTTTCAGCGATTTCCGCCGCCTGATCCACAAGGCTTTTGTATTCACGGGTTGCACTTCCCGGCGTATAGTCCGAAAAGCTGTTCATTTCCTTTGCCCTTTTAGCCGCAGCTTCATTGATTGGGTAATACTTTACCTGTATTCCGGCTTCCTTTTCCTGTGAAGCTTCTTCCTGCATCTTTTCAAAATCATCTATGGAGATTTCCTTTAAGTTTTGCCCTGAAAGCTCGTGCATTTTCAGGATTTCATCACGGGCTTTTTCAATAGGGATTTCAAGATTATCAAGCTGTCCGCCGTCAAGGTCTGCAAAATCCGGCTGATACAAAGTATAGTCATAGCCTGTTTCGCAGGTCTGAATATAAAGATAATTTCCGCTTTCAAGCAGGTAAGCCACTTCCTGTTTTTCTTCCTGTAAAGCTGGTTCCGTTTCTTTTTCTAAAAGCTCATTTTCTCTTGCCCTTTGAAGCTCCTTGAAATGCCCGTCAATACTGTCAATCAGCTCCGATGCGGCAAGGCGGATGGTTTCAAGAGAGCCTTTTAATTCCGACAATTCCTTTCCGCTGCTCCAGCCTGCAACATATCCGAAAGAATAATCGGAAGTATCAAGCCCGTAATGCTGGCATACGGTATAGGCGACGCTTTCCGCCTCAACCTCGCGGGTACGCTGGTTCGGGCGATTTTCCTTTTCCTCTTTCGGTGCATTCAGGTCAATATCGTGCAGCTTTGCATGGGCGATTTCATGAATGGCGGTCTTTAGTGTTTGCAGTTCGCTCATGTTATCGTCAATAGCGATTCTTTTTTCTGCAAGGTGATAGTAGCCGTGAGCGCTTCCGTCGATATGCTCAAGGGCAATCGGAACGGGAGAAGCCTTTTTCAGTGCTGTAAAAAAGTCCTCATACTGCGACACATCGCCGGTCAGCTCATTTACTCCGATAGAGGGAAGCTCTTTTCCTTCTGTCTGCGATACATCAAAGACGGATACCACCTTGTAGGCAGGAATGGTGATTTCCTTTTCTTCGGTAACTACCTTTCCATCTGCTCCGACAAGGGGCATATTGGTTTTCGGATCAAGCTTTTCCATTTCCTGCTTTACCTTAAAGGGTGCAGGGGCGATAATACGGATTCCTTTTTCTCCTTTTTTGACCGTTCTTCCGTGGCTGTTTTTCCATGCACTAAAGCCTGCAATCAGAGAAGCGTCGGGCTTTTGCAGAGCAATCAGCATGGTATTATTAAAGCTGTAATGATGAAACTTTGACATAACGCGAAGATACTCCTTGTACTTTTCGCTTTCAAAGACTTCTAAAATCCCTTGCTCCAAACGATCCGTGATTTCCTTTAGTCTGTCCTTTTGATTTTCAGAGTTTAGGACAATGGGCTGAACTTCTTTTATTTCTTCCGTTTTTTCCATATATGGCATAAATTTTTCTCCTTTCATTTTTTAAGGGTCTGGGACTATCCCAGCAAGCAAAAACCTCCGCCGCCACAAACGCGGAAAACGGAGGTTTTTTACGGAAAGGGTACCCCTTTCCTATGCTTGCTATTCTTCTTTTTTCTTCCTCTCTATCTCAATACGATAGTTCACATACTTATCTTTGGTATCACAAAGAACTACATTTCCGTCATAGGTTTTTCCTGTTTTGTGAGAATAGATGTCCTTTACCTTTGCTTTTTTATCTTTGAGTAGTGCTTTTGCTATCTTTGGTGTAAAGATGATTTTCCTATCCTCAAAGAAGCGGTCATTCTTCCACATGGAAAAGCGGCAATCCCTGTTACTGCAATAGTAGTTTTTCTTTCCCTCATAAACAGGATTTTGGCAGTGCGGACATAAGCCGATTGCAGTTTTTTCCTGCTTAAAAAGTTCTGCTTTTGCTTTTTCAGCGTCCGCATTTTCTACAAGCTCTTTTGTGAGTGCTTCAATCTTTCCCATAAAGCTGTCCGCATTCACTTCGCCCTTTGCAATCCTTGAAAGCTCGTTTTCCCACTCGGCTGTAAGAAGCGGAGAGGTAAGGGTTTCGGGAAGTACGAAGATAAGATTCATTCCGTCTTTGGTTGGGATAAGCTGTTTTCCCTTTCTTGTAACAAAACCTGCCTTTATGATTTTTTCAATGATACCTGCACGGGTAGCGGGAGTTCCTAAGCCTTTACGCTCTGCATCCTCCGTTGTTTCCTTGTTTCCGGCACGCTCCATAGAAGATAGAAGCGTGCTTTCCGTGTATGCCTTTGGCGGAAGTGTGTCATGCTCCGTAACTTTCACAGGAAAGTTTTCAAAATTTTGTTCTTCCTGAAATGCCGGAAGCTCTTTTTCATTTTCTTTCTCCGGCTTTTCTTTTAAGCTCATAAGAAAGAGGGCTTCTATTTCTTTCCAGCCGGAAGAAATCACCGTTTTTCCCTTTGCCGTAAAGGTATGATTTTCACAGGTAAATATCGCCGTAACCGTTTCATAGATATGGAAAGCGGCGGAAGCCATAAGAAGCCTTGCAGATACAAGAAAGAGAATGTTTCGCTCACTTTCGGGAAGCAGGGAAAGTTCCGTTTTTTGAAATTCAATGGTAGGAATAATAGCATAGTGATCCGATACCTTTTTGCTGTTAAGAAGCCTTGTAATCTCCGGTGTAAATTCTATGCTTTGCATAAAAGAAAGCTTTGAAAGAAGCGTACTAATAACCTTATCCACCGTTTCTTTCATATCGTCTGTTAAGTAATTGCTGTCCGTTCTCGGATAGGTCAGAAGCTTCTTTTCATAAAGGCTCTGTGCAAGGTCAAGGGTCTGCTTTGCGGTGTACCCGAAAATGCGGTTTGCTTCCTTTTGAAGTGCGGTAAGATCAAAGAGCTTCGGCGGCAGCGCTTCCTTTTTTTCAGAGGTAAGAGAAGTGCAGACTGCACTTTTTCCTTTGCAGGATGTTGCGATTTTTTCTGCCGCGTCCTTATCTGAAAATTTTTCGCTGACGGCTTCCGCATCTCCTAAAGCAAGGCGGACATGGTAATACTTTTCTTTCTTGAAACTCATAATCGCCTCGCTTCGATCCACCAGCATTTTTAAGGTAGGGCTCTGCACGCGTCCCACATTTAGGGTGTGGTTATATAAAAGGGAAAACAGGCGGGTTGCGTTGATTCCGACAAGCCAGTCCGCCTTTGCTCTGCAAAGAGCCGATTTGTAAAGGCTGTCATAGTCTTTTCCGTCTTTTAAGCTTTCAAAGCCTTTTCGGATCGCATTTTCCTCCATTGAGGAAATCCACAGCCTTTTTACCGGCTTTTTGCAGCCTGCCTTTTCCATAACAAAGCGGAAAATGAGTTCTCCCTCTCGTCCGCTGTCGCAGGCGTTTATCACCTCGGTAACATCACTTCTAAAAAGAAGTGCTTTTAATACGGAAAACTGTTTTTCCTTGTCCTTTGATACAGTAAGCTGCCATGTTTCAGGCAGGATAGGCAAGGCCTCAAGGCTCCACTTTTCGTACTTGCTTCCATAGCAGGACGGCTGGGAAAGCTCTGCAAGGTGTCCGATGCACCAAGACACAAGAAAGTCTGTACCTTCCATATATCCGTCCTTTTTCGTTTCTATTCCAAGGGCGGATGCGATTGTCATTCCGACACTCGGCTTTTCACATATAATAAGTTTCATATCTGATCCTTTCTAAAGCTCCGGTTCGCTTTTTTCTTTTATCTTCCTGATACAGTAGCCGATGCAGGGGGACTTTCCCCTGTAAGGGCATCTCTCACATTTTGGGGAAAAAGAAGCAGGCGGCTCTTTTTCGGGCCGCCCGTATTTCGGTTTTTCCGTCATCAGTCGTTCATAGATACTGTCTGTAAACCACGTCATAGTGTTTCATCCGGCTCTGCTTTTTCTAAAGCTTCCTCGCCGTCCTCGCTATCTTCCTCCGTAAAATCGTCCTCGTAATCCTCAAAATCAAACTCGTCAAGTTCTGTCGTACCCTTTACATTCTGCTTCGGCTTTAGAAACTTGAAATAGTAGAGGGCGCCGCCTGCAAGTCCAAGAATTAAGATGAGGGATAACGCGATCATTCCGGCAGGATTCTTTTTCTCCGGTTTTTCTTCTGCCTTCGGTTTTTCTGCCTCCGGCTTTACCGTTTCTTCCTGCTTTGGAAGCTCCGGCTTTGCGCTCAGGCTGTCTTTTTCATCAATAATGGAAAGCAAATCCTTTTCGTCCACCTGATTTAAGAAGTGGACTGTATTTTCTCCCTGCGCCGCATGGTCGATTACGATATAGAAGTAATTTCCTCCCTTGCTTTTTACAATGATAAATTCCTTGTCCTTTGCGGCATCTCCCTTGACATTATCCACAAGACTCATGTTGCCGTCAGGAGTAAGGGGCGTTTTTTCTTCTTTCTTTTCCTCTGTTTTTACATTGCTGTCATTGGTGGCTTCTCCGCCGCCGTCTGCATAAGCGGGAATAGAAAAGCCGCCCATAAGGATCAGGGCGGCAAAGAGAGCTGTCGTTATTCTCATGATGATTTTATTCTTCATTTTCCATATCCTCCATAGATTCATTTTCATTTGCAGGTGTATCAGGGATCACGCCTTTCGCTAAAAATACGGAAAGCTCGGCAGGGGTCATGTGAAGCGACCTTACCATCTGCACAATTTCAAGATTTTCCGCCTCCGTTTTCTGCATTTCAAGCTCTTTTAGCTTGTTCTGCTGCTCCGTGATTTTTTCACGTGTCTTTTGGATTTCCTTTTCGATTTTCAGGACTTTCTTGTTTGTCATAAATGTTTTTCTCCTTTCATTTTTGCTTAATCCCAGTTCATAAGACCGTAGCCTTTGATATAGCCGGAATTTAAGTCATAGCTTTTTATCTTGCAGGCATCGCCTGAATTTCCCTCAACGGTATAAACTCGGCTTCCGTCCGTTCCGATTACAATTCCCACATGATCCGCGCCGCCGTCGCCGTCCCAGTCAAAGAAGATGGAATCTCCCGGTGCAATGTTTTTGTAGCCTCTTGCTCCCCATTGTCCGCGTGAGGTAAACCAAGGGACGCCTTGCGTCTGGCAGGCAGCAAAGCGCGGCTCGCTTTTTCCTGCCTTGTTATAGCACCAAGATACAAAGCAGGCGCACCATTCCACGCGTCCCTTAAAGCCGTACCAGCTCCAGTATGGATAGCCGCCCACATTTCCGACCTGCTTCTTTGCAAGGTTTACAAGCTCCGGATTTCCGGGGCGTGTGCCGTTTACAAAATGAACGCCACTTAAATCCTCCGACGCGCTTCCGTCAGGAGAGCCTCCGCCGAATACAAGGGGCTTGTTTCCGCTTGTTTCAAGATAGACGCCATACATTTTAAGCTGTTCTTCATTTAGGATTTCTCTTGCAATGTCAGAAAGCGGTGTTGTTTTCAGCCTTACATGAAGAATGTAATAGTTGTACGGGACTTCTTCCTCCGTGGTTTCTCCGGTGTCCGGGTCGGTATGGGTTTCCGTTTTATAGCGTACCTGAATTTCTTCTTTCAGGGTAAAAGAATACTGCTTTCCGAAAATTTCCTGTAAGTCAGTTTGCACTTTGGAAAGAGTATAGCTTTGATGCTTTGCCGTAAGGATGGACGCAAGCTCATGGGGATTGTGCCCGATGCCGTCAAGCTCATATTTGTACTCGTCATAGCCGGGATGATCCTTTTTAACACTGTCTATTTTCCCCTGAAGCTCATTTTCCATCGCGGCATAGGCATTTTCCACCGCCACAAGATCGCTGTCCTCGGATGTATAGCTTGTGCCTAAAATTCCGTTAAAGCCTCCCGATAAAAGAGAGGAGCAGGACGATAAGCCGGTAAAGATTAGAATGAAGATTAAAAGCAGGGAAATGATAAGGGCAAGCCCTCGTCTGTGCCTTATGATAAAGGAGCCTGCCTGCTTTGTTTTCTCTGCGGATGTCCTTGCCGCCTTTGCCGCGCTCTTACCTTTCTTGCGAAGCTCTGCCGCATACTTCTTCTTTATCTTCCGTTTCTGCCACATACGGCTAACGGGGTTTGCAGATGACAGATTCGGATTTTCATACATGGCTTTTTTGTAAAAGTATTTTGCATTTGCTTTTTCAGCGGCTTTCTCTGCTTTTCTTACGGTGCGGTAGGGCTTTAGCTTATGATTTCTGTAATTTTCTCTTGTCTTTCTTACGCTGTAACGACCAAGTGTTTCTGCGGCTTTTTCGGTTTTATGAGCTGCTTCAACACCTGCATTGTCATGCTCCGTTTCATGGATTTTCTTATGCACAAAGGCGCCTGCTTCATCAAGGGCAGGAGAAAGAGGGTTTGCAGACTTACCGGAACCTATGGGCTTTTCTTTTTCTTCAAAGTGAAGCCTCGTTTTTCCTTTGCCGGATCTTTCATCAAACTCACGCTCAAAGGAAAGGCTCTTTTTCTTTGGAATTTTATCCCTTGCCTTATCCAGACGATCCGCCGCCTGATCGGATTTTTTGATATACCTTTGAAGCTTCGGGACAGCTCTTTCTTCCTCGGTAAAGGTAAGCCTTGAGGATTTTCTTTTGGAGATTTTCTCCGAAGTGATCTCCTCACTTATTACATTATCCGGCTGTGGATCTTCTCTTGTTTTTGCTGATATATTTTCCGTTTCTCCGGTTGTCATATTTTCTCTTAAAAGTCCGTCCCGGCTCATTTTCTGCCTGTACTTATCGCGGGGCTTTAGCGGTTCTTTCAAAGTGCATCACCTTCCTTTCCTGAAAAGACGCAAGCACTTTTGCAGCGTCCAAGCTCCATATCTGCAATGTATTTGAGTATCGGATAAACCTGTGCGGGAACGACGGCATTACCAAGAGCCTTTAAGCGTTTTACCCTGTCTTTCTTATCCTCTGTAAGCCTCGGAATATCCGTAGGTTCCGTTATCCAGAGGAAATTTCCGTCCACGCTCGCGGGAATCCCATCAGCCACTCTACCCACTCCGGATTGAAGCGAAGATTGGGTGCTGCATCCTTTTCCAGATAATAGATTGCCTCCGAAAGATTCGCCGACCAGTGCCCCGTTTTCTTCTTTCTGCGAAAGGAGCCTGCAGGAGATAGGACTACCTGCGGCACTTTTGGGCGCGTTCCCGTGTCGGAAGCAAGGGGCGTAGGAAACATCTGCCCCCACGATAAAAGTTCGCTTGCGTTCATGCCACGCGCCGACGCTGCAAGCAGGAAGTACGAATGTCCAAACGGCATATCCCGCTTTCTCCAAGTCAAGGATCGTTTTGTTGAGCCCCATATTGATGAAGTTAGCAACATTTTCGCCAAGCACGAAACGGGGCTTAAGTTCTCTAATAACTCTGCACATCTGCGGCCAGAGATAACGGGGGTCTGTAAAGCCCTTTTTTGCTCCGATTGCGGAAAAGGGCTGACACGGGAAGCCTCCGGATATGAGGGTAACGCTGTCTTGTCCTGTTTTTTCAATAAATGCCTCCTTTGTAACTGTGGTAATATCCTGAAAACGCGGAACCTTTGGCCAATGCTTTTTTAATATGGCATTCGGAAAGTCCGCCCATTCGCATTGACAAAGGGTAGAAAAGCCTGCGGCTTCCGCCGCAAGGTCGATCCCTCCGATTCCGGTAAACAGGCTGAAATGGGTTAGTTTCTTCATTCGCTGCTCACTTCCTCCGGCTTTGTCGTCATAACCTTGTAAAGCTTTGTATCTTTCGGGAAATGGTCTACAAAGGGCAGGATCATATTTCCGTAAAAGAGAAGTCCCTCGCCGGCTTCCGTATGGGTTACATATTTCATCTGCTGAGGAGAAATATTAAGCTGCTTTGCAAGGATCGTTCTGTCGCTTACCGCCTGATTTAACATCAGAACAAAGTCGCTGTTTTCAAAGATGTTTTCCACCTCTCTGCTGGATAAAAGGTCGTAGGGTAGGGTAAAGGCGCCTTGCCACCGCTGGCGGTAGGTTTCCTACACCCTCCCTCGGAACCGGACTTACTCCTCTCGAAGTATCCGGCTCCCCATTAGTAATTGACGTATTGATTAGTGTCTGTGTATTCTTTCATGGCACTTGCTGCAAACAACAAGTGTTTTCCGCCGCTTCTTTTTCATCACAGTTTCCCAATCAGAATTGCCCAACTCATTTAGGTTCCGTATGACGTGAACCTCATACAAATCGGCTTCTTTACACCCACATAGCTCACAAACTCTGGCATTGAGCCGTTGTCTGATAGTGGTTTTCCAGCTAAATTTCTTTCTTTGATAGATGATGTCACTCGCTTCGCCACGCTTACAGTCAGCGATTTTAACGGGGCGTACACGTTTCGTCCCTGTTTTGGTTTCATAAGGAACAGACCATGTTTTCCCGTCTTTATACTGTCGTATGATTTTGCGGATACTGGTTTTATGCTTATTAGCAATCGTCTTTAGGCAACTGTACTCCATAAGATAACAGAAGTAGTCCAGCGTATGATAATCACAAGCCAGATTGTAATAGTTGCATAGCCCTCTTGCTTCGGCATTGTACTGTTCCACAATCTCATAATCCGTAAGGTTGAGAAGTCCGGCTCTGTGTATTGGCTGAAACTCCCCGTTTTCCTTTTGGCGAATGACTTTCTTTGCAAACATGAATTTTTCAATCTTTTCCGTATGGGGAATAGACAGGGCAACTTTCATATGCAGGGTACGGGATTTTCTCCACGTTCCGTTTTTCATTCTGTGACCTTTGACTTCCTGATTTCTGCGGACGCAAATATCATAGCCAATGAAGCGTACTTTTTCGGAACTGTGCGTTATCATCGTCTTTTCCTCGCTCAGAGTCAGTTTCAGCTCTGTGCTTAGAAATTCAGCGATTTCAGCTTTCAATTCCTCACATTCCGCTTTTGTGCCGCATACCCCTGCCAGCCAGTCGTCCGCATAGCGGACAAAAGTAAACTTCTTGTTGTCGGCAGGTTTGCAGGGCAGATTTCTCATAGCTTTCTTCTGCGCCTTATGCTGGTCAATCAGTTCTTGTCTTTCCGCTTCATCAGCGGTATGTTCAATCCAATAGGACAGTCTTTTTAATTCTTTGCTTGCTGCATGATATTCCGGTGTCTGATATGCAGACCTCGGTTTATCAAAGCGTTCTGCGATTTCCCTAAACTTCTTGTCCAGCTCATTCAGATAGATATTTGCAAGTATCGGAGAACAGATACCTCCCTGCGGAGAACCGCTGTAAGTGGCATTGTATTTCCAATTCTCGATATACCCAGCTTTCAAAAACTGACGAATGATGTTCAGAAAACGACTGTCCTTGATTTTCCTGCTCAAAATCTCAATCAGTTTTTCGTGATTGATGTTATCAAAGCAACCTTGTATATCGCCCTCGATAAACCAGACCACACCTGTGAAGTCAGAAGAAATCTGACGGAGTGCGGTATGACAGCTTTTGCCCGGTCTAAAACCGTGGGAATGGCTATCAAAGACAGGTTCATAGATAGCTTCTAAAATCATTCTGACAACTTCTTGCAGGAGCTTGTCACGGAAAGACGGGATACCCAGCGGGCGGAGTTTTCCATTTTTCTTTGGAATATATTCACGCCTTACAGGGTTAGCCTTGTAGGTTCCGTCCTTTAGTGACTGGATTAACTCTTTTACATAGAAGTCACTGAAACCGTCTGCGGTATCATCGTCGATACCCTGTGTTGTTGCACCTTTGTTTGCATAAAGTTTCTGATAGGCGGCGTAGTAAATATCTTCACGAAGCAAATATCTGTAAAGCCTTGTGAATACGCCGTCTTTGTGTTCGCTGGAACACTTTTCAATACGCTCTAAAATTTCAGATGTTGGTTTCATTGAGGTTTCTCCTCCCTTTCATTCTTACATTTTAGATGTTACTAACTGGCTCCCTTCGCCATGTAAGGGGCGTTACCCCTCTCGGACTACTATGGAGCCTCCGTTGCCATATCCGACGAATGAGCCGGACTTAGGCAATCCCCAGTTAGCGCTGTGCTTAGGTTAGTGAAGATTGTCGGATATGCTTTCGGTTCTTTATGACGTGTTCTCACGCCTGTTTCATAACGTGTCGGCAGTTGTCCCGCCGTAAGAGATGACGTGACAGCGTTATGACATGGGTTTCAAGACTTTTCCCACACCTGCAAAAAACAGGAACTGGAACCTTACATTCGATAAACCCAATCTTATCCTCATATCTTCTTAATATCAGGAAACAGTCGCACCTAAGTCTTTCGGTGACTATTCCTTTCTCTGCCATGCGATGTTCCCGTAAAGGATTTCTCCTTAGTCGGTAAGGCAGACTATTTCGCACACTGCCGTGTGCGGCAGTACCTTAAGCTGCTTTGCACAGCACCCTATCTGGGCGCACCTTTACATTTTGGGTAATCCCTGTGGGAATGCCCGACCATTTCCTGAAACGCTTCCAGATTTCCACAGAATATGCTGCGGTCTGCTCCTCACGAAGCAGAAGATGAAATTCGTCCATATAGTAGCGGGTTGCCTTTTTCCTTGCTCTGTTTATGGTTACGCGGTTCCAAATCTGATCCTGCACAATTAACATTCCAAGCTTTTTAAGCTGCTTTCCAAGGCTCTTTATATCAAAGCAGACAAGGCGGTTATTAAGCTCTACATTGGTTTTGTGGTTAAAGACATTAAGAGAGCCTGTTACATAAAGCTCAAGGGCTGCCGCAACTCTTTCAGCCTCCGGCTCTGGCTGTCTTAAAAGCTCCTCGTAAAGATCTCCCAAAACAGGCATCCTTTCCGGCGCGGGCTTTGCAAGAAACTCCCTGTAAATTGTCCTTACCGCACGGTCGATGACCGTTTTTTCCACCGGTGAAAGTCCTTCCTTTCCTCCGACCACAAGCTCGCAAAGGGAAAGGATAAAGTCCGATTTTAAGGCAAGAGGATTATCATCCTCGCTGTAATTAAGGTTTATATCCATGGGATTGATATATTCTTTGCTTGTGGGAGAAATACGGATAACCTGCCCCGAAAGGCTGTTTACCAAAGGGGCGTACTCGGCTTCGGGATCGGATATATAGATGTCATCGTCCGTGATTAAAAAAGCGTTTGTAATTTCACGCTTTGCTGCAAAGGATTTACCGGAACCGGGCGTTCCGAGGATCAAGCCGTTCGGGTTTTTCAGCTGCTTTCTGTCGCATAAAATCATGTTGTTACTAAGAGCGTTAAGCCCGTAGTAAAGTGCTTCGCCGTCCTGAAAAAGCTCCTGCGTGATAAAGGGAATGAATACGGCGGTGCTTGAGGTGGTAAGCCCTCTTTGAATTTCAATTTCATTTCTTCCAAGAGGAATGCTTGACATCAGACCTTCCTCCTGTTGAAAGTCAAGGCGGGTTAAGGCGCAGTTATATTTCTGTGCGATTCCCGCGGCAGCAAAAACATCGTTGTCCAGCTTTCTTTTACTGTCTGCCATGTTCACCACAAGAAAGGTAACCAGAAACATCCTTTCGTTTCTGCTCTGTAAATCCTGCAAGAGATTTTTCGCTTCTCCTCCGTAGGTGGCAAGGTCGGACGGGATGATGTCCATGTCATAGCCACTTCTGACCGCCTTTTTCTGCTCGTCAATCTTCATCTTGTCAAGGTCGGTGATTTTTCTTTTTATCGTCTTGATTGCCTCCGCCTGATCGATGCTTTTGATATGCAGGTTTACGATCATTCCCGTTTCCAGATCCAAAAGGTCGGACAGGATGCGGTCGTTTAATTCCGGAGCTAAAATTTCAAGAAAGCTTACTGCACCGAGTTTCTTTCCCATGCGAAAGGTTCTTCCTTCGCCGAAATGAAAAGAGGACGGAGCGATAAAGTCTTTTGTTGATAATCCCGACGGCACAAGATAGTCCCAAGAAAAGAAGAAAGGTTCTCCCTCCGGGTGAAAAATGCCGTGCAGGGTTTTCAGCCTTTCGTAGCCGTTCATGGAATGAGCACTTACGCCAAGCACCTTAAAATTGTTCAGCATATCCGTTTCAATACGGTTAAGCCTTGCCTTTGCCGCACTCATATTTTCTGCTTCCACGCTGAATGTTACGAATTTCAGTTTCACAAGACCGTTGTTTCCTTTGGAAAGCTGATCGGAAAGCATTTTCTGATACTCGCTTCTTATGGAATTAAAGTCGTCGTCTTGCATCGGAATCTCGATTGCGGCCTTTGCTTCTCCGCGGCTTCCCTGATTGATAAAGGAAAGCTGCACATCCACAGAGGAATCAAAATAGTTTAGAAAGTCGCACCAGTTTTCAAAGATAGCGGTTTTCTCGTCCGCTCCTGCAAGCTGATAATTGATGTCGGAAAAGGAAATGCACTTGCTGTATCTGTTTTCAGCTACCCTGCATATCCCGTCCGGATGCATAGAAAGATAGGGGATGCTCTCCTGTGCGGAAGAAGCTTTCTTTTCCGGCTTTGCCTTTCGTATAAGCTCTGCAATCTGCTTTTTCTCGCTTCTTGTGAGCTTTCTTTTATTTTTTACGCTGTTTTTTTCCTTTGTTTTGTCCTTTAACAATATGAAATACCTCCTTTTCAAGTTTTCTCTGCTTTATGAGAAGTGCATAATAGTTTCTCGTCCTGTAGGGACGCTCTTTCTTTCTAATAAACTTTGTCTGCACGATATGCTTTAGGACGACTTCAAGGGGCTGTCCGTGCTTTTCGTACATGGCAAAGAAGAAAAAGGGAAGCATCACTAAAATCATGAAAAAAGCCGCAAGGCTTGTTCCTGCGCCTCCCTTTAGGAGAAAGAAAACAGGCAGCCCTGCGATTAAGGCTGCCGTAAAGCAAATGATCTGCCTTTTTGTCAGGTTAAAGGCAACCTTTGTCTTGACCTTTGTTAAGTCTTTGGGTACGGGTACATACGCCATAAAAGCCTCCTTTCCGTTAAAACGTAATACTGCTTTTTACTTCGTTTCCCCATATATCCCAGCCGGGACTTTCTTTTCTTGCAAAAAGCTCTATTTTAGGAAGATCGCCCATAAGGGCTGTGATTTTTTCTCTTGCTATATCCGGCTTTTTGCTGTGTGCTTCAACGGGGCTTATGATAAGCTGGTGGATATTTGCAGCCTTCCTTTTGGGATGACCTTTCGTTGCAAGAAGGCAAATTTCCGCATTTCCTCTTGTCCAAAAGCCAAGCCCGTAAAACCATGTGCCTGCTTTTTTATTTGTTTTCAGCCATACAAAAGCAACCGTCTTGTACTGAAAGCCCCATGCTTTGATAAGCTGCAGGGCTTCCTTAAGCTGCGGGAAAGTCGCCCATAAAAAAAGTGCGCAGTCCTTTTCTGCGATTTCAGAAACAGGAAGCGCACAAAGATTCTCTATGCTCATGGTGGGGTAGTGATTTTCCGCCGCTCCCTGCACCTTGCTTCTTTCGTACCTCCACGGCGGATCGGCATAGATAATGTTATATTTTTTACTGATTGTTCTGATCCCTCCTTTACATTAGGGCTAATGCGCCCCGAAGATCGATTTTGAAATGGCACTTGATTTTAGAAGCATAAAGCAAAGCAGCACGGTATATGCCGCAAGGGAAAATATCGCGGTATGCAGGTTGTCGGATAGGGTCATGCCCTTTACCAAGACGGCATAGATTCCGACGCATACCATGATTAAAAAGCCCTGAAAACCAAGTGCGAATAAGCTTTTCAGGTAATTGTTTCCGATCTGTCCCCATTCTCTGTTTGTCATAGTGGCAAATGGAATCGGGGCGACGGAGCAGACTAAATAGATCTCTATCATTCTGCCGTAGATGACAACGGTAATAAAGATGGACATAATCTTCATGGAAAGGCTCACAAGTCCCGTTTCTATGGAAAGGAGCAAAAGCTCCGGTATCTCCATATCCTTTAATTTATCTCCCATAGAGCTTATGGTTGAAGAAATATCCATGCTGGTGTCTGAACTGATTACACCGGCGGCACCCGATACGACGTGCTGCGCCACATCAAATACTGCCATAGTAATATCAAAGGTATGGGTAACGATAAATACCGCTACCCATGCCTTGAAAAACCACTTAAAGAACATAAAGCTGTCCAGCTCGTGCAGGTTATTTTTATCAATAATCATGCTGATCAGCTCGTAGCAAAGCACATAGGTAATGACAAGTCCCGCGATGGGGACGATTACATTTTCCGATAGGGTTTTTATCATGGAAAATACGCTGCCGTTCCAGCCCTGCGGGGTCTTGCCTACTTCTGCCGCTATGGTTCCTACTTTTTCGTTGACATCGCCAAGCAGAGCTTCCAGATTTCCCTGAATGGAGCCGATTAAAAGATTTTTGATCCATTCATTCATCGCATCAAGTATGCTCTGCACCTGTTACCTCCTTATCCGAAAAGCCCGCGAAGAAGCGGAACAAGGGTTGTACCGATAAGGGCAACGCCTCCGCCCGCCATAAGCTGCTTTATGCCCTGCGACTTTGCGCCGGGATTGTCATTCCCGTACCCTTCCAAAAGGTTTACGATGCCCCAGATTCCAAGTCCTGCACCAAGTGCGATTACAAGCGTCTGTAATACTCCGACTGCTGAATTAAAAAATGCCATAGATTCATCCTTTCTGCCGCCTGTGCGGCTACACATAGTTTTTTTTTCCTCATAAAAAAATCCGCTTTTTTAGCGGATAGGCTTTCGGGCGTCAGGCGCCCTTGCTCTATATACGGCTGTTTTGTAGATCAAGTGTTTCCTCCTTCTTATTCTTCCGCTAATTTTTCCGCGTCGATTTCGTAGTAGTCAAAGACTTCATTTTGCCTTACGACTGCGGGGCGGTATTTGATATACCTTTCCGCATCAAAAGAGTTTTTCTTGTCATAATCGGAAAGATATTTGTAATTAGGGTGGGCTGTAATATTGTACTTATCCGAAAAGAACGGTCTTACGCCTCTTATTTGCAGGATGCACTTTCCGCCGTCCATAACCGCAATTTCATCCTGCGTCATCAGTTCTTTCCCAAGCTTTTGATAGTTCAGCCCGTGAGATAACTCCCGTCCTCTTGTTTCAGAGGTGTTAAAGCTGTCGATGGTTTCCTTTCCCAGTATTTCCGATACTTCCTTTAGAGTTGTCTTTTCCTTGCCTCCAAGAAAGAGGAAGCTGTCGCAGTTACCAACAATGGTGTCCGCATTCTCCTTATATATCGCTTTCAGCTGGGACTGGGACTGCAAAATAATAGAAGCCGATATTTCGCGGCTTCGGATGGTGGCAATCAGCTTTTCAAACTTCGGGATCTGCCCGATATTTGCAAACTCGTCCAAAAGGCAGCGAACATGAACGGGGAGCCTTCCGCCGTACACATCGTCCGCCTTATCGCAGAGAAGATTAAAAAGCTGGGTGTATAGAATTGATACAACAAAGTTAAAGGTGTCATCGGTGTCGCTTATGATAACAAAGAGTGCCGTTTTTCGATCCCCTATGGTATCAAGCTCCATTTCGTCTTTTTCAAGTAGCTCTCTAAGCTCCCTTATGTCAAATGGGGCAAGACGGGCGCCGCAGGAGATTAAGATGGAGGACCTTGTTTTTCCGGCGGAAAGAAGAAACTTCTTATACTGTCTTACTGCAAAATGCTCCGGGTCTTTCTCCTCCAATCTCTGAAACATTAGGTCAACCGGGCTTTGAAATTCCGGATCGTCCTCCCTTGCCTCCGATGCGTTTATCATTTCAAGAAGTGTGGTAAAATTCTTTTCTTCCTCCGGCGCTTCATAGAAGATATATCCGATCAGGGCAGAGTAGAAAAGGCGTTCCGATTTCGTCCAGAAGTCCTCGGCGGCTTTTTCGCCGTCGCCTTTGGTGTTCATAATGATTGTGTTTACCAGCTTCAAAATATCCTTTTCACTTCGGATATATGAGAACGGGTTGTACTTCATACTCTTTTTGAAATTGATGGTATTCAGCACCTTAATTTTATATCCGCCTCGCTGCAGTAACTTCCCGCAGGAGAGAAGCAGCTCGCCTTTGGGGTCGGTAACTACATAGCTTGAATGCATCTGCATCAATGACGGCTTTACAAAAAATCTCGTCTTTCCGCTGCCGGAGCCTCCGACCACAAGGATGTTTTTGTTTCTTGCGTATTTCGGATTTTTCGGACGGCTGTTCATAGTAATACACTCCGTTTTGGTAAGAGGAATGTTGTTCCTAAATACCGGATCAATATATGGCTTAATGTCTTTTTTATTTCCAAAACGGGCGGATCCGTACTCTGTTCCTTTCCTGTACTTCTTTGCATTTTTGCCTTTCACATAGACGGCAAGACGAATGAGTGCCGCCGCTATGATTCCGATACAAAGGTCGGCTAAATGAAAGCTGATAAGGGGAGAAGAAAAGGCTTCTGACAGTCCCTCAGGAAAATGCAGAAGCCTTGTTCCAAAATCCATGCCGTAGGATAATCGAAAGCCCTGTGCTATTTTGTCAAAGAGATAGACAAAGACCAGATACGGCAGGTGCAGCAAAATTTGTTTCTTTGTTTCTTCCGTCATCGCTCAATCCCCCTGTCTTTATTTTTCACAACCTCCCGACCTTTATTGATTGCCTTTGCCTGTTCCTTAAAGGCTAAAAGCACCTTTCTTACAGAGGGGAGCTTTTCTTTTGTGAGCTTCTTTTTTGAAAACTCGTCAAAGGCTGCCTTTAGAACATCCGCATCCCGTCCCTTGAAAAATACAAGGTGGCGGGGCGGTGAAGTGCTTCTGTCTTTTTTTAGGGCAAAGTCAATCCCGTATTTCTTTGCGGTCGCTTCAAAGGCTTTGATATTTTCATCGGTGATTTCGATATTGGAAACACCGGCGTTCTGCTTCATAAGCTGCTTTAGGTTCTGCTTTCCGTGAGGGAGCTTTTGTTTTTCCGCTTGTTTTTTTATTTCAGCAAGAAATATCTTCATTGCCTTTTGAAGCAGCTTTGCCGTGATTTTTCCGCCCTTGATATACAGGGCAATCACTTTTTCGTTTATTTCATCCTGCAATTTTCTCCTCCTTTCTTTTCTTCCTGCAGTTATATGGATTAAATCCGTACCAAAAGTCCGTTTAAGTCATCGGTGCGTATGCCCGTAAGATACCAGTTATTGCCGTACTCCATTCTTGCGGGCTTCCACTTGCCGCGGGTAAATACCTCCAGACAGTCCCCGCAGTGCAGCCCTCCGTAATATTCGGATAAGTCAAAACGGATGTCGTAACGGTCGCGGTATTCATCAAAGATAAGGGTTCCCTGTTTCATACATTTTCTCCTTTAGAAGTCATCTCTTCCGTACATATCGTGATTGACAAGTGCGGTGTAATAGTTTCCGATGGTGGACGGGGCATTGAAAAGCACCGCCTTTAGATACTGCTTGATATTTCTTACCTTTGTGGTGTTTTCCTGCATACAGTCAAGGACAAATTCAATATGGCTGCTGTTAAGCTTCATGAATTTTGCCTTTACAAGCTCCGCCGGGTATTCATCGCCTGCAATTAAGATTCTCTTTCTTTTGCTGCATACGGTTTCAAGAATGAGGTCAAGGATTTCATCGATGCGATCACGGTCAAGGTGTTTTGCGTTTATGAGGTGTTCATACTCGATATTGTCCTTGATAATTTCCTCATAGATTTTGTATGCATCTTTCTGTTCCTTTCCGTTCTGTTCCGGTAAGGACTTCTCCAAAGGAGAGGGGTCAGGGGAAAGGATAGGAATGGAATCGGTATTTAATCCATCTTTATTTCTTTCTTCTTTTTTTGATAGATCAGTTTTTTGTATATCTTTATTTAATTGCGTTGGATTTTCCGATATCGGATTATCCGCTTTCGGTTTTTCCAATATCGGCTTATCCGATGTTGGATTTTTGGGTACCGGATAGTCCAATACCGGACTTTGTGGATGCTCGTAAATGGTATAAGCAATGGCTGTCATTTTTCCTTTTTCATCTCTGCCTTGTGACCTTTCAATATATCCTGCCTTTTCAAGCTCCAAAACTGCTGTGCGAATGGCGTCAATACTTTCTTTGTTGATATGGGACAGTCCTGCAAGGGTATAGTCCCAGTTTTCCGGAAGCGACAGCATTTGAGAAAGCAAGCCTTTTGCCTTTAGGGTCAGTTCCTTATTTCGCAGGTGGTGATTGCTCATGATGGTATAGCCTCTGTTTTTCTCTACTCTGAAAACTGCCATGATTTCTGCTCCTTTCGTTTTTATTTGTTACGCAGTTAAAGGGCGATTTTGAAAGAAAAGGTATATTACCCTTACTTTGTCAAAACCGCCCTCAAAAAGCCTTGTATTACAAGCCTGTATATGCCTTTACTTCGTAACATGGGCATGAAAAAAGCGGTGTCCTTATGCTTCCTTTGACAGAAGCGAAAAATCACCGCTTGGTATGTGATATATTCAGTTTTTTGTACAATACCAGCTTGTATGCTGTTATAAAAATGTTGGATTTACTTGTGTTTTAGAAGTATCGTTATCTAACATCAGCTTTCAGAAGACCTGCCTTTCATGAAATGATGTCAGACGTCAAGGAAAGAAAAATCAATTGTATCCTTGTAAAAGACCTATCCAGATTTGGAAGAGAATACTTGGAGATTGGAAACTACATCGAAAAAGTATTTCCTTTCTTGGGAGTTCGTTTTATATCTGTAAATGATCATTTTGATACGGAAAATAAATCAGATGATAAAAAATCCTTTGAAATTACAATTAAAAACATCATCAATGACCTGTATGCAAAAGATATTTCCAAAAAAGTAAGCAGTACCAAACAGGAAAAGATGAAGCAGGGATACTTTATAGGAACCTTTGCCCCTTATGGTTATAAGGCGGTGAGAAAAGATAAGGGAAAGGTCTTAATTGCAGATGAAAAGGTAAGAGAAGTTGTAGAACTGATTTTTGATTTAGCTTATAAAAGGGCATCTCAAATAGAAATTGCAAGGGAACTGACCAAAAAGTATACAACCCCCTGGCAATATATGAAAACGGGAGAAGTTTTAAGAAGTCCGGATAATAAAAAACAATGGAGCCCCAGTGCAATTGGACAATTTTTTAAAAACGAAGCCTATATTGGAAATATGGTACAGGGGATGCATGAGAAAAAAAGCATCCGAAAAGAAAAAGGAGCATATAGACCTTTAGAGGAATGGGTTAAGGTGGAACATACTCACGAAGCTATTATTGATGAAGAGAAATTTTTTGCTATTCAAAATCTTAGAAAAGAAAAAAGGGATATCGCAAGAGAAAAACATAATTTATATACCAATACCAAAACAATTGACAATAAATATAAAGGACTTTTGATATGTAAAGAATGTGGACAATTATTAAAATCACGCCATATGAATACATCCAACGATCATGCGGGAATAGAAAATAAGGAGCAATATTATTTCTTTTGCAGGGGAGAAGATTATCTGTTTGAAAATGAAGTACATTGCAAAATATGGGAAAGTGAAATTGATAAAATCCTGTTTCATACTGTAAAGGAAATTGTAGGAATTTTAAGTTCCAAAGACGACTTGAAGAATAGACTGAAATATTTTTATAAATGCCAATTAAAAGATATGGAAATCAAGCTAAAAACCCTACAAAGTAAGAAAGAAGATAAATCATTGGAACTTCAAAAGAAATATGAAGAGTATGTAAAAGGAGAACTTTTATTAGGTAATTATCAAAAAGAAAAAGTTGCTATTCAAAATCAAATTTATTCTCTTGATGAAGAAATTAGAATACATTTTGATAGGCAGAAGAAAGTGAAACAAAAAAGAACTGAACTTGAACACTTTATAAATTCTCTATTTGATATGAAAATGAAAGATATGGACAGCATAGATGAGGAGTTTATCCGCAAAGTCATTGATTCTATTCAAATATCAAAGGATAGAGAAGTAATAATACACTTTAAATTCGATATATCAAAAGAAATAGAAATCTTAGGAGGTCTTAGTTATGAATAAATTAGCTATGTATTTGAGACTATCCATAGAGGATTATCAGAAAAAGGGAGAAAGTGAAAGTATTCATAACCAAAGAGAATATATCAAATCAGAAAGATTACCGAAAGAAGATTGGAAAAGAATTGAAAATATGCATGAAGCAATAATTTCCAAAGAAGTTTTTAACAGAGTGCAAGAAATAAAAAAACAGAACAGAGGAAACAATTTTAAATATGGCAGCACGAAAAAGAAATACTATGGTATGTTTGAGGGTAAACTATTTTGTAAAGAATGTGGAAGAAAATTATCTTATAGACAAGACAGTCAAAAAAACAAAAAAGGCATATCTGTTTATAAAAGATATTATTGTGGTTTTTGTAAAGCAAATCAAAACAGAAATATTGTAAAAGAGAAAAAATTAGAAGAGTTACTTTCAGATAAGATAAAAAATATACCTGTAAAGACAGATATAGAAAGCACAAAAATTTCTATTAATGAAAAGAAGAATCTTTCTTGTGAACTTGATAGCATAAACATTACTTTGCAAAAACAATATGAGAAGTACAAAAAGAAAGAGTTATCGAAGGAGGTATATCTACAGGAAAAACAAAATCTCTTACTGAAGAAACAAGAGATAGAGGAGGAATTAGAAAAAGAGCGCATTCTTAAACCTGCAAACAAGATCCCTGATCTATCAGACAATGATAAAATCACTAAAGAGATTGTAGATACTATGGTGGAAAAGATTGTAGTATCAAGATATGGAAGTATAGAAATATATTTAAGAAAATAATGAGGGATAAAAAATAGAGAGTACTTAGACTAAGGATTTCTTGCCAAATTTTAATTTAATACGCCAAAACTGGAATAATGGCGAAATTATTCTCGCCATTATTGATTTTTCATAGCCAAATATGATATAATGGCTACGAAAAGAATAGGGGGTGTTCTTTTGAGAAAGTTTAATTATTTAAAACTTATGGATTTATCATTACCTGTAAATGTATATCATATGATAGCAAGCATTCATGAATACAAGGGAAAACAAGAACTATATGTAGAAAATTATCCTGATATTTTGGAAAAAATGATTGATGTTGCAAAAATACAAAGTACGAAGTCATCTAATGCGATTGAAGGTATTTATACCAATGATGCAAGACTTAAAGAACTTATGAAAAAGAAAGCTGAACCGAAAAACAGAAATGAAGAAGAAATTGCAGGATATAGACATGTGCTTGATATAATCCATGAAAATTATGCCTATATAGAATTTAATAAAAATGACATCTTAACACTTCATAATCAATTATATTCTTATTCCTATATAAATAACAAAGGGAAATTTAAGACTATGGATAACACCATTGTAGAAGTAGATGTTTTAGGGAATAAAAAAGTACGATTTCAGCCGGTAAGCAGTTTTGAAACGGAAAGGTATTTTGATGAAATGGTAGAAGCATATAATAAGGCTGTAAAAGAAAATATTCCTCCGTTAATTTTAATACCTACTGTTATTCATGACTTTTTATGTATTCATCCCTTTGATGATGGAAATGGGAGAATGAGCAGGATATTAACCCTCCTGTTACTTTATAAGTTTGGTTATTTTGTTGGAAGGTATATCAGTATAGAAATGCTCATTGAAGAAAGTAAGGATTCTTATTATGAAGAATTGCAAAATTCCAGTGAAAAATGGCATACCGGAGAAAATGATGAACTTCCATTTATGAAATATATGCTCGGTATTATCATGAAAGCATATAAAGAATGTGATAACAGATTTAAACTGATTGGAGAAGAAAAATTAACCTCGCCTGAGAGAGTATTTTCTGTAATTCAAAAATCGTTAGAACCTTTATCAAAAAAAGATATTATGATTCTTTGTCCGGATATATCACAAAGAACGGTGGAAAGAGCTTTAAAAGAATTACAGAACCATAAAAAGATAAAACAGGTGGGTAGCGGTCGTTCAACAAAATATGTCAAGATTTAAAATATAAGGAAAAAACAAAATAAGTAAAACAAAAAGCACTTAAAAAGTGAGGAATTTAACCTCAAAAAATTAAGTGCTTTTTTTATATCATATGCTTGACATTGTAGGGTAAAACCAGCCTTCTTAAACATATTTATAGAACTCTTCCTGTTGAAAAGGGGAAAGTCTTTATAAACGGTGCAGATATAAACGATTTAACATATAAAGATTCTTCAAAATTAGTAACTGTTATGAAGCAAGAAAATAGTATAGATTTTGATTATAGCATCCTGGAAATGGTCCTTATGGGAAGATCTTCACATAGAAAATTTTATGAAACGGTTAATTCTACTGACTATTCCATCGCAAAAAAAGCTTTAAAATATGTAGGTTTGGACGATAGATTAAACCAGTCTTTCAGACATCTATCAGGAGGAGAAAAGCAGAGAGTATTTTTAGCACGATCTATAGCCCAAGATGTAGAAATATTTTTATTAGATGAACCAACTAATAACTTAGATATATATTATCAATGGAACTTAATAAATCTAATTAAAAATCTCAATAAAACAATTGTCGCAATATTGCATGAAATAAACTTAGCTTTTAGATTTTGCGATTATGTTTATATAATTAATAACGGTAAGATTCATTCACATGGTAAACCGGAAGAGGTTATAACCGAAACGATGTTAAGAGATGTGATGAAAATAGATGCTGAACTCATTGAGGCTAACGGTATAAAGTCAATAATAATCAAAAATGCAATTTGATTATATATAATATTTTTATAATATGTTTTAAATTATTATTTTAGGAAGGAGATTCTAATGAAAAAAGTAATTGTAATGGCATTAGCTGTTATTATGGTTGTTGGACTCGCAGCTTGCAGCGTGAGTAAAAAAGGAAACGGGATAATCGTCAAATCCATGGGAACAGAGTTCCACTACGAAAAATCCCCCGAGAGAGTTGTAGTTTTAGGCTATGACTCTGCTGAAATCATGGTAAAGCTTGGTTTAGAGGATAAGATTATTTCACTGGCGACTAGCGAGTATGACAAGAGTTCTTTGGATGCTAAAACATACAAAAAAATCAAGGACATAAAAGTTTTGCCGGATGGCAATTGGCCGGGAGTACCTAATTTAGAAACAATATTAGCTGAAGAGCCTGATTTTGTTTATGGAACCGGTTACAGCTTCAGCGAGAAGAGTTGTGGTAAGGTTGATGACTTTACTAATGAAGGCATAAATCTTTATGCAACTGAAGGAACTGTTGCAGAGAACGCAGATATCGATGCAGTTTATCATGATATCGAAAACATCGGAAAAATCTTCGGGGTAGAAGATAAGGCTTCAAAGTTAGTTGCTGAAATGAAAGATAAGGTGAAAAATGTTGAAGCAAAAGTGAAAGATCAAGAACCTGTCAAAGCTATTATTCTTGAAGGTGTCTCAGACAGAAAGATAATGCTTGATGGAGGAGTTACCTTTGGAAGCAAGATGCTTGAACGAGCAGGAGGCGAAAATGTATTTAAAGAACTAAAAGACTTTTTCCCTACGGTTAGCATAGAGGAATTAATCACAAAAAATCCATCTCATATAGTCGTTATTGATTTCCCTGCTGCACCGGCAAAAGACACAATAAAATCTCTGGAAGCTATTGAAGAGTTAAAAGATGTAAATGCTGTAAAAAATAAGAGCTACATTATTGTTCCATCAATACAGTTATTCCCATCAGCACAAAGCGTTGATGGAATTGAACGTATGGCCATGAGCTTACATCCGGATGTATTTAAATAAAGGATGCAAAGAAATAATCGCAATCTAGTAAAATCACAAGATTTTACTAGATTGATTTTTAAAAAGACTATAGCTTTATCGCCTTCCACTTCCCGCTTCTAAATCTTAATCCTGAGAATATCATCCTTAAGGACTGGTCAATAATCAAAGCCAGCCAAGCTCCATACAGCCCCATATTTAGTACAAAACAAAGAATATATGTCAAAATCGGTCTAAATATAGCTATTACAAACAGAGAGTACAGCATCACATAGAAGCTGTCTCCGGCGCCCTTAAGGACACCTGCAAAGACCAGCTGCATAATTTGTGGAAATGACGCTAATGCCATTATTATAATTATCTTAGAGCCAAGTGCGATTACCCTTTCATCATTGGTGTAGACGTCGATTAAAGGATATCTCGCCACTACATAGACAAGGCAGGCCAGAGCAGCTAGGCATAGTCCTATGCGAATGCCTATCCTTCCATAAGCCTCCGCCATATCGCTCCTATCTTTTCCCAGCCATTGACCTGTATGAGATGATCCTGCATACCCGAGCCCCAATGAAAAAGAATAGAAAATATCACAAAGATTCATACATACATGGTGTGTGGCAAGCTGAACGACGCCTAAGCCGGCTACCATCTTTGTATAGGCGAACATTCCAAATCTCTCAAAAGACTGCTCTCCGAGAGCGCTACCGCCAATCTTTAGAAAGCCGTTGACAGTTTTCTTGCTGAATACCCACGACGCCTTTGATTTTAAATTCAGCTGGCTACTGCCGTTGGTCACAGCTCCAAATATAATAATTGCAGTCACAATATTCCCACACATAGTGGCAATCCCCGCTCCTACAACTCCAAAACGCGGAAAGAATAACCATCCATAAATCAAAAATGCATTCAGCCCTGTATTCACTAAATTACCAATAACATTCGCCTTAAATACCACTTTGGTATTCCCGATACCAATCAAAGCAGCTCCTATAATTTGAGTCAGGGCTGAGAAAAAAAGACCTATTACAATATACTTGCCATAAGCAGCTCCCGATTGGATAAGTGCTCCTTTACCCCCGCTAAAGCTTACAATCTCCGAAATAAAAGAAAATGCCGTTATCAAAATCGGAATATAACAAATTATTGTCAACAAAATTCCCTGTTTGAGGACAGCATTCATATCCTCAATCATACCTTCTCCCTTACGCCGTGCAACCATGGCGGTTATAGGCACCGATAAGGCCCTGGCGAGAACCAGCATAACCATTTTAGGCTGCCCGATTATTCCCACGGAGGCTAAGGCATTGGCTCCTAAAACACCTACCATTGCCAGGTCTATGGCCATCATCAAATCAATAAGAAGCCCTTGCATAGCAGCAGGCCATGCAACATCCAAGTAATGCCTGTAGGCTTCCTTTGTACTCGGAACTTCTCCACAACCACTTTCTTCACCTGTCTTAGGCAACAAATATTCAATTGAAAAGAGTCGTCTTAAAAAATTATAAAACTGCATCAAGCAACTCCCTTGTATAATCAGTCTTAGGACTGCAAATAACTTCTTCTGCAGAACCCTCTTCAACAATTTTTCCGCCGTCCATAATGATAATTCTATCGGTTATTGTGCTTACAAGCGGTAAATCATGACTTATGAATATTATGCTCATATTGTATTTGTCCTTTAGCTCCATCAAAAGATTGATAATCCTCGCCTGGGCTGACACGTCCAGGGCTGATGTGGCCTCATCACATATAAGTATTTTAGGACAAACGGCCATAGCTCTTGCAATTGCTGCTCTTTGACATTCTCCCCCACTCATCTCATGAGGATATTTATCTGCATATTCGGCCTTTAATCCGACATCTTCAAGCAAGTCTTTAACCTTATCATCAGTCGTCCCCCTACTGTAAGCACACAAATGACAAAGGCATTCGCTTATAGATGTCCCTATTTTTCTCCTAGGGTTAAAGGATTTTATCGGGTTTTGGAACACCATCTGCAAATCGGAATACATGCGCTGCCTTTCCGTCTTAGTCAGATCAGTAACATCCTTTCCTTGAAAGATTACTCTTCCTTCAGTTGCCCTATGTAACCCGGTAATTACCCTTGCAACAGTTGACTTGCCACTGCCACTTTCGCCTATAATTCCAAGAACTTCATTTTCCCTAAGCTCAAAGGTAACATTATCAAGAGCCTTTAGAATTCCGCCCTTTCTCTTAAACTCCATAGAAATACCCTCTAATTTAAGGAGGCTATTGCTATTGCTGCCCGCTGGGATTTCATAATCATGGTAACTCATATTAAGCCTCCTTCAATTTCAGCTTCTGACAAGCAAGATGGTCTTGCTCCGCCAATTTTCGGAACGGCCCTGAGAAGGGACTTGGTATACGGGTGCTTTGGACATGAGAGAACTTCATTTTTCGGTCCATACTCCACAATCCTGCCCTTATACATCACAGCAATTGTATCAGATATTTTGCCCACAACCCCTATATTATGAGTTATAACCACCATAGCTGTCTCAAACTTGTCCCTTAAAATCATAAGCTCCTCAATTACCTGCTTCTGAACAGTAGTATCAAGAGCAGATGTCGGCTCATCAGCAAGAATAAGCTTCGGCTTCAACAAAACAGCCATAGCCACAGCTACTCTCTGTGCCATGCCGCCCGACAACTCAAAGGGATATGACTGCATGATTCTATCCACATCCTTTAAGCCTACACTTAAGAAAATGGATTTAATCAGCTCATAAGCCTCTGTTCTCTCCATATTTCTATGAGCATCTATTGTCTCATATATCTGTGTGGAAATTTTTCTTGATGGGTTCAGAGATGCTTCAGGGTTTTGAAATATCATTGCAATCTCACCTCCACGCATCCTCTGCATTTCCTCTTCACTAAAATCCTTGAAATCCTTTCCACCAAAAAATATGCCGCCATTCATAATTTCAGCATTCAGTCCTTGCAGCTGTGCGATAGCCTTTAAAAGTGTCGTTTTCCCACTGCCGCTTTCACCAACTATTCCAAGAATTTCATTGGTTTCCAATGAAAAATTAATGTCTTGAATTATAGGTTTCCCGTCATATCCTGCACTAAGGTTGGAAACCTTTAAAATTTCACTCATATTGCCTCATTCACAATTGTACAGCAGGGCTTTATGAAAATCATAAAGCCCTGCATAAGCTATCAAATTCAATCAGTAACTAGGTCTACTTCTTTTCTATTTCTTTTGTAATCTGATAGTAGTCATTAGCTGTAGTCTGATATCCGGAAATGTTTGCTTTGGTGCCTACCTTCATACTGTTAAATCCGATATAATCAAAGGCCGCATCATTAATAGCTTCCTGCTGAATTTCAGAAACTATTTGAACTCTTTTCTTAGCATCAAACTCTTTACTTAAATCCTTTAGAAGGCTCTGAACCTTTTCACTGTTATATTTTCCATAGTTTGCAACACCGCCGTTTTCCATGCAGTCACGCAGGAAGCCATAAGGATCCCCTACAGGTGTTGTAACGATTGAGTATATACCGAGATCAAATTCTCCGGATGAAAAATATGTTGATTTCTCATGTACCTGTACCTGCAAATCAATACCTATTTTCTTTAGCTGTGCCTGTAGCTCTGTAGCAACACTTTCCATTGCAAGTCTTTTGTAAACGCACAATTGTATTGTTAATGGCTTTCCATCCTTTTCAACAATTCCGTCCTTGTCGGTATCAACATAGCCTGCGTCAGCGAGAAGCTTTTTAGCCTGCTTAGCATCATTAGTTTTTACCTTAAGATTTTTTCCGTTGTAATCCGTATCATCCAGGAAAGCTCCATTTGCAGGAACTACTGCGCCGTTAAGCTGCTTAGTTCCCAAAGCTTCTTTGTCAATTCCATACATGATAGCTTCTCTGACATTCTTATCAGTCAGCTTTTCTAAATTGAAGTATAGCTGATATGTACGAGGCTGTTCTGTGCTTGATAGCTCAATGCCGTCACTGCCTTCTACAGTCTTAGCCGCTTCAGGACTTAAATCTTGTGCCACATCAATTTCTCCGTTCTGAAGAGAAAGTGCCAAAGTATTAAAGTCCGCTACCTTTACATACTCAACCTTATCTGCCTTAACTTCTCCGTCCCAATACTTTTCGTTTTTAACCATTTCAGCCTTTGCTTCCGGTTCAAACTTGCTCATTACAAAAGGTCCTGTACATATCGGTGCATTAGTAAAGTCTTTTGTGCCTTCTACATCTACAATTACTGCATAAGGATCACAAAGATCATTAACTAAAGTTACATATGGTTCTGCTGTCTTAATCGTAACAGAATTTCCGTCTGCCGTAATGGTAGAATTCTTAAGTGAAATAGCTCTTTCATTCATTTCCGCCGTTCTCTTAAGAGATGCAACTACCTTTTCTCCTGTTACCTTTTCTCCATTGGAGAATGTCACTCCATCTTTAATTGTAATCTTCCATGTAGTATCATCTACATTTTCGTACTTTTCAGCTATCCACGGTTCCGGAGTAAGCTCCTTGTTTAGCTTAAAAAGAGTTTCTCCTACACCGTATCTGACTGTGTACCAACCCTTCCACTCTGATGCCGGATCCATTGTATCAGTTACAGCAGAAGTTCCGCCAACCTTTACAGTTTTATCACCGGTCTCTTTTTTGTTGCCGCAGCCCGATAATGCAACTGCAATTATCATTACCACAAGCAATAATAAACTGATTTTCTTTTTCATTTTTTCCTCCTTAAAAAACAGATATACTAAGCTCCAAGATTAGAGCATAATATCACACATTATCCTTCTATTTTTCTGCTATTGGATTTAGGATCGAAGATATCCCTTATTTCATCACCTAACAGGTTAAACACCATCATGACGCTGACCATTACCACGCTGGGTCCCAAAGCGATCCAAGGCGCACTCTGGAGATAGTTTCTTCCAACACTTATCATGGAGCCCCACTCAGCCTCAGGAACCTTTACCCCCAAGCCAAGAAATGAAAGTCCCGCAATGCCGATCATCATACCGCTTACATGAAGTGTCGCTGTGACTATGAGCGGACCGACTATATTAGGTAACACATGTACAGTTAATATCCTCAGCTCTGAACACCCGGAAAGTCTTGCTGCCTGAATGAATTCTTCTTTTTTTATAGCGATGGTTGAGCTTCTCGCCAGCCTTGCATATTGAGTCCATGTGGTTATAAAAAGAGCCAGCATTGCATTTATCAGTCCGCCGCCAAGGATACCGGCTACAGCCACAGCTAAAATCATATCGGGAAATGCCAAGAACAAATCCGTTATTCGCATCAGGATTGTATCTATCTTTCCGCCGTAATACCCTCCTACAAGGCCGATGAGGGTTCCAAAGGTCCCCGCTATGGCAATCAGGATAAATGCTGAAAAAATAGAGGTCTTGCTTCCTATGATTACTCTGGACAGCACATCTCTGCCATGCTCATCGGTCCCCATAAGATGCTCCATGCTGGGCGCCTTTAATATTGCCCCCGAAGTTTCATACGGGTCATGAGGCACGAGAAAGCCGGAAAAAAGACTCAATAGGAGCAGCACCGCCACTATTCCCAGCAGCACATAAAATGACCTTGGAAGATTTTTTTCTTTTAATCTGTTCATTTCCCCTCCTAAATTTCCTTAATCTTGGGATTAAACCATGTATAAGAGATATCCGTAATCAAATTTATAACCATGTACATAATCGACATCCAGACCACAAAGCCCTGAACCACCGGATAATCACGCCTTGAAATCGCTTCCATTGCCATATCTCCAAGTCCCGGCCAGTTGAAAATGGTTTCCACAACAACGGTCCCACCAAGAAGTGACCCCATTGAAAATCCAACAATCGTAATGAGGGTAACCATAATATTTTTCAAAACATTTTTATAAAGAATATCCCTTTCAGAAATCCCCCTGGCCCTAAGGCCGACAACATAATCCTTAGAAAGCTCATCTAAGGTTGCTGCTCTGATTTGTCTAATAAACCTGGATGACATAACAAGTGCCAGTGTCACCGTCGGCAAAATCATACCTCTTATTTCCGTTACAGACAGTATGGGGATAATGGCCAATTTATATGAGAAAACATATAAAAGAAATATTGCGATTATGAAATTAGGTAAGGCATTGCCGATGAACGAAAAGCCTCTGGCAACACTGTCGCCAAAGCTGTCCTTATGAGCGGCTGTATATATTCCTGTCGGTATTTAAATTAACAGCGCAAGAATCATAGACAAAAAAGCCATTCTTAGGGTATATGGCAATGCATCTGCTATCAGCTTGCTTACAGACTGATCTGTAATATATGAATTACCGAAGTTTCCTGTGAGCATGTCCTTAATCCAATCAACATATTGAATAACCACAGGCTTATCAAGACCCATTTCGTGTCTGGTTTTTGCCAATGCCTCTGCTGTAGGTGTTATACCGCCGGCAGCAAGCCTGCTCGTTGCAGGATCTCCCGGAGCAAGCTGCAAGAGTACAAAGGTTAGAAACGTGATTCCAATTAGAACAGGCACAAACTGTAGCAGCCTTTTCCCAATATGCTTTGCCATAAAAGCCTCCTTTTTTACAAAAAAAATACCCCGATGCCGGAGTATTGAAAATTCATTAATTACCGTATAACCAGATATAAGCCTGTTAGCGCAAGGTCTAAAGGCTGCCAATTACCATATTAAGGCCATCAAAGTTATGGGTATAGATTCCTGTCCTCGCAGCAATAATAATTATATAAAGTATCCGTCTTAGGATTGTTAACTTACAGCTGTTATATAAGCAAATAAGCATTCAATTTCACGGTAGCGGGACTGAGTGGATTCACACCATCTTCCTTTATATAATACCATCTATATTACTTGTTAACTCTTAGTCAATTATATCTTATATTTTGAATAAATGTCAATATAATTTGAGTATAAAACTTACTTTTAAGAGGCTTATATAACAAGTCGGCGTACACGGGGAATGCAAGCCACAAAAAACAATTGGATATTCACCCCAACGGTTGACAAAGAACCATAAAAAAGAGACCGGCATATTGCGGTCTCTCCTGTATGGTCTACTACGACTAAATCTTGATTTACTAGAATATCATGTGTGCGATCGGGCTAACAATTACTAAGCTGATGATAGTTCTTTCTAAGAAGATAACGAATAGCTCCCAAAGTTTAACAGGAAGCTTTGATCCTAGGATCAATCCACCTACTTCTGATAGGTAGATTAGCTGAGTTACAGATACAACAGCGATGATGAATCTTGTCATCTCTGATTTAACGCCTTCAGCAGCGATGATTGATGGAGTGAACATGTCTGTAAATCCAACGATCATTGTCTTTGAAGCTGCTGCAGCTTCAGGAATCTGTAGTAACTCAAGAAGTGGTAGGAAAGGTTTTCCTAAAAATTCAAAAATTGTTGTGTTGTTTGCAAGCAATAAAGCAACAGTACCAATAGCCATTACAACAGGCATAACTCCGAACCACATTCCAACAGCGTTCTTAATTCCGTTTTCTAAGAACTGTACGAAGCCCTTGTGCTCAGCAACTCTTTCAAGTGCCAGGTTAATACCATAATCAACAGAGCTCTTATATTCAGATGGAATGTCTTCCGGCATAGCTTTACCTTCAACGAGGTAATCATCCTTCTTCATTGATAGAGGCGGTATTCTAGGAGAAATAACCGCACAAGCTATACCGATTAAGCAGATTGTCAGATAGTAGAATCCGAAATACTGCATTAAATCAACCTGAGCAAGTACTACGATACTGAAAGTGATTGATACAGCTGAGAAAGTAGTAGCAATGATTGAAGCTTCTCTTGCTGAGTAGTATCCACCTTCATACTGGTTACAAGTAAGCATAACGCCTAATGTACCGTCACCGATCCAAGATGTGAAGCAGTCTACGGCTGCACGACCCGGAATCTTGAATAGCGGTCTCATAACCTTTGTTAAAAGCGCTCCCACAAACTCCAGTAGACCGAAGTCAAGCAATAGAGGAAGTAGTAAGCCTGCAATAGCGAAGATGATTACAAGAACAGTCAGTAGTTCCGAAAGAACGAAGCCACCTGCTCCTCCTTCTGTAATCATGTGGATGATACCAGTCTTATCATCACCCGCATCAATTCCAAGATGTGTTAACCAAATAAATACGCATCCGATTACTCTTATAGCAACCCAAACAGGACTTGCTGAAAAAGCATCATTTAAAATTGGATGCTCTGTGATGAACTTCGGCTTAGCCAAAGCAATAAGTGACATCACAGCTGAAATAGTTACAATAATTACGCATAAGATTGGCAAGAAAGATCCCATCAAGCCACCAAGCTTATCAGCTAGAATCTTTACGAAGATTGTCCATTTTCCATCATATTTGATCGGAATCATGAATAAAATAATACCGATAATTGAAGGAATCAGGAAACCTGCCATGAGTTTTCCGCTCTTTTTCATAAATAAATATCTCCCTTCGTAAAACCATACACCTAGATAATATCAATAAATTGTATACAAGTCAAGAAAATCACCATAATTTATCCGGATAAAGTCCCTTATCCTTCATTGATTGCAAGGCCGCCCGGACTTGCTCCTTGTCTTCCTTATATGTCATTCCATACCATTTATCGCCGGAATGAAGAACCTTCACCGTAGCCTTGTTATCCTCCATCAGATTTGAAACTGCCGAAGGAAGAAAATATTCCGCCTTAAGAGGATTTTCTTTTGTGCCCTTTTCCAAAAATGCAGGGAATCCCTTTATCATTTCATCCATCATTGCCCTGGAAAATCCCCAGAAATTCATGGAAACCAAGGTTCCCTCATCAAGAGAATTCCATGTTGCACCCTCGTCCTCTGTAAAACAAATACCCGCATCCCTTCTCATAATCTTAGTTCTTTCAACGATATCGGTGAGCAAACCTGCTTCATTTACAGTGCATACACCTCTAGCCACATGTCCACTTTCAGATAAAGTATTAGCAAGCTCATAGCCAACCATGGCAAAGCGATATTTCTCGTCGTCCGCTGTTTTGTCCAGAAAATCATATAAAACCTGAAAAGCTCCCGGTCCATAGTAATCATCAGCATTTATAACAGCAAAAGAGCCGTCTACCAACTCTCGTGCGCTCATTACGGCATGACAGGTTCCCCAAGGCTTTTCTCTGCCCTCAGGTACTTCAAAGCCCTCCGGCAAATCCTCAAGGTCTTGAAATGCATACTCTATCTTCATAAACCTCCCGGCTCTGTTATCAAGCAGCTCTCTAAACATCGGCTCATGCTCTCTTCTTATTATGAAGATAGCTCTCTGAAATCCTGCCATCATGGCATCGTAAAGAGAGAAGTCCAAAATTATTTCTCCTGCATCGGTAACCTTGTCCACCTGCTTTAAACCGCCATATCTGCTGCCCATTCCCGCTGCCATTATAATAAGTACCGGCTCCGGCTTTCTATTTAACTTATCACTCATAGTATTTTAAACCTTTCTGTTATTATAGAAAATATTATACACAAGACTATTGCAAAATTCCACATTATGAGTAAAATGTATTTAAGAAATCCATTTCGAAGGAGGCTTACTATGGTTATTGACATGAAATCTGCTGAAAATGAATCCATCCTAACTGTAGCAAAGCTAATGTTGGCTGCTGCAAAAACTGCCCCTAAGGGAAGCGGAAAGGATAAGATAGTAGGTGCAATTCTAATCGGTGACGATAAGGATAAGCTTGTCAAGAAAATGCATTCTCTTGCTGCAGAATACGGAGAAGCCTTCATCGAAAGAGATGCAAACAATGCAAATGATGCTGCTGCCATTGTTCTCCTGGGGGCAAAGGAGACGCCTTTCGGACTCAGCAACTGTGGTATGTGCGGCTTTTATGATTGCCGTGAAATGAAAAGCCATGGTGCAAACTGTGCCTTTAATATAACAGACCTGGGAATCGCTGTAGGCTCAGCCGTATCTGTAGCCGCTAATCATCATATTGACAATAGAGTCATGTACTCGGCCGGGAGGGCTGCATATAAGCTGAACTTCCTTGGTGACGATGTTAGAGTCTGTTATGGAATTCCTCTATACACCGGAGCAAAAAGCATTTTCTTTGACCGAAACAAGGGTGCAGTTTTAAGATAGACACCACGGTTATGATAATCAGGTTTAGAGTCATACTAGTTAATCTCCATATAACACAAAAACGATATGAAGCATTGATAATTTTGCTTCATATCGTTTTTTTGTGTCAACTTTAAATTTGAATATTACATCTTACTTTTCTTTTATTTAAACTGCTTCTTATTGAGCTTCGAATACATCCTTGCCCATTCCGCAAAGTGGACATTTCCAATCTGCCGGAAGATCTTCAAAAGCTGTTCCTGCCGGAATTCCGTTATCAGGATCACCTACTGCCGGGTCATAAACATATCCACATGCGCCACATTCATACTTCATAAATACTGCCTCCTCATTTAAATACATATAATTTTACAGGAATAAACCTGCCATTAACCTTAGAGCCTCGCTCCGCCTTAAGTATATTCCACCAAAGGGGGCTTTCAAACATAATAATATGTTTTATTTCCTGCTTTTCTCCATATAGCTTCGGTAAATTACACCGGCTTCCGTTAGCAATGCCGCTGCTAGCGTCCATCCCCCAAGAACATCGGAGGGATAATGAACACCAAGATAAATTCGGCTAAGTCCAATAGCTATAATGTTAAGTCCTACGATTACACTTAGAATAATCTTGACCGCCCTTCTATCGTTTTTTCCCTTATTAACGCTCCAAATTAAGAATATTATCATTCCATAAAACATCATACAGTTCATGGAGTGCCCACTTGGAAAAGAAAATCCACCCTGTTCTACAAGATGAATGGCTGCGTCGGGTCTAGGTCTTTGGAAAATCATTTTAAGGATGCTATATACCGCCACAGAAACAACAGTAGTGCCGGCAATGGGTAATCCGTAGTCATTCCTGGTTTTTTTCCAGAGAAGAATTCCAAGTGCCAAAATTACTATAGTTTTCCAATCTCCCGTGTGGGTTATGAAGGTTAAGACTTTAGTCAAAGTATAATTTCTGTGATTGTAGAAATAATATCTTATGCCGTCGTCAAAGCCTGACAGCATATTTTTTGTCATAAGAAATGCTATAGCTATAAAACATAATATAAAAAGAGCGGCAAGAGCATGCCGTATTGTGTATTTTTTCATCTAAACTATTCTCCCTTAAGTTCTACTTTTTTGCAGCAGCTTGCATATTGCAGTAACCCCGATAGCCACAGGCACCAAAAGCAGGAGCAGAAATTGAACAAATGTAATTTCCTCGTGAAGTGCTAATAAATATAAAGCAATGAGTACGGTACAATAGATAACTAATATTGTGCTTATTATTGTTGGTATTAATAGCCTTTTACTCATAAAAAACTCCTTTCAGTCCTTCATTATACACTTTTTTTATGGATATATCCAGATAGTTTATGGTATATTATATGTAGCTGTTAAGCTATAAGATTCTGAAATTGAAAGAGAGAAAGTTATGCTTTTTAAAAAACTGGGCGATACGGTCAGAATAATCAAGTCGTTTTCCAAGTTCAGCAGGGTTGCAAAGGATATAAACGAGACGAGAGGTAAATGCGACTTTGAACTTGAGAAAAGCCTCATAGCTGACGCAACTTACGAGTGGGCAGCAGGGCTGATTAAAGACTTTAATGTAACCGTAAATATATCAGGACAGGAAAATATTCCTCCTCGTGAGCAGGCCTGTGTGTTTATTGCCAACCATCAAGGGTATGGAGATATAGTACTTGTATTTTTTGCACTTAAGGGTCATCAGGTTGGATTTATTGCAAAGGACAGTCTGCGCAATATTCCATTTTTAGGAAAATGGATAACGACTATTAGAGGGTTTTTCATCAAAAGAGGCAATGCCAGAGATGCTCTGAAGATGATTACTGAAGCAGGGCAATACCTGAAGGACGGCTTTTCGCTGGCAATTTTCCCTGAGGGAACCAGAAGTCAAGGCCCTAAAATGGGTGTGTTCAAGCCGGGAAGCTTCAAGCTTGCAACAAAAAATAAGGTTCCTGTGGTTCCAATCACCATAAAAGGGGCATATAAGCTATATGAACAGCAGGGTGAGATCAAAGGTGACACAGTTTCCATAGTCATTCATAAGCCTATTGAGACTGTCGGTTTAACGAGAAAAGAAGCCATTGAGCTCCCTGCCAAAGTGGAAAAAATTATAAAAGACGAATTAGAGAAAAGTATTGATTAACGACATCAAGTTAATTAAGAGGAGGATTATTATGGTAGTAAATGTAACAAAAGAGAATTTTGAAAGTGAAGTTTTAAAGAGTGAAGGTTCAGTATTGGTAGATTTCTGGGCACCTTGGTGTGGCCACTGCATCAACCTTGCCCCTACACTGGATGAAATTTCAGCAGACAGCCAGGGTAAAATCAAGATTGCCAAGGTCAATGTAGACGAAGAACCTGAATTAGCCGCTCAGTTTGCGGTAATGACAATTCCGCTGGTTCTACATTTTAAAGGTGGCGAGATTGTCGGCAAAACAGTCGGAGCCTTCCCTAAAGCTGCCTTAATGCAGAAGCTCGGGTTATAAAAATCAATTAACGAACATATCTATTAAATAGCTTGCGAAATCCTTTTCACTTATGAATTGATTTCCAAGTAACGACTGAATCATCAGTCCGTCAATTAAAATAATCATCAGCAGGCCGAAAAATTCTTCCTGCTGTTTTTTTGTGTAAATTTCCGAGTCAATCCGGCGCCTTTCTACAACCAGCTTTCCTATCTCTTCACAAAAAAGCCTGTATCTGGCCAGCAGCTTTTCTCTAATTGCCGTATCTCCGTTGGCTGCATCGGCAGTCAAATTTAATCTCA
Organism: Peptostreptococcaceae bacterium pGA-8; assembly: GCA_900112915.1. Taxonomy (GTDB): domain Bacteria; phylum Bacillota; class Clostridia; order Peptostreptococcales; family Anaerovoracaceae; genus S5-A14a. The sequence continues at coordinate 8,500 of FONK01000012.1, read as the reverse complement.
GATTTCTTCCGCTTCCGCTTACACCTCTTTCGATTATGTATCTAATAAGTCTGGGAAGGGATGTATCCTTGCTGTCGTCGTTCACCCATTGTTCCAAGTCGTCATACATAGCCTCAAGATGAGCATCCGCCACATCATATAGCAAAAACTCCTTGGATTTGTAGTAATAATAGACGCTTCCTTTGGATATTCCCGCCCTCGCTGCAATCTCAGCTAATGAAATATCTCCAAAGGTCTTCTCATCCAGCAAAGAAGCTGCTGCCGAAAGTATCTTGTCTTTTACATTATTGTTATGTGGTGCCGCCATTTTAACTCTCCAAATCTATTGACCGATTAAACTTTAAGTTGTACAATTATCTTACAAGTTAGTCAATCGGCTAACTCTATAGTGATTATATACCAAAACTCGTGTAAAATCAACAAAGGAGGTCACCCTTTGAATTTATATTACAGAAGAAAACAGAAGGCACTGGACAGATTGTTCAATGGAAAAATCAAGATAATAGATGAAGAAACTTCAGTGAGGCTTGTAGGCAGCTGCTCAACATGGGATGAGAAGGTTGCTGCCGGTCTTTTGGTTGCCAAATCCGGAAGTCATATTCATTTAATAAACGATGTGCAGGTAGCTAATCTTCCGGAGGAAAAAATAAGTGCTCCTTCAGAATCGGATATGAGTCTTGAGGGAAAAACTCCCGATGTTTTAATTATCGGCGGCGGTGTCGTAGGCTGTGCTATCGCAAGAGAGCTTTCTAAAAACAATTTGAACATTCTTTTAATTGAAAAGGAATATGATGTGGCAACCCAGGCCACCTCAAGAAGCGACGGCATGATTCATCCGGGCATCGATATCAGACCCGGACTTGTTAAAAAGATTTATAATAATAGAGGGAACAGCCTATATCCCAAACTAACTGAAGATTTAGAGGTGGACTTTGAACGAACAGGACAGTATCTCTGCTTTGATAATATAAATTTGCTGCCGATAGCCGCCCTCAGCACCTTTTATTACAATGCAACCGTTGCGGGTCATTGCAAACTTATTATGAGAAAAAAGCTGAAACGGTTGGAGCCGTCCATAAGTGATGATGTGAAATTCGCTTTATTTTTTGACGGGGCAGGCATAGTTTGCCCATTTAACATAACAATAGCCTTGGCGGAAAATGCCATTGAAAACGGAGCGGAAATTGCTTTGAGCACCATTGCTTTGTCCATGGAATGTAGCAAGAATTTAATTACAGGCGAGCATACAATCACCTCAGTCACTACCAATCGTGGCACCATATACCCTAAGCTTGTAATAAATGCGGCAGGCGTTTTCGCAGATGAAATTGCAGAAATGGCCCATGACAGATTTTTCTCAATACACCCGAGAAAAGGAACCAGCCTTATTTTAGATAAGAAGGCTAAAGCAAATATAAATACTATTTATTCGCTTATCAGCGGAAGAGCAAAAAAGCACCACTCCAAAGGTGGCGGTATGGTTTCGACAGTCCATGGAAATGTTTTGGTCGGGCCTGATGCTGTAGAAACCGCACTTAAGGAAGATTACACAACCGAGGCTGAAAACTTAAATGGAGTTTTGAACAAGCAGAGGCAAATTGCCCCTTGGATGAAGCACAAGGATATTATTGCTTATTTTTCAGGAATCAGAGCCGCAACCTATGAAGAAGATTTCATAGTAGAAAAAGGGCGTCAAACTACTAATATCCTTCACATTGCGGGAATTCAGTCCCCAGGGCTGACAGCTGCACCTGCCCTGGGCTTAGCTGCTGAAGAATTGGCAGTTTCCATCCTAAGGGAGCATATGAAAGTTGAAAAAAATCCGAATTTCAATCCTAAACGAAGTAGAATTGTACAGACTGTCACAATGACGCCTGAGGAAAGAAATCAGTTAATAAAGAATAATCCTGATTATGGGCAAATAATTTGTCGGTGCGAGGAGGTTAGCAAGGGGGAAATCCTTGATGCCATAAGAAGACCTTTGAAATGCACCACCTTAGACGGGATTAAAAGACGAGTACGACCTACTGCCGGAAGGTGTCAAGGTGGTTTTTGTGGGCCGAATATCCTAAAGCTGATTTCCGAAGAAACGGGAATTCCTATGAAGGAGGTTGTCAAAGGACATGAGGGCAGCAATATACTCTTTGGGGAAAGGGGGAATGAGGCTGATGAATAGATATGATGTTGTTATTATCGGTGGAGGCCCTGCCGGGCTTTCTGCGGCCAAGGCCGCTTCATCAGAAGGTGCTTGTGTTCTTTTGACAGAGCGGGAACAACGGCTTGGCGGAATTCTAAAGCAATGTATCCATGACGGCTTCGGATTGATTAAGTATGGAGAAAAGCTTTCAGGAAGCGAATATGCTTCTAGAGAAATTCATGCTCTTGACGACCTTGATATTGATATCAGGAAGCTGACCTTTGTATCTAAAATTACTAAGCATGAAAATACGCCCTATTGCTTCACCATAGATTTAGTCAGCGCTTCCGGTGTAGAGACTGTTGCAGCTAAAACCATTGTCCTTGCAACAGGTTGTCGTGAACGCACGGCAAAGCAGATAGAAATTCATGGTACAAGACCTGCCGGAGTTATAACTGCAGGCTCTGCTCAATATTATTTAAATATTATGGGTCAAATGCCGGGAAAAAACTGTGTTATTTTAGGTTCCGGCGATATCGGGTTGATTATGGCAAGACGATTAACTATAGAAGGGGCTAATGTGCTGGGCGTATACGAAGCTAAAAGCACCCCCAGCGGACTTAGAAGAAATATTTATCAATGCCTTGACGATTATAATATACCTCTTCATCTTTCCAAAACGGTATCCAAGGTCCATGGGAAAAACCGCGTGGAGGGTGTTACTATAGTTGATGTAGATGAACAAATGAAGCCCGTAGATGGTACTGAGGAGTATGTACCCTGTGATACACTTGTTTTGTCCGTAGGTTTAATTCCCGAAAACGAACTGGCTGAAAGCCTTGGTGTTGAAATCAGTCAATTTACCAAGGGGCCCGTATGCGATGAAAATTATATGACCTCTGTAAAAGGGGTATTTTCCTGCGGAAATGCGCTTCATGTAAATGATTTGGCAGACTATGTATCTGAAAGTGGATATGCTGCCGGAAAAGCTGCTGCAAATTTTATAAATGATTCAAATGATTTTTCCGCTGAAGTAAAATTCTCTGAGGATTTTCTCTATGCAGTACCTCAAAGAATTTCAAGCCCCGATGCCAATCTGACCCTTTATTTCAGAAGCCGTTATGAGAGAGGAAAAACCAGACTTACTGTAAAATCAAAGGATGGCGTTATTCTTACCAAGCATTACCATGACCTTAGGCCGCCGGAAATGGAGAAATTGAACTTCAATATTTCCGATGCCGGTTTGTCTTCCGGCGATTACATTGAATTGATTATGGAAAGGGAATATTAGACATGGAAAAAAACATGATTTGCATTGTATGCCCCAGAGGTTGTAAAATTAAAGCGGAAATTAACGCTGAAGGGGATTTCTCTATTTCCGGAAACAGCTGCAAAAAAGGGGAAAGCTTTGCCAAAGCTGAACTGACAATGCCTACAAGATCTCTAACAACTACAGTTAAGACAATATTCCCTGAAATGCCCTTCCTGCCGGTTAGAACAGCCGGCGAAGTTCCTAAGGATGATTTAGTTAAGATTACGGCTTTTTTGAGGCAATTCACTCTGAAAAACAAGGTTTCTTGCGGAACCGTAATCATTGAAAATATCTGTGGAAGCGGTTGCGACATTATTGCCACATGTGATGTGGAAAGCTAAGGGGGGAAATTATGAAACCATTAGTGCTTACCTTTGATATCGGAACACAGAGCCTTAGAGCTGCTCTTGTAGATACCGAGGGTAATATATTGTTTAAAAAGCAAATAAAATTTAAGACTCCTTATTTTTCTCAAAACCCCGGATGGGCTGAGCAAAGAGGGGAATTCTACTGGGAAAACATCTGCAGGGCCAGTTTGGAATTAAAGGCTGAGGCAGATAAGGAATGGGAAAAAATTAAGGCTGTCAGCATAACGACCATTCGTGATAGCGTAATCTGTCTGGATAAGAAGGGGGATCCCATCAGACCGGCTATACTGTGGGTTGACAGGCGAGAAACGGAACCTGAAAAACCCTTTCCTGCGAAAGCCTCCATGCTCTTTGCTGCGGTAAATATGACCCAAACGGCAAATTTCATAAGGAGAGTTTCACCCTGCAACTGGATTAGAAAACACGAGCCTGAAAATTGGGCGAAAACAGACAAGTTCGTCATGCTGTCAGGCTATATGAATAGAAAACTCTGCGGAAAAGTCATAGACTCTACGGCTAATATGATCGGTCATGTACCATATGACAATAAGAAATCTCGATGGCTGACACCAAAAGATTTGAACTTTTGCATCTTCCCCATAGAAAAGGAGAAGCTGTGTGATTTAGTGGAGCCGGGCGATTTTCTCGGTTATATAACTAAAGAAGCCTCAACAGAAACCGGTATAAAGGAAGGTTTGCCTCTGGTTGCTACAGGCTCAGACAAGAGCTGTGAAACTTTAGGCTTATCCTGTACAACCCCTGAAAAAGCTGCAATTAGCTTTGGTACCACCGCAACGGTCCAATATACCATTGACAGATATATAGAGCCCCAAAGGTTTTTTCCTTCGTATGTGTCCGCCTATAAAGGGAGATTTAATCCGGAAATTGAAATATATAGAGGCTATTGGCTAATCTCATGGTTTAAAAAAGAGTTCGCTGCCAAAGAAGTTTTAGAGGCAAAGGAGCAAGGATTAATTGCCGAGGACCTGCTTAATAAACGTCTTGCAGAAATTCCTCCCGGTTGTCAGGGATTGGTATTGCAGCCTTACTTTACACCCGGAGTCTCAATGCCGAGCGCCCGTGGTGCTGTAATCGGATTTTCTGATGTCCACACAAGAATTCACATTTACAGAGCAATCATCGAAGGAATAAACTTTGCTTTGATGGATGGTATCAGAAGCCTTGAAAAGCGTATGAAAACTAAAACAGAAGGAATATATGTAGCGGGCGGAGGTTCAAGAAGCCATGAAATCTGCCAGATTACAGCTGATATGTTCGGAGTTCCGGTATATCGAAGCCAGACCCATGAAGCTGCTGTAATCGGAAGCTCCATAATAGCATTTACATCCGTCGGCTGCTTTGATAGCATTGATGATGCAATTAAGTCCATGGTACATATTAAAGATAAGTTCCTACCGAACAAGGAAAATCACAAAGTTTACGAAAAGATATATAACAATGTTTTTTCTAAAATATTCAAAAAGCTAAAGCCATTATACAATTACATGAAAGCTTGGAGGTAAAAAATGTCTCACCCATATAAGGATTTTGAACCGAAATGGTTCAATGAAAAATTTTCAGACAAGTCATACCGTTCTATTTTTAAGTGGGGTGATCCTGATGAAATCAAAGCGCCAAGAGAATCTCTCTACAAAATGCTGAAGGATATTTTTCACATTACTGACGAGGATTTTAAAAATTATAGCGAAGACTTAGGCTTGGATGATGTAAGCTTTGACATTCCCATTAAATTAACCGAAGCCCAAATTTGCAAATTCAAGGAAATCTGCGGTGAAGAGTTTGTTAGGACTGATGATTATTCAAGGCTTTCAGTTGCCTATGGAAAGACAATGTATGACATTCTGAGGCTTAGAAACAAAATAGTGGAAAATGTTCCGGATGCTGTTTTGTATCCTGATTCAAAAGAACAAATCGAAGCCATTGTCGCTTTCTGTCAAGAGGAAAAAATTCCGGTTTACGTTTATGGCGGCGGTTCTTCTGTTACTCGTGGTGTAGAGTGCATGAAAGGTGGAATTTCTCTTGATATGAGGCTCAGATTTAATAAGGTAGTTTCATTCAATGAAATCGATCAGACAATTACCGTCGAAGCCGGTATGAGCGGTCCTAAATTGGAGGAAACCCTTAATAATGCTATTAAAGAGTTTGGAGCAGCAAGAGCTTATACCTGTGGGCACTTCCCTCAAAGCTTTGAATATTCCTCAGTTGGCGGATGGGTTGTAACCAGAGGTGCCGGTCAAAACTCCACATATTATGGATGTATTTCAGACATCGTAGTATCTCAAGAGTATGCAACGCCAATTGGCAATGTAAAATCGGATACCTACCCGAGAAAGGCCTGTGGTCCGGATCTAAATCAGATAATGATGGGCAGTGAAGGAACCTTCGGTGTTTTAACTCATGTAACATTAAAAATCTTCAGATATATGCCCGAAACGATACAGCGTTATTCATTTATGTTTAAGGACTGGGAGACTGCCCAAGCTGCTGCCAGAGAAATAATGCAAAGCGAAGCCGGCTACCCTTCTGTTTTCAGAGTGTCGGATCCGGAAGAAACCGGCATAATGCTGCATCTATATGGAGTAATGGATACCCCTCTTAAGCATTTATTTAAAATGCGTGGCATGGAGGTTGGCAAAATGTGCCTGTTCCTCGGCTTCACCAATGGAGAAAAGGGCTTCTCAAAAAATTTAGCCCGTCACACAAAAAAAATTGCAAAGCGTTTTGGCGGTCTTAGTCTTACCGGTATCGTAACCAAGGGATGGGAAAAGGGCAGATTTAATGACCCCTACATGAGAGACACTATGCAAGACTTCGGCATAGTCACCGACACAATGGAATGTACCGTTAACTGGAGCAATATGAGCCGTGTTCATGCTGAAGTCAGGGAGTACTGTAAATCACGACCCGATACCATATGTATGACGCATATGTCACATGTCTACCCACAAGGTGCAAATCTCTATTGGATTTTCATATCCCGATTTACCGACCCGGAGGACTTTAGAAGATATCATGCAGGAATTCTGAACGCTATACAAAAAAGCGGTGCCTCCATGAGCCACCATCATGGTATAGGCAAAATGTTTGCTCCATGGTTGGAAGGCTCCCTCGGTAAAAATGAATATGATGTTATTAGAGCATTAAAGAATCATTTTGATCCTGACAACATCATGAATCCGGGCGGAACTCTCGGTCTGGATTTACCTGAAGAAGCTAAGATTGCTAAAGACAGGCCTCTCGTTTTCAAATAAGCATATCTCCTTTTACTTAATTATTTTGCTGATTTTTTCTTGCTGTTTAATTTTATAAATAGTATAATAGCAGTATAAAAATTTTTTAGGAGAATAAACTATGAAAAAGCTATTAACATTGATTTTAATTGGAATATTGGCCTTCGGTCTGGTTTCATGCGGTTCAGGCTCAGGTTCAAATGCTAAGATTGGAGATGTAAAGATTACCGCACCTGAAGGTATGGTGGAATCAAGTGAAACGAAAGACAAAGAAGCTTCAACCAAACGTGTTTGGCAGACTGCCGATCCTACAACCGATCCTACAAACATTGTATATATGATGAATGAGGAAAAGGTTACCGGCTTCGATGATATGAACGAAAAAGAGTACGAAAAGCTTTTAAAAGAGCAATACAAAACCGCAAACTATGCCGTAGATGATATTGAATTCAAAGAATTCGATAAGACAAAGGTTGATGGATTTGATGCTTGGAAAATTAAAATGGCATACTCATTAAACGGTCTGAAGCTGACTCAATTGCAGATCCTTATAAAAGGCGATAAGATGGCAACATACACCTTCACTACCGTTGGTGAAAATGACTGGATGGACAAGTTTGAAAAAGCTGTTAAGACAATTGATGTCATAGAGGCTAAATAATATAATAGCCAAGAGATTATGTCGCAAAACTTAAGAAGGTGCGGGCTTCAAAATGAAGCTCACACCTTTTAAATTTGTCCAAAATTTTATCTAATGCTGCAAGTTTCCTGATTACACCATCATCACGTACTGAAAAGTGTACAGCATCAATAAAAACGATTGGGTACACAGCTGACAAAGGACGATTCTGCCATTCCTCAATTCTTGGAAGGAGCTTATCTGTGATATCCGATACCATTCTCAAATCCATAAATGTCCTCTATGGTTTCTGAAATCTGTCGTGTAGTCATTCCCTTTGCATACATTGAAATAATCTTCTCATCAATCGAAGAAATATCTTTTTGACGTTTTGGAAGTACTTGCGGTTCAAAGGAACTTTGGCGATCCTGAGGCACATCTACCTCAAATTCACCGTATTTACTACGCACAGTTTTAGCTTTCGTGCCATTACGATAGTTTGCCTCGCCGGATCTTTCATAACGATTATAACCAAGATGGTCATCCATTTCCGTTTCAAGCATATCTTGAATTGTTCCGGAAAGTAGATCTTTTAAGGCATTTTGAATATCCTCAGCAGACTGGATATCATACTCCTGAAGCAAGCCTTGGATAATATTTCTTTTTCCCTCAGTCATTGGTTTTGGTTTGTAAACTTCTTTTTTTCTGTTTGCCATAATAAAAGGCCTCCTATGATTTTAATATTTTATCATACAAGACCTTTGTATTGTTTAATTTACAGAGATTTTTTCACAGGCTCAGATCCTGTTTGGA
>FONK01000022.1 GCA_900112915.1 Peptostreptococcaceae bacterium pGA-8 | reverse complement strand
AAAGTCTAAGTTTATTTCCATAATTTACAGAAACAAACAGAGAAAGGAGATGGAAAATAAATGAAAAAGAAGGGAATTATTCAAAAGATAACATCATTTTTTTTGACTTTTGTAATGCTTTTAGGGGTTTTGATACCAATGCAACCCGTTTTTGCAGAGGGGTTGGAACGGGTGGAAACTAAAATCACTGATTTTACTATTACAAAAAGTACAGGGGAAGTGCCACCGGACGGTTTTAAGGTGAATGACTTTTTGAAATTAAGTATTTCTTGGGATGCAAGTTATTATCAAAATGAATTAAAGGAAGGCGATTATTTTAATATCACGTTACCGGATGAGTTTAGATTCCCGACGAACGATTCAGCTTGTAATTTTGATATTATAGCTCCAAACGGAACAGATGTAGTAGCAAAAGCAGTTGTTACACCCGGCACATTGGGCGGCGGAAATATCAAGGTTACTTTCACAAAGTACGTTGAAGACAGATATGATATTAAAGGGTCAATGTATTTAAATGCGAATTTTAATACGACCATTATAAATACTCCGGGCAACCATGAGATTGTTATTGCCATAGGCTCGTATCCTTTTACCATAATTGTTCCGATAGCTCCGTCTACGTCACAAAATCCTTTAAATAATGAAATTCTTAATAAATGGGTAGGACAAACTTTAACAAATGAAGGATATGTTAGGTGGACTATTAGAATCAATCATCGAAAAGGCATATTGAATAATGTAGTCATTACTGATTGGTTAACATCAGAAAGTGGCGATATGACAGGAATAGAGTATGTGGCGGACAAATTCAAATTAGAAGAAGTAGAGATGGATGAATATGGTAATGTCGGTAAAGTACTTTCGACTACAGATATAAGTGACAAGGTCGTATTATCACCCGACAAAACTAGCTTCACATACCATATGGGCAATATAGAAAATAGACATTTTATACTTAGATACAATTCGACCTATCGAGAGGGATTAAAATTAAAAAATACAGCTAAGTTGGAGGCTGATGGTGAAAGTGTAGAAAAAAAACAAAGCTTTTCAATTGCTAGTTCCGGCGGTCAAGGCTCCGGAGATTTAACGAGCAAAATTAAGATTGTCAAGCTTGATGCGGAAGACCATCAAATAAAACTTGCAGATGCAAAGTTTTTAATAACAAAATTGGCAGATAACAGTACATTTACTTTGACGACAAATTCAGAGGGAGAAGCTATATCAAACAAGCTTATCCCGGGTAAATATAAAATTAAAGAAATGCAGGCACCTGTCGGATACAAGCTTAATAACGAAGAATACGAGGTTGAAGTAACTTCCGATGGAGCTTGTATAAAAGAAATTGAAAATGAACCTGAAAGGACAGAGATTAAAGTAGAAAAAGTATGGGTTGGAAAGAAAGGAGATTCCATTACAGCCGTTCTAAAAGCTGATGGCAGGGTGATTGACCGTCATGCAATAACCGCACCTACTTGGGAATATACATTTGAAGGACTTAGAAAGTATGATATCGATACAGGAGAAGAAATCAGATATACGGTAGAGGAAGAAAATGTACCGGAAGGATATACAGCCAATTATATAGAAGTTCCCGATATGGAGGGATATTGGATAATAGAAAATAAGCTGAATAAAACAGAAGTAAAAGTAACGAAAGAATGGGAAGGTGTAACAGGAGAGAAACCTGCCATTAAGCTACAACTTCTAAAAAACGGACAGGCAGAAGGCGTTCCTGTTGAATTAACAAACGGAACAACGACTCATACTTGGACAGAGCTTGATAAAATCGACAGTCAAGGAAATGAGTATACCTATACAGTCAAAGAAGTAGGAGAAACAGGTAGCTACATTCAGATTGGAAATGATTGGTATAAAGTAGTATATGATGGGAATCAAGAGGACGGGCTGAGTGTTACTAATAAAAAGCTTTCTTCTTGGACACCGATGGAACCTCCGACAAGAAATGTTAAGGTAACAAAACTATGGAAAGACAGTTCCGGAACTAATTTGAACGAAGCTCCTGTTGATAAGATTAAAGTAGAACTATACAAAGACGGAGTAGCCACAGGAAAAAAACTTGAACTGACAAAGGATAATAACTGGAGTGGAGAGTTTAAGAAACTTGAAGTCGCAAACGGACTTGGAAGTACCAACTACTATAAGTACACAGTGAAAGAAGTTGGAGAAAGCGGAGCAACTATTCAGCTTGTAGGTAAATGGTATGGAGTAAGTTATGACGGAACTATGGCAGAAGGCTTTACCATTACCAACAAAGAAAAGACGCCATGGACACCAATGGAGCCACCAACAAGAACTATCAAGGTTACTAAGGAATGGAAAAATGATAATGGAAATGTTTTAACTGCTCCCGTTGAAAAAATAGAAGTAGAACTATACAAAGATGGAGTAGCCACAGGAAAGAAACTTGAACTGACAAAGGATAATAACTGGACAGGAGAGTTTAAGAACCTTGAAGTAGCAGATGGACTTGGAAGCACCAATTACTACAAATATACCGTCAAAGAAATTGGAGAAGATGGCAATACCGTTAAATTTGACGGAAAGATGTATAAGGTAGTCTATGAAGGCAGTATGAAAGACGGGTTTACAATAACCAATAAAAAAGAAGCTCCGCCGGCACCTCCGAATACTGAAAAGCCGGAAGTACCGAATACAAGCACTCCTAAAACTTTACCAAAAACAGGAGATGGTACAAACCTATCCCTATACGCATGGCTAATGTTAATATCGGGAGTATTACTGATACTTATAGGATACAAACGCAGAAAGTATGCTAAGTAGAGTTAGAAAAAGCAAAACAAAGAAATAGAAGAATTGGAGATTCAAAAAAACAGGAATGACAAAACCTTTTAAGTAATCAAAATCTAAAACTGAATATAGACGATACAACAAAAATCATTGTAATTGTTGTTGCTGGAGGACTTTTTACGCCAAGGTGTAGAAGTCCTCCTTTTTTATTCTTAAAAACAAATCAGAGAGCAGAAAAAGGAGGATTACACAATGGATAAAAAAGAATATTACATCTATGTCAAAGGGAAAGCTGTACCTGTCAGTGAAGAAGTTTACAAATGAGAGAATAGAAAAACAGGAAAAATTAAAGGTTTTAAAAAGAGAGGGAATACCAGTGAAGTTAGCGTGAAAAATATACAAAACCTTTACTCGGGACTTGTTAGATTACACTAACTGCTGTATAATCAATAATATAATTATCGATTATGATATTATTGATTATAAAAACATGGTATTTTTAACACGAGGAGGAATGAACATGGCTAATAAAAATCATGAACTGGATAAACCAATTATAGAAGCTGCTAAAATAGAATTTTTGAAAAATGGATTTCAAGCTACCGCAATAAGTAATATTGCTAAAAAAGCAGGAGTTACAACCGGGGCTATATATACGAGATACAAAGGAAAGGATGAACTTTTTTATAGTCTGATTGAAGATTTTTTAGAAGCTTTGAATAGAGAGGTGAAAGATAATAGAGCATCATATATGAATTATCGCACAGATAAAAATTTTGAAGATTTTTTGAAGAATATAGAGAAAGAAACTGCAAGGTATATAGATCTTCTGTTTGAATATTATGAGGAATGTAAACTTTTGCTATGTTGCAGCAAAGGAAGCTCCGTTGAGGCTATGTTTGATGAAATGATGAAAAATAAAATATTTCAAACAAAGACATTTATAAAGGAAAACATTGACTCAGATATAAGTGAGATGAAATTGGATTTAGTGGAACTTTTAATGAGTCAACAATTCAATATCTATGCCTTAATTATCAAAAAAGGATATAGCAAGGATGAAACTATTGAATATGTAAAAATGCTGGGGGAATTTATTGGAGCAGGTTGGAAAAAGATTTTTAATGAATTTATAAAATAAGGGTTGAATTTATGAGTCGTATAACTGATAGAAGTGAAGATATTTTGGATTTTAAAATAGACTTTGCTTATGAAGGAAAAAAAGGAAAGACATTAGATAATGTAAAAGGAACTATATCAAAAGGTCAATGTGTAGTACTTTGTGGCGAAAGTGGGTGTGGTAAATCAACATTACTCAGATGTTTAAATCATTTAATTCCTGAATTTTATGAAGGCGTATTTAAGGGATGCATATTGGTTAATGGTCAGAATATTGGAAAGAAAAATATTGGAGAGGTTGGGGAGTTGGTTTCGTCGGTTTTTCAAGATCCAAGGAGCCAATTTTTTACCATGGAAAGTGAGACAGAAATTTCTTTTGGACTTGAAAACAAAGGAATCAGCCATGAAGCCATAAGAAAAAGAACACAAGATGCTTTTTCAAAATTTGGTTTAGAGTATTTAAAAAACAGAGAAGTATTTAAGCTATCGAGCGGAGAACGTCAGCTCATAGCGATTATGGCAGCTTGGGCGATGGATACGGATATTATTTTATTGGATGAGCCAACTGCAAACTTAGATTATTTAGCCATAGAAAAACTGAAAAATATCTTATTGCTTCTAAAAGAAGATGGAAAAACTCTAATAATCAGTGAGCATAGGCTTTACTATTTGAAAGAGTTGGCTGATGAATATTGGCTGATAAAAAATGGAAGCTTTTATGAAAAGTATGATAAGGACGATTTTAAGATATTTTCTAAGGATGAATTAAATAATTTGTGTTTACGAGTTACGGATTTGAAGCAGATTGAGGTTCAGAAGAAGTGTTCTAATGTTGTCAATTATAAATTAGAGGTAAAAAATATATCTTTTGGATATAAAAAACAACATATTATAAATGATTTGTCGTTTACAGCTTATTTGGGAGAAGTTACCTGCTTGATTGGAAAAAATGGTTCAGGTAAAACCACCTTAGGGAAATGTATATGTGGACTATTAAAACCAAAAAAGGGTAGAGTTTTTCTAAAGGAAAAAGAATTGAGCCAGAGGAGGCTATCGCAGGAAAGCCTCTTTATTATGCAAGAAGCTGAATTTCAATTTTTTACAAATTCTGTATTATCTGAACTAGAGTATGGTGTAAATCGAAACAAATATGACGAGATAGAAGCTCTACTCAATCGATTTGATATGTGGAAATATCGGGATAGACATCCATTTTCTCTTTCAGGTGGGCAAATGCAAAAATTAACCTTAATGATGGCGTATCTTTCGGATAAAAGTGTGGTTATTTTAGATGAACCCACATCAGGAATGGACAAAAGAAGTTTAGATACCGTAGTTGGATTGATAAATGATATGAAAAAGAAAAAAATCGTGATAATTATTAGTCACGACTTAGAGTTTATTTCAGCAGTTGCGGATAAATGCTTGGAAATTGATGATGGAGCGATACAAAGAATTTGTGAGGTAAAAGAGAATAGAGATATTGAAACCATTAAAAGTATATTTGAAAAAGAGTTAGAACATCAATCTCCACCAGAAAGAGAGAAAAATCTTTTAGATTCGAGAACAAATATTTTGTTTTGGCTTCTTTGTATGATAGCAGTAGGAATTGACAATAAAAGTTTGATTTTTGAATGCAATTTATTAGCTCTCGTTTTTTCTCTTGCAAACAGAAGATACAAGACTTTTGGAATTACTTCTGTCATTACAGGACTCATTTACGGTCTTGAAATCATATATCCGAATGAAATTACAATGTTTGCGGCAAATTTGTTTCCTCGATTTATTTTAATATTTCTACTATTTCCTATCATTCTAGGAGGTAGAGGAGCAACAAATATGCTTGCGGGACTTAGAAAAATAAGAATACCTGAGAAGTTATTATTGATTTTTGCAGTTTCTTTCAGGTTTTTTCCGGTGCTAAGGAATGATTTTAAATTGCTTAGACAGGTGCTTAGAAATAGAGGAAGCTGCAAGCATAAAAATATAATAAAAGAAAAGCTGGAGTATATTGAAGCTCTGATTGTTTCACTCATTTTTCGAGTGATAAGAATAGGCGAAACTTTATCAGCTTCAGCAGAAACAAGAGGAATTGCTTTAAATCATAAAAAATCATCTTATGTTACTTTACGGTTTCATTTATGCGATTACATATTGATGATGGGGATGATAGTAATTTTGATGATAAATATTTTATAAAAATAGGAGGACTTAATCATGAACAAAATCAAATTGAAAGCGAAAGATATAATTACAGTTACATTATTATCATTGTGTAACATTTTGATATTTTCTTTAGGGACATTTATGTATGCAACACCAATTACCATACTTTTAACACCGGTGCTTTACTCATTATTACAGGGTATTGTTTTCTTTGTTATCGGAGTGAAAGTGAAAAAAAGAGGAGCGTTTTTTATATATTCTCTTATTCAAGGAGTGATAGCATTCTACCCACCATATATTTTGATGTTTGTAATTTCAGGATTGATAGCAGAGTTTTTACTATATAAAAAAGGTTATGGTAATTTAAAATTTATTGGAATCAGCTATGTTATTCAGCAAACTTTGGCGTCAATTGGAAGTGTAATTTATCCATATACAATAGCCCTGAATAAAACCATAGGAGCCATGAAAGAAAAGGAGTTAGCTTCAAATATTACAGCGGCAGGCAAAATGATTTCTTCTTGGGGAACGCTGATTTTACTTGCCTTAGTTATAGTTTCAGCAATCGCAGGAGCTTATATAGGAAGTAAAGTCGTAAGGAAACATATTTTAGAAAAAGAAGCTAATGCATAGGGTGAAGTCATGAAAAAAGAGAAAGAACCAAACTTTTTTAAAGAAATGGATTCGTTTATAAAGCCATACAAAAAAAGATATATTTTATCTGTTATGCTAAGTATGCTTTCTGTTCTATGCGAACTGTTATCCTATGCTTTTGTTGGAATTTTAGCGGGATATATCTTCAAAGGATTTCATGGAAACAACATGATATATGTCTTGATTTTCACTATAATCTGCAAAATATCAGGGGTGCTGCTTTCAAATATTTCAACACTTATATCTCATAAAGCAGCATACTTAACGCTAAAGGACTTAAGATATGCAATTTGTGATAAATTTGTTAGATTGCCGATGGGATAT
The DNA here is from genome assembly GCA_900112915.1 of Peptostreptococcaceae bacterium pGA-8. Taxonomy (GTDB): domain Bacteria; phylum Bacillota; class Clostridia; order Peptostreptococcales; family Anaerovoracaceae; genus S5-A14a. The sequence goes on along the minus strand of FONK01000022.1, from coordinate 3,757 downwards.
TTTGATATGAATCCTAGTGGAACATTAAAAACTATATTGGTAGACAGGGTGGAAGATATAGAAAAAACATTAGCACATCTACTTCCTGAGATGACTGCAAATTTATTGATACCTATTGCCATGATTGTTTGGATGCTTGCAGTTAATATTAAGCTTACCGGGATTATATTTCTTTGGGTTATATTTGGACTATCAATCGGAATGCTTATGATGATTGGATATAAGAAAAAATATGAGGGACAAGTACAGGCACAAAAGAATATGAATCAAGCGGTTATAGAGTATGTCAAGGGGATTGAGGTAATTAAAACTTTCAATATGAAAGATAGTTCCTATGCTAAATATAAAAATGCAGTCATACGCCATGCGGAGTATGCCATAAACTGGATGAAAAGCTCACAGATTTATGCGTCTCTTTCCTATAGCATAGCTCCTGTATCTATATTTCCAACAATTGTTGTGGGATTGATATTTTTCAATAATGGCAGTCTTACTGAGAAGAGTTTATTTTTGTTTATGATGATTTCTCTTGGAATATTTAAACCGATTGTTAAGGCATCCGGTTATGTTGACCAATTGGCACAGATGGGAACTGTTGCTAAGGAAATAAAAGGAATCTTAGATTATCCGGAACTTAAGAGAAGTGAGAATTCTAATTTAAAAGAAAAAATGACATACGACATAGCGTTTGAAAATTTACAATTTTCTTATGATGGGACAAAAAATGATGTTGATGATGTGAATTTAACCATTAAAGAAAAAACTATGACTGCAATTATTGGTACTTCAGGTTCAGGAAAATCAACTCTAATGAAACTTTTAGCCGGATTTTGGGATTTTGAGAAAGGAAACATAAAAATAGGTGGTATAGGGGTAAAAGACCTTTCAATGAATGACCTGAATACTCTTATCTCCTATGTGGATCAAAATACATTTTTATTTGATGATACTATTTTGGAAAATATTAGAATAGGTAAAAAAGATGCAACGAATGATGAGGTGATAGAAGCTGCTAAAAGAGCCGGTTGCCATGATTTTATTGTAACTTTGCCTGATGGATATGACACCATCACAGGGGATAGGTTATCCGGCGGCGAAAAGCAAAGAATAGCTATTGCCAGAGCAATTCTAAAAAATGCTCCAATTATCATATTAGATGAAGCAACTGCAAGTACAGATATTGAAAATGAAGAAAAAATTCAAGGAGCGTTACTGGAATTTACCAAAGGAAAAACACTAATTGTTATTACACATAAAATTAAAACTGTCATAAATGCAGATAAGATCATATATATGGAAAATGGGAAAATCATTTGCGATGGAAAACATGAAGAACTTATTAAGTCGTGTTCTGCGTATAAGCATTTATATGAAATAGCAAATTGATTGGAGGTGAGAATATGTTTGAAGCTATAAAAAGTGTATGGAGCTTTAGTGAGAAAAGGCAAGGCAGTTTAGTCAAAATTTTAATTCTATCATTTATAGAAGGCATATTCGTTATGCTGAAAATGATAGCAATAATTTTAGCGGTAAATGCCATGTTTAATAGCAATTTGATGGACAATTATATTTATAAGGTAATGATACTCGGAATTGTATGTATCATCGGCGTATTTGGTTTTGGTTATTTCACACAACTGGGTTCTGTATCCGTTGGATTTGAGATGGCGAAAGATAAAAGGTTATATTTTGGCTCATTCATTAAAAGACTATATTTAGGGTTCTTTAGTGAAAATTCAGTAGGAAATATAAACTCAACACTGACTACATCTATTTCAACTGTAGAACAAGTTGCACCAATCATTTTAATTCATGTGATAGGTGGAATTTTATCTGCTATATCAATAGTTTTGGGATTTGCTTACTATGAATGGCAAGTTTCCGTTGTAATATTTGCAGGCATATTAACATATTTGTTTGTAGTCAATCATCAAATGAAAATTTCAAGAAGAGAAGCTCCCAAAAGACAATTAGCACAAACAAAATTAACGGAAAGTGCTATTGAATTTATACAGGGAATAAGCGTAATTAAGGCTTTTGGTATGGGAGAAAAAGATGAAAGAGTAAAAAAAGATATAGATGGTAGTTGTGTTAATAATATAAATTTATCCGAAAAATCTATTCCCTCAAGCATAGGTGCCGGTCTTACGATACAGCTGTTTGAAATTATGATTATTAGCTATGCGTTTTTTATGTGGAATAGTAGAGAAATTTCTCCTCAAAAAGCCATCAATTTATTGATTATGAGCTTTGTAATATTCCAGTCTGTAAGTCAAGCAGGTTCTATTCTTTCTATGATTGGGCTTTTAGATAGTTCACTAAAGGATATAAGCAGTATGGAAAATGCTGAAGAAATAAAGGTATTATCACCTATTCAAAATATAAAATCCAATGAAATAGAATTTAAAAATGTGAGTTTTTCTTACGGAAAAGGAGAAGTTTTAAAGGGAATATCAGTAGCTCTTAAACCGAACACACTTACAGCGATTATCGGACCTTCAGGTTCAGGAAAAACAACATTTTGCAAGCTTATACCGAGATTTTATGATGTAAGCGAAGGAGAAATTCTGATTGGTGGAGCAAAAACAACAAATATCTCCACCGAAGAATTGATGAAAAATATAAGTATGGTATTTCAAAATGTGTATTTGTTTGAAGATACAATTATGAATAATATTCGTTTGGCAAAGCCAAATGCCAGTGATGAGGATGTTATATCCGCTGCAAAAAAAGCGAGCTGTCATGACTTTATAAAAAGCTTGCAAAAAGGATACGAAACTAAAATTGGCGAAGCGGGTAGCACTTTATCCGGTGGAGAAAAACAAAGAATAGCGATAGCTAGAGCAATACTCAAAGATTCTCCTATTGTGATTTTAGATGAATTTACCAGTGCTTTAGATGTAGAAAATGAACGCCATATTTTGCAAGCCATCGATAATTTAGTACAGAATAAAACAGTTATTATGATTGCACATAGGTTAGAAACTGTTAGGAAAGCAGACAACATCATTGTTTTAGATAAAGGGGAAATAGCACAAGAAGGAACGCATAATGAGCTTATAGGTCAAGATGGAATATATAAATCATTCATTTCAATAAGAGAGCGAGCAAATAAATGGAGTTTTAAGTAAATACATCCATTTTGATATTTGACTAAATAAATGAGTGTTTAATGGGAGATGACGATGTTTTTTGATAATAAAAGTTTTTGAAAGTAACTTTTCACACAAAAATTAAATAATTCAATAACAATAAGAGTTAATTTGGTTGTTATTTTCGGAGGACTTTTTACGCCAAAGTGTAGAAGTCCTCCTTTTTTATTCTCAAAAAGCAAAACAGAGAAAAAGAAAAGGAGGATAACACAATGGCTAATAAAGAATATTACCTTTATGTAAAAGGCAAAGCCGTACCTGTAAGCGAAGAAGTCTACAAAGCAACATAGTCAAGTAAATGGACACACTTTTTAAATATATTTTTATGGAAAGACAGGAGTACTCCTGTCTTTCCATGTAAAACTGTTCTATTTCATCCGGAGTGTAATCTCCCAATGATGAGTGAGGGCGTTTGGTGTTGTATCGATTAATATATTCAAAGCAGCAGAGGCGAAGTTCACCCTGATTGCGGAAAGCTTTTCGGTTGATGCATTCACGCTTCATATGGCGGAAGAAGCTTTCACAACATGCATTATCATATGGATAGCCTTTCTGAGAGAAGGACTGAATAACATTACATCGTTCGAGTATTTGCCTAAAGGTAA
>FONK01000018.1 GCA_900112915.1 Peptostreptococcaceae bacterium pGA-8 | reverse complement strand
ACCGGGAACAATCCATCCACATACAAAGTTCAAGGGACAGGTATATGTACTGAAGAAGGAAGAAGGAGGAAGACATACACCATTCTTCAACGGATACAGACCACAGTTCTACTTCAGAACAACAGACGTAACAGGAGATTTGAAGTTACCGGAAGGAACAGAAATGTGTATGCCTGGAGATAATGTAATCATGGAAATTGAATTGATTACACCGATCGCAATCGAGGAAGGATTGAGATTCGCTATCAGAGAAGGCGGAAGAACAGTAGGATCCGGAGTAGTAACAGAGATTGTTGAATAGATTCAATAACTAGTTTATACAGAGAGGGTGGCACAGCCATCCTCTTTTATTAGTTGCCCGGATTATGTAATTGGTGTATAATTAGTCTTGGCTAATTTTGGGAGGTAGCTTCATGGCAGATATAATACGAATTGAAAATTTAACATTTGAGTATCCATCTACAGAAGAAGCCGGCTCGAAAAAGGCTTTGGAAAATATTAATTTAAATATTGAACAGGGGACTTTTACAGCAATTATTGGTAAAAATGGGTCGGGGAAGTCAACCCTTGCTAAAAATTTAAATGGATTGCTTTTGCCAAGTGGCGGTAGGATTCTGGTTAAGGAATGGGATACTGCCGATGATGAGCATATCTGGGATATAAGGCAGACTGCCGGAATGGTATTTCAAAATCCGGATAACCAGCTTATATCCAGCATCGTTGAGGATGATGTAGCCTTCGGTCCTGAAAATCTGGGCATAGAGCCCAGTGAAATAAGACGAAGGGTTGACTCGGCTTTAGAAGCTGTTAATATGAGCAAATTCAGCAAGAAGGCACCTCATTTGTTGTCGGGAGGTCAGAAGCAGAGAATAGCCATAGCAGGCGTTGTAGCCATGAGACCTGAATGCATAATTTTTGATGAGCCTACAGCTATGCTGGATCCTAAGGGCAGAGAAGAAATTATGACAATAATTAAGCAGCTGAATAAGGAAGGCATTACAGCTGTACTTATAACTCACTTTATGGATGAGGCTGTTTTGGCAGATAGAGTTGTAATTATTAACGAAGGAAGCATACTTCTCGACGGAACTCCGGAGTATGTATTTGCGCAAGAAGATATTCTAAAGAGTGCAAACATGGACTTGCCTCTGGCAGTGGAAATGAGTAATAGGCTTAGAAGGCGGGGTATAGACATTCCAAAAGGAATTGTTACCGTTGAGGAGATGGTTGAATTTATATGTCAATACAAGTAAGAAATTTAACACATATTTATGGAAAAGGTCAACCGGACAGTCAACTTGCCTTGGAAAACATAAATTTTGATATTTATGACGAAGAAATCGTAGGCATTATCGGACACACGGGTTCGGGGAAGTCCACGCTGTTGCAGCATCTAAACGGGCTTTTGAAGCCGGAAGAGGGAACAATTGTTGTAGGTAATGATGAAATTACAGCACCTAATTTTCCTATGAGAAATATTAGGAAGAAGGTTGGACTTGTTTTTCAGTATCCGGAATACCAATTGTTTGAGGAAACCGTAGCCCTTGACATCGCCTTTGGACCTAAAAACCTGGGAATGCCTGAGGATGAAATCTGGGATAGAATAAAAGAAGTCTTGGAAATGGTTGACTTGGATTATGATGAGGTTGCTGATAAATCTCCTTTCGAGCTTTCCGGCGGACAAAAAAGACGAGTTGCCATAGCCGGCGTACTTGCCATGAAGCCACAGGTTCTCATTCTTGATGAACCTACAGCAGGCTTGGATCCTAAGGCTCATAAATCCATCCTGGAGATGATCCAAAGAGTACATGAGAAAGAGAAAAATATAATCATATTTGTTTCTCACAATATGGAGGATATTGCAAATCTTTCCGATAAAGTTATGGTAATGGACTGTGGAAAGCTGGTTATGGTCGGGACACCGAAAGAGATTTTTGCTCAGAGAGACAGACTTAATCAAATCGGGCTCAATGTGCCGCCTGCAGCTGATTTGATATATAAGCTTAAAGATGCCGGCATACCGATGGCCGACGGCGTTGTGTCCATGGAAGAGGCTGAAGAAGAGCTATATAATTATTTGAGGAAGAAATGATAAGAGATATTACCCTTGGTCAGTACTATGCTGCTGAATCTGTTGTTCATAGGGTTGACCCCAGAGTAAAAATAATAGCTACGCTGCTTTTTATTGCAGAGCTGTTCATAGTTGACGACTTTAAGGGATTCATTCTTTGCGGCGGAGCAATGGCATTGGCGGTTGCTGCATCAAAGGTTCCTTTAGGATTCATAATGCGTGGTCTTAAACCAATTTTGTTTATTTTGATGTTTACCTTTGTGCTGAACATATTTATGATTGATGGGCATATTCTTGTGAAGCTTTGGTTCATTAAGATAACAAAGGAAGGGCTTCTTACGGCCGCCTTTATGGCGATTAGGCTCATACTGCTCATAATCGGGTCTTCACTTTTGACCTTTACAACTAAGCCTATTATATTGACAGATGGAATTGAAAAGCTTCTGGCGCCACTTAAGGCTTTCAAGGTTCCAACTCATGAAATTGCCATGATGATGTCAATTGCCCTTAGGTTTATTCCTACCCTTATTGAAGAAACTGACAAGATCATGAAGGCACAGCAAGCTAGAGGTGCCGATTTTGAAAGTGGAAATATTATGCAGAGAGCTAAGGCTCTAATTCCGATTTTAGTTCCTTTGTTTATCAGTGCATTTCAAATTGCCCAGGACTTAGCAATGGCAATGGAGGCTCGTTGCTATAGAGGTGGAACCGGGCGAACCAGAATGCATGCAATGAAGCTGATGAGGAGAGATTATTTTGTAGCAATAGGACTTGTTCTTTTATTAGGATTGGTCATCTTAGAACGGATTTACTTATGAAAAATACTATAACAAAAAAAATCGCAATAGGAGCGTTGATTGCTGCTGTATATGCTGTGTTGACCATTGCAATAGCTCCGCTTAGCTATGGAGTTATGCAGCTGAGAATTTCAGAGGCGATGACTGTTTTGCCGGCATTTACGCCAGTGGCTATTCCCGGTCTCTTTGTAGGCTGTGTAATAAGTAATTTGCTCAGCCCTGTCGGCATAATGGATATATTGCTGGGAAGCTTGGCATCGCTCATTGCGGCATATGGCAGCCATTTGCTTAGACATAATAAGTGGCTTGTTCCATTGCCTCCTGTAGTTGTTAATGCTTTTATAGTCGGCCCGATGCTATATTTCTACTATGGTGTTGATGTTTCATTAATTGGATGTATTCTTTGGGTAGGCGCAGGTCAGGCTGTAGTTTGCTATGGTCTCGGATTGCCTTTAATGAAGCTGTTGGAAAAGTACAGGCATCTTTTCGATTAATAAGCCTGAAGCTAAGGAGTCGATATGCGTCAAAGAAAGATTAAGAATGTTGATGAGAAGCTGGCGAAGTTTGAATATATGATTGTAAGTGAGCCAAGCCGCCATAAAGGCAAATGGCACGAGATATTTGATGGTGAAGGCGAGCTTTTCTTAGAAATCGGATGTGGCAAGGGAAGATTTATTAGAGGGATGTCAAAGAAGTTCCCCTCAGACAGATTTCTTGCTGTTGAAGGCCAGTCCAGCGTGCTGCTGAGGGCACTGGAGAGAAGCGAAAATGAAGAGCTGAGCAATGTGAAATTCATTGCATCGTATATAAGCGATATCACCGATACCTTTGAAGAAGGCGAGCTGGGGGGCATTTATCTGAATTTTAGTGACCCATGGCCAAAAGAAAGGCACGCAAAGAGAAGGCTTACCCACAGGAGCAAATTAAAACAGTATGTTAAGTTGATTTCTCCAAAGGGCTTCGTACAATTTAAGACTGATAATGACAGCTTGTTTCAGTTTACCTTGGATGAGATAGAAGCCTTGGGCCTGGAAATAATTCAAATGACCGGAGATTTACATAACAGTCCCTTAGCTGATGATAATATAATGACGGAATATGAGGAAAAGTTTTCTTCTAAAGGTAAGAATATTAATTATGTGAAATTTAGATAATTATAAGAATACTTGCAATATGCTGTGAATGTAATATAATGTTTATATTAAGCGGTAGAAGCACCTAGGCTTCTGCCTTATGCGGGCGTAGTTTAGTGGTAAAATGCGGCCTTCCCAAGGCTGAGTTGAGGGTTCGATTCCCTTCGCCCGCTCCAACTGAAAACACTCTTGAAATCGTTGAAAAACAGCAATTTCAAGAGTGTTGTTTTGTTTCTGGTAAAATCGGTTTTATATTACGTTGCTGCCTATAAGCTTGTAACCATCAGCCTTTTCTACGGCTTTAATGAGTATAGGAGTGTCAGAATCGTTCAGCTGAAAGGCTTGAACACATTCAACGGTTTCACCCTTCTTTATCTTCTTATTTTGGATATCCGCAAACTTTTTCTCAGGTGCGGCAGTTGAGTTTAATGGCTTTTTCTTAACCTGGTAAATTCTGAATACTGTTTTCCATCCGGTTAGGGCTGTGACCTCACGACCTGATTTATTTGTTATATTATACCTAAATGCGATTATATCCTTTTCGCCATGCTCATTGCCTTCGATTCCTACAGGTAGAGTTACGATTTCTGTTATTTCAATTTTCACATCCTCAGTTTCAGCTGTACGATAGTTAAAATATGAATCACCGGAATAAGCTTCGGTTTCGTTTACTTCAGTATATTCTTTTTTGTCAGCAGTTTCCTTATCTTCACCGCTGCTACAAGATACTAATGCAAATGTCATAGCAATGATAAAAATTAATGCTAAAATTTTTTTCATGTTTGAAATTCCTTTCTTTCTGTTATACTGCAATTATGACATAAAGTATTTGAAATTTATAACCGGGTTGGATAAAATAAAAGAAAATTAATTTTACTATCATATGTCGTGGGAGAAGTGATGAAAATATTAATAATTGAAGATGAGAAAAATATAGCTCTGCTGCTAAGCAAAGAATTGGAACAATGGGGATATACTACAAAAGGGATAGAAGACTTTAATAATATAATGAGTGAAGTCAGTGAATTTGAACCGAGTATCATTTTAATGGACATAACTCTGCCATATTATAATGGATATTATTGGACGCAGAAAATAAGGCAGGAGTCCAATGTCCCCATTATCTTTATATCTTCCCATACTGAGCCTATAGATATGATTCAGGCCATTCAGTTCGGTGCAGATGACTATATTACAAAACCCATTGATATAGCCGTGGTAAGGGCGAAAATCCAAGCCATCCTGAGAAGAACCTATGACTATGCTATAGAAACAGACAGGTTGAATTTTAATGGTTTGAGTCTTAATCTGAGTTCAGCAAGGCTGGAAGGAGCAGAATTTTCTATCAACTTAACAAGGACAGAGCTGTTAATTCTGGAAATGCTTTTCCAATCAAAGGGTCAGATTGCCAAGCGTGAGAAAATTATTGACCATTGCTGGCAAAGTGAGGATTTTATTGATGATAATACCTTAGCGGTGAATATAGCCAGACTTAGAAAAAAACTGGCGACTGTCGGGTTGACAGAATTAATCCATACAAAAAAGGGCATAGGCTATTACTTAAAATAAGGTGTTTACTTACAACAGGGTGCAAGGATGAATAAATTAATTGATTATTTAACGAGTGAATTAAAGATAATTATCGGGTTTCTGCTTTCCCTCTTCGTCTTTGGGATGATTTTTGTCGTGGGAAATCTAGATACGGAGTACTACATTTTAGGTGTAGAAATTCTTAGCTTTGTACTATTATTATACTTGGCAGTAGGCCGGGTTTCATACAGGAAGAGAAGAGCTTTGAAGCAGCAGCTGGAAGACTTGGAGATAGCCAATAGATTGCTGCAGAATCAAATCATTAACGAGAAGAAGGATCTGAGCGAATATTTTTTGCTGTGGATACACCAGATTAAAACCCCGATAACGGTCTCAAAACTATTGCTGATGAATGATGAGGACTGCACCGAGGAGCTTAGAATGCAGCTTTTTTATATTGAAGAGTATTCAAACATGGCAATGAATTACCTGAAGTTAAAGGATAGGCAGGCGGACATGGATATTACGGAGGTAGAGCTTGATTCGATAATCAAAGCCCTCCTCAAAAAGTATTCAATGATTTTCATCAATAAACACATTACCTTGCAATATGAGACAATTTCAGCCAAGGTAATAAGTGATTCAAAATGGCTGAGCATACTAACGGAGCAAATCATTTCAAATGCCCTGAAATATACTGAAAAGGGTGAAATTTCAATACGCTACTTGGAAGAAAAGAAAACCTTGACCATTAAGGACACCGGGATTGGCATAAGGTCGGAGGATATTAACAAAATATTTGATCGTGGTTATTCAGGCTTTAATGGCAGGGTTAATGAAAAATCCAGCGGTCTTGGGCTATACATGGCCAAAAAAATTGCAGAAATTCTTAATGTTGAAATCAAGGTATCTTCTGAAGTAAATGCAGGAAGCTCATTCTCAATTATATTTAAAGACAATCTTACAAACCTGTAAGGTTCCGGCGTAAATTGTCATATTAGATAAATGCTGGAAGCTTCTTTAAAAGCTATAATTAGACTATAAATTAAAGGAGGGTATATCAATATGACAATACTGGAATTAAAAAATGTAAAAAAGGTATATGAAACGAAAAATGTGACGACGGAAGCCTTAAATGAAATTAACTTTTCTGTAAAGAAAGGAGAATTCATCTCTATAATGGGAGAATCCGGCGCCGGCAAGACTACTTTGTTAAATATTATAGCTACCTTGGATAAGGCTACAGCAGGAACTGTTTTGTTAAATGGACAGGATATTACAGCCCTACAGGACAAAGAAATTTCTAAGTTCAGAAGAAAGGAATTGGGCTTTGTATTTCAGGATTTTAACCTGCTTGATCAGTTCAGCAACAAGGACAATATATTTCTGCCCCTGGTTCTTTCAGAAATAGAGCCTACGGATATGAAGCTCCGCTTAGAAAAGCTTCAGTCATCCCTTGGAATCGAAGAAATCCTGGAAAAATATCCCTATGAGGTGTCAGGCGGACAGAAGCAGAGAGTTGCCATTGCCAGGGCTGCCATCACAGGTCCATCATTGCTGCTGGCGGATGAGCCGACCGGAGCTTTAGACTCTGCAGCCTCCGAGGCAATTTTAAATCTTTTCAACAAAATCAACGAAAAAGGGCAAACCGTGCTTATGGTAACCCATTCCTTGAGAGCCTCATCTTATGCCAAGAGAGTTTTATTTATCAAGGACGGTATCGTTTACCATGAAATATATCGTGGTGAAAATGAAAGCCGGGGGGAATTCATGGAACGCATTAACCAAGCTCAGTTTATGTTGAATAGAGGTGATAAATAATGAATTTCTCAATGGCTAGGAAATTTGCCTTCCGGAATTTAAAAGCAAACAGAGTTTTGGAGGTGCCTTTTATACTTTCATCAGGACTGATGTTCATCCTATTTAACATAATGGCAAGCCTATACAATAATGAATATGTACAGACCAGACACTCATCTCTGGCGATGATAATTGGATTTGGCATCGTCTTGACCGGACTTTTCACCTTCATCTTCGGAGTGTATACGACTAATTTCTTGCTTAAGCGAAGGAACAAAGAATTTGCACTCTATGGTGTTTTGGGCCTCGAAAAACGACATATAAGAAAGATTATAAGCATAGAATTTTTTATTCTTTTTGCAATTGTAGGAGCTATGGCAATTGTCGGAGGATATGTTTTCGGGCAGCTTACATTTCTAATACTAAACAGATTATTGAAGGATGTTGCCGGCGGAGTTATGGACTATCCCTTTGACTTTATGGCAATGGGAGTAACTCTGCTGCTGCTCTTTGCCATGTACGTTTTTACGGTCCTGCGAAGCAGTTTTCGCATATATCTGTCTACCCCCGTTCAATTACTTGGAAAGCATCACAGTGGAGAAGGTGAGCCTAAGTCGAGATTTATGCTGATGATGCCGGGATTAGCTGCCTTGATCGGAGGATACTATATTGCCCTCACAACGAAGGGAATCCTATCGTCACTGTTTCTGTTTTTCGGTGCGGCTATTTTGGTCATAATTGCGACTTATTTGCTATATGTTTCTCTCTCCGTGTTCATGTTGAAGTTACAAAAAAAGAGGGAGAGCTATTATACACCAACGAAGTTTTTAAAGATAAGCGGGCTTTTACACCGTATGAAAAGCAACGCTGTATCATTGGCAAGCATATCAATTTTAAGTGCCGGAGTTATTGTGGCGCTTTCCGTTACATCAACCATTTATTCAACGATAGAGAATACGGCGTCTAATACTGTGCCTAGGCAATATCAAATAGAAAGTCCTGAGCATATAGATCAAAGCAATTATAAGGCTGTAACTAAAGAGCTTAATGATACGGTAAGGTCAACGGTCGATGATTCATCAAAAATAACTAATGACTTTAGCATGCTTAAAATGATGGCTCCTGTGGTCAGGGTTAATGATGAATTTAAAATGTATTCCGCAAAAACCTCAGGACTGCCCAATTTTCTCTTAGCCTATGACCTTGAGGGATATAATGCCAGAACTAATAGCAATATTCAGCTTTCAGATGATGAGCTTCTCTTGTGCGTCAACCAAAATAATATGGCGGACATGAAAAATTTAACCATCGGTAATCGCACCTTTAAGGTAAAAAATATCGAAAACATTGTTCCCAGCAATTTTGCCGTGGAGGTCTACTGTGTTGTTGTCAAGGACTTAGATACTATGGAGTATCTATCAAAAACCCTACAAAGTGCAGCAAATGTCAAGTCGGCTACCTATGAGAATTCTCCTATAACAGCAGCAGTGTCATGGGACGCTAAGGGAGTATCGGAAAAATCCTATAGCGATGTGGTAAAAAATATTGCAGACCCAAATGACTATGATGTAAGTGTAAGAGCTGAAAATCTAAAGCTTGTATATGGGCTAAACGGAGGATTTCTTTTCCTGGGTATTGTGATAGGATTGATTTTCTTGACAGGAACCATCTTAATTACATACTATAAACAAATAAGTGAGGGATACGAGGACAGGAGCAAGTACCAGACTATGAAAAAGGTTGGGCTTTCTGACAAGCTGATTAAAAAAACCTCTGCATCACAGATTGTTTGGATGTTTTTTGCCCCATTGGCAGTTGCTGCAATTCACTGCATGGTAGCATCCAAAATAGTTTATCAGCTTTTGGGACTGTTCGCCGTAAAGAATTTTATGGAGTATGGAAAATTCTTCTTTATTGTATTGGCAATTTTCTTTATAATATACTTCGTAATCTTTAAAATTACTTCAAGAGCTTATTATAAAATTGTTCAAGGATAATTTGTAAAAGATATCACTGCTTTGACATTTGTATGTCTCGGCAGTGATATTGATTTTAACGGAGAAAGGCAAATCTTAATAATTGCCATATAATATAGATGTATACCCTTCTCTTTGGTATAATATACTGGCAGTCACGGGAAAGGAGCAGCTACATATATGGAAAAGAAAATAGAAAAAATCCTCAGCACATGCGGCACTTTGATTCCTGATGCTGTTTTGTGGGCAGCAAAGAAGCTGCGAAGCCAATCTTTTGATGTGGCAATTGTTGGAGGCTGTGTCAGAGACATGCTGCTGGGAACTGAACCCGGCGACTGGGATATGACAACTTCTGCCAAACCGGAGGAGATGCTTGAGGTCTTTCACGGCGAGAAAATTATCGAAACGGGACTTAAGCATGGAACTGTCACTGTTGTTAAGAACCATAACCACATTGAAATCACTACCTTTAGAACAGACGGCACCTATTCCGATTGTCGGCACCCTGATAAAGTGGAGTATACCACAAGCCTTGAGAAGGATTTGATGCGTAGAGATTTCACCATTAACGCAATGGCTATAAGCATTGATTTTAAAGATGAAATTCCGGTTTTCGCCTTTGTAGACCCCTTCCACGGGGCAAAAGATTTGCAGGCGGGCTTAATTAAATGCGTAGGAGCTCCTGAAGCAAGATTCTCTGAAGATGCCCTCAGGATCATGAGGGCTTTGAGATTTGCCTCTCGCCTGGCTTTCCGGGTGGATGAGGACACAAAGAGCGCTATGAGAGCTAAGAGCAGCTTGCTGAATTTTATCGCCGTTGAGAGGGTAAAAAGGGAGCTGGATTACATACTTATGGACTGTAAGAACCATGAGCTTTTTATGGAATTTTGGGATGTTTTAGCCGTATTAATTCCTGAAATTAAGCCTATGGTTGGTTTCAAGCAGTATAATCCGCATCATATTTACGATGTTTTTGAGCATACGGCTGTGGTAATATGCTCGGCGCCGAGAGTATTGACTGTAAGGTGGGCTGCCCTGCTTCATGATGTGGGAAAGCCGAGTTCCTTTACCCTTGATGATAATGGCATTGGACATTTTTACGGACATGCCGGAAAAAGTGTTGATATTGCTGAAAAAATTATGAATCGCCTAAAATTTGATACCAGGTCAAAAAGGGAGATTTGCAAGCTGATACGATATCATGACGGTGTTATTGACAATAATATTAAAGCAGTCAATAGAAAGCTGAGGCAGATGGATGAAGCTACACTTAAAAATCTGATAGCCTTGAAACGAGCTGATAATCTGGGACAAAATCCGGAATTTTTTTATCGGCAGCAGGAGTATGATGCTCTGGAAAATTTAATTTCTCAGGCAAAGCTGGAAAATAAATTGATAAATATGAAGAATCTTTCCATAAATGGGTATGATTTAATGGAGATGGGTCTTGCGGGCAAGGAGCTTGGTGTGGCGAAGAAGCTTGCTCTTGAGGCTGTAATAGAAGAAAGGGTGCATAACAGCAGAGCTGCTGTTATGGATTACCTAAGAAAGGAATATATGGGAAAAGAAGAGTATATTGTAGTAATCGGCGGTCTGGCCAGAGATATAGAAGGAAGATCCTTCCAGGGCCTTGTCAGAGAGGACTCAAATCCGGGCAAGGTGAGCTGGACCCTAGGTGGAGTTGGAAGAAATATTGCACATAATTTAAGCCTTTTAGGAGTTAAAGTCAAACTGATTACCGCTATAGGTGACGATTATTTTGCTGATATTGCCATTAAAACCTGCGAAGCGGACGGTATAGATTTAAGTGACAGCCTGAAGGTTAAGGATGGAACTACAGCCACTTATTTGTATGTATCCGATCCCGCAGGCGTAATGGATATAGCCGTTGCCGATATGGCAGTTTTTGATGAAATTTCCACAGATTTCATAGAGAGTAAGGCTGATGTAATCAATGGAGCCTCAGCTATTGTACTTGATACCAATGCAAGGCGTGAGACTATTGAGTATATAAGAGAAAACTTTTCTCAAATCCCCATCTTTATTGACCCGGTTTCCACAGCCAAGGCGGAAAAACTAAAGGGGAATTTAAAGGGCTTTTATGGGATTAAGCCCAATAAGATGGAGGCGGAATTAATCACAGGTATTGGGATTTATGACGAGAGCAGCATGCGAAGGGCTGCCGATGCTTTGTTGGCTGAAGGCGTAAAAAATGTATATATCAGCTTAGGAAGTGAAGGTGTTTATGCTGCTGACGGCAAGGAGGCATTCCTGGAGCCTTGTTTACCTGTGGATTTGGCCAATGTAACCGGCGGCGGAGATGCCTTCATGGCAGCAGTTGTAAAGGCGGCTCTTGATGGAAGAACCTTGCAGGAGCAGGTGAAGTTCGGGCTTGGAGCTTCGGCAATGGCAGTAGAGGATAAAGCTACTATAAATAAAAATATCACTGAAGAAAAAGTCCTTTTAAGGGCGAACCTAAAATAGAATTATAAAAAAATACGGAGGAAGAAAAATGAATAAGTTTTTAGATGTAAGCAAGGAAGTTAAGGATGCAATCAGAGACGGAAAGCCGGTAGTTGCACTGGAGTCTACAATAATATCCCACGGAATGCCTTATCCGCAGAATGTTGAAACAGCTTTGAAGGTTGAGCAAATAATCAGAGAGAATGGCGCAATTCCGGCAACTACAGCGATTATAGGCGGAAGACTTAAGTGCGGACTTTCAAGAGAAGAAATTGAGCACCTGGGCAAGAAGGGCTTAGATGTTCTTAAGTGTTCAAGAAGAGACATTCCGGTGGCAATATCAAAGAAAATTGATGGCGCTACAACTGTTGCAACCACTATGATTATTGCAAATATGGCAGGAATTGAAATCTTTGCTACAGGAGGAATCGGCGGAGTTCACAGAGGGGCGGAAACAACAATGGATATTTCTGCCGACTTGGAGGAATTGGCAACTACTCCTGTAATGGTAGTTTGTGCCGGTGCAAAGGCTATTTTAGATTTAGGTCTTACTCTTGAATACCTTGAAACTAAAGGGGTTCCGGTTTTAGGCTACGGTACTGAGGAGCTTCCTGCTTTCTACACGAGAAAAAGTGGATTTTCGGTTGACTACAGAATGGATACGCCGACGGAAGTTGCTGAAGCCTTTGCAGCTCAAAGAGGCTCCGGTCTACAGACAGGTATGCTTCTGGCAAACCCGATTCCGGAAGAATTTTCAATGGATGCTGATTTAATTAATACAGCAATAGAAAAAGCTGTACAGGAAGCTGAAGAAAAGGGCATTAAGGGTAAGGAGAGCACTCCGTTCCTACTTGCCAAGGTTAAGGAAATCACAGCAGGCTCAAGCCTTGAGGCAAACATTCAGCTGGTATTTAATAATGCGAAGGTTGCCGCTGAAGTTGCAACAGCCTTAAGCAAAATCCGCTAGGCAACAGGCATAGAATTAGGAGAAAAAATGAAATTAGTTACATGGAATGTAAACGGTCTTAGAGCTTGTCTTACAAAGGGCTTTGAGGAATCAATGCTCGGCCTCAACTTCGACATTTTGGGAATTCAGGAAACTAAGATGCAGCCGGGGCAGGCTCAGGTGGATTTTCCCGGATATGAGGAATTTTTTAACAGTGCTGTGAAGAAGGGATATTCCGGAACCGCAGTATTTACTAAAATCAAGCCGATTGAAACAACCTTTAATTTTGAAGGTCATGATGATGAAGGAAGAGCCATCATCTGTGAATATGAAAACTTCTATTTCATAACAGTGTATGTGCCCAATGCTCAAGACAAGCTGAAGCGCATAGAGTACAGAATGGCTTGGGAAGACGATTTCAGAGCGCTTGTTGAGGAGCTGGATAAGAAAAAGCCCCTTATAATCTGCGGCGATATGAATGTTGCTCACGAAGAAATTGACCTTAAAAATCCAAAATCCAACAGAGGAAATGCAGGCTTCTCCGATGAAGAACGAGGCAAGATGACAGAGCTTTTAGGTGCAGGCTTTACTGATAGCTTTAGATACCTGTATCCTGATACAAAAGATGTATACAGCTGGTGGTCATACCGTTTTAACGCCAGAGCAAACAATGCCGGCTGGCGTATTGACTACTTCATAGTATCTGACCGAATTGCAGACAAAATCAAAGAAGTTACCATTCACACCGACATTTTTGGCAGCGACCACTGCCCTGTCAGCTTGGAGATAGACCTATGATGAAGAAAACATTGTCCCTGGGAGCAGCTATCGGAGCTGTAGCTCTTGGGGCTATGGCTTACTATGGAAACAACAAAATAGACGTGACTGAGCACAGCTATTCTAAGGAAGACTTTGGAGAAAACCTGGACGGCTTGCGAATGGTTCATTTGTCGGACCTTCAGATGAAGAGCTTCGGGCAAGGCAACAAAAAATTGGCATCCAGGGTCAAGTCGCTTCGGCCCGATTTAATCTTCTTCACAGGGGATGCTCTGGACAGGCGATATGAAAGCTTTGACAATGCAATTGCTTTGATGGAAAAACTTGTAGATATTGCTCCGGTGTTTTTTGTTGACGGAAATCACGAGAGAGCATTTGTCATTGATGATGAGACTAAGCAGAGCATGCTCGAAATCTTTCATGAGGAATTGAAAAAGCTGGGTGTGAGAATTTTAAGCAACAGCAGCGAGGCTGTGAAGGTTCGAAACGGCAAAATTAGAATTATGGGCTTAGACGAAAAGGAAGTGATGATTCCGGGAAAAAATCGTTTAAAAAAGCGAGAGGATGTTGATCTTGGCTCCCTTGAAGAAACGATTCGTTCTATTAAAAGTCAAGGCGATGACTGTGATTTAACGGTGTTTTTGGCCCACGAGCCTCAATTCATTAAAGAATACAGCACCTCTGATGCAGACTTTGTTTTCTCAGGACACGCCCATGGCGGCCAGGTAAGAATTCCATTTATCGGAGGAATTTTTGCTCCGGGTCAGGGGTTTTTACCACAGATGTCAGAGGGTGTAATTGTACATGGACGCTCTATTATGATGGTAAGCCGAGGCCTGGGTAACAGCAGTTTTCCTGTAAGAGTTTTCAATTGTCCGGAAATCATACTGGCTGTAATTGAATAGACTGCTGTGCTTTTGTACGGCGGTTTGTATGAGAAAAAATAACTGGAAAAAACTTCCTGTAAAATATTGACATTCGCCTTCAGCTGTTATATCATTGGGCAAACAGCAGAAGACATTGCTGTAGGGAAAATGTATGTATTTAAGAAAGGAAGAATTATGGAAAAGATTACATTTGAAATCAGAAAGCATTTAGGAGTTCTTAAGGAGCAGAAAAATGGTTGGCGCAAGGAGCTTAATTTAGTTTCCTGGAATGATGCACCGCCTAAATACGATATTAGAGACTGGGATGAAACTCATGAAAAATGCAGTCGAGGCATAACCCTGTTTGATGATGAGATGAAAACCTTAGTCAATTTAGTAACCGAGTATAGTGAAAATTTAGACTAGCTTTAATTGCAGCTACAATTACAGCTGCAATTAAAGCTGCTGTGAAACATAGCCTTGGGGATGCGTCGGGAGGTAGTAAATGGAAATTAAACTGAAGAAGAGTCCTAGAGGAGAGTGGGAAACCGTAAATGTAAATGCAGGCTCCACTGTAGAAGACATATACAGAACCTATGGAAAGGACTTGCCATATAAGATTATTTGTGCAAATGTTAATAACGATTATCAGGATTTGAATTATATCCCCCGGGACGGGGAGAAGGTTCAGCTTTTAGATATTAGAACTCAGGCTGCCAATCTTGTATATCAGTACTCGCTTTCATTACTATTTTTAAAAGCCGTTTATAATGTTTTGGGCAATGAAACCCATGTTGAAATTCAGAATTCCCTTAACAAGGGTCTATACACGGAAATAAGCGGCGGGGAAAAAGTAACAGACAGGTCCATTGCTGAGGTAGAGGCTGAGATGAGGAGAATGGTGGAGGCGGATCTTAAGATAACCCTGGAAAAGGTGTCGCGGGTTGAAGCTCTGGATATTCTCGACAAGGATGGTCATGAAGAGAAGAAAAGAATTCTGCTGGAAGAGCTTAATCTTAAAACCGTTAGATTTTATACGCTTGATGGATTCAGAGAATTTTTCTACGGTCTCATGGTGCCGTCGACATCATATATAGACAAGTTTTCTGTTATGAAATATAGGAGCGGTGTGTTGCTCAGATTTCCTCACCCGTCGAATCCTAATGTCGTGCCGGAGCTTCATGAGGATGATAAATTGTATAAGGCTTTTGGAGAGCAAAAACGTTGGGATAAGCTTCTTGGTGTTACTTATGTATCGGATTTAAACGATAAGATTGGAAATGGCGGATATAAGGATTTGATACAGCTGTCAGAAGCCCTTCACGAAAAGAAGATAGCGCAGATTGCGGATATGATTAAAACTCAGAAGAAAAGGATTATTCTAATTGCGGGACCATCTTCATCAGGGAAAACCACCTTTGCCAGGAGGCTATGTGTTCAGTTAAGGGTAAATGGCCTTGAACCTATTTATATGGGAACCGACGACTATTTTGTTGAACGGGAAGATACTCCATTGGACGAGAACGGTGAAAGAGATTTTGAGAATCTTCGTGCCTTAGATATCGAGTTGTTTAATGCCAATATGAATGGATTGCTTAAGGGTGAAGAGGTTGATCTGCCAACCTTTGATTTTATGACCGGACATAAGAGCTTCGGCGAAAGGCTGACGAGGATTAAATCAAATCAGCCTATTGTAATAGAGGGTATTCATGCTTTAAATGAAAATCTGACACCATATATTGACAGCAACGCTAAGTTTAAGATTTATATAAGTCCCCTTACTCAATTGAACATCGATCCATATAATAGAGTACCTACCACAGATGAACGGATGCTGCGCAGGATGGTGAGGGACAGTATATTCAGGGGTCATGATGCAAGAAGCACTCTTTCAGCCTGGCCTAAGGTTAGAGCAGGTGAGGATGTGAATATCTTCCCATACAGCGATGAGGCGGATGTACTCTTCAATTCATATCATGTTTATGAAATTTCTGTACTCAAGAAATTTGCGGAGCCATTGCTACAAGCGGTTGAGCCTAAAGATGATGAATATGCAGAAGCCAGAAGAATGCTCAGATTCTTAAGGTTTTTCAGAACCATTGAGGATGACAGTACCATTGTGAATAACTCCATACTTAGAGAGTTTATAGGTGGAAGTATATTCGTTTAGCGTTTATTAGAACCAAAAGGGATGCCGAGCGGTACAAGCACATGTACTGAAGGGCATCCCTTTTTAAATTTTATATTAAGGATGTTAACCAATTGAGCTTAAAAGCCCATAGGATTCAAAGAAATTTTAGACTTATTCCTTATAGCTATTTTTTTATAGCTCTTTTACCCAGAAGCCATGCAGGTTACAGTATTCGTAAGCTGCTACGGCCTTCTCGCCTTCAGCTAGAAGGAAGGTTGCTTCAGGAGCACCTGTTACATTCAGATTAGCTCTGTGAACGCCCAGATTAGTTTCCAGGAAAATATAAGCGATATGGTGCTCTTCCGTCATCGGATGAGTTACACTTCCAACTAAAACCTTTGCTACGTTTCCTTCAATTTCCACTACCGGAACATGCTTCTCAGTAGCAGCATCAGTTGAGTTAGCCTTCAGAAGCTGCATGTTTTCCCCGCAACAGACTGGATTAACTCCGGCGTCCTTTACCATTTCAACGATGTTTCCGCAGTGATTGCATCTGTATAATTTTACCATTTGTTTGTCCTCCAAAATTATTTTCATTTTTAATTTGATTAACTAGTATATATCCAGTTCCTACGCTTTCAAACAATATTAAGAAAATTTTAATTGAAGGTTAATTGCCTGGCTGTTTCTAATATATTAGAATGTGCTGTAGAGTAAAATACCAGGGTGTAAGACATAAAAGGACGTGCTAAATGAAGGATAGGAAACTAATCGCAACTGTTTTGATTGTATCAGCAGTAATTGGTGCAGCTGCAGGTGTATATACCTACAAGCATCATCAGAAGGTTCTAAGAGAGGAGCGAGAGGCAAGACTTAAGCAGCTTGCTGTTGAAAAGGAAATAAAGGAAGCCTCAGATAATATAATCGTTGCAATAAAAGGTGATGAAAATACGGTGCTGAAGCAGGGGGAAGAGTATATAGAATCCGGTGCATATGGAATGGACAAGCTTCAAGGCCCCATTACAACCTATGAAACCAAAGGCAGGGTTAATAAAGATAAGCCCGGCGATTATAAAATAGAATACATATTCAAATCCGGCAAGGGCAAAAAAACCTTAACCAGGAATGTGAAGGTGGTGCCGGAAAGTGAATTTGTCCCTAACACCAAGGGCATAAGCGTTCTTGCCTACCACGGTGTTTGCAAGGATAATGATACGGAAGCCATCCAAAGCAGATTTGAAGTAACTGAATCAGCACTGATCCGGCAGTTGCAATATTTAAAGGATAATCATTACTATTTTCCAAGCCATAAGGAGCTTAGGGCGTATATAGACGGGGTGCATTCGCTGCCGGAAAAAAGTGTTTTGGTGACCTTTGATGACGGCAGACAGGATTTCCTTGATAATGGAATTCCCATTTTAGAAAAGTTACAGGTTCCGGCAACTTCATTTATGATTGGTACCATGTCCAATGCAATGGAAAACATCAAAAAATATGCAAGCAGATATGTTATCTGCGAAAACCACACATATGATTTACACGGAAATCATGTCAATGGCAAGGCGCCTCTGGAGCTGGCAACAAAAGAGCAGATACGTCAGGATTTTGCCGCAAATAGCCAAATTCTGGGCAGTAACGATGCAATGGCATACCCTTATGGAGCATATACTCCTGATGCCCAGGATGTAATAAGAGAGCAGGGCATTACCTGTGCATATAAATTCAAACCGGGAAAGGTTGTACCAGGGTCGGATTTTACCTGCTTGCCTAGAATGGAAATAAGAAATAAATTTACAATAAATGACTTCATTTTTTCCTTGCAATAATGTTGATTATCGTATATAATGAGATTGTACGAAATTTAAAACACTTATAGTTGCCTATTAGGCATTAAAAGGGAATACGGTTAGAATCCGTAACAGTCTGCGCTACTGTGAAGATGACGAGAATGTTGTTACCACTGGAAACGGGAAGGTACATTCAAGGTTGAATCTAAGTCAGGAGACCTGCTGTAGGTGAAGGTAAAATTTGCTTCGTCAGAAAAGCTTTTACACTTCATAATGAATTCAGTTGGGAGTAGCTGTCGGTTGCTTCCCGGGATTCTTGATGGGTATGTTTAGACGGCGAAGTGCCGTCTTTTTTATTTCATACAATATTTAAAATTTTGAAAGTGTTTTAAATATAAAAAAGAAAGTGTAGTAAATAAATTAAATGCAAGAAGAGCCCCACCGAGGGTTCTTTTTGCATTTCAATACAGTTAAACAATGTTTTTAAAACAGTACAAAAAATTAGCGGAAGCTAACAGGACGACAAGGCTATAACCCTTGCAAATAGTGGAGTTCAGCAATACAATTCTTTTGTGCAAAAATGTTTAAAATGAGAAAGAAAAGTAAATAAATAAGATAATAATGATAATCAATATCAGTTAGGAGGGAATATGAAGAGCAGCAAACAAAGAGAGTTAATCCTTGATATTGTAAAGTCTAACAATATTCATCCTACAGCTGAATGGGTTTATGGAGAGGCAAAGCGAATTATGCCTCAGATAGGAGTCGCTACAGTTTATAGAAATCTCAATCAACTGGTTGAGCAGGGGAGTTTGAACAAAATTGTAATTCCCGGTGAGCCTGACAGATTTGACGGTCAGATGACGGAGCACTACCATATGAAGAGCAAGGACGGAGAGCAGGTTGTGGACCTGTTCCCGAAGAGCGAAGCCGGCATGAAGAATTTGAAGGCTGCCTTTGAAGAGGCATTTGGGATTGAAAACCTTGAGTTTGTAGTAGATGGAACTTTGTTAACCGGTGTTAGGATGAAATAAGCTAACATTGATTATATAAAATTTTGGAGGTAATGAAATGAAGGATTTAAAAGGAACAAAAACATTAGAGAATTTGATGACAGCTTTTGCCGGAGAGTCAATGGCAAGAAACAAGTACACATACTATGCTTCAAAGGCGAAGAAGGAAGGTTATGTACAGATTTCAAAGATTTTCGAAGAAACTGCAGCTAATGAAAAGGAACATGCTGAGCTTTGGTTTAAGCACGCTGTAGGAATCGGAACTACTGCAGAAAATCTAATTGACGCTGCTGAGGGCGAAAACTACGAATGGACCGACATGTATGCAAACATGGCAAAGGTTGCAAGAGAAGAAGGCTTTAATGCAATTGCTGCTCAGATGGAGGGCGTTGCATCAGTAGAAAAGGAACACGAAGAGAGATACAGAAAGCTTGCTGCTAACATCAAGGAAGGCAAGGTATTTGAAAAGGACGTTGAAGTTCTGTGGCAGTGTTCAAACTGTGGTTACCAGTATGTGGGAGCTAAGGCTCTGGAAGTATGTCCGGTATGTAACCATCCGCAGGCTTACTTCCAGGTTAAGTCAGAAAATTACTAAAAACAAGAGACCGGAGCTTGAGTGGGAAGCCACTTTTAAGAGAAAATAATTAAGCCAACAGAGTGTAAATTCTGCTGGCTTTTTTGCTATTTACATAAATAGTTTAAGAAAATATAATCTACCATTCTAAGAAATTCATAATTACATTAATCATAATTTCTTTTTCTTCCGGCTTTGATTCTGCTAGTAGTAAAGTAATTGCTACCAAGGTACTGTCAGAAATTATTTTTTCCTTATTTTTAAACAGCAAATTATTTTTGCTTAGAAAATATAGGAAAATACTTGCAGCAATTCTTTTGCATCCATCAATAAAAGGATGGTCTTTGACTATGCAATAAAGGAGATTTGCTTTTTTCTTTCCCAAATATAGTTGATGTACTATTAAATGTCATACTATCAATGAGATTACGACACTCGTTATAGCTTAGTTGATAACTTTCTTTGTGAGTTGGTTTGGGCTTTTTAACAACTTGATGATCGTAATCATCTAACAACTCAAGTGCTTGAGTATATTTTTGAATAACATCTAAAACTTCTTTAGAATCTAGTTCAAGAACATCGGCAATGATGCTTGATTGGATTTCTATCACCTTATTCAATACTTTTAATCGTTTGTCATTAACTGCGTACCCTTGAACAATATATTCTTTTAAGATAGATGTAGCCCATTTTCTAAAAGCAATGCCTCTTTGAGATTTTACTCTATAGCCAACGGATATAATCATATCGAGGTTGTAGTAATCAAAAATTCTTTCTACGGATCTGTTGCTTTCATTTTGAACTTGTGCAAATTTTGCACAAGTTGAATTTTGCTCTAATTCATCTTCTTTAAATATGTTTTTTATATGTCTTTGTATTACAGAACGATCCCTGTCGAAAAGTTCTGCCATTTCTTCGACTCTTAACCAAACAGTTTCTTTATTCGGGGTAACTTCTACAGGAAGCTCCAGCTCGCCATCTTTATAAATAATAACTTCATTATTCATAGAATTTAATACCTCCTAATTCAGTAATTTGTCTGCGTCCAACATAAATAAATTATAACACAAAATAAGAAAAAGCAATTCAAATGTCTCGATAACATCGATTTATACATTCTTGTTGTATAAAAAGCCTTATTATGATAAAATAACCCAGAATAAGAAAATAAAAAAACGTGAATAAGGGGATTTTTAAGTGTTTTTTTCAAAAAAATTAGTTAAAAATATTTCAATATTAACTATTGCCGCAGCAGTTTTGATACTGGCGCTGCCTAAATATACAGCCTTTGCCGAATCGACTTCTGATACGGGCAATGCTACCATTTTGGAAAAGAAGGTTGGCGACACTTTCAAGTTGGATTTCAAAGGCATGCTGGATAATATATTCAATACAAACCTGGAGTGGACAACTGATAATGATAAAGTGGCCACAGTTAGCAATGAGGGAATTGTTGAGATTATAAGTGAAGGCGAAGTGACAATAAGCTTGTACAGGGTGTACCCTTTGCTAAATACCAAAACCTTGCTGGGATCCCAAAAAATACAGGCTAAAAGCTTTAAAAACGAAAAGCTGGATGCTGTTTTGCCTGAGAATCAGCCGGGAATTAGAGTTGATGGAAATAATGTATATTACGATCCGAAAGTTGCCGACGATTTGGTTTTTAAAATTGAAAAGGACACCAACCTTGACCATGTGAAGATAACGGTTAAGGGAGAAGAGTTAAGAAGAGATGTAGATTATACAGTGGCAAAGGGAAGCGTAATTGTTACCCTGAAGAAAAACTACATACAAAGCCTGTTGCCTAACACCACGCATGCAATCAGAACACAAACTGATGAAGGCTATAGTGAAATCAATTTGATTGTGCAGAGGGAAGGGGGAACCATAATCTATCCATCACACAATGCACTTTCAGGGGAAATACCATATCTAAATTCCTTAGAAAAAAGAGTCAATGGCGTTTTTGTATCACCAAGGACCGGGGACAGCAACAATGTCATACTTTATGCCGGACTTGGCGGGGCAGCTGTTTTGCTCTTAGGTGCGGTTATCCTGTTTAGGAAAAAGAAATAGGAGTTCAACTAAGGTGACTCCAAAAAGTTGGAGCTTATACCGGAGACATTTAGAAATATTTGTCTCCGGTTTTTTAAAATATATATTTTAAATTGATAAAATGTCTTTACAATATTTTTGAATATGTTATAATTGAGCTACATAAAAAGTTAATTTTTTAACAAAAATTAAAACAATGTTCAGAAACTGGAGGTTTTAAAATGAAGAAAATCGGTGTTTTAGGAACCGGTACAATGGGTGCCGGAATCATTCAGGTACTAGCTCAGAACGGTTATGAGGTTGTACTGAGAGCTAGAAGACAGACATCAGTGGACAAGGGACTGGCTACAGTTGAAAAGAACCTAAGCAAAATGGTTGCCAAGGAAAAGATTACTGAAGAGGCTAAGGCTGAAATTCTAAGCAGAGTTCAGGGTTCAACTGATATCAGTATCGTTAAAGACGCTGACCTTATTATCGAAGCGGCAACTGAAGATATGGAAGCTAAGAAGGCTTTATTTGCTGAACTTGATAAGCTGGTAAAGCCGGAAGCTATTATCGCTACTAACACTTCTTCGCTATCAATTACCGAAATTGCAGCGGCAACTGAAAGACCTGACAAGGTTATCGGTATGCATTTCTTCAATCCGGTACCGGCAATGAAGCTGGTGGAAATCATTCAGGGACTTACTACTTCTGATGAAACTAAGACAACTATAATTGAGCTGGCTGAGAAGCTGGGAAAGACTCCTGTAGAGGTTGCAGAAGCTCCCGGTTTCGTAGTAAACAGAGTTCTTATTCCAATGATTAACGAAGGTATTGGAATTCTGGCTGACGGCGTTGCTGATGCTAAGGGAATTGATACTGCAATGAAGCTTGGTGCTAACCACCCGATGGGACCTCTTGAATTAGGCGATCTGATTGGATTAGATGTTTGCCTTGCTATTATGGAAGTTCTTTACAAGGAATTTGGTGATCCTAAATACAGACCGCACACACTTCTGAAGAAGATGGTAAGAGCAGGCAAGCTGGGAAGAAAGAGCGGAATCGGATTCTACGATTACAGCAAATAAGATTTTCTGAAATTTGAGCTTAATGAGACCGGAGTAACGACCGGTCTCTTTTTTATTTATAGATAGTAAAAACTATAAATTTATGATAAACTAATAATATAGAAGCAGAACAAGTTATGGAAAAAAGCAACTTAATATGATGTTCACAGAAAGAGGTTACCATTCATCACATTGAAAGCCTCTAAAGGGGAAACAGGTTAGAATCCTGTGCGGTCCCGCCACTGTATGTACTTTATTCAAATGCATTTAAATTCAGTCAATATCATTATAAAGTATGAGCCAGAGTACCTTGGTGAACAGAGGATCTCAGGCGAGGCACCTAGATTAAGAGATTATAATAGTCAGCAAAAACGGGCTGTACGGATAGTGTTATTCGTACAGTTTTTTATTTATAGTCAGTGAGCTTAGAGGCATAATATTTGCAGATGTGAAGGATGGATTAAGAATTATGAATGAATCAATTAAAGCTATAAAGCAAGAAGTGGAAAAAGTAGTAATCGGAAAGGAGCGGGTGATTGAACAAGCGCTAACAGCTATTATTGCAGGCGGACACATACTTTTAGAAGATAAACCGGGAGTAGGTAAAACCACTTTAGCTTTAGCCTTTAGTAAAGCTATGGGACTGGAATTCAATAGAGTGCAGTTTACACCTGATGTGGTACCGACAGATATAACCGGGTTTTCTATGTATAACAAGCAAACAGGCTCTTTTGAGTATGTCAAAGGAGCAGCAATGTGCAATTTTCTATTGGCGGATGAAATTAACAGAACATCTAGCAAAACTCAGGCGGCCCTTCTTGAGGTAATGCAGGAGGGAAAGATGACCGTAGATGGGGAAAGCCATAAGGTGCCGGAACCATTTATAGTAATGGCAACCCAAAATCCTATTGGAACTGCAGGTACCCAGATGCTTCCTGAAGCTCAGCTTGATAGATTTATGATACAGCTCTCAATGGGGTATCCGGACACAGAGGCCCAAAAAGCTATTTTAAGGGATAGAAAAAGAGTGGATCCCATGACGAAAATTGAAGAGGTTCTTACAGACTCAGAGCTAGTCATAATGCAGAGAGCTGCAAAAGAAATTTATGTAGATGAAAAAATCCTAACATATATAACTGAATTAGTTGAAAAAACAAGAGAGCATAAGTTTGTGAAGCTGGGAGTAAGTCCGAGAGGAGCTTTGGCAATAATGGCAATGGCCCAAGCGGCAGCCTATGTAAACGGAATGGAATATGTTATTCCTCAATTTGTAGCCGAGAATTTTGAGGCCCTATGCAGACATCGTCTGATTTTAGACGGAAAAGCTCAGCTCAGTAACATCACTAAGGAAGAAATCTTAAGGGAAATTTTGGATTCAACCAAGGCACCTGTTTTGGAGTCTAATAAGTAAGTGGTAGAGATATGAAAGGTAAGATGGAGCTTTTTAATAAATTAAGAACAGGATATTTTCATCTTTTACGTGGGAACTATAGAATCGAAAAAAGAGATAAAATAATTCTTATAGCATTATTTATAGCTTTAGTGCTTATTTCTATTTTCGCTAAAGGATTCTATAGTCTTATTCCATTGGTAATATTTATCTCTACGATTATTATTGAAGCGGCAATGGCAGTAACGCTGGGCAAGAAGCTTAATTTCAGCATCACTGCAGATGGAAACGGCGAGAAGGGGCAACCATTTGTATTCAACATTGCAGTTAAAAACGAGAGCGTATTACCTGCAGGAGTTTTATCCATTGAAATATACATAGAAAACTTAATAAATGGAGAGAATCTTATAGTAGAGCAAAAAATCATTGTACCACCTAAGAAAACTAAAATTGTCTCATGTCCAATAAAATCCATATATGCCGGATGCTTTAAAGCTGAGGTTAGGAAGTGCAGAGTTTCCGGACTCCTTGACATGATAAGAAGGAACTCTTCTTTGAATTTTGAAGGTAGCTTGAACTATAATGTATTGCCTCACATTACAGAAATGAAATTGAGCCAAGATACAATTGCCGGCTATGATATGGAAAGCTTTAAATACTCCCAGAACAAAAAAGGCAACGACCCGGGAGAGATTTTTGGAATAAGGGAGTATGTCAACGGAGATAGTGTTAAGTCTATACATTGGAAGCTTTCCGGTAAGATGGACAAACTGGTGATACGGGAGATGGGATTGCCAATTGAAAATAATATTTTAATATTACTGGATAAAAAAATAAAAAGCTCTGAACAAGCCGGCAATTCAGTTAATCATGCAGCTAATATAGACAGGCTCACCGATTTGTTTTTTTCCCTTTCATTGGCAATTGCCAAACAGGGAATTAAACATGATATAGGATGGTATGACTGCAAAAACAAGAGCTTTGTTATAAAAAATGTAGATAACTCGGAGGCTGTGTGGGATGCAGGAATTGAAACCCTTAGAACACCTCATTGCTCAAATATGCTGTCGACGGTATTTGAGTTTTTACAATCAGGATGTGAAAAGAATTATTCCAACTACTTAATAGTTGGAGACAGCTTTGAAGATACGGAGAGGCTAATGGAATATGGAACAGTTACAGAATTTGCCTCCTAGCAGGAAAACTAAAATAACCGGAAAAATAACGGAGCTTTTGGGAACCCTTTGTTTAGGCATGGGCTTTTTTCAATTCATAATTACCACATTTTCCTTGGATTATGAAATTAAAAAATCCTTTTCCGGCAGCATTTTAAAAGGGCTGGTAGCTTCTTGGAACCATGCGGCTGAATATGTAGGCACAAAGCTGTACATAATTTTACCGCAGTATAAAGGCGCCGGAGAAGAATATGGCTTGTTTCTTACGCTTTTACTTATAGCCTTAATAGGGATTTCATATTTGGTTATTAAGAGCAGAAACACTTACCTGTCTCTAATATATTTAATTCCAATTGTTTTAACCTCCTTTGGCTGGGGGATTGGACCTGCGCCGGGAGCAATATTTCTCATAGGAACGGGGATTTTGTTATATATAACAATTATTAAGATGAAGAAGGAGTTTTCACTGTGGAACCTGTTGCCAATTGGTGTAATAATTGCCCTAACCTTTGGAATAACTATGAACGGAACACTTCGGGGACAACTGGAATCTCCTAAGAGTTTTGAAGAACTTAATAGGAAAACCACATCTCTCGTCGATAGAGTTGCGTTCGGGGAAAGAACTATCAGAGACAATGATGTTGCTTTTGAAATCACTATGGAAGAACCACGGCAAATGTGGCTAAGAGGATTTGTTGGAGAGAACCATAGCTTTGGAGGCTGGGAGGCTAACTCAAACAAAGAACAATACGAGTACCTGCCTGTAGGAAGAGCCTTGAAAAAAGGTGGTTTAAACCCCTTAGGACAATTGGGGCAGATAAATAGCCTCATAAATCAGAAGAAAGAATCAGCGAAAAAAGTGACCATAAAATTTGACTCAGCATACTCTAAATATCCTTTAATTCCCTATGAGATTCACAATAAGAATGTTGATTTTGGGAAAAACTATGGAGACAGCTTTTTGATGTCTGACGGCTTGTTTGGAACTAAGGAATATAGCTTCCTTGCCACAGAAGATGCAACAGATAAATGGACAGACCTTGCAGGGAAATTTTATCAAGATGTTTCAGATGAGCCTATGGATGAAAATGTCTTAAACGATTATAAACAGTATGAAGAATATCTAAATATTTATGTGTACAAAAAATTTACCAGGTTGGAAGAAGACGATATATTGGCACTGTATTCCCAATTTGGAAGTCCGGGAGACCAAGAGGGCGGGCATATTGAATACAGGACCGTTTTAGATAAGATTATTGATTTCACATCTAATAAATTTGTATACACGCACGGAAAAGATTCAGTTGGTGCCGACAATAAACATGGCAGCGGAAATATTGAAGAGCTTCTTCAAAGAAAAACCGGAAACGATAAGGACTTTGCCACATTAGCAACCCTTGCATTTAGATATTACGGAATCCCCGCAAGATATGTAGAAGGCTATCAGATTACTTCTAAGGATGCAAGGACTATGAAGGCAGGGGAAGCCTATGAGATTAAAGGCGCTAATGCCCATGCATGGCCCGAAATTTATGTGGATTGTATAGGTTGGGTGCCAATTGAGGTGAATCCGGAATTTATATCGAAAATGCGGCAGGCAGATCTTAGTAAGGGGCTTGAAAACAGTGAGTTTGCCAATGCTTTTAAACCTCATGAGCAAAAACCTGCCAATCAACAAGAAGACATTTCGGAAAAAAACAAAAAAGATAATAAAGAAAAAATACCATACAAGCTTATAATTATTCTTGGATTTATATTGCTTGTTGCCGGTTTGATATTTTGGAGTTTATGGAAATACATAATTAAAGGTCTTCGAAGAAACAGGGCTTTTAAGCAGACAGACCCTAAAAAAGCCATTTGCGAAATATATCAGGACATGTTGAAGCGTGATTGGCAAATACCGAAGGATGCGGTATTTATTGGCGAGAGAGCAGCGTTCAGTCCATTTCCTTCCACAGAAGAGGACCGTACATTTATGCTAAGCATGTGGGTAAAGTTAAGAAAAAATAAATAGATTTTAGAATCATATTAAATAAAATATCAATGAGTAAGGAGGTGAAAAAAATGAAATTAAAAAATAAATACATGGTAGGGGTCTTAATAGGGTTGCTCGTTGTGGCATCCTTTTCCTGGATTGGACTTTCTGCTCATGGAAAAGCAGAAATGGTGGCAGAGCTTTCTACAGAAAAAGATAAGGTTTCTAAAGGAATTTATTTAGGTGAAGGCTACAGCTTGGATTATGATCAACAGCAGAAGCTTAAGGATAATGAAAAGAAAAATGAAGCCAGGGCTGAAAATGCGAAAGCTGACAAATCCCAAAGGGAGAAGAATAACGAAACATCCCCAGATAAGAAAAATGACGTAATAGATAAATCTGTTAAGGGTTCTGGAGATACAGCGGCAAATGCTAACGGCAACCCGGGATCAGGAAATCATGGTAAAGAGACAAATATTGTTAAACCAAATGGGAACCATACAGACCATAACCCTGAAAATCCACCTGTTGATCCTGACAAGCTTCCTAGAATTGAAACCAACTTAAAAGACGGTAAGAGCTATCCCAATTGTTTAGCTATATTCAACATCAGAGCTACAGATTATAAAGGCAAGCTGCTGGGAGGATACTATGGCAGTCTAACTGTACTGGTTAATGGAATTGAAGACACAGGAGCCCCAAAGAAAGATAGCCATGGAAATGTAATAAGCAGAAACTACAATGTGGACATTAACGAAGGAGCAAATACTGTTGAAGTAACAGCTATAGACCCGGACGGGAGAACTCTCAAACTTAGCTACACAATTTATGGCAATAAACCTGCGGAGGTACCTGATGACGAGAAACAATATGTCTATGTCAGCTTAAATTTAACCAATTTAGGAATATATAATAGATTCCCAACTAAAAAAATGGAAATCATTGAGGGAGAAATTGCAGTTCGTGTTATTAAGAGATACCTGATGGAAAACGGAATAGAATATACCATCGTAGGAGGTCAATACGGAGCTTACCTTAGAGGTATGGGTAAACCGGGATTCGTTCAAGGTTGTAAACTCACCCCTACTCAGCTTGAAAATATAAAGAAGGACACCAGTATATTTGTGCAGGTTTCGGAGGATGGAAGCATAATTCTGGATAATTATGACTGGCTGCAAGAGAAAAATATTACGGCAGATGCAGGATGGATGTGGAAGCTTAATGGTGTGCCACCACAGTTTGGAATGTCTGATCAAGAGCTATATGAAGGTGACGTTATTGAAATCTTTTGGACAAATAAATTAGGTTGGGATGCCTATGGAGGATGGGAGCCCAATGCATCGTGGAACTGGTAGAGACCAGGGGCATAGCGAGAATTAATATAATGAAACCTGTTAGATTCTAAATTTAATTTAACAAAATTATATGTATAAAAATAATTAAGGCTTGTGTTTTTTGTACTGAGATAGTATAATCAAAGCAAGACAATAAAAAGTTAATAAAAAGATAATGAAAAATTAATAAAAATTAGATTGATAAGGATGGATTTATAAATTCATTTCTGTCGTGACTCTGCATTCTTTAAGGTATAAAGATGCAGAAATGAGGGAATCCGGTTAGAATCCGGAGCATTACCGTTGCTGTATGTGCATGAGACTGTTTTTCGCGGCGTGAGTCGGCCATTGAGTTATCTTGAGAAGGTAGAAGAACAGACGCATAAGTTGTTTTATGAATAGCTTACTATTGCATAAGCCAGAAGACCTACGATAGGGGAGCTACATTTCATGGCGCTGAAGAATTATAACATAAAAACTGCTTTATTAAATGTAGCGTATTGATAGATGCGAGAAAAGACGGTCGCAGCAAATATTTTTTGTTGTGACTTTTTTATTGCTCAACCAGTTATCATTTTATATTCAAAAAGGAGGAACAATTTAGATGAACCTTAATCAAAGTAAGAAAGGGATGGCATACATACTTGTATTGGCTATGGTAATGACCCTTGTCTTTGGGAGCGGCATGTTTGCTCTTAAGGCATTTGCCACGGTAACTCCCAACAAACCCATAAAGAATATGCCTTTAAATAAAGAAGGCACTGTAGTGGCGAATTGGAACCAAGCTGACCAAACTCTTAAAATAACAGGAAATGGTAAAATAGATAGTGAATATTGGTGGGAACTTCCTTCTAAATTTGGGAAAGTTGATTCCAGCTCATGGGGGGTTGCCGGCGAGGATTTATTAGAAGCCTTTACCCTTGATATGTCAGATGAAGGTATTCTTCTACCTGACGATTGCCAAAATTTGTTTTTTATGTTCCCGGGCGAGATAAAGATGAATCCTAAACTTGACACTTCAAATGTTACAAATATGGCTGACATGTTTTCTACGACACCTTTAGCAACTGTGGATGTCAGCAATTGGAATATTTCAGGTGTGACCAGAATAGACGGAATGTTTGCTCTGGCAGAAAAAATGAATCCGGATGTTTCCAAGTGGGATGTTAGTAATGTAAAGAATGTAGGTAATGCTTTTGTGGTTTCAGGAGCGGAAAGACTTGACCTTAGCAATTGGAACCTTCCCGGAGACTGTGAAGGCTTTGAAAGCTTTCTTGTAGGCATTCCGAATTTGCAGGAAGTCAAAATAAAGAACTTTTCAGGACCTGTAGGTCTATTAACAGTTGATGGTGAAGAGGGCGAAGAAACAATTACCATGAATGGATTTGCCGCACCGTATTATGTATCAACTTGTGATGATAAATGGAATGTAACTAAGACAGAAGGCCCTTATCAAAATGATGAGCAGCAGTTCTTGGAATTAGGTAACTATGTTATATCAATAACACCTCCTGTATCAAAAGTCAAAGTAACCTTTGACTCCCATGGCGGAAGTGAAGTAAATCCTGCAACTGTAGAAAAAGGAAAGCCTGTATCAGAGCCTACAGCCCCTACAAAGGCTGAACATAAATTCCTGGGCTGGTTCACAGCGGAAGAAGGCGGAGCTAAGTGGAACTTTGACACCGGTAAGGTTGAAAAGGATATGATCCTTCATGCACACTGGGAAAAGGTTAAATATCAGGTAAAAACCAATGTTACAGGAGGAACCGCAACAGTTAAGGTAAGTCCTGAACAGGCGTCAAAGGATGAGAAGGTAAAGGTTGAAGTAACAGGCATAGAGGAAGGCAAGCAGATTAAGTCAATCACAGCTGACGGAAAGCCTGTAGAAAACGGCGGAAGCTTCACAATGCCTGGTAAGGAAGTAACAGTA
>FONK01000005.1 GCA_900112915.1 Peptostreptococcaceae bacterium pGA-8 | reverse complement strand
TGGCATAATTTTCTTAGTATCGTTCCTATATCAATTTTTATTTTACCATAGATTTCTTGCCTTCTGTATTTTGCAGCAAAGACAATGTGATAGTGGCAGCGCCATTTTGAATGTGATAAACTATTTATATCTTTATTACTCATTTGTATAAACCCTCCTTTGGTTTTATGTGCTTGGTTGGCGAACCTTTTACATTTTACCATAGGGGGTTTATTTACTTGTAGCTAAAGCTTTTTAACCTCACCAGCATAGCTGGTGGTTAATTGAGACAGCTCTCTTTCGTTCACTGTCTCCTATGCTAAAGCATATACAATAGAAAGAAGGAATACGAAAATCGTATTCCTTCTGTAGTTATTCCATACTGGTTTTGCAAACTATTTAGTAGTTGCATCATATAGAGCTTCTGCGTTGTCCCACTCAGCCATGATTTCAGGAATTACCTTGTAAAGGTCTCCAACAATGCCGTAGTCAGCAACTTCGAAGATTGGTGAATCCGGATCTTTGTTGATAGCAACAATGATGTCGGAATTCTGCATACCTGCTAAGTGCTGGATAGCTCCGGAGATACCGCAAGCAAAATAGATTTTAGGCTTTACAGTGGTTCCGGTCTGTCCAACCTGGTGTGAGTGGTCAATCCAACCTGCATCAACGCAAGCTCTTGATGAACCAACAACTCCGCCAACCTTATCAGCAAATTTCTTCATTAGGTCGAAACCGGACGCATCACCGATTCCTCTTCCGGCTGAGCAGATGATGTCTGCATCAGTTAGAGAAACAAGCTCTTTAGCTGATTTAACAACTTCTACAACCTGTATATGGATATCTGCATCAGAAATTTCAGGCTTAATTCTAATGATTTCACCGGTAGCACCTGCAACAGGTTCCATCTTCTGCATAACACCAGGTCTAACTGTAGCCATCTGTGGTCTATGGTTAGGGCAAACGATAGTCGCCATTAGATTTCCACCAAATGCAGGTCTTGTCATCTTTAGATTCTTGTTAGGATCTTCCGGATTTAAAGACTTTGTATTTAGTGTTGTGTTTTCTTCAGCGAATTTGATGTACTCCGCAACACTTACATCAAGATGTGTGCAGTCAGCAGTAAGACCTGTCTTTAGACGAGCAGCTACACGAGGAGCAAGGTCTCTACCAATGTGAGTAGCACCATATAAGAAGATGTCCGGCTTAAATTCATTTACAGCATCAGCGATAACCTTAGTGTATCCATCAGTTGTATACTGCTTCAGCTTTTCATCCTCAATTAAGTAAACGCAGTCTGCTCCATATTCGAAGCATTCCTGAGCAAGATTTTCAATACCATCACCAATTAATAAAGCGCAAACTTTAGTTTCATCGGAGATATCTCTTGATAGCTTATGACCTTCGCCAAGGAGTTCTAAAGCTACATTCATCAGCTTTCCGTTACGCTGTTCAACGAAAACCCAAATATTTTTGTATTCATCAAAATTGATATTTGCCATTACTAAATCCTCCCTAAATGATGTGCTTCTTCTTCAAATCGATTAGAAGATTCTTCGCAATTTCTTTTTCTGTATCTCCTTCAACAGTTACACCCTTTCCCTTAGGCTTTGGTGTAAATGAACGGAATACATTTGTAGGAGAAGCCTTTAGTCCTACAATTGTAAGATCTACCTCAGCATCAGCTGCACTTACAACCTTGATTTTCTTGTCAGGGTTGAAGATACCGCCCATTGACATATATCTTGGCTCGTTAAGCTCTTTAATAGCTGTAAGCATGCAAGGAGTCTTGATTTTGATCATTTCATAACCATCTTCCAGCTGTCTCTTAACAGTGATTTCCTTCATGTCTTCGGAAATTGAAAATTCTTCTACATAAGTAACCTGAGGAAGTCCTAATTTTTCAGCAATCTGAGGTCCTACCTGAGCAGTATCTCCATCGATAGCCTGTCTTCCTGCGAAGATTAAATCAAATTCGCCAATGTGCTGTATTGTTGAAGCAATAGCGTTTGAAGTTGCATATGTGTCTGAACCTCCTACAGCTCTGTCTGATAGAAGAACAGCTTCATCTGCACCCATTGCAATACACTCGAAAAGCATTTCCTGAGCCTGTGGAGGTCCCATTGAAACTACAGTAACATGAGTATCAGGATACATATCCTTAATCTTTAGTGCTTCTTCCAATGCGTTTGCATCGTCATTGTTAAGTATGCTCGGTACACCGTCACGAATCAAAGTTCCAGTTTCAGGATTGATTTTGATTTCATTTGTATCAGGAACCTGTTTAGCGCATACAATAATTTTAAATGCCATTTTATATTCCTCCTAAATTGTTTATTTACCTATTACGGATGCAGCGATAACGATCTTCTGAACTTCTGAAGTACCTTCATAGATTTCAGTAATCTTAGCATCTCTCATCATTCTTTCAACCGGATAATCCTTAGTATAGCCGTATCCACCGTGAAGCTGTACGCACTTAGTTGTAACAGCCATAGCAGTTTCAGCCGCAAACAGCTTAGCCATTGCTGAGAATTTGCCGTAAGGAAGTCCTCTGTCCTTCATGTCAGCTGCTTTGTAAACTAAAAGTCTAGCTGCTTCAATCTTAGTAGCCATATCAGCAACTTCGAAAGCAAGAGCCTGGAACTGTGATAACTTTCTTCCAAACTGTTTTCTAGCCTTCATGTAGTCAATTGTTACATCAAGAGCTCCCTGAGCAATACCAAGAGCCTGAGAAGCGATACCGATTCTTCCTCCGTCAAGAGTTGACATTGCCACTTTGAAGCCCTGTCCTACTCCGCCTAGAAGTCTATCCTTAGGAATTCTGCAATTCTGGAAAATAAGTTCTGTAGTTGAAGATGCACAAATACCCATCTTATCTTCAGTCTTACCAATTGAGAAACCTTCATCTCCCTTTTCTACGATAAATGCTGTAATACCACGGTTGCCCTGTGATTTATCAGTCATAGCCATTACTACAAATACATCAGCATATCCGCCGTTAGTAATGAAAACCTTAGCTCCGTTCAGAACCCACTCGTCACCATCCAGCTCAGCTCTTGTCTGCTGTCCTGCAGCATCTGTACCGGCATTTGGTTCAGTAAGACCGAATGCACCAAGGTGCTCTCCGCTCAATAGCTTAGGAAGATATTTCTCCTTCTGAGCCGGGCTGCCCCAGTGGTAAATCGGCCAGCAGCATAGTGAAGTATGTGCTGAAACGATTACAGATGTAGATGCACAAACTCTTGCAAGTTCTTCTACTGTGATAGCATATGATATGTGGTCTCCACCGGCTCCACCCACTTCTGTCGGGAATGGAATGCCCATGAAACCGTATCTCGCCATCTTTTCAACAGTCTCAACAGGGAATCTATGTTCCTTATCGATGTCTGCAGCTAACGGTTCAACTTCATTTGTAGCAAATGCCCTTACCGTTTTTCTTACGAATTCTTGTTCCTTCGTTAGTGAAAAGTTCATTATAAAAATGCCTCCTTTAATAATTATAACGGTCTCTCTTTTCGAGAGATAATTAACCGTATTATGTATGCACAAATTTTGTTACAAAAATAACAGCATACAGATATAGTAAACCACTTTTTTGCAATTTTTGCAAGGGGGTTTTTAAATATATCTCACTTTTATTGTGATATATTTTTTTAATTTGGGTATATAGATATATTTTCTGCAGAATTAACAGCCTCTTCAACAAGTTTATCAACGTCAAGCTTGGCTTCCGATGCGAGAATGTTTTCCAACTTGGGCTTTGTCACAGGATGCTTAGGTAAAAATACAGTACAACAATCTTCGTATGGCTCAATAGATTTCTCATATGTGCCTATTTCTTTAGCCTTATCCATAATATCAACCTTGTCCATTGCGATTAAAGGTCTCATTACAGGCATCTTAACACAAGAATCCGTTACTACCAATGCCTCTGCAGTTTGACTGGCAACTTGACCCAGGTTCTCACCGGTAATAAGCATCATAGCCCCTGCTTTTTCAGCCATTCTTTCACCGATTCTCATCATAAAACGTCGAACCAGTATGGTGGTTTCATCTTCAGGACAATTTTTGACAATTTCCTCCTGAATTGGCAGAAGGTTAATTACACTCATATTAATTCTGCCGCAATAGGATGCCACAATACCTGCTAACTCTTCAACCTTTTTCTGAGCTCTGGGACTTGTATAAGGATAAGAATGAAAATGTATAGCTTCAATTAGCATTCCTCTCTTTGCCATCATCCAAGCCGCAACGGGCGAATCAATACCTCCGGATAGCAACACCATACCCTTCCCGTTCGTTCCGAGAGGCAACCCGCCGAAACCTTGAATTTTATCCCGGTATATGTATGTTTTGTCCCTTCTCACATCGACAAATAAGTGGCAGTCCGGCTTGTGAACATCTACAGACAGCACCTTGCACCCCTTGAGGACCTCTGCTCCTATCTGTCTTGCAATGTCAGGGGATTTAATTGGAAATGCCTTGTCCGCTCTCTTTGCCTCGACCTTAAAGGTTTTTGTACCGTGTGCAGCTATATTCTCATCCATGAATTTTATAGCTTCAGCAGCGATGCTTTCCATATTGCTTTCAGATTCAACAGCCGGGCTGATTGAAGATACTCCGAACACTTTGCCAACCTGGTGTATAAGCTTGTTTTGCGCAATGTCATGAGGATATCTTACGAAAATAAGACCTTCTGTTCTTTTAACGGTTACACCGTGGAATTCCTTCAAATTACGCTTAATTCTCTCCACAAGCACTCGCTCAAAATATGGTTTATTCATCCCTTTAAGGGCAACTTCTCCACATCTTACAATTAAAATTTTCTCTTCGTTCATAATTAACCTCACTTTTATCGAAAACTTCCCAGTCTTCTAAATCCGGTTACGGCTTCCTTCACCTTTTCAACGGTAATTTCTATATCTTTTTTTGTGTTGAACTCAGATAAGCTAAATCTAACGGCTCCTTCTATTTCTTTATCGGATAAGCCCATAGCCTTCAGCACATGGCTTTGTCCCTTTTTGTTTGATGAACATGCAGAGCCTGTTGATACATAAATTTCATCCTGCTCCAAGGTATGAAGAAGAACTTCACCTCTAACACCAAGAAAGCTGATGTTTAAGATATTGTGAATGCCGTCTTTCGGACTATTCACCTTTATATCCTTGATTTCACTCTCAATTCCGGCTAAAAGCATTTCCTTTAGCCCGGATATGTAGCCTTTGTTATTCAGCAGATTTTTTTCTCCGTGAGCGGCTGCAATTCCAAGGCCTGAAATAGCTGCTACATTTTCAGTGCCTGAACGAAGTCCCTTCTCTTGTCCTCCGCCTGTTATAAGGGGCGCCACCTTGGAGTTAGACTTTACATATTGAAATCCTATCCCCTTCGGTCCATGTATTTTATGACCGCTGGCGGTTAAAAATTCTCCCTTAAAGCCTTTCAAATCCAACTTGCCGAAGGCTTGAACACAGTCCGAATGAAAATATACATCACCCTTTACCCGACAAATCTCCTCTATTGGCATATTGGTTCCAACTTCATTGTTTACAGCCATTATAGAAATTAAAATAGTAGAGGCATCAATTTCTTCTTTAAGCCTTTCTAAATTTATCATACCTTTAGAGTCAACAGGGATTTTAACAATGTTAAAGCCTTCTCTCTCAAGGCCTTCCATTGCTCTAAGAACAGCGGGATGCTCCACTTCAGAGGTTATTATTTTGTTTCCGCGTCGCTTCAAAGCCTTGGCAACACCTGAAATGACAAAATTAGCCCCTTCGGTTCCACCTGAGTTAAAGTAAATCTCCTCCTTGGATACACCTAAAGAATCGGCAACTATCTGTCTGGCTTCCGACACATAGCCTTCTGCCTCTATGCCTAATTTATGTAATGACGAAGGATTGCCAAAGACGCTGCTCATTATATAGCCTGTTTGATCAACAACCCGGTCAAGGGGTTTAGTTGTAGCACTGTTATCTAAATATATCATAGTTTCTCCTTCCCCATATTTAGAAATAACTCCCCATATAAATGAGGAGTTACCTTATAGTTCAAACTATTATTTAGCGTAGTCGATTGCCCTTGTTTCTCTCACGACATTAACCTTAATCTGTCCCGGATATTCAAGCTCAGACTCAATTTTCTTTGCAATAT
The DNA here is from genome assembly GCA_900112915.1 of Peptostreptococcaceae bacterium pGA-8. Lineage (GTDB taxonomy): Bacteria > Bacillota > Clostridia > Peptostreptococcales > Anaerovoracaceae > S5-A14a. The sequence goes on along the minus strand of FONK01000005.1, from coordinate 116,793 downwards.
CACGAGCAAGAAGTGCAACCTCATCGTCTCTGACAGCCTCAGGTTTCGCTACAATACGAATCTCTCTGCCCGCCTGTATAGCATATGCCTTATCAACACCATCGGTTGTGTTCGCAATTTCCTCCAGCTTTTCAAGCCTCTTGATATAAACATCGAGAGTTTCTCTTCTGGCTCCCGGACGTGCAGCGGACAAAGCATCTGCAGCCGCAATTAAAACAGCTTCCATGCTCTGTGGCTCGTAGTCACCGTGATGAGCAGCCATACCGTTGATAACAGCCTGATTTTCCTTATATTTCTTAAGAATATCTATGCCGATATCCACATGGGTACCTTCATATTCATGGTCAAGAGCCTTACCTATATCGTGCAACAGACCTGCTCTTTTTGCAAGCTTTACATCAAGCCCCAGCTCGCCGGCCATAAGCCCTGCCAGCTGTGCAACCTCTATAGAATGCTTAAGAACATTCTGTCCATAAGAAGTTCTGTATTTAAGACGACCTAGAAGCTTAACAAGCTCCGGATGGAAATTATGGATGCCCACTTCAAAAGTAGCCTGCTCTCCTTCTTCCTTCATTATTGCATTAACCTCTTTGGTTGCCTTTTCTACCATTTCTTCAATTCTTGCAGGGTGAATTCTTCCGTCAAGAATTAATTTTTCGAGAGCCAATCTTGCGATTTCTCTTCTAACAGGGTCAAAGCCTGATATTATAACAGCCTCCGGAGTATCATCTATGATTAAATCCACTCCTGTAAGGGTCTCAATAACTCTTATATTTCTTCCCTCACGACCTATTATTCTTCCCTTCATATCATCATTGGGTAAAGCTACAACTGAAACCGTACTTTCCGCTACATGGTCAGCTGCACATCTCTGAATAGCACCTGTGATGATGTACTTGGCCTTTTTATCAGCCTCTTCCTTTGCTTTTGCTTCAATATCTCTTATCATAACTGAAGCATCGTGTCTGACATCCTTTTCGATTTCCTCCAAAAGCAATTCTTTTGCCTGCTCCTGAGTATATCCGGAAATCTTTTCAAGCTCCTCTCTTTTTTTAATAAGGAATGTATCTAATTCCTTATTCTTTGCTGCAATTTCGTCAGCCTGCCTAGAAATATTAGCTTCCTTACGTTCGATATTCTCAATTTTCTTATCTAGAGAATCTTCCTTCTGTACTAACTTTCTCTCTGTTCTTTGAATTTCTGATCTTCGTTCCTTGATTTCACGCTCTAAATCACTTCTTACTCTATGAGCGTCTTCCTTTGCTTCTAATATTATCTCTTTTTTAATTGTTTCGGACTTGTTTTCAGCGTCTAAAATCAAATTTTTAGCCTTCTGTTCTGCGCTGCCAATGGCCTTTTCGCCTACATTTTTTCTATAAATATATCCGACCAACAGACCGATAATAAGTGTTACAATTCCCACCAAAATCGGTAAAATAACTGGAGACATAAAAGCACCTCCTTCTGTATAAATAAGTATTATTATAGTAATGAAATTTGTATTCTAATCAAAAAAAATTCATGTCAGCCGTTGACACTACAATTACTTCTTGATATACCAACATCGTTTATATTATAATGTTTAAGACATCCATATGTCAAGAATTATAGAGGTAAAACAATGAACTATTTAACTACGATAAAGAACAGTGTCGATAAAATTATTGTACTGGTTGTTTCTATCCTGGCCATAATAAGTATTGTAATGATTGGAAGTACCCACATTTCTACCGGCTTTCTCGCCAGAGATACCGTGGTCCAAGCTGCAGCTTACTTAATCGGTACTGTTGCTGCCATTATAATTTGTTACTTTCATTACGCAATGTTTAGAGGGCAGGAGAGTTGGCTTTATGCCATTTCCATAGCACTTCTCTTGTTGGTATATATACCCGGCCTCGGTATGGAGCAATTTGGCGCAAGAGCTTGGATAAATTTAAGGTTTACAACAATTCAGCCTTCTGAATTCGTTAAGATTCTTTTTGTATTTATAATGGCTGAATATCTTTCAAAGCATAAAGACGATCTATACAGCTTTAAAGGTCTAATCAAAGCCGGTCTGGTAGCTGCTCCGATTATTTTAATAGTCTTGAAGGAGGACTTAGGGAGTGCATTGGTGTTTGCATCAATGTGGCTGGCAATGGTATTCTTTGCCGGAGTTAACCTTAAAGTCATAGGCAAGTTTTTTGCCTTGTTTCTGGGAATGATACCTGTCGCCTATTTGATGATGGCAAGCTATCAAAAGGAAAGAATAGAAGCTTTCCTCCATCCTGAAAACTTATCCTTGCAGGGCAATTATCAGGTTTGGCAGGGCAAGGTGGCCATGGGCTCCGGAGGGCTCTTCGGAAAAGGACTTTTTAACGGTACTCAAAAGGAATTGGACTTTATTCCGGTACAAACCTCCGACTTCATATTTTCCGTACTTGTGGAGGAGTTGGGATTTATAGGCGGTCTTTTTGTAATAACCCTCTTCGCAGTTCTGCTATTAAGATTCACTAAAATCGTCAGAGAATGCACTGACCTTTATGGTGCACTAATCGTTGTGGGCTTCATAGGCATGTTCTTGTTCCAGGTATTTGAAAATCTTGCTATGAATATGGGGATAATGCCGGTAACAGGAATTACCCTTCCGTTCCTAAGCTATGGCGGAAGCTCGATAATTTCCAATATGTTAGCCGTTGGAATAATTCTGAATGTAAGTGCCAGAGGGCGTGGAATGGCGTTTAGCTGACAGCTTTAAATATCGATGCAAAAATTAAGAGGAAGAGCTTGGCCTTTATTTAAGACCGACCTCTTCCTCTTTTTCTTCAATGATTCGATTTGCTATATTAATAAAATTCTCCCTAATGTAGGTATCATCCTTTAAAACAATCGGAATTCCCAGGCAGGTTGAGATATGAATATTCTCATCAAATTGTATAACTCCTGCAAGCGGCGCCCTTATTAAGCTGCTTACTTCCTGTAAGCTTGGAGCAAATCCTCTATTTATCATATCTGCGATAACCTTGTTTAAAACTGCCCATCGTTTGTTAATTCCCAGCTTCAAAAACTCTCTATCCAGAGCATCGGCATCTCTCAAAGCCGCATATTCAGGATTTGTGATTATAATAGCTTCATCTGCTCCTGCTGATGCGAGAACCAGATTATCATCAATGCCTGAAGGGGAATCTATCAGTACATAATCAAATTTTTCCGCAAGGCGTCTGCACAATACCTTCATGTGAAGCGGTGTAAGCATCCCCTCTTCTCTATTAGGTGAGGCTGCCATAAAATATAGGTTTTCAAATCTTTTGTCCGGTATTAGAGCCTGTTTGATTTTACAAAGTCCTGTCATCACATCATAGACATCATAGACAACATTATTCTCCAATCCCAGGTATAAGTCTAAATTCCTAAGTCCGAGATCCATATCTAAAACAACAGTTCGCTTACCGCAATTTGCAAGAGTAGCGGCAAAATTTACAGCGAACATGGTTTTTCCCGTTCCGCCTTTTCCTGATGCGATTAAAATAACTTTACCCATAATTCCTCCAAAAGCATTTTAATATTGCTTATTATCACCTATTACATTAACACCGCTTCCGCTACTTGTATTTGCCGATTTATAATATGCTGCAATTACATCTCTGGTTACCGGAACAGCGTTTGAAGATGTTCCACCCTGTATAAGCAGTGCTGAAACAGCGATTTTAGGATTATCAGATGGTGCCATGGTAATATTCCACGCAAAGGAAGCATAATCCTCCTTCCAATAATCTATTTTACTTTGAGTTACTTGATAGTTGCTTGCCCTTATAACGGCTCTATCAACCAGATCGTTATATGAAGCATATTTATACTTCTTCAGCTTCTGCAATTCTTTAATTTCAGCCTCGACCTTTTCCCAGGTTAAGTCTGAAGATATACTGCTCAGATGCTCTTTAATATATTCCACTTCATCAGCCGGATTAATTTTTCCGGAACGCTCAGCAGTACCTGTCTTAGTTGCCACCTGTACAGGTAAATCCTTGAAAATTGCAGTAAGCCCGCTGTCCTTAACTACTCTTTCCATACCCCTGATAACATATTTCAAATATCCCTTGTCTTCCTCAGGAATTGATTTAGCGGGAGCCTTCTTCGTAATTCCATATCCTGAAATTCCCTTAACGATACTCACCTGATTTCTATTCCCGTTATTAGCGAGAGTTGCTATATAGTTGGCCATTTGAACAGGTGTATAAGAGTTGTCTCCCTGTCCGATGGAAACATTGAAAATATCACCGGTCCCCCAATTTGCCCTGTTGAAGAATGAATATTTGCATAAATCGCCTAGGCTTTCAATTTGATCCTTCTTTACATCGGTATTTTTCTCTAAGAGATCAAATAAGTCGTATCTGCTTGGGTTTTTGTCTATATAGCCGACAATCGTGTCTATGTTCTTTGCCAATTTTTTGTCGTTGTTAACAACATTTTCCGGGAAATAGGTATGAGCCCCGGCGTAAATTGTATTCCAAAGGTTCAGCTTAATACTATTTTTATGAGCCTCGGCAGTCGGAATCGGTGAAACCTCCTCGCCAAGCTCTATACCTGTTTTCTGTCCAAGTCCGAATGACTTTCCTACTGTCATCATCCTTTCAATAGACATTTCTTTGTTATATCCAAAGGACTGATTTGTAGTCCAGTTTTTGCCGGTTGCAATATTGTAAAAGTAATAGTTACATGAGGTTCCAATAGCCTTTTCCATATTTAAAACACCGTGGTTGCTCTTATATTGATTCCACGCAAAGCAACCGAAGGTTCTGTCTCCCAGCTTTATAAATCCATTGTCAGGGAATGACATATCCGGATTCAGACCACACTCCATAGCGGCGATACATGTTATCGGCTTAAAAATAGAGCCGGGCTGTACCGATGCCCTAGTGGCAATATTATACAAAGGAGCCGGTGACAAAGGATCCCTCGGATTAGAGCTTTGCACACTCTCCCAGGCTTCTGTTGAAATTCCGGTGGCAAATATATTGGGATCATAGGAAGGGGCATTGGCAAGAGCCAGAACATCTCCGGTAGACGGCTCAATGGCTACAGTTGATCCGCTTTTACAATTTCCACCATCTTTTTGCTTCTGAGCCTTCTCTATGTTATCCGCCAATGACTGTTCTGAAGCCCTCTGTAAGTTAATATCAATTGTGAGATAAATGTCTGAGCCGCTTTTAGGTTTTGTTTCACTGATGGTCTCTATATACTCTCCTCTGGCATTAACTCTTATGCGCTTAACTCCCTTTGTGCCTTTTAATTTATCCTCATATATCCCTTCAATACCGGCTTTACCGACAATATCTGTACTTGCATAGCCTTTTTTTACATATTCTTTGCTCTCTTCTTCGGATATACTCCCCATATGGCCTAAAATGCTCGCTGCCAAAGACCCGTTCGGGTAATACCTTATGGTTTCTGAAGCAACGTTTACACCGTTTATCTTAGCCTCTTCAATATAGCTTATGGTTTTGCTGCTTAAATTTTTACCGATAGTTATAGGTAAATATCTGTTAAATCCACTGGAAGCAATTTCATTTCTTACTATGAATATCTTTCTGGCTTCCTCATCGCTCAAAGACTTGTCAATCTTGTAAATTTCTCTCAAGTCCTTGAATACAGACCTTGCTGAAGGATTTTTATCAGCCTCTATTCCGAATTTTTCAATAAAAGCCTTCTTATCGCTATCGTAGCTATATGCCATGGTTTTAATATTTATAGGCATTGTAACAGCATATTTTTTGTAAATCTCGGAAGCGGCTTCATATCTGTCCAGGGTTTGATCTATTTCGTACCTGCTTCTAAGCTGGTCAAATGCATCTTTTGCCTTTATATTTTCCGGAAAAGAGTTTTTATCCAGCCATTTCTTTTTTTCTTCATCATAGGTATAGTAAAAATTCCCACTATCATCAATTTTAATTGGGAATTTATCATTGTATTCATCGCCGGCTGAAATTAAAAGGTTTATTAAATCAAGAGAGGATTTATTTATCTCTTCTGTTGTCATGGAGTTGGAATTGAAAGTTGCAGTAAAAATCTGCTTTGTTGTAGCAAGAACAACTCCATTTCTATCATATATATTTCCTCTGGGAGCAGGAATATATATATCCTTTGAATTTTGACTTGTAGCCTCTTTAGACCATGACTTATGCTCTATTACCGTTAAAACAAACAGACGAAAAGTCAATATAATCATAAGGACAAGAATGATCCAAACCAGAGGATAATACCTTGAATTTCCGTATCTATTCTTCATCTGTAATACCTGTACCTATCATTGCGTCTTTGAATTATTCTATTTCTCGATAAAAAATAATAGATTCCAAAGGCTAAAACTATATGCATCCAAACTTGAAGTACAAAGAATTTCATAACATCAGAGATACCGTAGGCACCCATGACGGCTTTTGAAAGTAACCAAAAAGTAAAAATATAAACAAAGCTGCCCACAATGGCACATACAATGCTGCTAAGCATATGCTCTGAATTTATAAATTTCTTTAAGAGAAGCATTGAAGCAACGGCAGCAATCAATGCTCCTGTTCCAAGTCCGACATTCATACTGATAAACAAATCCCGAATTAAGCCAAAGATCCCTGCAGCTAAAACCCATGCCCACGGATCATCCTCCACGAAGGCTCCTACAATTACAAAGCACAGAATTAAATTAGGAATCGGCATTGCTGAAGGTAAAAATTTGCCCATCAGGATCTGCAGAAAGAAAAACCCAAGCGAAATCAGAAGAATTTTGCTCAACTTCATAATATCACCGACACCTTCTGCAGGGATTTAAAGTCAACAGCCGGTTTTATGAGCACCGTAAGGAGATGACTATCTTTATCATATTTTGACTTTGTAATAGTGCCTACATCTATTCCGCTGGGAAACATTCCCATTCCGGAAGTAATAAGTTGCTCACCATTTTCCAGCTTAATGCTGCTGTCCAGCATGAAACCCTTCATTTTACCATCTTCAACTTCATTGGCAATTCCAATCATTTCCAAATTGCCCTTGAGCTTAAAGCTTACACTGCTGTTTTGATCAACTAAAGTCACAACCTTGGCCCAACCTTTGCCTGCATCTATTATTCTCCCTACCAGGCCTTCCCCTGCAATGACAGCATCTCCGGTCTTAATGCCTTTCTCGGTTCCGCAATTAATGGTGAAAATATTTGTCCAATCAGTACCGCTCATTGCTACAACATCGGCGGACACAATTTCTCTTTCAGGAGTTTCCGCAGTATAGTTTAATGCTTTAGACAATTCCTGTAACTCTTTAAGCTGGTTATCAGCCAATGTCAGATTTACCACCTGCTTTTTAAGCTTCGCATTCTCTTCCTTTAACTTATTGTTTTCAGCCATTATACTGCGATAGGAGAAAATTCCATTGACATTATCAGATACAGTTCCTCCCACATTAGCAACCGGCTTGACAAAAAAGCTTACAACTGAATTTATTCCTCTTGTAACCAAATTCCCGCTTCCCGCAGATGCTATAGAGGTGACAAGCAAAGAAAAGGTCACAATAATAACCAATAATAAAGAACTTATTAACTTGTGCTCCCTAATCCATCTCATCATACTAAATAAATTTCCTATCTTCTATTAACGGTTGAAGCGTAAATCTTAAGTTTTTCAATATCATTTAGGCTCATTCCGGTTCCTGTTGCAACAGCCTCAAAGGCATTGTCTGCAACTGTGACGGACATTCCCGTTCTCTTTTCAATAAGCCTGTCAAGATTTTTAATCCTTCCGCCGCCTCCGGATAGAACCATACCTCTATCTGCAATATCCGCAGCAATTTCAGGCGGTGCTTTTTCTATGGTTGCTTTAATGCCGTCAACTATTACATCCACAGATTCCTGAAGTGCGATCATCATATCTCTATTGGTAATATCCAAGGTTTTCGGAAGTCCATTTAACAGGTCTCTTCCGCTTGCCTTAACCGATTCAATAATTTCGTCGCCGTGCTGATCCAAGTCTATTGACGCTGTTCCGACGTTAATCTTAAGGAATTCTGCTGTTCTTTCTCCAATCAGAAGAGAATGCCTTTTTCTAATATACTGGATGATTGCTTCGTTAAACTTATCACCGGCATATCTGATTGAGGAGCTTGCAACAATTCCCCCCAGTGCAATAATAGCGATATCTGTAGTTCCTCCACCGATATCGGCAATCATGCAGGCAGTTGATGAATCCACATCAAGACCGACACCTATTGCCGCAGCCATAGGCTCTTCCAAAATATAAACCTCAGTAGCTCCCATTTGCTTAACAACCTGCTCTACAGCTCTCTTCTCAACCTCGGTTACGCCACTTGGCACTCCGACAACTATTCTAAAGTTCTTAACCTTATTAGCCGCCACAGCCTTTTCGATAAATGCCTTAAGCATGTCAGCCGTTCTATCGAAGTCTGATATAACGCCATCCTGAAGAGGTCTAACAACGCTGATATTACTTGGAGCCTTTCCAATCATCTGCTTTGCCTCCGCACCCACAGCCAGCGTTACATTTCTTTTGTTGTCCATGGCAATTACGGACGGCTCATTTAATACAATGCCGCTATCTTTTATATAAATAAGAGTGTTAGCCGTTCCCAGGTCAATGCCCATATCCTTTGCAGCTAAAAAGTTTAACATTAATCACTACCTCCAAAAATTTCTAAATCATCACAAGCTCTCAAGCTTATATATCTTCCGTTTCCAATTATAATATGGTCAAGAACCTTTATCCCAAGTATTCTGCCACAATGAACAAGCCTTCTCGTCGTTTCAATATCCTGTTTACTGGGAGAAGGATCTCCACTGGGATGATTGTGTGCAAAAATAACAGATGCCCCGCTTTTTCTAATAGCTATGGAAAATACCTCTCTGGGATGAACAACCGTCGATGATAGTTCTCCTACGGAGACCTGGTCAAGCTGCAATACATGTCCTTTAGAGTCTAATACAATGGTGAAAAAGTGTTCTTTCTTTTCATGTCTAAGATTATCCATCAGCATCTCAGCGACATCCTTATCGGATTCGACCAGAGGCCTCTTATTCGGCATTGAGGTTGATATTCTCCTGCCCAGTTCCAGGACGCCTAAAATTCTGACAGCCTTAGTCCTTCCAATGCCTGCGATCTTGGTTAAATCCTCATAGGTAGCTTCACCCAGCTGTGAAATTCCAAGAGGAAATCCCGCCAATATATTGTGTGCCACGTCGATTGCTGAACATTCTTTCGTTCCGCTATTAATTATAATTGCCAATAACTCTGCATTGGAAAGCTTTCCAATGCCTTCTCTAATTGCCTTTTCTAAAGGTCTTTCGCTTTCAGGTAAATATTTTAAATTCATATTAAATATTTGCCTACACAAACTCACAGTGGCATATATTATACCATCAAAACAGGTTTATTTCAACATTTTTAAATTTTACGAATAAATAAATCCGTACCCATTTTCGGCTCAAACCAAGTGGATTTCGGCGGCATCACCTGATCATTATCTGCCACTCTGAACATATCTTCTATGGAGACCGGATAAAGTATAAAACCAATTTTTATTTCGTCATTCAGCCTTGACACCAGTTCTTCAGTAGAGTGTATTCCGCCGAAGAATTCTAAGCGCTTATCGGTCCTCGGGTCATGGATTCCGAAAACCGGCTCTAAAATCCTATCTTGCAAAATAGTTGCATCCAGGCTTTTTACAGCGTCCGACTCTTCTATTTCCTCTTTAGACTTTATGGAATACCATTGTCCTTCCACAGTCATTATAATTTCGTGTTTTTCTTTTGGCTTCACAATATGATTTCCCATGGCAGTAACAGAAAAACCTTCATTTTCAATGCTTCTGATTAAAGACTGCGGACTGTGGCCGTTCAAATCTCTAATTCCCCTGTTAAACTCCATGAGAAGCAGTTCATCATGGGGAAAAACAGCCGACAGCATATAGTTAAATTCCTCTTCTCCCGTAAACTCAGAGTCCCGTTCTCGTCTCAGCATACCGACATTGTATACGGAAGCACATCTATGATGTCCATCTGCTATATATAAGACATCTATTGAGGAAAGGCACTCCTTTATATCTTCTATAGTCTTTTCATCCTTTACAATCCAATAGGTATGCTTTACGCCTCTTTTGTCTGATTTGGAGAAATCACATGGATGAGTTTCTGCGTATCGGGAAATGAGATTTGTTAAACAATTGTCCCTTTTGTAGTAGGTTAAAAAAATAGGTTCGCGAATAAATCCCTGTTTATCATATTCCAGGGTGATTGCTTCAACCTTATCAGCTCTCGTATTCTCATGTTTTCGGATTTTCTTTTCACCATATTCATCAATCGAGGCGCAGCCTACAACGCCGGTCTGAATACAGCCCTCCGTTTCCTCTCTGTAAATACAAAATGAGTCTGACTCTGCGGTCCCGCTTCCATCTTCTTTTTCAAGTTTAAAAGGTTTAAAAACTGCCATATTTAAATCTCCTTACAAATAAACTCTACCACAGCCTCTATTGACATATTACTGCTGTCTATTTCAATTGCATCCGCAGCTTTTTTTAGTGGATTCAGCTTTCGGTTCATATCATGCTCGTCACGGCTGATAATGTCCTTTAAGACCTGTTCAAATTCCACCTGCTGTCCTTTAGCAGTCAGCTCATCATAGCGCCTTTTAGCTCTCACCTTAGGATCCGCCGTTAGATAAAACTTATATTTGGCATTCGTAAATACGTTAGTTCCAATATCTCTTCCATCCATGACAACGCTCTTCCGCTGCCCCATAGCTTGTTGTAAGGATACAAGCTTCTCTCTGACAACCCTGAGTGCCGAGCATTTTGAGGCTGCCGCAGATATCTCCGCCTTCCTTATATCTTCACTGACATCTATGCCGTCCAGAATCGTTTTCCCTGATGAAAAATCCACTTTTGTATCGCTTAATATTTTTTCAATATAAGACTCTTCCGCATCAAGAGCATCCATACGAATTAGCTTACATGCTACCGCCCTGTACATTGCTCCCGTGTCAATGTAATCGATTCCGAGACGAGCGGCAACTTCCTTTGCAATAGTGCTCTTTCCTGCACCTCCCGGCCCGTCGATGGCAATTTGAAAAATTTCTTGCATTTTTTCACTCCATACCCTTATTTTTGATTTATTAGTTTCTCAATTTCCTTAACGAAAGTATTTACATCTGTAAACTGTCTATACACAGATGCAAATCTTACATATGCAACCTGGTCCACTTCCTTTAGCTGATCCATAATAAGCTGGCCTATGAAAGCACTGTCAACTTCCTTTTCCATCATGTTATTGACACCGCGTTCAATCTCGTTGACCATTGTGTCAATAGTGGCATAGTCCACCGGTCTTTTTTCACATGCCTTAAGAATTCCATTCAGTATTTTACCTCTGTCAAAGGATTCTCGGCTGCCATCCTTTTTTACTACCATTATGATATTCTCTTCCACCTTCTCATAAGTGGTGAATCTTTTGCCGCACTCTTCACAGTATCGCCTTCTTCTTATTGCACGACCTTCTTCAGTGGGTCTTGAGTCCACAACTTTAGTGTCATAATGTTCACAAAACGGACAACGCATAAGCTACCTCCTCAAAAACCTTTCAGTAAACACAAGGTTAAAATTATATCAATAGTATTTTACTACATATTGTGTGTTTTTTCTATGAAAATTTTATATTGCACAATTAAGGCGGCGCAGTGTCACTATATAATGTGTATGCTCAATTGATGATTGCAAAAACCACAAAAAGCCTCTGCCCAAGGTGATGGAATTGACCGACCTTGAAAAGAGGCTTATTATCCATATTTAAAGCTGTAGTGTAGTGTATTTTATTTCAGCTCCAGGTGCTTTTCCTTTGCAAAGAACTCTTTGGTCTCACGTGCGGCAACCCCGCTTAAGGTCACTAAAGCTATCAGATTCGGGATAGCCATCAGTCCGTTGAATATATCCGCAATGGTCCAAACAGCACTTACGGTCATAAACGGTCCAATTAAGACGGCTAAAATGTATGCCCATCTAAAGATTTTCAAGGCCTTGCCTTTTCTTCCCACAAGATATTCCAGACATCGTTCTGAATAGTAATCCCAACCTATAATTGTTGTAAAAGCAAAAAACATCAAACATACCATTAGAATTCCGGCACCGACCCGGTGACTCCAAGGAAGCCCTTCTCCAAAGGCGTAGCCTGTTACATTTGCTCCTTCAAGACCGATTTCTGTAGCACCTGTAATTATTAGAGTTGTACCGGTCATTGTACATATAACTATTGTATCCACAAAGGTTCCTGTCATTGAAATCAGTCCTTGCCTTACAGTTGTGTGCGTTTGAGCTGCCGCTGCTGCAATCGGTGCGCTTCCTAAACCTGCTTCATTGGAAAAAATACCACGAGCGACACCTTTTTGCATTGCCAACATCATAGCCCCTAAAGCACCTCCGCCCATAGCCCTAAGTCCGAAGGCCGACTCCATAACAAGCTTAAATGAATCATCAAGTCTGTCAATATTATAAATTATAATTGACAAACAAACGAGAACATATGTCACTGCCATGAAAGGCACTATAATCGTTGTAACGCTGGCGATTCTTTTTATTCCGCCTATTACAACCAAGGCTGTGAAAAATGCTACAGCTATGGCTGTTATAATAATTGCCCAAGAGTAATCTCTTCCAAGTATAGCTACCGTATACAGTCCGTTTGGATCTGCAAACCCCTTAACCGCATTGGCAATCCCGTTTACCTGGGTTATTGTGCCTATACCAAGAAGTCCTGCTCCTGCTCCAAATACAGCGAAGCATGTAGCCAGCCACTTCCATTTCTCACCCATTCCACGTTCTATATAGTAGAAGGGACCTCCAAGAGCATGGCCGTCTTCGTCAACCTGTCTGTATTTTACCGCGAGTACACCCTCTGTATATTTGGTTGCCATACCAAAAAATGCTGCCAATATCATCCAGAAAAGCGCTCCCGGTCCACCTGCGGCTACAGCCGTTGCTACACCAACAATATTACCCGTTCCTATTGTTGCCGCCATGGCTGTACAAAATGCTCCAAAGCTGCTGACCTCGCCTTCTGCTCCTTCCTCATTACTAAACATAAACTTAAATGCCTTAGGCAAGTGCCTAATCTGCACAACTCGCGTTCTCACTGTCAAAAGTATACCTGTACCCATAATTAGTACTATCAGAGGAACGCCCCAAACTAATCCGTCAATTTTTTCTAATAAAGCTGTAATTCCCATTTTCTCTCCTCAATTTTTCATTAGATTTTACACGAAAAAAAGTCGATGCAAATCGACTTTCCAGAGAGAAGACATATTGAAATTATTTTTCATAATTCTCTGTCCTCTTTGCCTGAGATATCACAAAAAATCGCATTTTTGCTAACCCTTCGGCGACCTAAACGGTTCTCTCCAGAGTATAGATGAAGCAAAAACACAAACGGGATGCTTACTGCTTCAACTCTTTAACAGAGTATACCACAGTCAACATCCCCGCTGCAACAAATTTTTAGGAAAAATTTGTTTGAATTTATTGATTATTATTTGTTATTCTTGTGTTCCGAGCTCTATGATTTTATCAGTTACTTTGTCATAAAGCATGGAAGTTTTCCAATCCATTTTCTCAGCATATTTTTCAATGCTCATCTTGTAGCTTTTTTCGAAGCTCTTTTCGTCCAGACCGGCATTCTTAAGAACCTTTTCAAGATGCTTTTTATATTCCTTATCTGAAACTGTAAGCTTTTCTTTCGAAGCCACCGCATTTAAAACCAGCTTTTGACCTACGATGGTCTTTGCATAGTCTTCAGCTGTCTTTTCAAACTTCTTCTCAGTAGTATTCATATATTTCTTCAGATAGTCTTCGTATGTAGTCTTATAGGTCTTTTCAGCCGTTTCCTTATAGTTTTCAATAATCTTTGCTTTCTCATGCTTCAATGCATCTTCAGGATATTTTTTAATCTTGCTCTTAGAGAAAACCTCCTGCCAAACAGCAGTTTTTGTAGTCTGTTTGTTCTGCTTCTGCTTAGCCTTTTTCAGCTCTGACTTCACACTCTCCCTGTACTCAGCCACAGTCTTAACCTTGCTGTTTGCCGCTACCCATTCATCGGTCAGCTCCGGAACTGTTTTAATCTTTATTCCTTTGATTTTAACGGTAAAGACAACATCCTTACCGGCTACCTTACTTGAATGGTAATCATCAGGGAACTTAAGATTTAATGTAACGGTATCACCTACACTTTTTCCAATTAGACCTTCAACAAAGCCGTCAATCATTGAAGTCTTGCCAATGATAATATCAGAGGATTCAGTGCTTCCGCCTTCAAAGGTTTTTCCATCGATCTTCCCTTCATAGGAAACATTAATTGTACTTCCGTCTTCTACAACACCTTCCTGTACAACTGTCGTCTCCGCAGCTGCATCAAGTCTTGTTTTAACCTCAGCTTCAATTTCGTCATCAGTAACGGTAGCATCGCCAAGTTTGTAAGTAACCCCTTTATACTGTGCAAGAGCAACATAATCCTCAAGCTTTAAGCTTGAATAATCAGGCTCGTTTCCACAACCTGTTACAAAAGCCAATATTCCAATAAGCATAATTGAAATTGTAATAGTACTAAGTATTCTTTTCTTCATTTCCAATTTCCTCTTTCACAAAATTTCTATCAATCACGACCCCGTCATTTTACCATAAATAGTTATTTTTTTCAACAAGGACGCCCCTTACAACTTCTTGTCATCTTTATTACAAGACATAAGGCTCCCGCACCCGGAGCAGCTTGAACATCCCGCTCCACAGGATTTTTCAGCTTCAGTCTCTGCGTCAGCTTTATTCAATTCCTTTGACATGTCTGCAAAATACACAGAAGCAAAGGCAACTGCAGCAATGACTATTGCCGCAATTACAATATATCCTATATGCCCTAAAAAGTAATCCATTTATCTACATCTCTTTTCTTTATAAATTTTTAGAATTTCATCAAGTATTACGCCGGCTACCTGCTCCTTTGACATAAGCTCGCACTCCCTATCGGAGCTTTCCCCGATCAAGGTAACAATATTGGTATCTGTTCCAAATCCGGCACCATCAACCTTCAGATTGTTTGCAACAATCAAATCCGCATGCTTATTAGCCAACTTTTTCTTTGAATTTTCGACAAGATTTTCAGTTTCCATGGAAAAGCCGCAAATGACCTGCTCAGGTAGCTTATTCTCACCTAAGTATTTTAAAATGTCCACAGTCCTCTCCATTTGTATTGAAAGATCTCCGTCATTTTTCTTAATTTTCTCG
Source organism: Peptostreptococcaceae bacterium pGA-8 (assembly GCA_900112915.1). Classification (GTDB taxonomy): domain Bacteria; phylum Bacillota; class Clostridia; order Peptostreptococcales; family Anaerovoracaceae; genus S5-A14a. The sequence goes on along the minus strand of FONK01000005.1, from coordinate 101,505 downwards.
GTGCTCACATCAGCAGGTCTATAGTCGGATACTGCTGCAGACTTGATAATAACATCAGCCTGCTTTGCATATTTTTTGCATTTCTCAAACATTTCTCCTGAAGACACCACTGATTCTACATGAATAAACCTTGGCGGTTCAACAGTGGTACTAGCCTTTACCATTACGACCTGCGCCCCGCGAAGCATGGCTTCTCTGGCAATTGCGCATCCCATTTTCCCTGTAGAATGATTTGTAATAAATCTTACCGGATCCATAGCTTCCCTGGTTGCTCCGGCAGTAAGCAAAATTTTAATCCCTTGCAAGTCCTTTTTTCTACCGATTTCTCTTTCTATGTATTCAATCAAAATATCCGGTTCAGGCATTTTGCCGGTGCCTGTATCTCCACATGCCAAATACCCTTCTGCCGGAGGAATTACGGTAATTCCCAAATCATCAAGTCTCTCCATGTTTTCCTTTGTAATTGGATTATTGAACATTTCCGTGTTCATCGCAGGAGATACCATCCTCGGACACTTACATGCCAAAAAAGTCGTAGTCAGCATGTTATCTGCAAGACCATAAGCCAGCTTTGCAATGGTATTGGCGGTAGCCGGAGCTATAATGAACAAATCGGCTTTCTTTGCCAGGGCTACATGCTCCACATTATGTCTAAAATTTCTATCAAAGGTGTTAGTTATACACTTGTTACCTGTCAAGGTTTCGAAGGTTATAGGATTGATAAAATTTACAGCATTTTCTGTCATAATTACATGGACATCCGCACCGAGCTTCACCAGCTTGCTGGCGAGAGCTGCTGACTTAAAAGCTGCAATGCCTCCCGTTACTCCTAAAATAACCGTTTTCCCTGTTAACACTTTCTTTTCCTCCAATACAAAAAAGGGAAAGACACCTAAGTGACTCCCCCATAATGTCTCTTATTTCAATGCAGCCTTTGCGGTATCACAAAGCTTTGTAAATGACTTAGCATCGTGAATTGCAATTTCTGACAGCATTTTTCTGTTAATTTCAATTCCTGCCTTCTTTAGACCATCCATAAGTCTGCTGTAGGAAATTTCGTTCATTCTTGCGGCAGCGTTGATTCTGGCAATCCAAAGCTGTCTGAACTGTCTCTTCTTAAGCTTTCTTCCAATGTATGCAGAACGAAGGGATCTCATTACAGCCGGATTAGCAGCCTTGAAAGTTGTGCTCTTACGACCATAGAATCCCTTTGCCAATTTTAAAATTTTCTTATGTCTCTTATGTGCGTTAACGCCTTTCTTAACTCTTGCCATTATTATCTTACCTCCTTATTTACCCATTGCTCTAAGCATTCTCTTAAGGTCTGCGCTTGTCACCATAATTGACTTTCTCAAACCTCTTTTTCTTTTAGCGGATTTCTTAGTAAGAATATGGCTCTTGTAAGCCTTGTTTCTTTTAATCTTGCCGGAGCCTGAAATTTTCAGTCTCTTCATTGCGCCTCTATGGGACTTCATCTTATTCTTTGCCATCTTTATTTCCTCCTAATCTTGATTCTACTCTATCTGTCTCGCAAACGAACGCTATTTATCTGCCTTAGGTGCCAGGAACATCATCATATTCCTTCCTTCAAAAGCAGGCTTCTTCTCAATAACACCGAATTCTGCCACCGTTTCGGCAAACTTCTCCATAACAATCTTGCCCTGAGGCACATGATCTCTCTCTCGGCCTCTAAATCTCATGCTAACCTTTACTTTATCTCCATCCTTAAGGAATTTCCCGGCAGTCTTGGCTTTAACCATAATATCGTGATCTTCAATGAAAACGCCAAGTCTGATTTCTTTAACCTGCATGCTCTTCTGCTTCTTCTTAGCTTCTTTTTCCCGCTTCTGAATATCATAGCGATATTTTCCATAATCGAGAATCTTGCATACCGGCGGATTGGCATTTGGAGAAACATTCACTAAATCAAGCTTCTTCTCATCAGCCAAAGCTAGAGCCTCATCTCTAGGCATTACACCCAGCATATTACCGGTTTCATCAATTACCCTAAGCTCGTTATCACGAATTTCTTCGTTGATTCTAATTTCTTTGCTAATTGTTAGCACCTCCTAAAATAAAAAAGACAGACACCTAAAGTATCCGCCCAAAAAGCCCATGGCTGTAAATTGCCATATTAACCTTGCAGAAACAAAATTCCCAAGGTGAGAAGCGGATAACTTCTTCTTCATACGGGTTACATAATATCACTCTATTCAGTCATTGTCAATGACAAGACAAAAAATTTTCGTAAAATCTTTAAAATTTTCGAAAAATTCTTACGGAAATAATAGTCGTAACCGGAATAATGAGAATACAGCCGATTGCACAAAGGATTATTCCACCAAGGGGTTCAATAAGCGCTTTGGAATTTATAAAGGACTCCAATGTAAAATCGCTCTCGTAATATGCCAGCATCACTATATTCTGCCCTAAGAATATAAAGAAAAGTGTGTTGACGGTAGAATTTAAAATATTCCTCCCCACAGACATACCTGCCTCAAAAAACTCTCTCATCCCAATATCCTTAGAGTGACGCTTAACTTCATACATCGCTGACGAAACTGATAAAGCTGTATCGACAAGAGCTCCCTCCAGTATAATCATTAGGGTGGCAGCCTCAACTAAGACCATTGAAACACCAATATTCTCCTCATATCCATTGCTTGCCCTGATTTCATTCTGTCCCGGCGGAAAGCCCTGCAAATTCCCATATACAATCAGTAAATATCCTACCCATGCCATTACAGCCATTACACACAAAAGAGCCGCTCCGGCTGCCAGTGTTTTGCTATTTAAGCCGTTTTGATAAAAAAGGCTGATTCCCGTCATTAAGATACAGCCAATAATTCCGACTGCTAAAGGATTGACCCCTATAACTATCGCCAGCACTATTGCTGTTAAGACTAAGGCATTTCCGGAAAGAGATATGATTGATTTTGCAGTATTATCACCACCAATTACAAGACACAAAATAACGAAAATTAATATGAAGGTCAAGATAATCATTTTTCACACCTCCTTCTCTTTAAAACAAGAGTTGCCATGTAGGCAGAAAGCGGGATGGCTAAAACTATTCCAATGGCTCCAATTAAAAATCCGGATACCTCGAAAAAGCTCTGATGCTTCAAAACCGTAAAAAAGCTGATATCGTTTTTCATGGCTATGGTAAATACGGGTAAAATTCCCGCCATATTTGTAAAGAAAACTACGTTAATCATAAGTGATGTTATATCGTCGGAAATTGCAGAAATTGAGGACAGCAATTTTTTTGCCCCTAAATCAGGATTCCTTGCTAAAATTTCCGAGGCGGAAGTTGTAACGGTAACGGAAATATCTATAATCCCTCCGAGGGCGGCAACGACCAGCTGTGAAACATAAAGCATATTTGCCTTATGCAGGGAATATGGTTCGGGCATGTATTCCATAAATTCATAGCTTATTCTCGGCATTACTCCAACAATAATCAGAAGGGCTGCTGCAATGAGTCCAACAGTTAAAATAGTAGATATAATTGCAGAACCGGTTTCACGGCTAAATCCATTGAGAGGAAACAATATTACCGCAGTAAAAACCAAAATTAATGCACCTACCATAATTACAGGTGAAAGCCCTTTATTAAATAAATGTATTCCACTTAAATATAGAATACAATTTAAAAACAGGCCTAAAATTGTATATATTCCCTTGCCCCTTCCTACAAGAAGGAGCAAATCAGCCAACAAAATTACCAACAACGCAAGGTAGTAGTCTCTTTTCTGCTGTAAAATTTTAGAGTTGCTCAAATTGACAAACAAAAAATTCCCTTCACGGTACTTCTCTTTATATACAAGGTCCGAATCTATGGAATTCTTTATGATGACCTTTTTATTTTTGCTTTCTCCATTCATAACCTTTACGGCTAAAACCTGTGTATCACCTTCTTCTTTTACCTCAGTGACTTTTACAACAGTCCTTTGATACATTTCCGAATTGTTATATACAGCAAAAAAAGCCCCTATACTTATTATTACAATTATAAGTGGGACAATAAATGAACGGATTCCGCTCTTTTCTTTATTAAAATTTATGGGTTTAGTATTATTGATGTTCATAAAATATTTGGTTACAGTCCTTAAAATATTCAGCCCCGTTTTGCGAACAAACGTTTACTTTTGTTCTTTTTTGTGTTATAATTCTATTATACTAGTATATGGAGGGATTGCAAGTGACTAAAAGTGCAGAGAGAGAGAGAAAGATTCTCGATTTTATGAAAAAGGAAGTTAGGGTTAAGGGTTATCCTCCTACAGTTCGTGAGATTTGTACCGCCCTTGGAATTAAGTCCACATCCACAGTTCATAAGGATATTTCCAACCTTGTAAATCAGGGCTTTTTAAAGAAAGACCCATCAAAGCCTCGTGCATTGATGGTGGTTCAAATGGAAGATGATTTGACAAAAAATTCAGTTGATATTTCAAGCAGCTCTGACGAGCAAAGCAATATGTCATCTGAGGAGGTTATCGATATTCCTGTAGTTGGTAGAATTGCCGCCGGCACTCCAATAACAGCTATTGAAAACATCGACGATTCCATTCCGGTGCCTGCCAGGTTTCTCAACGGAGAAAGCTATATGCTTAGAGTTGTTGGCGAAAGCATGATCAACGTGGGAATTATGGATGGAGATTTAATTTTGGTTGAAAAAACATCTGATGCAAGAAATGGAGAAATTGTAGTAGCCATGGTTGACGGCTTTGAAAGTGAAGCAACTGTCAAAACATTTTACAAGGAGGATGGTCACATTAGGCTTCAGCCGGAAAACGATACCATGTCACCTATTATCGTCAACGATGTTACTATTTTAGGCAAGGTTAAAGGTGTTTTCAGGTATTTCAGCTAAAAATTTCCCTTTCCTAAAATTTATTATAAATTTCAGTAAAATAATCATATATATAATCCTTCTGTAAAATTATAATCAAATCATACAATAAATAATTATTTTACAGGAGGTTTAAATATGAATTCATTAGAAAGAGTTTCTTTGACTTTAAATCATCAAAAGCCTGATAGAGTACCTGTCTATCCGTTAATCAACAGCGTATCTATGCAGACACTGGGAATAAATTACGAAGAGTGGTCAAGAGATGTAGACAAGTGTGCAGAATCAATTATTCGTGCTACAGACGAAATCGGAGTTGATGCTATTTGTACACTAATTGACTTATCCGTTGAAGCAGCTGACTGGGGGCAGAAAGTAGTGTATAGCGAAAAGAATGCCGCTCACCCTGACATGGATGATAGACTTATAAAGTCAGCAGATGACTATGATAAAATCGGAATTCTTGATCCTACAAAGACTCCTAGAATGAGCGAACATATTGAGCTTGCAAAAAAGCTATATGAAGCAAGAGGTCAGGAAAAGCCTATTATCGGATTCGTTTTCGGACCTTTAGGAGTATTGAGCATGATGCGTGGTCAGGAGCAAATGTTCTATGACATGATTAAATGTCCGGATAAAATGAACAATGCTCTTCATAATGTTACACAAACGCTGAAGGCTTTTGCCGGAGCTCTTATTGATGCCGGCTGTCATGCTATTATGTTCGATACACTGTATTCTTCCAAGACAATTTTAAGCCCTAAGATGTGGGATAAGGTAGAAGGCCCGCTGGTTGAAGAGCTTGCTGAATTTGTTCGTTCAAAGGGGGCAATGGTCATGGTTCACAACTGTGGTGACGGCATATATCTAAAAGAACAAATTAACCGTATGCATCCAATTGCATTCTCAATGGCTAAGCTACCTCCTGATTGCAGCAGCTACGAAGAAATGAAGGAAAAGTACGGCAGCGAAACTACATTCATTGGCTTTATTGAACCGGGTTGGCTGCTGGCTGCTTCTGAAGATGCCGTAAGAGAGGAATGTAGAAAAGAAATTGATTTATTAGCTAAAGATGGTGGATTTATACTTGCAACCGGATGTGAATATCCGTCAGCTCTTGATTTCACTATGGCAAAACTCATTGTTGAAGAAGCCGAAACCTACGGCAGATATGACAAATAGCTCCGGAAAATAATAGAACTGAAGCTGCTGAAAATTATCAATATAGCGACTTTAAAGGCAACGGAACCGGTTACTCCAATTCTGTTGCTTTTTTACAAGAAGTTTTGAGGAGAATGTATGCTTGGAATAGGAATTGATACAGGTGGAACTTGCACAGATGCCGTTATAATAGATACGGTTACCAGGGAGGTTTTATCCTTTGCAAAATCCCCTACTACAAAAAATGATTTAAAAATCGGCATAATTAATTCACTTTCTAAATTGAATCCGGATTTGTTAAGGAAAGCCTCTTTTCTTTCACTTTCCACTACCCTGGCTACGAATGCCTGTGTAGAGAATAAGGGCGGGAGAGCAAAGCTTGTATTTATCGGCTTACCCCAAAATGCAGTTGAAAGAATGCGAGGGACCTATGGTCTTCCTGACTGCTCCGAGATATATTTTCTTAAGGGCGACGCCGCTAAAGACTATTCTGAAGAAAACTCACCTGATTGGGAGCAATTCTCAGAGGCCTTACATAACGAACTCTCCTCCTATGACAGCATTGCTGTTGTGCAAATTAATCCAAGCTACAACAATGGAGAATATGAAAATAAGGCTGCTGAGCTTATAAAAAACATACTAAATGTACCCTGTGTTAAGGGATATGATTTATATCAGGAAATTAATGTCCAAAAAAGAGGTGCAACAGCCTTGCTCAATGCAAGACTGCTTCCGATAATGGAAGAATTTTTTGATTCAATAAAGGCTGCTTTGAAGACCTTTAATCTGAATATACCGATAAAGGTAGTGAAGAGTGACGGCAGCATAATGAGCGAATCTTTTGCCAGAGAAAGACCGGTAGAAACCCTGCTATGCGGTCCTGCCGCCTGTATAATAGGCGCTTTGGAGCTATCTGAGAAAAAAGATGCATTAATCCTTGACATGGGTGGAACTACCAGTGATGTAGCATTAATAAAAGATAGACGCCCTGTTTCCTCCGGCAGCGGAATCAGCATCGGGCCATGGAAAACCATGGTAAAAGGAATTTCCATTGATACCTTTGCTCTGGGTGGCGATAGTTCAATAGAGTTTCTTGAAGATGAAATTATTCTAAAGGATAGGCGTGTAATACCGCTTTGCATGCTTGCCGATGAGTATCCTTCTGTAGTTGAGGATTTATCAAGAATCCTATCCGCCTATGCCAATAATAAAAATATAAAACAAAGAAATGTACTTCAACTGTATAACCATGAAACTCATTTTTTGTTGCTGGTGAAAAAGCCTAAAAACACAAGCAGATATACAAAGCATGAGCTGGAGCTTATCAACATTCTTGAAAATAGACCTATGACAATTTCAGATGCGACAGCTGAAATTGGATTAAGCATCTTTACATTCTCAACTTCAAGGCTTGAAGATGAGGGCGTTATAATGCGTTCAGGTGTTACGCCTACTGATGTTATGCATGTTCTTGGTGACTATACAGAGTATACAGTTGAAGCCTCCAAACTTGCTATAGAATACTTAAGCTATGCTATAGGTAAAAGCTTTGATGACGTATGCTCTGAGGTATATGGAAAGGTTAAAGAAAAACTGTATCTTAACATTGCACGTATTCTGTACAAATATTCTTCCGATGCCGAGCTGAGCAAAGCTGAATTTGATTTTCTTTCTAAGCTATGCAAGCAGTTGACAAAATTTGGGCGAAATGTGACCGATTCCATCATAAAAATGCATTTCACCGGTATGACGGGGTTTATCGGAATAGGAGCTCCGACATCAATTTTTATGGATGATGTAGCAAGGGAATTGGATATGGATGCCGACTTCCCGGAATATGCCTCTGTAGCCAATGCTATAGGTGCTGCTATGGGCAAAATCAGCGAGAAGTACTCTGTTACAATAGAGCCGAATACAAATAGTAAAATAAAAAAAGACCTAAAAATATTAGGTGGAAATGAAGTCATCTATGAAAATGATTACAAAACAGCCCTTGAAGTAGCGAAAAAAATTGCTGAAGCGAAGGTAATCACGCTGGTGGAAAAGGCCGGAGCCGTCGATGGATATCAAGTTGAGCTCCATGTTGAAGAAGATTTCTTTGATATTCCCGGTAAAAGAAAAACACTCTTTGTTTCAACAGTTGTCACCGGAACAATAGAGTGCTATTAAATAACTGATTACTTGCTTAATTAAGCAAGTATGAGTAATTACTTATGGCGCAAATCGCTGCCATAGTGAGATGCAAAGATTGTCTTAGAATACTTGTCCAGCTTCCATTGCGGGATTTTGCACTTGGAACATGGCTTATCGACCCACTTATTTCTAAGCCATCTTGCAGCTCGTGAATTTCTTGAGTTGCAAACCTGAAATACCTCTCCACAGTGTGTGGTAATTGTGGCATATTGCCCTTTAATTTCAATAGCTTTTACACCATGTAAAACACCATTTCTTGAAGGCCAGAGTTTAATTTTTTCAACCAATAAAAAGAGTTCAACATTTTTTCTGTAGTATCTTTTTTTTGAATCGCTCATGTTACCTCCAAATAATGGCGAGGAGTCCGAGAGTCTCACTCGGCTTTATGGATTTAGAGTCCATACGATCAATACGATCCACTCCCCATATTTATCTAAGAAGAAGTCCCAGCATAGAAATAGTTCCAATCTCAAGGAAGTCATTTACCAATCTTTTATCCAGTGCATTCTTAAGTTCTTCATCAACAGAGCAAGGTACACCCGGTGTAGCTATTAGAGCATCCTCAGCCAGCAAATCTTTTGTTAACCAAGCCCCTTCATTAGTAAAATCTAAAATATTTCTATATAATTTTATCTCTTCTTTTGCCTTAATTTTATCACAAACAGTATTATTTAGAATAGAAATTTTTTTATCATAAACCTTAAAATTTTTGTTTTTTTCTCTTAAAAGCTTTACAGCTTCCGTGCCTACCCTGCCTAGACCTATAACAAGAATTTCTTCTTCCTCATCTCTGCCGTGTTTTTTCATCATGGAAAGAAGTATTTTTATATAGGCGACTGCCGTAGCAAAATCATTTTCTGCTGACTTAAAGTTTTTTAAGTCTACGGCTAAATACCTTTCGTCATCAGCAAAGTACACAATATTACATCTATTTTCTATGGCGTAGTGCATCCCGGAAACGTCGGTTTTCGGAGAGACTTCAACATTGGCGCCCATAAAGGAAAGTATCCCCCGTATTGATTCTGAGAATTCTCCTATTATCCCCTGACCTTGGGTAATAGGTATAACGCAAATTTTGTTGTCTTTAAGTCTTTTTACCGCCTCTTCCTTGTTGCAGGTCATAATCCTACAAAGCATGTCAAACAAGCTTAAATTTGAGGCTGCTTCCACATGGCGATCAAGACCCTGCATGCCTCTGTTAATACCTTCAATCCATTCCGTTTTTAATCTTGTCATAATTATTTCCTATTTAATTATAAGCTAATTGGCACTCCGTCCAGATAGTTTGTCGATCTGCCGAACCTTTTTATAGTTTTACCACCATTCATCGCCATGGCAAGCCGTTCTATTCCAAAGCCTATGCCAACCCATGTATCAAATACAGCCCACGCACTGTCCAGCTCATGCGGTCCATAGGCACCTGAAGCTACTTCAATTCCATCGATTTCAATGTCAACGGTAGTTCCATACACTGTAGACTCTTCTATGATAAGCTCATAATCATCAATTTTCAGAGCAGCCATTGCTTCCCGAGCCATTTTTTCTAAATATTCTTTTTGTTCCCCATCCTTCACAGTAGCCAGTTCTACAAAATTAAGCATGGTAAACTCATTCATATGCCTGGCACCCTGTGACTCCTTTCTGAAGCAGGAACCCATTTCAAAAATTTTAACAGGTGTATTTAGAGTTTTTTTAAGCTCACGCATAACTATATATAAATTAGGTGCCAGCATAGGTCTCAGGCATTTGTGTCGGTCAATCCAAAAAACCTGTTCTCTTAAATGATGTTTATCGTCGATGGACATCTTATCAAGCATCTTGTCACTGATAATGGTAGGTGTGTCTACCCTCGTGAATCCCTTTTGTTGCAGCCAAGAGCAAAGGGTATTTCCAACGGCCTGACTGCCGGTAACTGCATCCGAACTCAATAAACTGCGCAGATGTGTTTTGGCCTTCTTTGCCAGCTCCTTCTCCAGGCTTCTAAAACTTGCATCTCTTGCTTCGGCGTCTTCAAAGGTGGCTTCTAACAATGAGGCGTCAATATTTAATTGTACTAATCTTTCCCTCTGAGTATTTGAATATTGCATTTTTACCTCCGAAAGCAATTTATTTGCATAGGAATTGCCTTTTCAGCTTATTTATTAAATCATTTCTCTTCAAATTCAAGCCCTCCAAGTCTTCCGACACTAATATGAAAATCCCCGCAAAATTGGTAGTGCTATCAGGTCTTCCAACATAATCCCAATTGGATATTACCAGCTTTGCACCTAGAAAGTCTTCTTTAATGGTTAAAGGATATACATCTGAAATTATATGCTCGCCACTGTTAAATAAAGTGCCGCTGACTACAGTATACTGCTCATAGCTGACATACCTGAATTGCTTATTTTCGACTACAGCTGTACTGCTTGGCGTTAAGGATTTGCCTAAGGTATATTTTGCTAATATTTCCAGCTCATTTTCGCCGGTGGAATAATATACAGCCAACGGTGTTTGGCTGGGTATCCTAGCATCGATTTCCAAAACATAGAATTCTCCATTTCCTTCAATCACTTCAACATCCATGATGCCTTTAAGATTGACCATGTTGGCAAGCTGTAATCCCACATTATACAGCTTTTCCTTTTTTGCATTGGAAAGAGGCACCGGAACGGTTACTTTGCAGCAGTCATAATCATCCGCCATATGTATTTCAGTAGGCTCAAAAACCTTGTAATTATCTTTCTCTCCAATAATTTCAATGGAATAAGATGGTCCCTCAACAAATTCTTCCACAATCCATTCCGAAGCATTATTTTTACTTAAGCAGCAGTCTAATTCCTCTTCATTTAAAATTTTTTTGACACCGGCGGAGCCACTCTCGCCGGATGGTTTCATAATATACGGGAACTTACCCTCCGGATAATATCTAGGCTTAAGTATGCCGAATTCATCCATTTTAAGATCACTTTTAATCTTAGAGCTGCTCACCTTATATGCTTCCAAGTCGAATGCGATTGGTATATTATTTTCTTTGGCAATATCAAGGACAGCGTTTATAACATCCCAATTTTCCATTGCCGGCAAAATGAAATCTACCTGCCTTAAGGCTTCAATTATCTTGGACTCTCTCCTACAGATATCTCCACATACGAAGGTATCGCACAGGGTTGAAGCCGGAGCTTTAGGATTTATGTCAATCAGTACTGAATGTATTCCGGCTATCTTCGAAAGGATTACAGCCTCTATACCCTGTAGCTTACCACCTATAATTGCTACTCTCATAATATCACCAATCCGCTACAAATCTTTTGCCTTCAATGAATGTATAAATGCCTTGTAATAATCATTATCGGCAATTTCCAGACCTAATGAGTTAACGATAGATCTTACCTCTTCAACAGTCCTTCCACCCTCATCAACATCCAAAGTTTCATTGGCTACACCTACAAATCCCGATTTCGGAGGAATTATCGATGTAACCACATTGGCGCCGGCATTCAGCCTGGCTTTTAATCCGGAAATGCCGTCAACATCAAGAGATGCCGGTATCAATGCTTCCGGATAAAGTATTCTCATAATTGCAATAATTTTCAGTTCCTTGCTCCTGTCAGGTGTTTCAAAGGCTTCCATAGGACTGCCATCCTGAGGCACAAAGCTCATTACTCTAAGCTGCTTAGCGCCTATTTCCCCCATAGCAATTATAGAATCCGCAATATCCTCATCAGTTTCGCCAACTCCGCTTAGAATGCCCTCTTCAATTAAAATATCCTTTGTTTTTGCATATAGCTTAGCCTGCATTCTTATATCATAGCTTTGATTCTTTCTAAGCCTTTCAAACAGCTTTCGATTATGAGTTTCTTGATACAAGGCGTACCAATCCGCATCGATTTTTGCAAATTCATCTATAATTCCTTCTTCCACAACTCCCGGTGAAAGCATAACCGGAACATCTAAGTCCTTCTTTATCTTATCGGCAAGAGTTATTAAGCCGCTAAAATATTCTTTATGATATACCGGATCCTCCCCCATTGTTAAATCGATTAAATTAACTCCTGAGTCTACCAATTCCTTTGCAATTTTCAATATTTCAGCATTATCCTTGCGATATCTGTCAATTTGATTTTCTTTTCTGTAATAGCAGAAATTACAGCTGTTACGACAAAAAGTAGAAAAGTACACGAAACCATATGCGAATATATTATTTTTAAAGACCTGTTTTCTTTTTTCTCTAGCTAAGGCAAACAACCTTTTGCTCTCTTTTTCATCATATGACAACCATTCTTTAATTTGATTCTTTATAATATCCATTTGTAATCTCCACCCATTACCAATATTAAAATTTCATTGCCTTTAGATATTCCTGCTGAAAATCATCTCTAGCTGCAAGCTCAATATGCTCGAATCTGTCAACAATATCATTGCACAAGCTGTGGGATTGCTTCGACAACAATATCATAGATGCTCCAATTCCTGCCGCATTGCCCAGGTACTTAATTTTTTCCTTATCAATATCAGGTATTATTCCGGCATCTATGGCACTGTCTTTCTTGATATAATTTCCAAAAGCACCGGCAATTTTTATGCTGTCAAGCTCTTCCTTGGTCACTCCCAATTCATTGAGCAAAACATTACATCCCGTTAAAATTGCTGCCTTTGCAACCTGGATTTCTCTCACATCTTTTTGCGAAATATAAATTTCTTTTCCGTCATCGGTTTCTGCGATGACAAAATAGTTGCCCTTTTCGCTTTTCTTGATTCTATTGGCTATTGCTTCAGGCATGCCTTTGTCTATGAGCTTTTCATAATCTAAAAGCTTGCCCATCTTGTTGACAATACCTGTTCTGACCAACTCGCTGACGATATCTATTATACCGGAACCACAGATTCCAATAGGCGGCTTATTATCAATAGTTTTAATTATTACATCCTCGCCAATGAGCTTTATATCTTCAATCGCTCCCGCAGCTGCTCGCATTCCCCATACAATGGAGCTGCCTTCAAAAGCAGGACCGGCTGCTGTGGAGCATGTGAGCAATCTTCCCTTTCCGGATAAGACTATTTCTCCATTGGTGCCTATATCAATAAACAGATTAACATCATTGCTTGTCGGCATATCGGTGGTTATTACACCGGCTGTTATATCAGATCCTACATGCCCTGCAATGTTCGCCACAATTGTAACCCGGGCATTTGGATTTGCATCAATCATCATATCCCCGGCATATGATGAAAGCTCTCCATCATATACAGGTGTAAATGGCGACAATGCCAATGAAATAGGATTAATACCTGCTAAAATATGACTCATAGTAGTATTTCCTACCATGATGACCTTATATATTTCTTTTTTACTAATCCCTTCTTCTGATACAAGCTGATTTACCGCTTTGTTAATTCCCTGTATCGCCAATGAGTTGAGAAGCTTTAAATTTTCCGGGCTTTCACTTGTAAAGTTTATTCTTGAAATAACATCTGCACCGTAATTTGCTTGTGGATTAGTAAATGCAACATTTGAAACCGTGATGCCTGCCTTCAGGTCCCATAGCATAACTACGCCGGTAGTCGTACCCATGTCAATAGCCAATCCATAAATTCTGTCAGTAGTATCACCATGGTCAACATCAATGATTTCATCATCATTATATGTGATTGTAATATCCCGGCTATCTCTAAGAATGTCGGCAGCCTTATTTAAAGTGTCGGCTCCAATGTGTTTTGCACCTTCAGCCTCATCTGATAAAATCCTCTTATAGCTTTTTTTGTTATAGAAAATTGCTTTATCCAAAATTAAGTGTTTTTTATATACTCCTGATTTATAGGAAAAATCTTCCGGTAGCTTCACCGGCTTGCTCTTTCTTGCCACAGCTTCAGTAGAATCCTTTAGCTCAATAACAACATCCTCATATATTGATGTACAGCATGCCAGAACATATCCTTCAGATTTTTCTTTGTCACTGATTACTCCATAGGGATCCTCTGTTTTAACATTTCCTGAGAGTATCTTTACCTTACATTTGCCACAGGTGCCTGCTCCCGCACAGTTTTTATCTATTGCCACGGATGCCAAATCAGCCGCACTCATTAGGCTCATTTCTTCATTAAATTCCACCTGGATATTATTAGGCAGAAATTTTACAATCATTGAAACCTTCCTCCCCTTATTCTACAGAACTCACATCCGAGAGAATTTCCACTGCAGTACATACATTCATTAGGAAAAACATTTTTCCCTTCAGTTAATACAAGGTAAAATCCTGAACATGATTTTTGCGGTATCAGCATTCCGCTCTCCTTAATTCTGATACCTATTTTGTCGTAATCCAAAACCTTAGCAATTTTGTGGGCTTCACCCACGCTCATTCCAAAATACCCTGGTCCCATACTCTTAGATATGTCTACATTGCTCCCCAGTCTTTCCTTTGCATCATCACTAAGAATATGTCTAACCTCTTCTTCTGCTGCGTCCACATAGGAGGTTCCCCATATATCGGCATATAAGAAGTCCATTATTTTCTCTTCACTTTCAAAATTACATTCGCCAACTGTAAGCGCATAAAAATATACTCCGTTGACGCTATCCTTATCTACCTTCTGTAGAAATTCGAAATCTATTTCAATATCGCCAATAACAATGGTCTTATTCTTAATAATGCTTTTATCATAAAACGAAACAATTGCATTTATATTTATGCCGTCAATGCCATTATCATGGACTTCCATTGCTTTTTGATACATCTTGGCATGCTTTTTACTATTTTCTTCCAATCTGCATATCTTTAAGAAGCTATCGTTTGCTGATGTAAAAAGCTTGTCTTTATTAATACTAATTATATTATTTTCTCCAACCATTTTAACCACCGAATAAATAAGAGTGATAGGAAATCCTATCACTCTTATACTTAGTCAATTCATTCCTTTTTCTCGGTTTTACTATTAATATATTCATTGACTACTTTAACAGCATCTATTGCATCAGAGCTATATGCACCTGCGCCGATTTTATCAGCCCATCTCTTAGTGCAAGGGGCTCCGCCTACCATTGTGAAATACTTTTCTTTCAGCTTACGTTTGACCAGTTCTATCTCTAATTTTTTTTGCTCACTCATCGTCGATGTTAACAAGGCGCTGGTAGCAATAATGTCAACATCGTACTCCTCGGCCCGTTTAATTATTTCATCAACAGGGACCTCACAGCCCAGATCTATAACCTGGTAACCGGAATTTCTAAGGGTTGAAGCAACAATTCCTTTTCCGATGTCATGAATGTCACCTGCTACTGTAGCCATAAGGATCGTACCTTTTCTGGTAAATAATGCTTTTTCTTCTTCTGACTTGCCAAGCCTGCTCAAAATATGTTCTGTAATGTCTCGCATAATATCAGCTGCATACATAAGCTCCGGTAGAGAAATTACCCCTCGTTCGAAAATTTCTCCCAACTCGTCATTACCCTTACTAAAGCCTTCTATCAGCAAGGTCAGCAAGTCCACGCCTTTCTCCGCCGCTTCCTCAACAATGGCCAATGCCAGCTCCTCATCTGAGTTCAGTATAGCATATTTAGCTTTTTCAAATAGAGTAGTGCTATTCAAAACGTCCTCCTTCCGCCACCTCCTTTTATTTTATACTATTTCTGTTAATCTTTCCAGTATAATATTACTTTAGACAAATAATTATGTAATTATATGCACTGCTTCACCATCGTTCATGTGCACTGCAGCCAGCTCTTCTTCTTTTGCTTTTTCACGCTCATGGAGAATCTGTTGATATTCTTCTTCAGACATTTTTTCCATAGTGATGCCGGTAATTCCATAGAAGAGTGATACCAATGGATTTAATAAATTCAAGAATGCGTATTTAGCATATCCGCCTGCTCCCCAAGGACCTACTCCCAAGGTTGTAGTCATGTAAGCGCCGCAGGTTGTCCAAGGAATTAGTCCGGATGTCATGGTTCCTGCATCTTCCAATATTCTTGAAAGATTTTTTCTCTTAAGTCTTCTATCCTCAAACTCCTGCTTGTACATTCTGCCGGGAAGAACTATTGAAACATACTGATCCGCACATAGTATGTTAATAACGATACATGTAGCTATAGTTAATAATACCAATGATCCTCTTGATTTTGCAAATTTTAACAGCTTTTCGCAAAGCACATTAAGCATATCTGAAGCTTCTAAAACTCCTGCTAAGCACATTGCAGAAAGTACAAGAACTGCTGAATAGAACATGGATGATAATCCGCCTCTGGTAAGAAGCTGGTCTATAAACTCTATTCCTGTTTTACTAGTATAACCTTGATACATAGTTATACCTACAAGCTCTCCAATGGAACCTCCCTGGAATGCTACTGCACAAACCACTCCCATAAGTGATCCGCCAAGTAAGCCCGGTATTGCCGGTAATTTGAATACAATCATCAAAATTACCATTAGCGGTGGCACTAACAAAATAGGCGAAATGAAGAAATTTGCCTTCAATCCAGCCATTAAATCTGTAACGGATGATAGGTCTGCACTCTTACCACCATATCTCATGCCTAAAACTCCATATATGATTAAAGCAATTACAAGAGATGGAGTAACAGTGTATACCATGTGCCTTATATGCTCGAATAATGTATCCCCCGCCATAGCCGGCGCAAGGTTGGTTGAGTCTGATAAAGGTGACATTTTATCTCCAAAATATGCACCCGATATAATTGCACCTGCAGTCATACCAAGGTTAATATCAAGAGCTGTACCGATACCGATTAGTGCAATTCCAACAGTTCCTGCCGTAGTCCATGAAGAACCTGTAGCTAGAGATACAACAGCGCTCAACAGACACGCTGCAATTAAAAATATTTTTGGGTTAATAATTTGAAGACCGTAATAAATCATGGTCTGTATAATGCCACCGGCAATCCATGTGCCGATTAGCATACCAACAACTAATAAAATCAATAAGGCCTGCATAGAGGCATTGATATTTCTCAATATGCCTTTTTCTAAATAGTCCCATTTATAGCCATTAATAATAGCTATGATTGCAGCGAATGCCGCACACAATATCAGAACACAATGCATATAGCCTTCTACAACGATAATCGTATACATTAATGAGGCAATCATTACAAGTAGCACAAGTAAGATTTGCCATAACGGAATCTTTCTACCCATTTTTTAATCCTCCGTAGTCAGGTATTACCAAATTAATAGTAATAGATTACATACCTGCCCTTTCTTTAAAGCGTTCTACTGAATTAATTTCTATGTCAAGTGCTTTTGCAATTCTAAACTTTGCCGCTATTCCGTTGTTCTCTTCTGCGCAAGGCTCCACATGTGCCAGTCCCAGACCTCTATCTTCCCTGAGCTCGGTCATTGTAACTACGTCGTGGA
Source organism: Peptostreptococcaceae bacterium pGA-8 (assembly GCA_900112915.1). Lineage (GTDB taxonomy): Bacteria > Bacillota > Clostridia > Peptostreptococcales > Anaerovoracaceae > S5-A14a. Next base: position 83,946 of record FONK01000005.1, on the reverse strand, counting down.
GTTCTTCAAGAGTAACACCTAATTTCGCTGCAACATATTCTTTTGCCTCGGTTATTTTCATTTTCTTTGCCAGCTGCATACGTAAAACCAGATCTCCGGCAGTACGCACACCGCCCATACCTGCGGCAATCGCATGTGTTGCTTCTTCCCCTAAAGGATCACCTACGCCTGCCTAGAACCCGTCTATTTTGCCGATTTCTACGAGAGCCTTGTCTGCTCTCGATATCATGTCACTTGGCATCATTTCTACCATAGGGACACCACACACACCCATTCCCACATTAGCGTGAACCGGAATTTTTGCAACATTTGTACAAGCTTTGATAAATGTACAAACTCTTGCAATATTCCACGGAAATGACTTGTTGCAGTTTGTATTAACAACTGCCCCGAAGATGCTTGCTCCTGCCTTTTCAGCAAGCTTAACCTGATCATGAGGATAAAGTCCTGCTAAACGCTTTCCATCATACTTTAGACGGCCATGCATGCCAAGTACAAACTCTCCTGCCATACCAATTTCAACACCCATACCCGGGAATTTTTTTGTTATTTCTTCACAAGCTCTTAAAGCTGCAAGGAAGTCCGCATCACCTGCGGCTCCTGATGTATCAAGCTGAAATCCGTCAGCTCCCACATCATACATCTGCTCAGCTACGAAAACAACATCTCTAACTGCATGCTCTACAGCTTCTTCTTGAGCTGCCATCGCTTCTTTGATTTTGCCATCCGGAAGCAATACAGCCCAGTTATCTACAGGACCATCCGGCTTTGTATAAAAGCCCAGGTTTGTCATAGCTCCGTAGAATAGAGGCATAGTTGTAACATTCAACGCCTGTTTAAGGGCACTCGCTTCACGCTTAGCTACTCCCTTGGCAGTCTTATAGTTGTAGTCGGTGTTTCCGACATCTACAGAATCACAGCCTAAACATCTTTCATAAATAAGTGTTTCCATTTCCTTTGGAATTGGAATCTGACTCTTTACATTAATTTTGTAGGCACCGGAATCATTGGTCAATACAACCTGTTTTCCCGGCTCAACACCTACGATACTTCCGGGAGCAGTAACAATCTTATATAGATGTTCCTTCTCCTCTTCAGTAATAGGATCAATTTTGCCTCTTAAAACAGCATCTGCAACACCCTCTTCGATGTCAGCACGAATTTCCGTTTCCGTCATATAGACAATAGAGCCATCACCCATTCTTGTAAAATACTTTTTCTCGTCCATGAGTTTCCCTTTCTTTTTATAATGTCATAATCAAAGTGAATGCCTTACAAAGTATGAGCTTCTTTAAACTTTCTCATCTCTTCTGCTTCAGCTTCTCCTTCTTCAACAATGTCATGAATGATTTTTTTAACATCATCCGATAGCGGATCAACCTTGTAATTTTCCAGAACATCGATAGCCTTTTCACGAGCTACCTGTGAAATGTCCTTTGATCCATTTGCTTCCCAGTTCTCACGCATACGTCTGTTGATTAACTCCGTGGTGGAGCTTTCCTGTCGCATATACTTTAGAGTATGTCTCTGTGACAAATAATTTCCGGCAGGTCCTACTGCTTTGATTACATCCAGAGCTATCGTCTCCTTATTTACAGGAATACCGTGTAAAATTCTCCTTGTCATTTTAACGATTTCCTGGTCGATTAGAAGCTGTTCATAACTCATCGTCATACCCATTTCCAACATACCCATGCCATATATAACATTACTTCCCGTCAAGGCCGGTAACATAGAGGTCATAGTTTTTTCATGTCCAAGCTGTTCGTCTAAACACTTACTGTCACCCTATGTTCCGCCTACATTTGTAGGAATTCCATAATAATGTCCTATTTGGCCTACGGCAGCTCCACACATAGCGTGCTCCGGAGCTCCTACAGGAGACTGCGCTGTTTTCATATCCATAATTGTTGTGGAGGTACCGTACAAAATAGGGTTCCCCTTATTTACAATCTGGGCGAGCACAATTCCTCCCAAAATTTCCGCATTGGTTGTAACAAGTGTTCCTGCTAAGGTTACAGGAGTTGTTCCTCCACATAGCCCCATTGAAAGTATGTCAATAGGCAGGCCATGCTCTGCAGATAATTTTATAATACTTGTTTCATTCTCATTTATTTCCAAAGGGCTGTTAGGGCATGCTCCCATCGTAATAATAGGTCTTTCCCTTAATTTATCATATCCGCCTTGGATAGCAGCCGCCATATCAATAAATCTTTGTGTATTTTTTACTCCTTCAAGGTCGTGAGCAAAATTCTTTGTCAGATTATTGAATACAACCTCCGCTTCGTGTAATGATCTCACTTTCTGATTAACATCACCGGCTGTTACTGCTATGGAAAAAACATTGCAAGCCTCCATATAGTCGCAAAATCTTGCAACATTGCCTAAATCTTCCTTAGTTGATTCTCTTCTTTCCCCGGTATAAGGATCCAGTATGAAAACACCTGTACCGAAATTCTTATATGCGACTCTTTTTCCACCTATTACAGTATCATTCTTAGGATTTCTTCCGCATAGAGTATATTCCTCCGGACATGATTCAATTGCATCATTAACCAAATTCCTTGGGAACTTGACTCTATCCGTATCATAGTCTACTTCACAGCCTGCACCTGCGAGGATATCAAGGGCTTCCTTTCCATGAATCTGTAGTCCGTATTCTTCCATCAGCTGCAGAGTTGCTTCATGTAATGCATCTAAATCTTCGTTCCGCAAAATACAATAACCATGAATATCATCCTCATATCTAAACTTAGACATGCTGTTACCTCCTATCCTGGCTTAGAGATTATTAACCCAATCCATTATAAAGTTTACAGTATCTGTAGCATCTTCACAATATGCATCTGCACCGATTTTATCTGCCCATCTCTTAGTCACCGGAGCTCCGCCAACCATAGTTTTTACTTTTTCACGAAGCCCGGCTTCCTTCAGCTTTTCTTCGATTTCCTTCTGCACAGTCATTGTTGTTGTTAATAATGCACTGCTTCCAACGAAGTCTGCATTATACTCAATGGCCGCATCGACGAACTTCTGCGCCGGAACTTCCCTGCCCAGGTCATGAACCTCTATACCGTTGGTCTTAACAAGGGAAGCAACAATCCCTTTTCCGATATCATGAACATCACCTTCAACGGTTCCGATAATTAGAGTTCCCTTTGATTTAACATCTACGGTGCCCATCTTCTTTTCAATCTCACTGCTTGCAAGCTTCATAACTTCTGTTGCGAAAATAAGCTCAGGTAAGAAAATTTCTCCCATGCCGAACTGATCTCCTAAAACCTTCATACCTGCACTGTAACCGTTGCTCAGAAGCTCAACATAATCCAGCCCCTCTTCTTCCGCCTGTGCTAAAGCTTCCATAGCTGCATCTTCATCTGCCTCAATAATTGACTGTTTTGCAGCTTCCAGTATTGCTTCCTTACTCATAAATGATACCTCCATTCTTTTTATCGCCTTCCAGTAGCCATTTAATAGCGATAAACTTATAAATATTCTATACTTTAAATACTATTATGGTTTGGATGAGTAATATATTAGTTCTTATAGATTATTTGGTAATATTTTTACTTATCCGATACCCCTATTTCATTTTTAATATGCCTTTTTTTATACAAAATCTGTATAAAATGCTTTTGTTCATTTTATTTGCCATGGATTTCAATATCTCTTTTTTGTTATCTTTAGGATATTTATGCAAATGGTGCAGAATGTCCGCTAATATCTCCTCTACATCATCACTGCCGACGCCCAATTCTATTAAATCGGCTCTATTGATTTCCATATCCTCAACAAAGATCGGCTCTCCCCTTCTTTCAATCTCTTCAAGAAGGAAGGTTTTGGTTTTATGCTTGTACTCCGGAATGTCAATTACCTTGATAATTTCAGATGAAAATGAGTCCATAAATGTAAAATTATCCCACCCAAATGCATAAATGAAGTTTTTTAGCAGATGGGGCTGTTTAATCATCAAATACTCGTCAAAGTGCTTTATGGCAAATAAAATCTTATCCTTATCTACTCCCTTTAAGGTGCATTTATTAAATATCGCCTCTGCCTTAGCATAGCCGAAAGGGAATAGAATTATTGCAATTCTAATGTTCGGGTTGTTTGAAGATAGGGAAATATTCTTACTGATATCTGCCAAATCCCTTTTAGAAATTCTACTTAACGGGAAATATTCCTTCATGCAGAATTCAAATATTCCATGGTCTATCAGAGCTTTCAAATCCCTTGAAGCATGGCTTGAACAGACAATATGCTTTAATGAATTGATTTTAATTGCTGCATCTATAGATTGATTATACAAAGGCTTTCTTTCGTTCCAGATGTCCAGATTGCTTTGCTTAATCTGCCCGTTGTTCACTATGCCATAGACCAGTGCCATCAATTGTTCCTCCGGTGAACACACCTTAAATTTTTCACTGTTATGCATCGAATCGCAAATTAGCTTCTCATTTAACATATCCATACCTCGATAAATAGTGTATATGATTTAAAAATGAATATAACAATATTCTTGGTATAATTTATTGTATTATCACCTATAATGTATTATAATGCATGTACAATTTTTATTATTTTTCTAAAAAATTTTATAATCACATTAGGAGGAAAATAAATCTATGCAAAATTATATAATTCCAAAGCTTGAAAAACCTTCCGGCGAAAATCTTTCTGAATATCTATCCGCCTCCATTGAGGCATTTTCAAATATCACTAATATCCCTGTGACTTTTTACAATAACGATAATGCGATTGTGAAAGAATTCAATGCAGATCAAAAGATTTGCAATATATTTGATGTATATAACAAGCCGGGAAGCGTCTGTAGAGAAAATCTTGCATCGTCTATTTCCTTCGCTGCAAGACTTGGAGAGCCCTATGTTTTTTTGTGCAGGGCCGGCTTGGCTCATTTTGCAACTACCCTTCTTGTTGATGGGAAAGCTCTGGGCTGCTTCATTGCCGGACCGATTGTAATGGGAAACTTAAGAGAAAGCACCACAAAAAAGTTCATCCAGCTAAATAATTTACCAAGCTCAACCATTGCTGTTCTTCCTCACATCATTAAGTCTATGCCTATATATGCACCCAAGGAAATCAATCAGATTGCTTTACTTTTCTATAATTGCATTATATCTGCTACCGGAGAATTCAAATCCTATGAAAAGCTGAGCAATAGATACAGTGACCAGGGTGCTTTGTATGACAACATCAAGGACTATAAAAAAAGGGACGAGGAAATCTCGTACCCTTATGAATTGGAGCATAATTTAATTAAAGAAATAAATCTCGGTAATATACCTAATTCAATTAGCATATTCCGAGAATTTATTAAACAGGTTTCAGTGTTGGAATCCGGCGATCTGCCTGCAATAAAAACCAAGCTGCTTTGGCTTTTTGCAATAATCTCCAGACGAACCTCTACACAAGAGCATATATCCAACGATTCGGCTGGCAACACCTTCGATATTATATTGAGTATCAATGAGCTTGAATCTTACAGCGACTTATTAAGTACTTCTGAAAAAATAATCGAAAAAATCTGTGCAAATATGATTTCTTCAGTATATAAAGGTAATTCGCCTATAATAATCAATGCGCTGAAATTTATAAATTCAAGGTTTAAAGAAAAAATCGGTCTCCACGAAATTGAAGATGAATTACATGTGAATCCATCCTATTTTTCAACATTGTTTAAGCAAGAGATGGGTCAAACCTTTGTCAATTATCTCAATTCAACAAGGATCAAATACGCTTGTTCTTTGCTTACCCAGACAAATCTCTCCGTACTTGATATTTCCCTTGCTTCCGGATTTGAGGACCAAAGCTATTTCACAAAGGTATTCAACAAAGAAATCGGAAAAACGCCAAAGCAGTATAGGCACGACGCCTTAAAAGGCTAGTTGCCCTTCCAGGTAATTACCTTGAAGGATTTACTCCCTATGCTGTTATCAGCCTTAGAACTTTAGTATTAAAAGTTTATAATATTTAACGCCAGAGGCACGATTATTGGTACTATCAAGCCTTCTGTCAGTCCAATTAAAAACGAATAGACAATTATGTCCGGTCTTGTGGCCTTTTCAATTATGGGCATACCTACATCCATAGCTGCAACACCCGGCATTGCTGTTATTTCCACATACCCAATCTTATTTGCTAAAATTGGAATTAGAATAAGTCCAAACATTTCTCTAAACACATTATGCAAAAATGAAATAGCGCCGGCAAAGTGATAGCCTGCATTTGCAATAGCTATCGGAGCAAAAGAATACCATCCGAAGCCATAGGCAATTGCCAGAGACTCTTTTGCACTTATCTTAAGAATGAGAGCGCACAGGAATGCTGCAATAGTGGTACCTATTATTACAACAATAGGTACCAGAATAACCTTTATCCCTATGTGCTTTAGATTTTTTGCCACAACCCCTGTCCTGCCCAAGGTAAATCCAATTACACCTAGTAAAATAACAAGCACTACAGTCATTATCAAGCTTGTTACATCATAAAACTTATCCGGATCAGTCATAGCATTTCTTATATAAAAATAACCGACAGCTAAACCTATGAGTACAGATACAACGATTAGAATGGAAGTACTATGGTTGTGATTTTGGCTTTCTTCCTCATACTTTTCTATTTTCTCAACTTCAGCAGTGACCTCTGAATTTATTACATTTTTGTTGTGGAAATATCCATATTTGTCCAGACCTATAAGTCTTCTGAGAATGGAAACAGCAATGACTCCACCTAGTATAACAATGACTGTGAATACCAGAGCTATTAACCCGATACTCCCAATCTTACTTATAATCTCCTTATTTGAGCCCATCCTCATTCCCATTGTAAATACTAAAATCCCAATTATCGCAAAAGGGATTTTATCTAATAGGTTCATATTAATATATTTTTCTTTGGTTTTATAGCCAATTATGTACCCAACAAAAGCGGTTCCCCAGTATAGTAATATATTTAACAAATTCAATTCTCCTTCTCAATAGCAAACGGTGTTGTGTCAAGTATATGTGTTAAATCTTTCTGTTCAGCCTATGTGTCAAATCTATAAGCTTAACATTAACGGTACAAGAATAGGAACAGCTGCACTGAGCACTACACCGGAAATAAATGAAAATACCGCGATTTCACTTCTTGTTGCTTTTTCAACAATAGGAAGACAGACATCCATAGCTGCAGCACCCGGCAATGAAACGGTTTCCAAATACCCAATTTTCTTTGCGACAAAAGGAATTGCCACTAGAGACAATAACTCTCTCAGCACATTATGAATAAAGGAAATTGCACTGGCAATTACAAAGCCCTTTTCTAAAATTATTCCGGGTGCCAAGCTGTACCATCCAAGTCCTGCACCTATGGACAAGGCCTCTTTTATAGAAATTGGTAAAACAAGACCGCAGACGAAGGCTCCTGCAAGAGAACCTATAATAACTGCCACCGGTACGATTACAACCCTAATTCCAATCTTTTTAAAATGCTCAATTACAGTTCCGTCGAAGCCCAGGTCAATTCCAACAAACAATAGTAAAACACAAAGTCCCACCTTAATGATCGTCCCCATAATATGATCATATGAATTAAAATCTTCAATGTAAAATTTCAATAATAAGTACCCTGCTACCATTCCACACATAACTGCAATTACAATAATTACGGTCATTTTATTAATACCGGCACTTCCCTCATTATTTGATGAAGAATAATCACGGACCTCACCTTCACCGAGCATGCCGTATCTATCAAAGCCCATTAATCGGCGAACAATATAAAGGGCTGCTACTGAAAATATAAGTACAAATACAGTCATTACCAGGGCGTAAAAGCCAATGGAGCCAATATTCTTTATAACCTCTTGATTTGCTCCCATCCTTAAACCCATCGCCAATACAAGAACTGCAATTGCGGCAGTTTGAAATTTGCCGGTCAATGCTAAAACCTTATGTGATATGTTGATTTTGCTTCCAATTATGTAGCCCAATAAAGCTATTCCAAGATACAACGCTAAATCCGCCAAACTAATCCTCCCAATGTATAATTTTATCCATTCACTCATTATATAGTTTTCATTGACACAAGTCCACAATTATTATATTATTTTTCGAGAAAATAATATAATAACATAATATATGGAGGGACATGATGAAAGATAATCACGCGCCTATTTACGACGCATCAACCCTTGGATATCCCAAGATGTTGGTTTTAGGCCTTCAACACACCTTCGCAATGTTTGGTGCAACTGTTTTGGTACCTATCCTTACCGGACTTGACGTTTCCACCACATTGTTAATGGCGGGTCTTGGCACACTGCTTTTCCACTTGCTCACTAAAGGAAAGGTTCCGGCATTTTTAGGGTCATCCTTTGCTTTTCTGGGAGGCTATGCTGCAGTGGCACCCCTAATTGACGGAGCTCCTAATCATGAAATGCTGCCCTATGCCGGTGGCGGCGTATTCTGTGCCGGTGTAGTTTATGTAATTCTTTCCGGCTTTATAAAAGGGTTTGGTGCAAAAAGAGTAATGCGCTTCTTTCCGCCGGTTGTTACCGGACCGATTATTATTTCTATCGGACTTATTTTAGCTCCTACAGCTATTGCTAATTGCCAAACTAATTGGATTTTAGCACTTGTAGCTATGGTAACAATCATCGTATTTAATATCTGGGGTCGTGGGATGCTGAAAATAATTCCTATTATTCTCGGAGTTGTCGCATCATATATTGCTGCAATTGCCATGGGTGAGGTAGACCTGTCTTCTATAGGAACAAAGGCTGTTTTAGCTACGCCACAAATAACCCTGATGAAATTCGATGTGAGTGCTATTATCACAATAATGCCTATTGCTCTGGCAACTATGATGGAGCATATCGGTGATATTTCAGCCATCGGTGCTACCACCGGATCAAACTACATCTCAAAGCCCGGACTTCATAGAACCCTGCTGGGAGATGGTCTTGCTACCTGTCTGTCAGCTGCCTTTGGCGGTCCTGCAAATACTACCTATGGTGAAAATACCGGCGTTTTAGCATTAACCAAGGTTTACGATCCAAGAGTTATTAGAATTGCCGCTTGCTTTGCAATAGCAATATCTTTCTTCCCTCAGATCGGCTACATAATCAGTTCGGTTCCGGGAGGCACCATAGGTGGAGTTTCACTGATACTTTACGGTATGATTTCTGCTATAGGGATTAGAAATGTCGTAGAAAATCAGGTTGACTTTACTAAGTCCAGAAACACCATTATAGCTGCTCTGATCCTGGTATGTGCTCTGGGCTTTACAAGCACAGGAGGAATATCCTTTAAGCTATTTGGTGCTGCGATTAACCTTTCAGGACTCGCAATCGCTGCCATAGTCGGCATTTTCGCCAATGCAATCCTACCCGGTAACGACTACGAATTTGAGGAAGATGATACAAAGGAAAGATTCAGAACCTTTAACATTTAATCTTTGCCTTTGAATTATATCTTATAGGATGAAAATACCGACCCCTTGAGACTTACACAAGTCTTTGGAGTCGGTATATTTTTTACATCTGAATTATTCTTTTATAACCTCTTTCAATGATGATGCTAATCCTGCTACGCCGGCAATTTCTGAAGGAATAATAATCTTAGTAGCCTGTCCGTCAGCAGCCTTCTCTAAGGTTGTAAGTGACTTGAGAGCAATAACTTCTTTATTCGGCTGTGATTCAACCAGCATTTTGATACCATCTGCAGTAGCCTGCTGAACCATTCTTATAGCTTCAGCCTGACCTTCAGCCTGACCTTCAGCCTGCTTGATTGCAGATTGCTTGTTTGCTTCAGCTTCCAAAATCATTGCTTCCTTATTACCCTCTGCAATTAGAATTGCTGATTTCTTTTCACCTTCTGCACGAAGAATGCTTTCTCTTCTTTCACGCTCTGCACGCATCTGTTTTTCCATGGCAACCTGAATGTCACGAGGAGGTGTAATATTCTTAACCTCTACACGGTTTATCTTAATTCCCCACGGGTCGGTTGCTTCATCAAGAACTAATCTAATTTTTGTGTTTATATGTTCTCTTGAAGTTAAAGATTCATCCAGCTCCAGCTCACCGATAATATTTCTCAGAGTTGTAGCTGTTAGATTTTCAATAGCCTGCATTGGTGATTCCACACCATAGGTGTAAAGCTTCGGATCTGTAATCTGAAAATATACTACAGTATCAATTTCCATAGTTACATTATCCTTGGTAATAACCGGCTGAGGCTGAAAATCAATTACTTTCTCTTTAAGCGATACCTTCCTTGCAATTCTGTCAACAAGAGGCAGCTTAAAATGAAGCCCTACCTGCCATGTACCTCTATAAGCGCCCAGTCTCTCAATTACATAAGCCCTTGCCTGTGGCACAATCCTAATGTTAGTTACAATCAGTCCTACAATTATTAAAACTATAATAACTGTAATTACAAACGACAAAACATCTCCCATAAAAATGTCCTTTCTGCCAAAGCGGCCTTCACTTTAAAAAATATATTCTAAGAGTCACTATAAAATCGGCTTTACTACAGCCTTAACTCCTTGAATCTCAACTATTTCAACCTCTGTTCCATTTTCTATTACAATACTGTCTTCCAGTGCAATAGCGGTCCATGGCTGAGCTCCTACAGTAATAACTCCCGGTTCAAAAGGCTTAATAGTAGCAGTAACAATAGCCTTCTTACCGACCAAGGCATCAATATTGGTTTTTTCTGTACCCATCTTTAATTTTTCAACAAAGATTTTTCTGGTGAATACCAAAAGAATACAAGTTACAATTAGAAACACTGCTATCTGTAGCAATACGGAACCGCCCAGGCAAGCAGTTATCAATGCTGCCAACGCCCCTCCTGCAAACCAGATTGTAGTCAGTCCCAAAGTCGCCGCCTCAATTAATATAAACACTATAATTGCTACAACCCATATGATTGTCATCAATGACAATGATTCAAGAAATCCCATCTTTATTCTCCTTTTTCTTTCGGCTAAGCTCCTATCAGAACCTTAGCTCCATAAGTTAAGTAAGAAACCGCCACTCCTGCAATAATAATTCCAAGTAGGATTGCCGGAAGTGCTCTTTGAAGTCTCATATCAAGCATGGCAGCCACTAAAGCTCCTGTCCATGCTCCTGTCCCGGGTAGCGGAATCGCCACCAGTAAAACAAGACCCCACCACTCATATTTATCAATAGCAGACTGCTTTTCCTTTGCCTTTGCCTCCATACGCAGAACAAACCGATTGAGCTTTTCATTCTTCTCACGCATAATGTCGAAGACCTTACGTACGAACAAAAGAATCACCGGCACCGGCAGAAAATTTCCTATAATAGCGATTATCAGAGTTGTCCATATTGACAGACCACCTGCAACACCTGCAGGAATCGCAGCTCTAAGCTCTAATATAGGTGTCATGGAAAGTAGCAGAGTCATAAAAACTGCATACATATATTATCCTCTAACTAATTAATGTTTATATTATTATACCTTGTTTAAAGCAATCTGTAAACAAGGACTATTTCACTAATTTTCAAATTAAGGATTTGGCAGATATGACACCATAGGCATCTTCACTTGAAATCACCCCATCGATAATTGCTCTGTGAATTTGGTCAGTTGCTGCAGCTGCCAGCGCATCGAAATTGACCTCAACCTCACCGGCAGCAAGAACAAAAATAGTATCCCCATCAGCAGTTGTATGAACCGGCTTAATAGCTCTGGCATAACCATCATGAGCAATTGATGCCAGCTTCGTGCATTGAGCTTTAGTTAACTTTGCATTGGTAATTATGCAACTTATGGTCGTGTTTCCTGTAAATACATTCACGCTTTTCGCCATGTCCCCGGTCATCTCATCATATGTTGAAGAAAGACCTGTTTTGTCACGGTTTAAAAGTCCGGCTATCTGGACACCCTGAAGGTCAAAAACATCGCCCAGAGCATTTACAGCAGAAATTGCACCTATTTTTAAGCCTTCAATTTCAACGGCGGATGCTCCAATTCCACTTTTCATCATACGGTCCGGACCTTTATATTTACCAATTGTTGCACCTGTTCCGGCACCATAATTTCCTGACTTAAAACTTTTATCTGCTTTAAAAGCATTTTCAGCAGCCAGCTTTCCCATTTCCTTATTGGGTCTGGCCTTATGATCAGCCACATGAAGGTCGAATAAAGATGCTCCACACACAATAGGAACCTTGCATACACCTACATCAAATCCGATACCATGATTTTCAAGATATTCCATTACTCCGGAAGAGCTTTCTAAACCGTAAGCACTTCCTCCGGACAAAACAACGGCATGGATTTCCTGAACCATATTCTCAGGTTTAAGTAAGTCAGTTTCACGAGTAGCCGGACCGCCGCCACGAACATCTACTCCTGCAACAGCACCATTTTCAGATATTATAGCAGTAACACCGGTTCCGCCAAGTCCGTCCTCGGCAGAGCCTATTTTAAATCCCTCAATAGAGTTAATCGAAATGGCATTATTAATATTGGTTTCCATAGCCTTCCTTTCTTAAAGCAATGATTTTCCGGCAATGATTAAGGCAATAACTACACCAACTACACCTTCTCCACCTAAAACTCCGGAAGCTATAATCTGCCCCTTGCTTTCCTTCTCAAAGCCCGGGAAAAATTTCTCAGCGACAAATCTCAAAGCACCTCCAATAAATGCAGTTGCTGAAAGATAAAACGGCAAATATATACCAAGACCCAGAGTCATTACAGGTAGGTTCAGACAATATAGTCCTGCCGCTATAATTAAACCGCCCCAAAATACCGGCATATTTGAAATTCCTGCAATCATGGCTGCTACGGCATGTGATTGAGCTGCCGCAAAGGTACCATCATTAAAGGAATTACCTCCATAAGCCTTAATCATCAACGCCAATACTACAACTGACACTACTGCACCGGTAATTCCTCCGATAACTTCCCCTATCCATTGTGCCCGTGGATTGGATTTAAGCATATAGCCTGCCTTAAAGTCATTCATTACATCACCGGTTAGTCCTGAGGCAACTGCAACTATGGCAGCTACAAACAACGCAGCCTCCGGGTTAATATTTGTCACAGCCCTTGCCGCCAGCAATACAATTATTCCAAATATCTCCATCGGATTTATTCCCGATTGACCTACACATTGAGAGGACATTGCTGTTGTAAGCCAAGCTCCGATAATAACGATTATCGATGCTGTTATGCCCATTTTGCAAACAGTTGTGAACACCAATGCTAAAGCTGCCATCACAATAGGTGCCCAGCGCATTGATATAACGGAATCACCTAACTGTTCTTTTGAAAACATCGAACCGAAAATCTGCTTAGCCTTAGGTAAAATTCCCTTAATAAGTATTCCAACTCCTGTACCTACCATCATTCCCAGTCCAAGAGATTGTTTGATGTCATTTGCCTGCTGCATATCCCATAATCCGGCACTCTGTCCCCCTATCAGTATGCCGACATCTCCAATTACCGCTCCGAGGAACCAAACTCCAATGTATAAAGGGCCTACAATATATCCAATTGCAACCAGCATCGGAGAAATATAAAAGCCTCCAATAGAGCCATACTTCATCATCGATTTTGAAAACCAGGTTGCCGGTATTTTCATAAACCAATCGCGAAGTAATGCAAATATACCTGCAACGCCAAAGGAGGAGAACAAAAGACCTGCTCTCTTCCCGCCTTGATCGCCTATAACAAGAAGCTCTGCAGCAGCTTGTCCCATGGCATAGGGTAATTCCTCAGTTTCAATAAAATATTTCCTTATCAGTGCAGTAAAAATCAGTCCTAAAACAGTTCCCCCCAGAGCTATTATAAGTAGCTGCCAAATTGAAATATCAGCATTGGGATTTAAAATATAAATGCCCGGAATTGTAAATGCCATTCCTCCGGCTACCATTGCTCCGGCAGACATTGCTGTGTGAGTAACATTGATTTCATTCAAGTTGGTGTTTCCAAGGGCTTTTAAACAAACCATTGAAAATAATGCCACAAACATAATCGGCCATGGCAGGGAGCTTAGTTTCAGTGCGATAAACATGGAACTGCATGTAATAATGACAGAACCGATTATGCCGATCACCATACCCCTAAAAGTTAATTGCTTGCTTTCCATTTTCCGAAAGCCTCCTTTTTAAATATACTCTACTTGCTTATAAGCTAGTATGTAGTAACTTCATTATAGCCCTTCAGCTCTGCACATTCAACATATTTTAAATAAAGTTGCCGAAGAATATTTCCCCATATGAAGGTTTTAATATTACTATATAAATGGCAAATTTTTTCATATTTAACTATTGACATATATATATCAGTGTTGTATCATATTCGTATGTTAGCTGAGGCTAACATATTTTATTATCGTTTTGTTAGCATATGCTAATTAGTAAATAAATTTGGAAGGATGGCGGTTATATGAGCATTGTAATAATCGGTGGAAATGACTGTATGGTATGTAAATACAAAAACTTGTGTAAAAAATATAATTGTGATGCAAAGGTGTTCACTCAAATGGGCGGCAGCCTTAAAAATCGCATTGGCAACGCAGATTTGCTTGTTTTGTTCACAAATACAGTATCCCATAAAATGGTCAAAGTAGCCTTAACTGAAGCTAAATGCTCCAGCTTAAAGGTTGCACGATGTCATTCCAGCTCTATGTCCGCACTCAAAAATATCCTTGAAGAGCATGTTGTAGAGGCGTGATATGTCTGAATTTCAACTGGTTAGACATTGTTCCCCAACCTTAGCAGGCTTCAAGGTCGGCAATATTGTAAATTGCAGCTTTAGCTCTATAGAGCAATTATATGAAGATATTTCACATTTAAACAGTCAACTTAACGGCAAAGGAATTTATGCCGTGCTTCTTCGTGTTTCAGGCAGCATGGCTCTCATATATGTATACAGGCCCCACAAACTTTTGACAAGCTTGAAGGACCCCAGGGTCACGGCTTTTTTGAGTAAATGTGGATATAAGAAATTTACCATAGGCGCATTGATTAACGCCCTCAGGCGTAGACTTGTTGCTTCAAGGAAGGATGATTTTCCCCATGAAATTGGGATTTTTCTCGGTTACCCCTTTGAGGATATCATCGGTTTTTTAGATAATAAGGGTAAGAACTCTCTGCTTACGGGAACGTGGAAGGTTTATAGTGATGTCTGCACAGCCCGGTGTACCTTTGCAAAGCATAAGAAGTGCACTAAGCTTTATTGCGAAAGGCTGTCGGCTGGCACGCCGATTTCAAGGCTTGCCGTTAATATATATTAATTTTATTTTTTCAGGAGGACTTAAGAATGAAAAAGGTAGCAGTAGTTTATTGGAGCGGTACAGGTAATACTGAAGCTATGGCACAGGCTGTGTTGGAAGGTGCCGGTGCTGATGGCAAGCTGTTCGATGCAGGAAGCTTTTCAGCTGATATGATTAAGGATTTTGATGCAGTTGCATTCGGATGCCCGTCGATGGGTTCTGAAGTATTGGAAGAAGAAGTTTTCCAGCCATTATGGGATTCTTGTGTTTCAGTTTTAGGTGGTACTCCAATTGCATTGTTCGGTTCATATGGTTGGGGCGACGGTGAATGGATGAGAAATTGGGATGAGGATGCAAAGGCTGCAGGATTAAATGTCGCTTGCCAATTTGTAATCTGCAACGAAGCTCCTGATGATTCAGCCTTGGCGGACTGCAGAAGAATTGGTGAGGCTCTGGCAATGTAACCTTAAAACTTTCAGAATGAATGTGTGTTTAAATAGAAATCAGGAGGTCGGAAATTCCGACCTCCTTTTCAGTTGTGTTATCTATGTAATAAAGTATCCTGCTTTTCTATTTTTCTTTTTTTCTTCTTATTAGAATTAATCCACCGGCTGCCATCAGTCCAATTAGAGGGTACATTCCGTGAGTGTTATTATCACCTGTTTTTGCAGCCTTATCTTTTTCAGGAAGCGGCTTTGCAGTATTAGTAACCTCAAGACCATTTTCTACCTTAGTAAATCCTTCCGGTGTAAAATCTTCGCCGGCCTGATTTACTTCTTTTACACTGAAGATATATTCTTCACCATTGTAATCTGTCTTTTCTACATCCTTCCAGGTTGCATAATTCTCACCATTTTCAAGCTTGAATAAACCAGCTTCAGGTACCGCTTCAACATCGCTGCCTTGAATCTGTCTAAATAACCTGAACCAAATAGTCGGTTTATCGCCTTTAGCATTAATCCATTTCTTGGTAGCCTTTACTTCTCCGGTTGGAATTACATAAACGTTCTTTATAGTTAAATCATCAATAGCTTCCGCTTTATAATTTTCAGGCACCTTAGGTTCCCTTGCATAATATTGATATTCTCTACCGTTTTCATCATGCTTAGCCAAATTCTTAAATTCATACTCAGTGGTTCTATCATCGGCAGTAAATTCTCCAACTTTTTCATCTGTAGCTCCTGCATCAAGCACTGCACGTTCTTCTTCCAGTATAACCCTTCTCCAAAGTTCAATAACAGTTTCAGGCTTGTTTCCGCCTTCCCAAATTTTTGTAACAGTTTTATTAACTACAGTGCCGTCGCCACCGCTGGTATTGCTAATTGTAACTTCTTTTTCCGGATCATCAGGATTAATCCTTAATGTTCCTGCCGGACTATAGCTTGGCGTATAACCGTGAGTATCCGTTTCTTCAACAGTGTATTCTCCAAAGTATAATCCCTCTAATGTTTTCTCTTCATTTGGTGCAAGTTCAAAGGTTTCTTTATAGCCATAAGGACCTGTTACTTTAACTTTAAACTTAATTTTAGGCGATGGTGCCTTTCTTAATTTAAATGCACTTCTGACTGTTGCAGCCTTAGTAATTTTGTCCATTTTTACAGTTATCTTTCCACCCTCATCAGATAAATCAATTAGCTGGTTAACAACTGCATTCTTATCGTGTATAAATTGTCCCGGCTTCCAATTTGCGTTTGTCAGCTCATCTTTTTTGAAGGTTTCCTTAACAGAGAACTTATATTCTATGCCCTTGTTATCTGTAAGCTCAAGATCATCCCACTTAGCAATACCGTCAGCCTGAGGTTCCTTTTGTTCAGCTCCTGGAACAGCTACAGGGTCTGCTGTGCCGATAGCTCTATAGAGAGTAAATATAATCTCCGGCTTTGTAATGTTCTCTCCTACATCCTTCCAAATTTTCTTTGCTTCAAATGAACCTTTAGGAATTACATAGGTGTTGGTTACTGTCAATCCATCATTACCATAGGTAACGGCATAATCAAGATTTCCAAATGTAACTTTTCCATTTTCCTCGCCAACTTCTTTTACGAAGTAGCTGTATGCTGCTCCACTCTTATCTGTTGCCGGCTGTTTTCCAAAGTCAAGCGCATTATTTGTTAGAGCCTGACCTTCTTTCACCAGCTTGCCGTTTAGAGCATCGCCACCACTTCTCCAAAGCTCAAACTTAACCTCCGGTTTCTGCTCCGGCCCGTTTATCCAAACCTTTGTCGCAACTAGATTATCTGTTTCCGGCTGTACATAGGTATTTGTAACTGCAAAATTAGCTTGATCATAAGTAACACTATAATCTTTGTTTGCAAGATTAATTTTGCCATCTCTTTCGCCAACTTCTTTTATGGTATATACATACTCTTGTCCATTGGCAGCATGAGTAGGAACTATTACAGTATTTTCCCACTTATCTTCAGGATTCTTTGTAATTGTTACAGTATTTTCATAGTTTTCAGCATTATCAGCTTTACCGGTTAATTGAACTTGAATTGATGCAGGAAGATTGTCGGTTCCGCCATCCCAAGTCTTTTTGATTGTGATGTCTTTCTTTAGAGTTGGAGCATTCGCCTTATTTTTAACAACTATTGTTTGTTCGGTGCCATCTGTAACAGTAAATTCCGCTTTAGCAGCGCTTCCTTCCAGCTTAGTTGCACCTTCAAAAGTAACTTCATAGTCTGTAGCACCTAACTCTTCAACAGTATATGAGCCTTTATACTTTGCAATATAAATCTTCTCCGGTCCGCCTGCCGGTAAAATAATATCAGTTGTAATTCCATATGGATTTGTTACTCTTACAGTAAATATCAAAGCGCCTCTAACTGCTCTGGCCAGTGCTGCTGTTGGAACTATACCTTCAATATTTCTATCTACATCCGGGTCTTGTGTAACTATATTATCAAAAATCTTTTTGATTTTAATGTTAGCATTTACAGGAGCGACTGTATTGAACACCTCCAAACCTGTTTCATCCTTACTATAATTATCAGGGACACTTGGAATACCCGCTTCATTTACTTCTTTTACAAAATATTTATATTCCTCACCTTGTTCGTTGAAGTAAGGTTGTAAGCCAAAGTTGACTTTATCATTTACAACTTTCACAGGTCCTCCAACAGTTTCCGTGTCAGCTGTTGCAGTACTTCTATACAATTGGAAATATACATCCGGTCTTGCCGTTTCGCCTTCTATCTCGCCTTGCCATTTCTTTGTCGCCTTAATTTCTTTTTTTGCTTCAGGATCAATCACATTGGTAAAGTCAATAATTTGACCTGTCGTATTGCCATTCTGTAATCCTGCTACAACCTCATACAAGGTGACCCTTACCTGCTTGCCCTGCTCTCCGGCTTTAGGCACGAAAGGCTTCGCATCATCCAAATCCTCGGTTACAGTATAAGTTGTAAATCCCATTTTGTGAGGTATTGTATTAGTCTCACCGGCTTTTACAGCTTCTGTCCAGTTATGTTCATTTTCATGTCCGGGTAGTATACCTGCAGCTCTTAATAGGGTAATATTAAACTCTTTATCCGGATTCGGATTTGCAATAGATGCATTTGAGTTTACATTTTTACGTATGCTGACTACTGCCCTTGCTTCCGTCTCTTCCCAGTTAGTGAAAGTTAAATCTACACGCTTTCCATCTGTGCCGTTTGGTATTTCTTCTAAAACAGCCTTTCCAAGTCCGCCCTGTGGTGAAGTATTTTCAATCACCGGGTTATCTCCGGTAACTGAAACATCAAATTTATTATAGTAGTCTGTTACTGTAAATTCCAACGGATTAGCATTACTTTCATCATATACCTGTGCTGTTTTCCATTCATATATCCTATATGTGGCACCCTTTTTAGGGTTGTTAATAATTTTTGACTCGCCGGGTCTTAAAGCAATAATCTCATGAACATCGCCTTGACCGTCTTCCACAACTTTAAAGTTAAACTCACGTTTATCAGAATCTGTAGCTGATCCGCCGACATTATCCGTTACTTCCTTGTGTAAAACAAATAGCTTAGGGGTAACTGCATTGTCAGGGAATGATGTAGTTGTAGGTATGCCTTCACTGTTCTTATATTTCATCTCTATGTTGCCTAGAGGGTTAATTCCATTTTCAGGGGATGGATTTTTCAAAATATTGTCGTTTATAGTTATCGTATATTCTACATATTCATATTTAACCCCCTTATACTGAGGATCTTGATCGTCATAAACTGTGCCTACTGTCGGCATAACCCATTTAGGTTTACCATCTTCAACAGAGAAGGTTGAACCCGGTGAATGTTTTGCTGTCGCAATGTCAAAATCTGCAGGCAACTGGAAACCGTCTCTGAAATTTATATTTACACCGGCTTCATTTACAGTTTTTAAAATCTGTCCTGCAATGCTGTTAAAAACAGGCGTCAGCTGGTTTACATCAGTAACCTCTGTGAAATCACCGGCTGTAGATGCAATTTTCTTCAGAGTATCAGTTCCTATAGGAACAGTTTGTAGCCCAACAGAAAAGATTCTTGTTCCATCATCCTTGGCATAATTTGACTCCGCTATTGCAGAATGTCCATGATTATAGTACTTATGTACTTTTGGCCACCATCCCTCAGCAGCATATTCATACCACATAGAACTGCCGGTTCCAACGGATGAACCATATCTAAAATGCCCTTTTGATATATTGTCTGAAGTTTGTTTTTCATTGTCATATTTCCCGGGACCTCCTGCCATTAAATAATTATCCGGGTTATCCAGTCCATAGCTGTATGTAGGTTCTCCATCAGATAATAGCACCATATATTCCTTATCTGCCGAAACACTGTCCAGTAGTCCTTGGGCGTGCTTAATACCTGCCTGTGTAAAAGTGCCTGTGTTTGATTTTATATCAATAGAATCAATGGCTGCATTTAATTCGCCCTTATTGTTGGTAAATCCCTGCAAAGTCCTAGTATCCTTACCAAAGGTTACTAAAGCAATTTGGGTAGCACTTGACTCTGTAAGAACTTTATTTACAAAGGCATGAGCTGCTTCTTTTGCTTTTACAATCCTATCATTATAAGTCATGCTGGTAGATACATCCATCACAAGTACTATCCTGGATGTCTTAATGGAATCTCTTGCAGCTACAAGCATCTTAACATTCCATTTGTTTGCAACGGTTGGATCTTCTTCAATAATCGGTTTATATGCTTTAACTGAACCGGGCTCAGCCAATGCACCACTTTCCAATGCATCAGGGCCAATCAAAGTTTGTATCCACATATCTGCCGAAGATGTTCTCATTAAACCTCGTAGACCTCTTGAAACCGGCTTGCTCTCTATAACTTCACCCTGTATTTTCCCTAAATTAATGGTTCCATCCGCCTTTACAGGCCCGGACAGATTGTCGGGATTTTCTTCAACATTAAGAGGCTCATCTTCTTCATATTGCCCATTGGCAGGAGAATCTGTTATTTGCTCTTTTGTATCCTCATCTGCAAAATTATTTATAGCTTGATTCTCGTCAATCACCTCCGTATCATCCTTTAATGATAAATCTGTATCATCCTTGGCTATTGTAGTTTCTTCACTATCAATGCCGGATTCATTTTCAAGAGCATAAGAGGATAACGGATTCATTGCAAATCCAAAATTCCCAATTACTAATGTAACTGCAAGAACATATGCCCATATACGTTCTCTGAATTTAGTCTTAAGCTTCATTTTTTTAAACTCCCTTCATATAAAGTGTAATTATAACGCTAGTTGATACATCCGAGTACCACATCTGTTATTCATATTATAATTACTTTAGTTGAATAAAAATACAGACTTTTGTACAGTATTTTAGGGAAAATTATTGTTAAAAGGTGGTGTAGGAATATACTTATGGTTATGGTAGATAACACATTAAATTTTCTGCTTTTAGCTAAAGGCTGGTATTTTTTTATACTGCTTTACCGGCTGCGTCTGTAACAATATCTGCTACAAATTCGTCTTCTGCCGCAAGAGGGTCAAATCTGAATACAGAGTAAATTGCACCTTCTAACGTGCCATATCCTTGCGGTACCGACTGTTTTGTTTCAGCGTCTACTTTCTGCAGGTGAAGATTTACTTTTTGTGTTTTTTCTATATGATCGAATAGAGCTTCACCATCTTTTATTTCAACTGGATTTGTAAATGTTGCACTTTCACTGAATGTTCTAATAGTGCGAGTGCCTTTAGCATTAGGTGCGATTCTTACATAAATTGTTCTTTCATCTAATGCAAGACCCTTTGGAGCCTTTGTTTCTTTGATAGTATAAGTACCAATTATGCCTATAGGTGCGTCTTTGTATTTGAATAATTCGTCACCTGAAATCTTATTTCTATCGTCGTATCTTACAAAACCGTTGTCATCAGCGGCAAAATTCCAAGTCCTTATAGCTTCAGATTTTGTGATATCTCCGAGAGTAGGATAGTACTTAAATTCAAATTCAGCACCTTTTACGGACAAGTTCTTATCAGCGCCTTCTTCAACTGTTTTTTGTACAACAGCTCTTATCGGGTCAAGCATAGGTCTGTCTTTAACAGCTACTTTTACGGTTTGACCACTTTTTACTGTAACTTCGTGTACTTTTTTGTCTAACAAATAACCAAATGGCGCTTTGGTTTCTTTTACATAATATGTTCCAGAAGCGACTTTGATTGTGTTGCTCTTGCCAGCTTTATCAGTTGTAACTGTCACTATAGAAGTTTTGCATTCTTTGTCTTTATAGAATGTGTACTTAGCACCAGCTAAAGTGTAAAGTGGGCATAACTTAGTTAAAGCTTCTGCGTCAGGATTGGCAGAAGTCTTTTGGACGTATGCTTTACCACCAGACTGATATTGAATCATAAACAAACCCGCACCCGCTTGTGTCATAGCAGTTGGTGATACGAAAGCGCATAAAAGCTTGTTCCCATACTTAGCGATAATTCTTACTCTAAGACCAGGGTCAGATTTAGCTCCATTATTATAGCCTGATTGATAGTCTAAGTTTGCATTTACACCAATGTGAGAACAAACCATTGAAAATTCAGGGATTGATGGTATCTTGATATCGCCTACAGTCTGAGCTGGGATAGTAGTAGTTCTTAAAGACGCTATAGTAAATCTGTCTAGGTCATCAAGGGGAGCATCCTTCCAACCTAACGCTACGTGTGCTATCGCTGTATGCACAGTACCTGCATTCATCCAGTGAGTTGACGCGCCGTACGTGTAACCTGTTCTTCCACCTTGGCTGTTGCCGTAGTATGTATTATGAGTATTAAATATCTTAATAACTTCATTTACTCGTGGCTCATGACCAAATTCCCAAGTACCTGGGAGTGTCATAACGGGTGAAGTATACCACGCTGGAGCACCTGCTTTTATTAAGATAGTTTCTTTCGCTAGTTCAATTTCTACTTTATTGATTGAAGCCGGTACGCCATTTATGATAATAGTAGAGTCATTGATAGCCCAAAAGCTTAGATTATTTACTTCTTCTTTGCCGTTAATCTTCAAAGACTTAATGTCGTAATAATCTAATTCTGTATTACCTTTTGTAATATTAAACTTAACAAAATTACTATCAAGCTTTGATGTGACAATAAGATTTTCTATAAAGTCACCTTCAACATTATTGTTTTTAACTGTTACTTCTGTCTTAGCTTCAGAATTGTCTGAAGTAGCATAAAGCAACTGCATTCTTGTGTCGTTGTTAGGGTCATATTTCTTTGGGACATACGCTATTCCATTTTCGTAAATAACATCTTTTCTAAGTTCAGCGTTCGTGTTGTTCTTTGCTGCTAAAGCTTGAACTAACTTAGCATCTGTGATGTCTGACTGCACGTACGCAACATAGTAAGCAGAGTCTTTGTCAACATCATATAATGCTACAGTAGAATAACCTGCACTCTTGAACTTATCTATGTTTTGTTCTGCCCATAAATCGTCTAACGATGTAGTGTCTGCTGTTGCCATAGTAGGAGCAATAGTCATAGAGCCCGCAATCTTAAAAGACTTTACATTCGCATACTGAGAGTTTACATTTGACTTTAAGTACTGCTCTACTGTAGTTGTGGCTTGCTCTTCTTCTGATTTCGAAGGCATCAAATTAACTGCTGCTTTAGCATCTTCTTTTGCTTCGCTCTTGTTTTCTTCAACTTTTTTTCTTCTTTGACAGGTTGTGTTTCTTGCTTGTTGTCAGTAGTCTTGCGTTGTTCTGTCTTCTGCTCTTCTTCGACTTTGACAGCCTTGAATTTTGAGCTAATAACAATATCTTCTAAAATAGTTAACTCAATCTTGTCGTCTTTTACTTCGAGCTTTTCTGTTTCGTCTGCAGTCTTAGACTCTAATTTTTCAAGCTCGTAATCTTCGTTTGCTTTTACTTCTAAGACTACTTTCTCACCTTTGTCGACCATTAGACTCGTGTCTTCAATAGTCTTGCCGTCTTTGCAGAATTTAACAGAACCATTTTCTGCCTTTTCTATTTTGACTTCGACTTGGTCTTCTAAAAGCAATGGTCTTGCTTGTTCGTTTTCCATGGCGTTTGCAACACTCATAAATGGACCAACGACCATCGCAAAAGCCATAACCAGAGCAAGTAGTCTACTTTTTGCTTTTGTTTTCATTTATTTTCCTTTCTTGCATAAAAATAGAGCGCAAAGCTTAATCGCAATGCGCTCTTAGTATCTATGTTTATTTACTTGTATTCCCAGTGTCCTTCTTCCGGATGATGAATTACTTGTGTGTCAGTTCTAACAAGTTTTGTTTCGTAATTTAATTCATACGCGACATTTACGTATTTGTTGTTATCTATAGCTTCCATAGCAGCAAATGTATCAGCGTATGTATAATACTTACCAAGCAATTCTTCTACTCCTGTCTCTCTGTTAGTAGCGTACAAATTATACACATCTACATCTTCGTACACAGGCACACTTTTTGTTTCATCATACGCCTTTCTATCAACTACCCATTCCTTCTTCTTTGGAGCAGTTGTGCTAGAAGAACTTGAGCTTGAATTCGAGCTTGTGTTTGATTTACTTGGTGTCTTAGCAGCCGAATCCTTCGAACTCAACTTATTTACTGTCGATGTAGTGCTTGAGTCAGACTGTGAAGTTTCTTTCTTCTTATCTGTCTTAACATCGGCTACCGCAGTAACTTCTTTTCCGGAATTTGCTGTTGAAGCAGTATCTTCAGGAATTGTTTTGATTATCCCATAGACTAACAAAGGAACAAGCAATATGGCACATGCTAATGTAATTGCCGTTTTAGCTTTGTTTTCCTTTATGAATGTCTTTGTCTTTTCAAAAATATTTTTCATCTTTTATCTCCTGTGCGTTTACAATTTTGCTTTGTTGTATGATGTTATTTGTATAATTAACTGCATCATCAAATATTCACTTTGTAAACACTTTATGAGCATATTTTTAATTCTTCTGTTAGCGTTTTTTAAGATATAGCGTACCCAGTAAGCCTATTACTGATATTAACAGCAGCTTTACAAATGCTGCAAAGGGGTTATTATCCCCTGTATTAACTGTGTTTTTCTTTTCTATCGTAAGGGCTCCGACCTTTTCAAGCAATTTGTAATTTGACTCTTTTGTAAGAGGTTTTCCATC
This sequence comes from Peptostreptococcaceae bacterium pGA-8, assembly GCA_900112915.1. GTDB lineage: Bacteria > Bacillota > Clostridia > Peptostreptococcales > Anaerovoracaceae > S5-A14a. Next base: position 59,091 of record FONK01000005.1, on the reverse strand, counting down.
ATATATTTTCTTTGCATCCGGAGTTTCAATTAACAGTTCTGCCGGGTTGATTACAATTTTACCATTAACGAACTTAATATTTAGGTTATCAGTTACATCTTCACCTGCGGCATTTTCAATCACAAGATTATCACACTTAGCTTCAATGCCATATTCTCCTGTAGCATCAATAGCCTTGGCATCTGAACTTGCTACCTTCAAGGTATATCCTTCCGGCAATTCAGGTACTGTCACCTTCGCACCGTGTTCCCTTCCATCATATGTAAAGATACCGCCGACTGTTGTAATTTCGATTTTGGCATCATATGTCTGAGATCCTGTGCATTTTAATTCTGCCCTTTCTCCATTGACAAGTCCTAGAATTTCACCTTCGTCGCAGGTAAGCGGTTTGCCATTGTAAATGTCTGTCCTACCCTTTGTATTAACGATCAATTTAGCCGGCTTAATCGTCAGCTTTCCATCTGTAACTTCAAGGGTGATTTTATACTTTCTAACATCATTTCCGGTTACAGTAAATTGTTCTTTGGTCAGGTTCTGGTTATAGGTGCCTACATTTTTGCCTTCTGCTTTTGTCTGTGTCGTATTTAATACAACACCCGGTACATTTGAAATTGCTGCTCCGGCAAGCTCAAATTTAGCCTCATAACCTTCAACAGATTGGGTTTTTCCGGTATACATTACGTCTGCCCTTTTACCTGTAATAATGATTTTTAAATCCCTTCTCTTTTCCCACTGAGCTTCTAATACATTCTCAGTTGCATTGTCAATATCAACCTTATCATCGGGATTGTAAAGCTTTCCGGTATTAGAGTCCTTCCAACCGGCGAAATAGTATTCATTTAAAACAGCAGCATTGTTAAAGCCTGCCGCTTCTAAAGAATAAAGTGAGAAAACACTGTTATTGCTCAAATCTGTTGTTCCATTTATTTCCTGCAGCTTTTCTGCATTGGCTGCCAAAGCTTCAGGATAGTTTGACTTATATGTAAGCTTTGTATTTTTAACTTTATCACCGTATTTAGCGTATAAAGTTAAACTTGAACTTACCTTTATTTTATCTTCCGGATAATAATCTTCTCCACTAAGATCTTCTTTATCATTCCAGCATAAGAAAACCTTACCTTCAGGTGCATCTACAGAATATGAAGGCTGTACATCTGCAAAAGAACCTTCTGCATATATCTTCTTATCCGTAACAGCTCCACTGCCCGGTGAAGTAACATATTTTACATCATGCTTAATTTTATTAATATAGTAAGGATATAGCTCAATATCATCATAAATTTGATTATCAAAATTGTGCTTAATAAGCTTTCCATCCTCTGTTTTAGTTGACCAGCCTGCCCAGTCATTACCTTCCGGAATGGTAATTGTTGTACCAGGTGTTCCGGACTGTATGATTTTTCCATCATGAGACTTCACTGTCGGCATATAATTTTCGTTAATATTAGTGCCATATGGGATTTTAATAAGTCTCGTATCACCATTTGCATCTATGGTTAAATGAATTTTTCCCTTGTAAATCGGCGCCTGCCATTTTGTGTAAACTGTCAGCCCGGCTGCCGGCATTACTTCAGTCTTAAAGTCAAATTCCTTAGTTAATGCCTTATCCTTAAACCATCCGACAAATTTAAAGTCAGATGGCAGATTGGCAGGACGCTCAGGAGTATAATTATATTGATCGAGCTGCTCCTCAAATAGAACCTTTTTTTCATGCTCCGTATCATAAGAATCATGATTGTAGAAGGTTAAATTGTAACGATTTCGTTCGTAGTAAACATGTAAATTATCGCGATACTTTACGCTAACTCCGGCAGTTGTATCAACACGCTCACCTTGATCACCTATTTTATATGACTTTATTGTAAACCCATTATATTTATCGGAAAATGTGAAACGACCTCCATTCGTCTTCGTCTCATTAGCAGCAGCATCAGAATAGCTTCCATCCGCTGTCTGTTTATAATGTCTAATGTTAAACATGCCGGTATTTTTCCTGGTAGTCCCTATATTCAATGTATCTTTGGGATAGTTTGCAGCGATTGCATCCAGATCATCAAACAAAAAAGCATCTAAGAAAGTAAGTCCTTTGCTTACTGCCCCTGTTTCTAAATTAAGCTCCTGCCAATAATCATTTGTTTCCGGCCAAACATAGTTGTTCTGAGCTAAGGTCTGACCATATAGTCCAACCATAGTATTCCATTTCTCCCAATTTCCATTCAAAGATTGATAGAAATTCAATGTCAACAAATTCCTATCATAATAAACATTGAGAATTGTAGATCCGTCACCTCTAACAGTTACCGCCTTGGAATTATTAGGGTTATAGTGAAATCCCATGTAGTCCTTGTGCTGATCCGAATGTGAGGGTTCCACATCAGCACCTGTATTGGCAGTTCTCTCGAAGGATTCAGCATAATCATAGGTTTTCTGATTATCGCTAAATTCTTTTTTATCATTTACCGACTGCTTCCATATTACAACAGTGTACTTAGTATTTTCCTTTGCCCTCCATACGGCATAAATAGTTTTTCCGATATTTAAGGTTTCATTAAAGTCATAATTAACGCTTCCATTTTTATCCGTTGACCATCCCTGAAAATCATATCCCGATCTTTTTGGCGGACTCGGTTCCTGTGTTTTATCTCCGGCAACAACAAACTGAGGCATAAGATAGCTTGCACCTTCGCCGGTATCAAAAGTCAAGTAATGACCCTCTTTAATATTAGGATATATAGTTACATTTTCACTATCCAATGTAACCTTATCTACTTTGCTTTCCGCACTCAAGTTGCTGTCTTTATGCCAGCTTATAACCTTCTTTGTTGAATCAAGAGGAACTACTACATCACTGACAGATAGATCTGCTCCATGGATTCCCTCTTTAGTGAAGATAATTCTGCTTGGGTTAGCATCTTTTCCAACACTATCCATAAAGAAAACATAATGGATTTCTTTGAAGACAGGATAAACAGAAACTGTGGCTTCTGCTACATTATTCTGCACACCAAAACCTTTAAAATCCGGAGTTTGTGCATAAGGGGCGGTTGCCCATCCCGTAAACTTGAATCCAGGCTTAGATGGAGTTTTAGGCTTTACAAGGTTGTCTCCATTTTTAACTCTCTGGGTGCTTATGATTTTATTATTATCTGTATCATAAAAATTATAGGTTGCAATTGCAGTCTCTCCGCCTATTATGTAAATAGAAAAGGCGCCTGTTGCAAAATTTGCTCCGGCAGAATTTGCATCGGAAGAAATAATCTCGGTTTTGCCGTTATCCTTCTGATGAATTACTTTAAAGCTGCTTCCTTTTAAATCTTTATTTAATGAAAGAGAAACATCCACATGTTGACCATCCTTGGGCTCAATTTCATTTCCATTGTCATCAATAAAGCTAATATCTACACCAATTGCATCTTCAACAGTATCCTTAACAGATTTATCTGCAATCCTGATGGCTTTTTTCTTTGAAACTGACCTCAAAACCATCTTTGTTCCGGCGGGGAATATGCCTTCCTTAGCCTTAGCAAAAACAGCTACACCATTGTCACTTACATCTGTGAATTCTTGACCGGCATCGAAATCGCTTCCGCATCAACATTGCTCTTAACATTTTCATTGTCTTCTTGCTGATGGATATCAGCATTTTTAATTTCTTCATTGTCAGAAACCGTCTCTAAACCGTCTGCTGCAATTGCAAAATTACCGGGTATAAGTGTAATTACAATCGCAATAGATAGGAATACCGACAGAATTTTTACTAATAAAGAATGTTTCATGTCTACTCCCTTTTTCATCCTTTCATCACATTATTTTTACTTAATAGACAGCCAATTCGCTTATTGTAACATACTTTAGTGGGTATAGCTATATACTTTTGGCTATTATTTTCTTAATAATTTCAAACAAAAGGCGGTAGCTAAATTTAATAAAATATGCTACCTTGAAGATATATTGTAGATTATATGCGGAGGTTAGATATGACTGATAAAATAAAATTGGTTATTGTGGAAGACCAACAAATGGTTAGAGATTCTCTCATTAAGAGCATCGGCGAAGATCCGGAATTTACAATAGTAGGCGATACGGGAAATGCCGGAGAGGCGCTGGCATTATGCAGAGATGTTAGACCTGATATTATCCTTATGGATGTCTGCACAGAAAACGATGAAAGTGGAATTACTGCTGCCAGGGATATAAAAACTCATATGCCGGAGGTTAAGGTAGTGATTATGACCGGAATGATGGAGTTAAGGTTCATTGAGCTTTCTAAAGCAGCCGGTGCCGATAGCTTCATATATAAGAATATTAATTTAAATGAAATGATTTCAATATTGAAGGGAACATCTCAGGGCTACAGCACATATCCTATGGCAAAGCCAATTTCTATGGATTCAAAGTTATTCGACTTAACTAAAAGAGAGCAGGAAATTCTCCTCTTAATGTGTGGAGGACAGTCACGAAAAGAAATTGCCGATAGTCTGAATCTGGCTGAAAGCTCTGTAAAATCCTATATTTCCAATATTCTTTCCAAAACGGGATTCAACAGTACAGCCAAGCTTGTGGTTCATGTTATTTCCAATGGATACTTAAATCCAAAAATAAACTAGAGCAATATTTAAACCAATTAAAAAATTGTATTGCATTAATTCCTTAAATGGTGTAATATTGCTCTAGGCTATATTTTAATATAGTTCAAGTATTTAATACATTTTCTTTTTTTAATTCAGCTTACCTTTGGGAAGCTGAATTTTATTTTAAATTTATCACTCACATCTATACTCATGGTGCCATCAATTGATTTTACACGATTTCTCATGCCCTTGATGCCTCCGCCTTCTCTTACAGGAACGCCATCTTTATGTGCCGGCATGTTACCGTCATTTTCTATCTCCATCACAATAAAATCACCTTTATCCTCAATATTCACCAGAACTTCATCGGTCTTCCCATGTCTTACGGCATTAGTAACAGCTTCACTGATTATATCCACCATAATTTGTCCAATAAGAAGGTCAAAGGGAATCTCACCTCTTATTTCTAAATTAACGCCTACACTGCCGGTAAGCTTTTTTAATGTTGAAAGGGCATCCTTGGCGTTTTGCTTCTTCCTAATCTTAATATTTTCCAAGTCTCTGGAAATCAGCTGTGCTAATAAAATAATGTCTTCAGTATTCTGACCTCTCTCTAAGCACCTTGAAATCATGGTCACATCACGACCGAGCTCATCATGGAAAAAGCTTTTTAAGCGAAGAAGCTCTTTCTCCTGTCGAAGCATTTCCTCATTAAAACTCATCTGCTTCAACTCTTTTGTTGCAGCCTCAAGCTTTTCGTTTGCATCTGAAATCTCACTTATTATTTTATCAATTTCAGTAACATCTAAGATAACCATCTCATAATACTCATATTCTTCCAGACTTATGCGAGAGATTGAGAACTGATATGTTATTTTATCGTTGCGTACCAGAATTTCATTCACTCCGGTATTTTTTGTTGACCATCCATGGGCTACCTGTCCGGTCTTTATTAACTGCCAAAAAAGTCTAAGATCCTGCAAATCCCTGCCAATAACGTCAAAACCAATCTCATATATTTTTTTGTTCGCTAAAAGTAAGCTGCCATCTTCCTTCCCAAATGCAAGTCCGATGGGCAATGTATCGATAGCCTCTTTTACGGAATTGGGCATAAGACGTTTTCTACCACTTATTAAGTAAACTACGCCTCGTCTGAAGGTTAATACAAAAACAGTAATGGCAAAACAAATAACAAAAATTGCGAAGGGCTCAGAATAAGACTTATATTCGGAAAGCATGCCAAGGTTCCCTTGGTACCAAGCAGTTATAATGACTGTAAGGATTAAAGCATGAGTGATTGTGGACAAAATATCAAGAGCTACAGCCCTGAGCTTGTATTCAAATTGCAATGATGCGATATCCAGGAACAGAAGCACTGATTGAACTATAATTGATTGCAATCCAAAGATAAGCACTGGATAAATTATTATGGGACTCATCGTTTCAAGACTATAAAACATCATTTCCCTCCATATTATCTCTCATCGCTATGGAATATATGTATGAATTGCCCTCATAGTGACTTTTAATAATCCCTCCATAGTCCTTGGCTCTGGATACCAAAGCATGGGAGAACTTCATTTGAATTGGATTTTTTCCACTTTTATCGCTACCGGCTGCATCAAGAAATGCTGTCAGTTTAACATAGCCATCCGCATCCTTCAAGAAGGTTACGGCAAAAGAGTCAACCTCTGCATAGGAAAAGGTCTCCACGAGTTCTTCATACCAATCAAAGAAGAGCATAGCCACAATTGTACTGAGTTTTTCTCCAACTGTACCATTCATAATGGCACAATTTATCCCCAGAGTTTCAATGCTAGTCAAACTCTCTCTTATGGCAAGCTCAACCTCTACTGTCGATATTTTTTTATTTTCCTTTGCCAACAAAATAAAATTACATTTTCGCTTTATGTAGGTAATCAAAACGCTGATTTTTTTCAGTAACTGATTAACAGACCTTGGATTATCGTTTCCCTTAAGCTCTTTGTTTACCAAATCAATAAGAACCCTTACCATACTGAACTTATTTGCCAAAGTATCTTCAACTTCGTTATAAAGTCTATTTCTATATTCTACAGCCATAAGCTCGCCTTCCAGAGATGCTTTCGCATCCAGGGCAGCTTTTTGCACAGTAAGCTCTTTGTTCTTCCTCTCAAGGCTATATCGAAGCAATTTCAAGGTTTCTACATTCTCTTCAAAGGTTACTCTACCCCCCCCATTTATTTTATGCACGATTGAAAGTACGTCTTTTTTGCCATAGTTTCTCGTCCTATACTTGACCCGACCACTTTCATCTTCAATTGCCATTCCGACTGTGGAGCTTAAGAAAAATTCCCCATATCCGGAGTTTACCGGCAGAAAACGTTTTCGCAACAGCCCCTCAAGAATAGCTACAACAATGAGATATATGTACAGCCCCGGATCTCCGGTAGCTTTTACATATCCCGGTCCAAATAATCCTGCAACAAAAGCGAAGGTATAACAAAACAGTATTATACCGATTGTTATCGGGAGCCAAAAATATTTTTTTGTTTCTATGTTTCTGGCTTTAATAATCAAAATAATAATCGCCATTGCATAGCAAAGCACTGCCCATATGTAAATGATAAAATACGCAGGCTCATAACTATATGTCAGGTCCCAAAGGCCTTCTTTGTAATTCAAGTGAAAAATGCCGTGGTGAAGCTCGTTTGTCAAAATAGCCAACACGCAAATGGCTGTAATGGACATTGACCATATAATTTTTGTGTGCAGCTTTTTTGTCATAGCTGTTTCACCGTGGGCTAGGGCTGTCATATAAAAGAAAAATGGAATCAAATACTCAGGCAAAAGTCCAATGTACCAAAATGCCTTGGTTAAGCCTATGTCGAAAACAATAATGTCCTTTATAAAATCCAACATAACCTCTGCAACTATGCAGATACTTAGCAAATTCAGCAAATTTTTTATGTTTCTATTAGCGCACCTATAATTGGTAAAGGCTCCCCAGCTGGTGAAAAACATTATGAAAAACAGATATTTTGTAATCCTAAGAGAAGGTGCATAAAGAATCTGATATTTATCACCTGAAAAAAGATATATAGCCTCAATGATTAAGAAGCTTCCTATAATCATTATTACTATTCTATATATAATTTTTTCGCTAATCTTGTCCATTTTTCACCTATTTATCGCTATTTTAGACTATTTTAGCATAGATTTAATATAGGTTCAAATTTATGATTTCCACACTCAGCTGGGAAGCTGAATAAAAATATTCTATAGATTATTACTATTGACTGCCAAGGGTTTCTCTTTTGTGCATAACACTTTTAATTCTTTCAGTACCATAGTCAAAACAATTACTATAATTGCCAAATCAATTACAAAGGAGCCTTTATAAAGCCAAGAAACTCCAAATAATTTAGGTAGAATCAGCATTGCAGGAATATACAAAAACAGTTGCCTGCTAATCCCTAGAATCGCTGCCGGTTTTGCATTTCCAACTGCAGGCCAATATGTCATAGCCATGAAAATTGCAGGAAGTACCGGGCAAAGACCCAGCATAAACCTAAAGTTGCTTACATCAATATCCGTGAACACCCTGTCAGGCAGTGACATATGCATCATAAAATCAGGCTTCAGCATAGCTACTGCCCAGAACGGCAACATAATCAACGCCGCTACAAAGGCAAAAAGTTTAAATGACTGTGATACTCTTTTGTAATGTCCTGCTCCAAAATTTATTCCTATAGCCGGCTGTAATGCTCGCATTAATCCATAAATAGGTGTCAAGAATAAATTGAAAAGCCTAAATACTGCTCCATAAAAAGATACATCGCTATCAACACCATAGGTTTTCAAAGAATACATTATGACAAACATTTGAATTACATACATTACGCTCATTAGAAGAGATGGGAATCCGAGAGACATGATTTGCTTTTTATCATCATGAACTCTTTTTAATGACAAATAGTTAGATTCAAAGCTGGCTTTTTTCCTTGCCATATAGACAATAAATTGCAGTGTATAGATCAACATTCCTATGTTTGTCCCTAAGGCAATTCCTATAACACCCCAATGGAGTATTGCAACAAATATATAGTTTAAGATTACATTTGCCACAAGACCTGTTCCCATCATAAAAGCAGCAGTTTTCATTCTACCTTCTGCACGAACAATCATATTATAGGCGAGACCGGCAATCCAAAATATACTTCCAAATAAGACAGTAGTTATGTAATCTTTGCTGTATGCATATTCTGCTTCTTTGGCTCCTAAAAAGTTCAAAATATAAGGCATAGTAATTATTCCCAAAACCGTTACTATAGCGCTGCTTATTAGAATAAGGTAGTTTACATTACCCATTAGCCTATGTTGTTTTTCAAAATCTTTTTTGCCTATTAAAATGCTGAGATAAGACCCTGCGCCTACACCTATTAAGGTGCCAACTCCATTTAATATTTGTGTTATAGGGTAAACAAGGGTTATTCCCCCTAAGGCAGTTTCGCCAATGAATTGCCCGACAAAAATGCCATCTATAAATACATTTAGACCATATAATACCATTGCCACAATTGCAGGCCAAGATAAGGTCCACATCATTTTCCAAATATTTCCTTCCAAAATAAGTGTTTGTTCATTATTTCTCATATACTTCTCCTTTATTTTTAATATGTTTAAGCATGGTTTTTATAATATCTTTTAAGGCTTCTCTGTCTTGAGAAAATATATCTTCCAAATCAAGAGCATAGATTCCTAAGAAAAGGCTGTTTATCACACCGAGGAAAAACTCAGATTTCATATCTGATAAAATATCTATATGACTTTCTCCTAGAAAATCTCTGAAATCCTCCATTCCTTCTTTAATTAATTCATTGTATAATTTCCTAATCTTTTCATCACTTTTGACTTCCATAAGCAGCATAGAGTAAATGGGCTTCATTGTATTCTTGTCTAAAAGCTTATTAATGCCCATTTCTATTAAAATTTCTTCCTTACCTAGATTAGGATGTTCTTTAAGAAATCTTCTATTTTCCTCTAATCTATACCTATTTCCTTCTCTCATTATATCCATCAAAACATCAGCCTTATCACTGTAATAGTGGTAGAAGCCTCCAAAAGAAAGATCTGAGGCTTCAACTAAGTCAGCCATGGTTGTCTCTTTATATCCCTTTTTGTTAAAAATCTCTATGGAACTTTCTAATATCTTAGCTCTTCTATCTTCAGGTTTTAATCTTATTCGCTTTGACATAATTACCTCCCCAACAAAATTTACAATCTTTACCGAGAGTTTTATCGGTAATATCTATATATTATGTTAGCCATAGCTAACTGTCAAGTAGTAATATATCTTTTTCCAAATTTTTTTGATTTACATAAATATTCCTTATCTGAAGCACTATAAAAGCCCACTATATTTTGAGATTTCTCCCGAAATATAATGGACTTTATGAACTAATACCAATATCAAATTAATTTGGCGATGTTAAATGGTTATTTTACATATTTCAGCAAATCCCCATAGCCTTCCTCAACCATCTTATCTTTAGGTATAAATTTTATGGCTAGACTATTAATGCAGAAACGAAGTCCCCCCTTATCTTTCGGCCCATCATCAAATACATGTCCCAAATGAGAGTTCCCTACTCTGCTCCTAACCTCAATGCGCTTCATATTAAAACTTGAATCCTCATGGGCTGTAATAACATCTGAGGATATTGGTTTCGTAAAGCTTGGCCATCCGCAACCTGACTTAAACTTATCCTTTGAGGAAAAAAGAGGCTCCCCCGTTGCAACATCTACATATATGCCATCCTTAAAACTATCCCAATAGCGATTGCTAAATGCCGGCTCCGTATTATCCTCCTGAGTAACGGCGTATTCTTCCTTTGAAAGCTTAGCCTTAAGCTCTTCCTTGGACGGCTTTTTATATAGCTTAGCATCTATCACCGGATCCTTTGCACGATTTACATCAATATGGCAATATCCGTTAGGATTCTTCTTTAAATAATCCTGATGATATTTTTCAGCCAAAATATAGTGCTCTATAGGCTTAACTTCCACAGCCACCTTCTGATTTAGTTCAGCTTCCTTCTCCTCTATTATCTCCCGTATTGTTGCCAAATCCTCATCATTTTTATAATATATGCCGGTTCTATACTGCTCTCCCACATCATTTCCCTGCTTGTTTACACTTGTTGGATCTATTACTCGGAAATAGTGCAAAAGAATCGTCCTCAAGTTGATAGTGCTTGCGTCATATGTGATGTGTATGGTCTCCGCATGTTTTGTCACCTTTAGAAGCTCATAGCCGGTTTTCTCAGTAGTACCATTAGCATAGCCTACCGTTACATCTTCAACTCCGTCAAGTCGTGAAAAATACTCTTCCATTCCCCAAAAACAACCGCCTGCCAGGTATATCTCTTTTGTTGCTGCATTCTTATTCATCTTTTCCTCCTTGTCTGTGTTCATAGTCACTGAATTTACTATCCTCTCACCTATGCTCATGGAGCCTATTTTTGAAAGCTTAGTGTAAGCATAGAATACGCCAATTGACAGTATTATTACCAGTCCTATGGCAGTTACCTTTTTCAAGCTCATGGACACCTCTCAATCCGGCACTCTATTTTTCTGTTCTTTAGTTTGTTTGTCATATTGTGCCTGTACATTTATTGGTAAATTTATACACCGTATTGCTGAGAGATAAAATTAAGGTTTTATTGCAAAAAAGTTACATAGCAGGATTGCAGAACATAATGTAGTAAACGGGGATGTATATGATTTTGCCCTTCCGGATTACATCTCGCGCATTTGACAAAACGAAGGCTTTTTCAATCTTACGATATAACATTTCTAACCTTCTTTCGATTTTTCAAATAAAATTTATCGTATTTTTCTGACTTTTCAAATATTTTTAATTGGTATTTCTCTGACTTTTCAAACACTCACTTAAACTATTTACCAATAAACAATTCCAATTCGTCATTTTTACTTACCTTTGCAATTAAGTTAAAAGCCGGATGCACTTCTGCATCCAGCCTATGATACTTATTTTTTAGTTAAATATCATAGGCTATACAGGTAGATTTGATCAAACAATTGGGCATTCACCCCAACGGTTGACAAAGAACCGAAAACAGCTACAAACCTCGGTCGAGGCTGTAACTGCTTTGTATGTCTATTTGCTTTCTATCGCATCCGAGAAGCGGACACGATCCGGCAGCATAGCGATTATAGCATAGGCAAAGTCGGACTTTCAGTAGGAAATCGGTCGGATTTTCATCGGACTTTCGTCGGACAAAGGTCGGACTTTTCCGTATTGGTGAAGAATTCGGGAATATCGCTCTCATCTCCCTCTGCATCAAAAATACCACGGAATACAGGGATCGCATAACCCCATAGGGATATTCCGAGCAACAATACCGCTTCCTTCTTGCGGTCATAAAAGGTGCTGCGCTCCAAATTAAGGAGCTGCCTTGCTTCTGTTCGGCAAGAATCCGTAGAGATTTTTCCCTCGTGCAAGAGTTCGGTTTATCCGTTATGACGGTGTCGAAGCAAAGGTCGGCACAGAGATGAATGTCATAAAGGATGAAACCTTTAATGGCCGCATTCTTGATGTCGTTCGGCAGGCGTTGGATTTCGTTGAAAGTCAGATCAAGGAACGCACTCGGCTCGGTAACGACGGTCGCTTTGTTACCACTCCCGAATATCCTGAATTTGCTTGGAAGGAAAGCATCGTCAATGCAATTGCTCACCGTGATTACAGCATTAAATGCACAGACATTCAGATCAAAATGTTTGACGACCGCATCACTGTTGAGAGTCCGGGCAGCCTGCCGGGAATTGTTCGCCTGAACAATCTCCGCACCGTGCATTTCTCCCGCAATCCGAAAATCGCCAAGTTCCTGCATCAGTATGAGTATGTCAAAGAATTTGGCGAAGGCGTTGACCGTATGTTTAATGAAATGGAAAACGCAGGACTGCCCGATCCGGAATACACCGACAACGCTTTTATGCTGAATGTCACCATTCGGAATGTTGTGATAAATGAAGGGATAAATGACAAAAATGAAGTGATAAATGAAGGGATAAAATCGACTCTTAATGCCAACGAGCAAGCCGTTCTTAAACTTATCGCTGCTGCTACGAAAATCACCAAGCCCGAAATGAAGGAAAAGACCAGTTTGAGTATGAGCACGGTTGAAAGAACAATCAAGTCCTTGAAGGAAAAAGGCATTATTGAGCGTGTCGGCTCTAATAAAACAGGGCTTTGGAGAATAATCAAATAATGTAAATGGCAAAAGCACCGGCGCTCAAATTAAGAGTGCCGGTGCTTTTGGCATAGTTATATGTGGGGCTATAGGACAAAAATCCGCTAGAGTGATTTTTTAATTCACCCCAACGGATATTATAGAACCTATTTTCTATGCCCTGAGCACTAATCTCTGATTAGCGCTTGTCGCGGATAGCTGCCTGTGCTGCTGCAAGTCTTGCAATCGGCACTCTATATGGTGAGCAACTTACATACTGAAGTCCTAAGTTGTGGCAGAATTCAATGGACTTAGGGTCTCCACCATGTTCTCCGCAGATGCCCAGCTTAATGTTAGGTCTTGTCTTGGTTCCCAGCTTAACAGCCATGTCCATCAGCTTGCCTACACCCGTCTGATCAATGCTCTGGAACGGGTCGTCAGCTAGAATCTTATCATCAACATATTTCTTAATCAGATCTCCGGTGTCATCTCTTGAGAAACCAAAGGTCATCTGAGTTAAGTCATTAGTTCCGAAGGAGAAGAATTCCGCTTCTTCAGCAACTTCATCTGCAGTAATAGCAGCTCTTGGAATTTCAATCATTGTACCAACCAGATACTTCATTTCCACTCCTGCCTTTGCCAAAATAGCATCTGCAGTTTCAACTACCGTCTTTTTAACTACTGCCAACTCTGCAACTGATCCAACAAGTGGAATCATAATTTCAGGAACGATGTTAATACCCTTTTCTTCTCTGACTTCTATTGCAGCACTGATAATTGCCTCTGTCTGCATTTCGGCGATTTCAGGATATGAAACTGCAAGTCTGCAGCCTCTGTGACCAAGCATCGGGTTGAACTCATGAAGGTCTACAGCTTTCTGAGCCAGCTTTTCATAAGGAATGTTAAACTGCTCAGCAAGAGCTCTCGTCTCCTCCTCTGTATGTGGTAGGAATTCATGTAGAGGTGGGTCTAAAAGTCTGATAGTTACAGGTCTTTCAAGCATAGCCTCATAGATACCCTTAAAATCACCTTTCTGATATGGAAGCAGCTGAGCTAAAGCTTCTCTTCTTTCAGCTTCCGTATCAGCAAGTATCATTCTTCTGATAGCTGGGATTCTCTCTTCCTCAAAGAACATGTGCTCAGTTCTGCAAAGGCCGATTCCCTCTGCACCAAACTTAATAGCCTGTTTAGCATCTCTTGGATTATCTGCATTGGTTCTGATCTTTAGCTTTCTGATTTCATCAGCCCAATGCATGATAGTTCCAAAGTCGCCTGATAGTTCAGGAGCCATGGTTTCAACCTGTCCCTCATAAACGGTGCCGGTGGAACCATTGATGGAAATGTAATCACCCTGGTGGAATTCTTTTGCTCCCACCTTCATAACCTTTCCGGCTTCATCGACAGCAATCTCTGAGCAGCCTGCTACGCAGCACTTGCCCATACCTCTTGCTACTACCGCCGCATGAGAAGTCATTCCTCCCCTTGCTGTCAAAATACCTTCAGCAACAACCATGCCTGCCAGATCTTCAGGAGAAGTTTCCTGTCTAACAAGAACAACCTTTTCTCCGCCGGCTACTGCCGCCTCGGCATCGGATGCGTGGAAGTAAATCTTACCGGTTGCAGCACCCGGTGATGCAGGAAGACCCTTTGCGAGAGTTACTGCCGCCTTTTCTGCCGCTTCATTAAACTTAGGATGTAGAAGCTGGTCAATCTGTGCAGGTTCTACACGCATTACTGCTGTTTCTTTATCGATTAAGCCCTCAGCAACCATATCGACTGCAATTTTTACAGCTGCCGCTGCGGTTCTCTTACCATTTCTGGTCTGAAGCATGAATAATTTGTTTCTTTCAACGGTGAACTCCATGTCCTGCATGTCTTGATAATGTTTTTCAAGAACGCCGGCAATTCTTTCAAAATCCTTGTAAACTTCAGGGAAAGTATCAGCCATTTCAGCAATTGGCTTAGGTGTTCTGATACCCGCAACAACATCTTCTCCCTGTGCATTAACAAGAAATTCTCCAAAGATTTCTTTGCTTCCATCAACTGCGGAACGAGTAAATGCAACACCTGTACCTGATGTATCTCCCATGTTTCCAAAGACCATCGACTGTACATTTACTGCAGTTCCAAGATTATCCGGAATTCCGTTAAGCTTTCTGTACAGAATAGCTCTGTCATTGTTCCATGAACGGAATACAGCCATGATAGCTTCCATCAGCTGATCCTTTGGAACCTGCGGGAAGTCTCTACCCATTTCTTTCCTAACAAGCTTCTTATATTCTTCGATTATGCTCTTTAGGTTGTCAGCAGAAAGCTCGAAGTCGTAATTAACTCCCACTTCATTTTTTGTTCCATCGAAAATCACATCAAACTTTGACTTCGGAATTTCCATTACAACATCACCGAACATCTGAATAAACCTTCTGTAGCTGTCGTAAGCAAATCTCTCGTTACCGGTAAGCTTTGCAAGCCCTTCAACCGTCTCATCATTTAATCCAAGGTTCAAAATAGTATCCATCATTCCGGGCATTGAAAATACTGCTCCTGAACGAACTGATACCAATAGAGGATTTTCAACGCTGCCGAACTTTTTGTCTGTAACATTTTCAAGCTCAGCCAGCTTAGCTTCGATTTCCTCAATAATTTCCTGTGCAATCTGACGATTCTCATCATAATACTTGTTGCAGGCTTCAGTTGTTACTGTGAAGCCAAATGGTACCGGCAGACCAATTTTGGTCATTTCAGCTAGATTTGCACCCTTACCACCAAGCAAGTTTCTCATGTCCTTAGAACCCTCATTAAATGAATAAACAAATTTTTTCATCTCTCTAAATCTCCTTATTAAAAATTAAGTTTTTCATCAATATATGCTTTCACCTGGTCCATCGGTATTCTTATCTGTTCCATGGTGTCGCGGTCTCTAATTGTGACACATCCGTCCTCAGCTGTATCGAAATCCACGCAGATGCAATATGGAGTTCCGATTTCATCCTCTCTTCTATATCTCTTTCCGATAGTTCCCGCAGCATCATAATCTACCATAAAGTGCTTGGAAAGTTCAGTGTACAAAGCAGTCGCCTCTTCACTCTGCTTCTTCGTAAGCGGCAGAATTGCAGCCTTAAATGGCGCCAGTGCCGGATGGAACTTCATCACAACCCTTGTATCCTCCTTACCCTTGTCATCGGTTAGAGTCTCTTCATGATAAGCATTTACCAGGAAAGCAAGGGCTACTCTATCAGCACCCAGTGACGGCTCAATGCAGTATGGAATATATCTTCTTTGAGGATCATCCTTAGGTAGGCTCTGGTCAGCATCCGGATCTACATAATACATGGATTCTCCGGAAACATCATTATGAGAACGCAGGTCGAAATCCGTTCTGTCTGCAATTCCCCAAAGCTCACCCCAACCAAATGGGAATAGATATTCAATATCTGTAGTTCCTGCACTGTAGTGAGAAAGTTCTTCAGGGGAATGATCTCTCATCCTTACCTTATCCTCCTTCATTCCCAGTGAAAGTAAGAAGTTCCAGCAATAATCCTTCCAATACTTGAACCATTCCAGGTCAGTCCCCGGCTTGCAGAAGAATTCGAGCTCCATCTGCTCAAACTCTCTGGTTCTAAATGTGAAGTTACCGGGAGTAATTTCATTTCTAAAGGACTTGCCTATCTGGGCAATTCCGAAGGGAACCTTTTTCCTCGATGTTCTCTGAACATTCTTAAAGTTTACGAAAATACCTTGAGCAGTTTCCGGTCTAAGGAAAAGCTCTGCACTGGTTTCTTCCGTAACACCCTGGAATGTTTTAAACATCAAGTTGAACTGCCTGATTGAAGTAAATTCTGTTTTGCCACAGTCCGGACATTTAATCCCATGCTCAGCAATGTAGCTTTCCATTTCTTTGTTACTCCAGCCATCAACTACAGCCTCAGGAAGATTTTGTTCTTGAATATAGTCTTCAATCAGCTTGTCAGCCCTAAATCTTGATTTACAGCCTTTACAGTCAATTAACGGATCTGAAAAGCCTCCTACATGTCCTGATGCAACCCATGTTTTAGGATTCATTAGGATTGCAGCATCCAACCCTACGTTATATGGAGATTCCTGTACAAACTTCTTCCACCATGCCTTCTTGACATTATTTTTAAACTCAACACCCAGCGGACCATAATCCCAAGTGTTTGCAAGACCTCCATAAATTTCAGAACCTGGATAAACAAATCCTCTGTTCTTAGCAAGGGCTGTAATTTTCTCCATTGTAACTTCGTTGCTCATTAATAATTACCTATCCTCTAACTTTTTTTCTATTTCATCTAATTTTTCATCAAGCTCAGATGTGCCGGCTTCTGCTTCGTTTACGATATCTTCAACGGTTTTAGCGCCCTCTTCCACATCGGGAACGGTCTTTGAAACCACATCTTCAGCCTTATCCTTTATGTCTTCCCATTTTACTTCCAGGTCATCCGTTTTTTCCATGAACTTGTCCTTCATGTCGCTGGCAGTGTCAACAGCCTTCTGGTAAACCGCTCCACCCTTTTCCTTAGCTTCTTCAAAGACGTCTCCCGCTTTGTCGTATAGACCTGCAGCCTTATCTGAAATATCCACCACGGAGCCGTCATCCTTTAAGAATTCGATTTTACATTTAAAGCCAAATGCAGCCACAACACCTGCAATCATTCCCCATGGAGCAACTACAGTTCCGATAATTCCGGCATTAAGAGGAATGTTTAAAATCACAGAATCGTCCTTCTTTATAACAATTCTGGAAACATTACCCTTCTTAACAATTGCCTTCATCTTTTCTACCAGATCTTCACCCTTTTTAGCCGCAGTCTGCTTTTCTTGACTGTCTACAGCCTCTTCAATGCCGATGATCGCATCTACAACATTTCCGCCGGCCGCCTCAAGAGCATCCTTAGCTTCTTTATAGGTTACACCTGTTCTGTCTTTTACCAATTCAATTTTTTCTAAAGTAATTTCCATAGCTATACCTCCATAATCTTATTGTGATTTATCATCCGATTTATTATCCACAGCTATATTTAGCAGAGTTTCGCTTTTCATCTCCCTAAGGTCAAAATGAAAAGCAATATAATCCTTAATAACTTTCTGAAGTTTAGAGGCTGTCTCCTCTTTCAAATTCAGTTTTTCAAATTCCTTGAAGGGCTTCTTGTCAAAATATTTTATAATATCTATCATACCAAAATTAGCGTCATAAATCAATCTATCTTGCTTATTTACCTTGCAAAAAGAACAGATTACCCCTCCATCCTCGATGCTGAAAAACTCCAGATTATCGGTCCTTTCACAGCAGGTACATTTCTCCACCCGGGGGAAAATTCCCAGCTTTCTGAGAAGCTTTATCTCAAGAGCCAACAAAAGAGTCTCATATCCGGACTTTCTCTTCTCCATGGCTTCAAAGAAATTCACCGTAAGCGTGAATATGGAGCTCATGGACATTTCCTCCGGCAAAAGTCGGTCTAAAAGCTCAAGAGCATAGGAGGAGTACATGTATTTACCCACATCTTCTCCGATGGCAAAATAGCTTTTAATGGCTTCAGCGCTGTCCATATTGTAATAACCACGGTTCTTAAACAGTTGATAATTCCCCAGTGTGAAAGGGCTGAGTGCCAAAGCCGACTTTGTCTTGGACTTATGAGCAACAGTAGTGCCGACAGCGATTTTCCCATATTTTTTTGTTAAAAGGGTTACGACTTTTTTGCCCCCTACAGCCTTGCTCTGCCTAAGCACAATGCCTTCAGTGTTAATTTGCATCTACTTCTCCTTATAGCCGAAGTTGCTGATAGCAAAGTCACTATCTCTCCAGTTTTCCTTTACCTTTACCCAAAGCTCGAGGAATACCTTTGTTCCAAGCATAGCTTCTATTTCCACTCTGGCGCTTTTCCCAATGCCCTTTAATTTTCTTCCCTGCTTGCCTATTATTATTCCTTTGTGGGATTTTCTTTCACAATAAATCACAGCGCCAATGCGGGTAATTCTATCCTCTTCTTTGTAGCTTTCAATTTCAACAGCCACGCCGTGGGGAACTTCATCTTCAGTATAGTTGAGAATTTTTTCTCTTATTATTTCGCTGACTATGAATTTTTCAGGATGATCCGTTATCATCTCTTCCGGAAAGAACATAGGACCCGGCTCCATTTTTTCTTCCAGTTTTTTCAAGACCACATCTACATTCTTTCCGTCAATGGCTGATGTTCCGATGATTTCATCAAATACGCCTTCTTTGTCGTATGCCTCAAAGGTATCTCGAAAGTCCTCCGGACTCATGGTATCTATCTTATTTATTATTAGGAACTTGGGAGTCTTTACCTTCTTAAGCAGTTCCAAAATGTACTTATCCCCCGGTCCCTTGTCTATTTTGCTGTCTACAAGAAAAAGTATTACATCTACTTCCTTGAAGGTGGAAATCGCCATATCCGTCATAGCCGAACCCAGCTTATTCCTGGCTTTATGTATGCCCGGTGTGTCGATGAAAATCATTTGACAGCTATCCTTTTCCCCGTGGCAGGTGTAAATTCCTCTGATGCTGTTTCTGGTAGTTTGAGGCTTGTCCGTTGTTATGGCAATTTTTTCTCCGAGAATTGCATTAAGCAGCGTTGATTTTCCAACATTCGGTCTTCCTACAATGCCGATAAATCCTGATTTCATCATAGCCTGAATCCTTCCGGTAAAAGCTCCTTAAGGGTTAGAGTCCTGAGATTATCTTCATCCGGTCCCGCTATCACCTTCAGATCAGGAGCAAATTCATATAAAAACTGTCGGCAAAGTCCACAGGGCCAAGCAAAATCTTCTGAGGTTGCAATAGCTATCATTTCAAATTTTTGAGCACCTTCTGAAATCGCCTTCATGCATGCCCCCCTCTCTGCACATATTGTTCCTCCATAGGAAGAATTTTCCACATTTACCCCGGTGAAAACCCTACCATCCGTGCTCAAGAGAGCTGCTCCCACCTTAAAACCGGAAAATGGTGCATATGCTCTCGGCATGACTTCCTTTGCTTTTAAAAATAGCTCTCTATCTTCCATTTATTGTCCCTCCTTAAGGTTCAGAAGTGCCATAGTTTCTTCTTCCAGACCACGCATTTCCCTTTTTTCACTTTCCTCTTCATGGTCATAGCCTAATAAATGAAGAATGCTATGAACGAAAAGGTAGACAATTTCTCTATCAAAGGAGTGTCCATAGCTTTCTGCCTGCTCGCTGCATACTTCTTTGCATATGACGACATCTCCAAGGACAAGAGGTCCCTCCTCAGGAATACTGTTCAAATCCTCAAATTGAGGAAAGGATAGAACATCGGTAACTCTGTCAACACCTCTATAGTCTCTATTCAGCTCGTGGATTTCTTCTTTTGATACGAGAGTTAGACTAATTTCACAACGTTCCTCCGGAAGGGCTTCACGCTGCAAGCAGTGAATTGCCCCGATTTTCATCTTATTTAGGACTTCAGATGCAAGGGTTGACTGTTCAGCCTCATCATAATACAGTATCATCTTTCGCCTCCTTGGCATAATACCTGTCATAAGCTGTGATTATCTTTTTAACCAACTCATGTCGAACTACATCCACATCCTTTAGATAGCAGAAATCAATTCCTTTAACGCCGTCAAGAACCTTTGAGGCTTCCACAAGTCCCGATTTCTTATCCTTAGGCAGGTCAATCTGAGTAATATCCCCTGTTACGACAATCTTGGAGCCAAAGCCCATTCTTGTCAGGAACATCTTCATCTGTTCTTTTGTGGTATTTTGAGCCTCATCCAAGATTATGAAGGCATTATCCAAGGTTCTGCCCCTCATATATGCCAAAGGCACAACTTCGATTACTTCCTTCTCCTTAAGTCTAAGAGCCGCATCCCTGCCAAGCACATCATATAGTGCATCATACAGTGGTCTGAGGTATGGGTCTACCTTATCTTGAAGGTCGCCCGGCAAAAATCCCAGTCTTTCTCCGGCCTCAACAGCAGGTCTTGTTAAAATTATCTTTTCAACCTGCTTATTTTTAAGAGCTGTCACTGCCATTGCCACTGCAAGATAGGTCTTTCCTGTACCTGCAGGACCTATGCCGAATACAATATCTCTTTTTCTAATGCCGGAAACATAGTTTTTCTGCCCTATTGTTTTAGGCTTTAAAGGTCTGCCCTTAGCTGTGAAGCATATTATATCCTTGCTGACATTGCTCTCACTATATGAAACACCTTTAGTTTTAAGCTGAATTATGTAGCTTAGCTTCTGCTGATCAATATGCTCGCCTAATTTTATAAGCTCAATCAGCTCATTTAGGATACCCGAAGCAAGCTCTACCGCCTCGTGGCCTGAGGCTTCTCCATCTCCCCTTCCGTCATCTGATGAATCTAAGGGTCTGATGAGAAGCTTATCATCTCGCTGAAAAATTTCTACACCTGCGGCTTCCTGAATGGCAGTTAAATTTCTGTCCATGGTGCCGAACAGCTCACTTCTGTCTATTGTTTCATCTACTATGAATTCTCTAAATTCTTCCGTCATTTATTGTGATTCCTTACTTCAGTAATGCAATCATCTCTCCCGCCTTGACCTGTTGACCTTCTTTAACGAAGATTTTTTCCACAGTTCCCTTGGCGGTGGCGATTATATTGGTTTCCATCTTCATAGCCTCAATTACGGCAATTTGTTGATGGTCTTCTACAACGTCCCCTTCTTTTACCATAATTTTAATTATGTTTCCGGGGATGTTTGCTCCAATTTCCATCGGGTTATCTTCATCAGCCATGACTGTAACTGATGTTGCCACCGAATCTTCAACATCAAGATCCTTAACCTTGACAACTCTTCGGTTTCCATTGACTTCAAAGGTTAGCTCTCTCATGCCTTCATGGTCGGCACCCCTAACTTCTATCAGCTTAATTACAAGGACCTTACCTTCTTCAATTTTAACCTCACAGGTTTCTCCTTCGGCAATGCCATGGAAGAAGATATCGGAACCCATAAGTCTGAAATCGCCATCTTTTCTAATGCCCTTGATGTAGTCTTCAAATACCTTAGGGTAAATTGCATAGCTTATAACCTGAACATCATTTCCTTCCAGCTCAAGATCCTCCACAAGATGCTTCTTAATTGCGTCGAAATCCTCCGGCTCCAGAAGCTCTCCCGGTCTGCAGGTAATCGGTTCTCTGTCCTTTAAAATCAACTTCTGCAAATCCTTAGGGAAGCCTCCTTCAGGCTGCCCCATCATTCCTTCAAAGTAAGAAACGATTGAATCAGGGTAGTCGATGCCCTTTCCTTTTTCTAAAATGTTTTCAGGGGTCAAATCATTCTGAACCATGAAGATTGCCATATCTCCCACGGCTTTCGATGATGGTGTAACCTTTACAATATCTCCGAGCATAGTATTTACGCTCTTGTACATATCCTTAACTTCTTCAAACTTATGGCCGAGACCGAAGCTTTCAACCTGAGGCTTCAGGTTGGAATATTGGCCGCCGGGAATTTCATACTTGTAAATTTCAGCGGTTGAGGTCATAAGCTCCGATTCGAAGTTCTTGTAGACCGGTCGAACATCCTTCCAATATTCGGAAATTCTTTGAATTTCCGTCGGGTCGATGCCTGTGTCTCTGTCGGAGTTCTCAAGAGCCGCTACGATGGAGTTTAGGGCCGGTTGGGATGTGAGACCGGACATTGAATTAAATGCCGCATCAATTACATCCACTCCCGCCTGAGCCGCCATCAAAAGAGTTGCAACGCCGTTTCCGCTGGTGTCGTGGGTGTGCAGATGAATAGGAATATCTATTTCACTCTTAAGGGCTGAAATCAATTTTTGTGCCGCCATTGGCTTGAGAAGCCCTGACATATCCTTAATTCCCAAGAAATGAGAACCTCGTCTTTCAAGCTCTTTTGCCATTCTCACATAGTAGTCAAGATTATATTTTGTTCTGGCATCATCCAAAATATCTCCTGTATAGCAAATGCAGGCTTCCGCTATTTTGCCTTGATTTAATACTTCATCTAAAGCTACCTCCATGCCCTCAATCCAGTTAAGGGAGTCGAAAATTCTGAACACATCAATGCCCTTATTGGCTGATTCCTTTACAAACTTCCTGATAATATTATCCGGATAGTTTTTATATCCTACTGCATTAGCTCCACGAATGAGCATCTGCATCAAAATATTAGGAATCTTTCTTCTAAGTGTTTCCAGCCTTTCCCATGGGTCTTCCTTAAGAAATCTGTATGCTGTATCAAAGGTAGCGCCTCCCCACATTTCGAGAGAGAATAAATCTTTACCGTAAAGAGCAACTGCCGGAGCAATTTTTTCCATATCAACTGTTCTAACCCTGGTTGCCATAAGTGATTGCTGAGCATCTCTCATGGTCGTATCAGTGAGAAGAATTTTGTCCTGCTTCTTAACCCAATCAGCCAAGCCCTTTGGACCCAGCTCCTCAAATAGCTGCTTTGTTCCTGAAAGCTTATCTATCTCCTCTTGAGGAATTCTTGGGAATACAGGCACATTAAACTGAGGCTTCTGCCCCTTAGTTTCATTTACAACCTTATTGCCGATGAAATTGAGAACCTTAAGCTCTTTGTCTATTTTTTGCGGAATTGCGAAAAGTTCAGGTGTTGAACCGATAAATCCCGTGTTGCAATCCCCATCAGCGAATTTCTGATGATTCAACACATTTAAAAGAAATCCTATGTTTGTCTTAACACCCTTTATTTTAGTTTCTCTAAGTGCTCTAATCGCTTTTCTTGTCGCTCCTTCAAAGGTCATGGCCCATGAAGTAATCTTTACCAAAAGACTGTCATAGTATGGAGTAACTATTGAACCTGTAAATCCATTCCCCCCGTCAAGTCTTATGCCATATCCGGAAGCTGAACGATACTGCTCAATTATTCCTGTGTCAGGAGCAAATCCGTTTGTCGGATCCTCTGTTGTAATTCTGCACTGAATTGCATAGCCGCGAACCTTGATATCTTCTTGGCTGCCTATGCCCATTTCTTTATCAGTCAACCTATAGCCCTGAGCTATCATAATTTGACTTTGGACAATATCGACACCTGTTACCATTTCAGTGACAGTGTGCTCAACCTGAATTCTGGGGTTCATTTCAATGAAATAATGCTTTCCATCCTGATCCAATAGAAATTCAACAGTTCCTGCACTTCTATAATTAACAGCTCCTGCAATCTTAAGCGCATCGGCACAAATAGCCTCTCGCTGTTCGTCGCTTAAACACAGGGATGGGGTAAATTCAATTACCTTCTGGTGTCTTCTCTGAATAGAGCAGTCACGCTCGAAAAGATGGATAAGATTTCCTTCCTTATCCCCCAAAACCTGTACTTCAATGTGCTTAGGATTCTCCAGATACTTCTCAATGAAAATATCGTCTATCCCAAAGGCCTTTTTTGCCTCACTCTTGGCGCTTCTGTATTCACCAATAAGCTCCGCCTCGCTTCTGACAATACGCATACCACGGCCACCGCCGCCTGCAGCTGCTTTGAGCATAATCGGATAGCCACAATCCCTTGCAAAGGCAAGGGCATCCTCATCAGAGGTAATCGCCTCTTTTGTTCCCGGAATTGTCGGCACTTTAACCTCGTCAGCAACTATCTTTGATTTAATCTTATCTCCAAGTCTGTCCATCATGTGGTGGGTAGGACCTATAAACTCTATTCCTGCATCCTGACATGCCTTAGCAAATTCAACATTTTCAGAAAGGAAGCCATAGCCGGGATGTATGGCGTCAACCCCCTTATTCTTTGCCAATTCAATTATTTCATCTATGCCAAGATAGGCATCGACAGGGCTCTTTCCCTTCCCTATCTGATAGGATTCATCAGCCTTTGTTCTAAATAGAGTATTTTTATCCTCTTCAGAATAAATTGCAACAGTACGAATTCCCAGCTCACTGCATGCTCTGAAAATTCTTATGGCGATTTCTCCTCTGTTGGCTACTAATACTCTCTTAAATCTCTTAATTTCACCCATTTTATTCACCATCTCCTTCTACTATCAAATTTACTATATGATTTATTTTTTCAGCCTTACATCCACAATGTGTGCTGCCGGGCTAATTCCTGCTTCATCAAAAGCAAGCTTTACATTTTCTTCTACAAAATATTTAACATCAAAATAGTCCTCTGTCTTAGCCCACAGCTTAAGGTCCAGAATCGTGCCTTTTTCACCGTGTCTGTCAACGCCTACTACGAAATTAGGCTTTTCTAAGATTAGAGAGCAGCTTAAGGCTACATTCTTCAAAAGCTCCTTGGCTTTAACCAAATCAGCCTCGCTGCTTATTCCAAATTGGCAATCCACCCTTCTGATATCTTCTCTTGAGTAATTAGTTACAATGGAATTTGTCAGCTTTCCGTTGGGAATTGTCACCTTCTTGTTATCCATGGTATGTAGATGTGTCGCTAAAAGCTCTATACTGTCTACAGCTCCTATAGTGCCTTCAATTTCAATTACCTCACCTTTTAAAATCGGCTTTGTAATCATAATGATTATTCCGCCTGCCACATTAGCCAGGCTGTCTCTGAGGGCTAAGGCAATTGCCGCTCCTGATGCACCCAGTACGGTTATAACCGGTGCTGTAGGGATATTAAGCTCCGCCATAATAATTATTACAAGAATAATGCTCAAAATAATCTTTACACTGCTTGCAATGAAATTGTGTAAAGCGGGGTCCATCTTGCTCTTTTTCAGAAGCTTTAGAGTCAACTTCTTCATCTGAATTATGAAGATTATCCCAATGATCAGAGTAAGCAGTGAAATCCCTACATAAGTCAGGATGACATTTGTTAAAAAGTTATAAATAAAGTTATCCTGGATAGAATTTAAAAAATCACCTTGCATTGCTGTATCGTAACTCATATCATATTCTCTCCTATCTAGCCCTTCTTCTTTCCAGCTCAGTCAAAAGCTTCTTTCTAAGTCTAATATCATCCGGTGTTATTTCAACTAACTCGTCATCATCTATGAATTCTAAGGCCTCTTCCAAGGTGAACACCCTTGCAGGGCTGAGTTTAATGGCATCATCGCTTCCTGCCGCCCTCATGTTGGTCGCTTTCTTTGCTTTACACGGGTTTACTTCCATATCCTCATTTCTTGAGTTCATTCCGACGATCATTCCCTCATAAACCTTAGTTCCCGGTTCAATGAACATCTGAACTCTTTCGCTTATATTGAACAGAGCATATGGTGTGGAAACGCCTTGCTCGATGGCAATGGCAACTCCGTTGGTTCTTCCCGGAATATCTCCCTTGTATTCTTCAAAGTCAAGGAAACGTCTTTCCATAGTTCCCTCTCCTCTTGTTTCATTTATGAATTCTGATCTATAGCCTAGAAGTCCTCTTGTCGGCACATGATATTCAATCTTTGAATATCCATTCTCTCCGGACATCTGAACCATAATGCCCTTACGCTGATTTAGCTTGGAAATCACAGCCCCTGAGTACTCATCAGGCACTGTAACTACAACCTCTTCTATAGGCTCAAGCTTTTTGCCCTTCTCATCTCTTCTATATATAACCTCAGGCTTTGAAACTGCCAGCTCATATCCTTCTCTTCTCATATTTTCAATAAGAATTGAAAGATGAAGCTCTCCTCGACCTGAAACCTTAAAGCAGTCTGTAGAGTCGGTATCTTCAACTACAAGACCCACATTGACCTCCAATTCTTTGTTAAGTCTTTCTCTAATGTGTCTTGAGGTTACGAACTTGCCGACCTTGCCTGCAAACGGGCTTTTGTTTACAAGAAAATTCATACTGAGAGTAGGCTCTTCAATACTGATCATCTCCATAGGCTCCGGGTTTGCCGTATCACAAATGGTTTCCCCGATAGATATGTCGGAAAGTCCGGAAACAACAACAATATCACCGCATTCAGCTTCTTCTACAGCCATTCTCTTAAGGCCTCTGTATACGAAGATTTGATTTATCTTATTATTTGCTATAGACCCGTCTGCCTTGGCAACGGCAACAGTCTGGCCCGCCTTTATTTTGCCCTTGGTAATCCTGCCGATTCCCAGTCTTCCAATGTAGTCATCATAGCCCAGGGTTGACACCTGCAGCTGCAACGGCTCTTCCCGCAAATCCGGATATGGTTCACAGTGCTTTATAATAGTTTCAAACAAAGGTGTTATGCTGTGATTTCCAATTCCTCCCGGCGTGTGCTTCAGTTTAACGGTTCCATCGCTCACCACTACGTCATCAGCATCTTCAGGATTATAAACTGCCACTCCCTGTCTGGCGATTCCATATAGGATAGGAAAGTCCAGCTGCCTGTCATTTGCATTCAGGTCCATAAACAGCTCATAAACTTCATCAACAACTGCTTCAACACGGGCATCCTTCTTGTCAATCTTATTGATGAACAAAATAGGATTCAGTCCCTGCTCAAGACTCTTATTCAAAACGAACCTGGTTTGCGGCATCGGTCCTTCGCTGGAATCTACAAGCAAAATAACCGTATCCACAGTCTTCATAATACGCTCAACTTCTGATGAGAAGTCGGCGTGACCCGGTGTGTCAACAATATTTATTTTTACGTCGCCATGCATTATCGAACAGTTCTTGGAATATATAGTAATTCCTCTTTCTCTTTCAATATCATCGCTGTCCATAACACAATCAACGGTTTCCTCATTATCTCTGAAAACGCCGCTCTGGTTTAAAAATGCGTCTACCAGGGTGGATTTGCCCGCATCAACATGGGCGATTACTGCAATATTAATTATCTTCTGTTTTTCTGCCATATAAGCTCCTTTTAGATACTATTTTCCCATTTTCTGAATATCATAGTATTTTAGCATAAATTCCGCATATTTTCAATAGTTTCAGTGGAAATGTTTGCATGACTTCGGGAATTTATTTATGTTTATTTTCGCTTATATCACTATCACCCGGCAGCGATTTTTAAGCAAAGAAAAACAGCATATCATTTTGACATGTTGTTTCTCAAATCATTTATTTCCCTACTCTATCACCCAGTCAATAGGTTCCTTCCCCTGCTGCTTTAAAAAGTCGTTAGCCTTTATAAAATAATTTCCTCCAAAGAACCCCGTATGAGCCGACAGCGGGCTTGGATGGGTTCCTTCCACAATCAAATGCCTGCTTCCATCAATTAGACTTTTCTTTGCCCTGGCCGGGTTTCCCCACAAGATAAACACCATGGGCTCCCGACGATTTGATAAGGTCTCAATTACCTTATCTGTAAAGATTTCCCATCCCTTTTTTCTATGAGATCCGGCCTGTCCTGCCCTCACCGTGAGGCAGGTATTAAGAAGCATTACCCCACGCCTTGCCCATTCTTCAAGGCATCCATGAGATGGTATTCGCATAGAAATTCCTTGGCTTTCTGCCATTTCAACGGCTAGTTCTTTAAATATATTCTTAAGTGACGGAGGTTTATCCACACCCTTTTGAACTGAAAATGCCAAGCCGTGAGCCTGATTAGGCCCATGATAAGGGTCTTGCCCAAGGATTACACATTTTACATCCTCGTAGGCGGTAAGCTTAAAGGCATTAAAAATACTGTACATGTCAGGATATATCCTCCGTGTCATATACTCATTTTTCAAAAACTGCCTCAGATTTAAATAATATTCTTTTTTAAATTCTTCCTTCAGGATTTCATCCCAGCTATTTCCAATGTTTACCATAGCTAAATTATACAACACTTAAAGCATTATTACTATAGAAAAATTCACCATATTCCTATGGATTTCCTTCTCAAATATGAGCTATAATGTATGTATGATTAGTAAGGTTTATATTTCAAAATCAGCATATGGGGTTGTAAAGGACTATATTGAAGCTATGGGTCATCAGCTCGTTGTTATTAATGGACAAAACAGCATGCTTCCAAAGGCAATTTCCTGCCATAGTGACATTTATCTATGCAAGATCGGAACAGATGCAGACTCTTATGTTTTTCACGGAGACTCAAAGGCTCCGGTGGCCGGATATCCCTCTGAAGCAATCTTTAACGCCTCCGTAACCGATAACTATTTTCTCCACAAGCTTTCAATCACATCCCCAAGCCTTTTAGAGGTGGCAAGGGATATGGGAAAAACCTTAATTGATGTACCGCAGGGGTACACTCGCTGCAATGCCTTACCCCTTCCGGGTGACCGAATAATAACCCAGGACGCAGGCATATACAAAAGAACAAAGGATTTTTTGTCCACGCTGCTCATTGAACCGTCACCTGTGCTCTTGCCGGGCTACAAAAATGGTTTCCTTCCGGGCTGCTGCGGGCGGGTAGATGATAAAATAGTTTTTAACGGTGATTTAAGCAGACACAACAGCTTCATGGAAATTATAGATTTTATAGACGAATGCGGTCTTGAACCTGTTTGGTTTCCGGAGCTTCCTCTGCTTGATATAGGGTCAATAATTCAGGAGGTGTTGCCTTGAAAAAGCATGCTATAATACCAATTTTCATACCCCATAAGGGCTGCCCCAACGATTGTGTGTTTTGTAATCAAAGAAGGATAACAGCCAGAGATGGTGACATAACAACATCTGATATAAGAAAAATCGCCGACACATGGTTAGAAACTTTAGAAAATGTTGAAACAGTGGAAATGGCTTTCTTCGGCGGCAGCTTCACGGGGCTTCCCATGGAGGAGCAAAGTGAATATCTTTCAGTTGCCAAAGAATACAAGGATATGGGAAAAATCGACAAAATACACCTTTCCACAAGGCCAGACTATATTGATGATGAAATCCTTGAAAACCTCAAGTCCCATGGCGTAGATGTAATAGAGCTGGGAGTCCAATCTTTTGACCCGAAGGTTCTTGCTGCATCAAAACGGGGCCACAGGGTTGAGGATGTATATTCAGCCTGCAAAAAAATTAAATATTGGAAATTCAGCCTAGGTATACAGCTTATGATAGGACTGCCCGGAGACAGTCTGGAGGCCGATATTTTTTCAGCTAAGGAAGCTGTGGCATTGAACCCTGAAACTGCAAGACTCTATCCAACTGTAGTAATTGAAAACACTGAGCTATATGACATGACACTTGCAGGCACATACAAAATGCTTGATGAGGACGATGCGGTTTTTCGAGCTAAAGAAATGTATAAAATATTATCCTCCGCCGGAATTAACATAATTAGAGTGGGATTAAAGAGTTCTGATTTAATCGGTCCTTCCAACAGTCTCACAGGAGCAACCTTCCATCCTGCCTTTAGGCAGCTGGTTGAAGGCGATTTAGCGAGGGAAATTATTGAAAATGAATTGAAGCCCTATGTCAATGAGACATTAAGTCACGAAAAGAAAAAATCCCAAGGAAACGGAACAGTTACCTGCTATTCATCACCTCGAGATTTTTCTAATATGATTGGAAATTCGAAAAGGAATAAAATTTACTTTAACAATAAATACCCTAACCTCAAGTTCATATACAAAATCGATTCAGAATTAAAACGAAATCAATATCGAATTGATTTTTAATTTGATTAATTTCAAATGCTGTCTGCCATAACGCTAATAAGGCAAGGTGTCGGCAGGTACAATTGTTACTGCAAAATCAAATCCAAAAGCTGAGAAATATCCTTTTTCCCAAATACAGGCTTGCCTCCGTTAATGACCATACACGGAACACTCATAACCTGATATTTATCCTTCATTTCAGGAAAATGGTTGAGATCGAATATTTCAGCCCTCACCATGCTGTTTTCAGCTGCAATCCTCTGCGCAGCAACAACTAAATCCGGACACATGGTACAGGTTAGGGATACCATTATTTTCATATCCACAGGACTTACAATCTGCCCTATTCTATCTTTTACCTCTTGCGCCATAGGCTGACCCGGGCCTGCCGCATTGTAAAGCCCTAAAACAAAGGAGGTGAACTCATGACCGCCGGGAACTCCATGGAACGCCAAACCTGTATAGGCTCCACTCTGATCATGAACCTTGACACAAGGGACTCCCTCACCTGCTTCGGTTATAAGCTCAACTTTCAGCTTATCGCTCAGTTCTGCCAATTCGGTCATGTATGCCGAAAGCTCCTTTGATACCTGTCTGTCATCGGTATAAACCTTCAATATCAAAGATTTTTCCATACGCTCAAATACTGTATTGAGTTGAGCCAGCATCTCTGCCGTGAACAAAGAATCCCCACTGCTGTTTTCTACGGCTTTTTGACCCTCATTGCCGACTGCCGGGACAGCACTTACCGACTTTCTTTCAGGTGCCTTCGGTATTATTCCAAGCTTTTCATGCATAGCTGAAGCATATCTTTCCAGCTCTGTAGCTGCAAGAGCACCGTCTCCCGTCGCTGTTACAACCTGTCTAAGATGCTTTACACAAACATCCCCGGCTGCATAAACACCTTCAATGCCGGTCTTTAAATTCCTGTCACAGATTATATATCCGTTTTCATCAAGGTCAATTAGTCCTTTTATGAAGCCTGTTGCAGGCACATATCCGGCAAAGGAAAATACACCGAAATTATCACCCGCTTCAGCCTCTCTTATGGTTGTTTCACCGGTTTTAATGTTTGTATACTTAACTCGTGTCAAAGCTGAATCTCCTGAAACCTCTTCCAATATTGTATTGGGAATCATGTGGATTTTAGGATTGTTTTTTGCTTCGTCAGCTGTCGCTTTAGCACAGGAAAAATCATCTTTTCTGAGAATCACATTCACTTTTTTTGCATATTTTGTCAAAAAAACACTTTCTTCAGCGGCAGCAAAACCACCACCTATGACAAACACTTCTTTATCTGTAAAAAACTCTCCATCACAGGTTGCACAATAGGCTACACCACGGCCTTGGAATTCATCTTCTCCGGCAAATCCGATTTTTCTGGGATGTGCACCTGTTGCAATCAGCACCCCATAAGCCTTCAGCTCTCTGCTTGGAGTTTTAATTGTCTTAATGTCCCCTTTCAGCTCAAGACCTGTGACTTTATCCAACAAAAATTCAGCACCAAAGGACTCTGCCTGTTTTCTCATTGTATCTGTAAGTGCTTTTCCGCTTGTTTTAAATACTCCCGGGAAATTGACCACCTCTGAAGTAATTGTAATCTGTCCGCCAAAGCGTTCTTTTTCCAAAACCACCACTCTGTAGCATGCCCGAGCAAGATATAGAGCGGCGGTAAGCCCTGCCGGCCCACCGCCTACAATTACAACATCATACATGTTGTCCATATTTTTGTTCATTTTATAACAGTCCTACAAGATCCAGGCTAGGCTTAAGAGTTTCTGCACCCGGCTGCCACTTTGCAGGGCAAACCTCGTCACCATGCTCATGTACAAACTGACAAGCCTGAACTCTTCTGAACAGTTCATCTGCATTTCTTCCAACGCCGCCTGCGGTTACTTCATAAGAAACGATTTTTCCTTCCGGATTAACGATAAAGCTTCCTCTTTCAGCCATTCCGCTCTCTTCAATCAGAACTTCGAAATCCCTTGCCAATTTATGATTTGGGTCTGCCAGCATCGGATACTGAATCTTCTTAATTCTTTCTGAAGCATCGTGCCATGCCTTATGTACAAAATGAGAGTCGCAGGATACAGAGTAAATTTCACATCCGGCTTTTTTGAAGTCTTCATACTTGTTTGCTAAATCCTCCAGCTCAGTTGGGCAAACAAAGGTGAAATCTGCCGGGTAAAAGAAAAATACGCTCCATTTTCCCATAATATCGTCTTTTGTTACAGTTTTAAAATCACCGTCGGCAAAAGCCTGTACACTAAAATCGTTTATTTCCTTGTTAATCATTGACATTTTTAATTTCCTCCTAAAATTTCAGTTACATTGAGACTGCCCCGGGCTTAAAGCCCTAGGGTGTCCACAAGTATTGCATCCTTCGTTGCAACACCATTTATATACCCTTCGTTAGCGGTAACTAACACTCTATTTTTTATTTTCTGCAAAATTTTTTAAACTATATTTTAATAAGATATTGCAATACTGTGTTAATTTATGATGGTTTCCCTTGACATAAATCAAATTTTTCTGTAAATTTAAAGGATATACAGACTATTCATGGAGGGATTTAGAGATGAAAGAGAATACTAGAGCTGTTATCACCGTTATCGGTAGGGATATGGTTGGAATTTTGGCAGAGGTTTCCGGCAAATGTGCCGAGGCAAATGCCAATGTAATTGAAGTAACCCAAAGCGTTTTAGACGGCTTCTTCTGCATGATTATGATAATTGAAATAAGCAATATCAATTGTCAGCTGGAGGAATTAAAGGATGAAATAGGCGAAAGAGTACCTGAAATGACGGTTCATGTAATGCATGAAAACATTTTTAACTCTATGCACAGAATATAGCTATAACATAGGAGATAATTATGCTTAATATGACAGACATCATGGAAACCATAACCATGATACAGGAGGAACACCTGGATATTAGAACAATAACTATGGGGATCTCTCTCCTTGATTGTGCCGATACCGACATTGATAAATCATGTGAGAAGATTTACAACAAAATATACGCAAAGACAAAAAATCTGGTTGCTGTGGGCGAATCTATTGCCAAGAAATATGGTATTCCCATTGTAAACAAAAGAATTTCCGTTACACCGATTTCCATGCTCGTGGGAATTTCCGGCGGTGATCCGGTCAAGTATGCGCAGGTGCTGGACAAGGTGGCTAAGGAAGTTGGCGTCAACTTCATCGGCGGCTTCTCAGCCCTCGTCCAAAAAGGCTTTGCAGCCGGCGACCGCGAGCTCATCGAGGCTATACCTCGCGCCTTAGCCACCACAGACTTCGTCTGCTCCTCCGTCAACGTGGGTTCCACCCGTGCCGGAATCAATATGGACGCCGTAAAGCTAATGGGCGAAAAGGTTCGTGAAACAGCCGAGTTAACTGCTGACAACAAATGTATAGGAGCTGCCAAGCTGGTAGTCTTCTGCAATGCTGTCGAAGATAATCCATTTATGGCAGGAGCCTTCCACGGAGTCGGTGAAGCTGACTGCGTCTTGAATATCGGTGTATCCGGACCCGGAGTGGTCAGATCGGTGCTGGCTAAAATGGACGATAAGGCGACAATGGATGAGATAGCTGAAGCTATAAAGAAGACGGCATTTAAAATTACAAGAATGGGACAGCTTGTAGGGGCTGAAGCCGCTGAAATGCTCGGTGTACCTTTCGGAATTATAGATTTATCTCTGGCTCCTACTCCGGCAGTTGGTGATTCTGTCGCCCATATACTTGAGGAAATTGGACTGGAGCAGTGCGGTGCTCACGGAACCACAGCTGCTCTTGCAATGCTGAACGACGCTGTTAAAAAAGGCGGAGTTATGGCATCATCAGCTGTAGGAGGTCTATCCGGAGCATTTATTCCTGTAACTGAAGATGCCGGAATGATAGCAGCTGCCAGATCCGGAGCCTTAATAATAGAAAAATTGGAGGCAATGACAGCTGTATGCTCTGTAGGTCTTGATATGATAGTAGTTCCCGGTGATACTACGGCAGAGACGATATCAGCAATTATTGCCGATGAAGCGGCGATTGGAATGGTTAACTCTAAGACAACTGCAGTTAGACTAATTCCTGCTATTGGGCTTCCTGAGGATGGAGAGCTGAACTTTGGCGGACTTCTTGGAAGTGGGCCGATAATGAAATTGAACCCATATTCACCATCAAAAATGATAAAAAGAGGTGGAAGAATTCCTGCCCCTCTTCAAAGTCTGAAGAACTAGAATCAGGCTTAGCCTTAATAAATATCCTCCTTACTTTTCAGTAAGGAGGATATTTTAAAGTCTACTATATATACTATTTGACTTTTCCCTTGCTTGCAGCAACTATAGCCTTCTTCAGCTCTGTAACATATAGAGAATATGCCTTCTCTCGACCGGCAAAATGAACGCCGTCAGTGCCTTCATAAATTTCCTCATGCTTATTTCCGAAGGCTTACCAGTCCATTATTGTAATGAAATTATACTTCTTGGCAAGCTTTTTCATGGCTATACCGCCGTCATGATCCGGAATTCTCTCATCATATGGCGTTACAAAGATCAATCTGGTTTTTTTCGGTACTGCTTTAATCATATTAACCAAGGCAGTTTCCCTATCAGTGACAGCATTATTACCGAGGGCAATGACAACATATTCCCCCAGCTTACCGTTCTCCTTAAGCTGCTCAATGACCCTTTCACCATGCTCAGCCAATCTAAATCCCTCTGCATCTACAAAGGTATTTGGAATGTGAGTCATAATATAATCTCTCGGACCGACTAAAACACTGTCACCTATGACGGTAACACCGCCGGCTTCGACTATTTTGTCAATGTTAAGTCCGTCACCGTTGTCAATAACCCCGCCTGTCTCAACATTTATTCCTATTTGATTTTCCAGCTGTCCGAAGTCGCTCTGTATTTTTTCTATGTCTTGCTTCACTGCATTTTCCCAAATACTCTGCTTGAGAGAAATCATACTAGGTGCTCTAAATGAAGAAATTGCAGTCAAAATAACTATAAGCCCTACAGATACGAGCGGCGCCACAGATAATGCCCCTTTAGGCACCATGTCCATATGGACTATCTTTGGAGCTGAAGTAAATCGCCCTGTTATAATAGGCTCCCAGATTTTGCTGTTAAAAATAACCAGCAAAATCGTCAGTACAACTGCAATGATATATCCCAATATACCGCTGATGATTGTCGGAATCATCACAAGAAGCGGCCAATGAAAGAGATATGCCCCATAGCTGGCTTCAGACAAGGTCTTCAACAGTTTAGCTTCAGACTTGCCCTTAAGCTTTGTGTAATTTAGAACTAACATTGCAGCAATAAAATCCGCAAGGAAAAATCCTACGATATAGGTCAATCTAATTTCATATCCGAAGAGTAATGCCATAAGCAAAATCAATCCATAACCCAAAATGGTTATAACCTTACTATGTTTGAACGGCTTTCGTTCATTTCTCAAATAGCAAGCCAGAACCGCACCTGTAAACAGGGATGATAGCCTTGTAAAGTCTGAGAAGTATAACCAGGATATATTTTTTGCAAGATGAAAATTTCCTACAAATAAAAGAAAATAAGACAACATGGCCAGGCATAGGGCAACTAACAAGGCAAGCTGTGAAAATTCCATAAATTGTTTTTTCTTATTCATTTTAATCAGTGCAACTAAAATCAGTGACCAAATAATGTAGAAATGTATTTCAACTGCCAGGAACCATGTATGAACAAATATATGGTGTATAAACTGTGATTCATAGCTTCCACCTGTGGCGATTTCATACCAGTTGGTGAAAAATGAAAAGGTTGCGGTAACCTGTTTATCTATATCTACACGATAGTCCCCACTTACGAAGTTCACCAAAACCAGACCCAGTATAATCAACAATGAGACTCCCGGAAAGATTCTTAAAAACCGTTTTTCGTAGAACTTTTTCAGCGATATACCACCGGTCGCATCTATTTCCTTCAGCACATGATAGGTCATTAAGAAACCTGAAATTACAAAAAACATATTAACGCCAAAGAAGCCGCCGGGCACTAAATCCGGCATAAAATGGTACACCAAAATTATTCCAATAGCAAAAATACGCATGGAATTAAGTCCATATATAAATTTATTTTCCTGATCTATTGCTCTTCCGTCCATGTATCACCATCTTTAACCCATTTTGTCTTGTTGCCCAAAGTTATGCTGATACTATCGCTGCTATTCTTTGGATGAAAAACAGCCTTATAGGTCCACATTTTCTTGGATTTAAATTCTCCATTTCCTGAAAATCTGCCATCTGCAAATTCTCCGATATACTTTCCCTCCGGAGTTTTTAAAATTCCCTTACCATTAAAAACACCTTCATTCATTTGTCCATTGTAAGTTATCTCATCTGTCAGCTTATAATTGGACACTGTCTTATTTGAAGGATTATGGAAGGTATATACGAATGCCGCAGCCATTAGAACTCAGATTATCAACATCATATTTTTTCTGTTTACTATTTTCATAACTAATCCTTTGTTTATTATTATACGATTAACCTAAAGAGATATCTAATACCATCATAACACTGAAGCCTATTGCAAATGCTATGGTTCCGACATTGCTGTGCTGTCCCTCCGACATTTCAGGAATTAGCTCCTCAACTACCACATAGATCATGGCTCCTGCCGCAAAGCTGAGTAAATATGGTAGAACCGGCACCATCAGACTTGCTGCGGCAATAGTTACAGCTGAAGCAAGAGGTTCAACAATACCGCTCATAGATCCACTTATGAATGCCTTTCTTTTGCTCATTCCTGCGGCTTTAAGAGGCATGGAGACAATAGCACCTTCCGGAAAATTTTGTATGGCAATTCCAAGAGAAAGAGCCAATGCGCCGGCAGCGCTGATATTCACATTTCCTGCCAGAAATCCGGCATAGACCACACCTACAGCAATACCTTCAGGTATGTTATGAATTGTTATTGCCAGTATTAGCATGGTGGTTTTTTTGAAGTGACCGGCAGGTCCCTCAGCCTCTTCACTTCCCGGATGCAAATGAGGAATAGTGCCATCAAGGAATAGGAGGAAAAATATCCCAAATAAAAACCCTACTACTCCCGGAATAAATGCCAACTTCCCCATATGAGAGGATTGATCAATGGCAGGAATCAAAAGACTCCAAATTGATGCCGCCACCATAACTCCCGCTGCAAAGCCTGTAAGTATTTTCTGAATAGTGGCATTCATTTCCTTCCTCATGGCGAAAACACAGGCTGCACCTAAAGTGGTTCCTACAAAAGGAATCATTATTCCATAAAAAACCTCTAAACTCATCTATTCACCATTTTTTTCGGATCTACCCATCGGTCAAAATCCTCTGCAGAGACATAATCTAAATCCACAGCCGCCTCCTTTAAAGAGATACCTTCTCTATATGCTTTTTTAGCAATTTCTGCCGACTTGTCATATCCAATGTGAGGATTTAAGGCCGTAACCAGCATAAGGGATTTATCCAAGTTCTCCTTTATCTTTTCCACATTAGGCTCAAGACCGACAAGACAATGACGGTTAAAGCTATGAATAGCTTCTGCCAAAAGCTTAACAGATTTTAAATAATTGTCAATTATAACAGGCATAAAAACATTAAGCTGATAATGACCCTGTGATGCTGCAAACCCAATAGCTGCATCATTGCCCATAACCTGTACGCAAACCATGGTAACTGCCTCACATTGAGTAGGATTTACCTTTCCAGGCATAATTGAGCTGCCCGGTTCATTTTGCGGTATGAAGATTTCCCCGATTCCACATCTCGGTCCGGAGGCTAAAAGCCTAACATCACCGGCAATTTTCATCAAATTAGCTGCCAATGCCTTAAGGGCTCCATGGGAAAATACCAAAGCATCCTTAGATGTCAATCCATGAAACTTATTTTCTTCAGTTTGAAATTCATAACCTGTAAGCTGGGAAATCTCCTCTGCTACAGCTATATCAAATTCTGCCGGTGCGTTTAAGCCGGTTCCAACGGCTGTGCCGCCTAGAGCAAGCTCTCTCAGTCCATTCATGCTGGACTCAATCATATTATAATTATGCTCAAGAGCAGAACGCCATCCACTGATTTCCTGTCCTAAAGTAAGGGGGGCTGCATCCTGCAAATGAGTTCGTCCAACCTTAACAATATCCATATATCGACCTTCAAGCTCCAGAAAGGTATCGATAATTTCATCAAGAGCCGGCAAAAGAGCCTCCTCCAAAATCTTTACTGATGCAATATGCATTGCAGTCGGAAAGGTATCATTGGAGCTCTGACTTTTATTCACATGGTCATTGGGGTGAATTTGCACAGCAGCAGGTATCTTATCGGTTCTGTCACCATTGCCCGATGCTAAACTTCTCAAAATTTCGTTGGCTCTTCCGGCAACAACCTCATTAACATTCATATTGGTTTGAGTACCGCTGCCGGTTTGAAAAACCACCAAGGGGAAATTACCCTCAAGTTTTCCCTCCATAATCTCAGCACAAGCCTTTGAAATAGCTTCAGCTCTTTCAGCATCCAATACACCTAGCTGTACATTAACCTTGGCTGCAGCCGATTTTAGAATGGCAAAGGCTTTAATTATTTCATCAGGCATCTGCCATCCGATTTTAAAATTCTCTAAGCTTCTCATGGTTTGTGCTCCCCAATATTTTTCAATTGGGACCTTAACTTCACCCATGGAATCTGTTTCTATTCTATAATTGTCCCCATACTCTTTAGCCATTACAAATCTCCTTTATAGCCTCTGCAATTCGGCTTACGACTCTTTTGTCAAAGGGATCCGGAAGCACATAGTCCTCAGACAGTTCGCTATCGCTTATTACTCCTGCAATGGATTTTGCAGCAGCCTCCTTCATCTCTTCCGTTATCTTTTTCGCTCCTGCATCAAGGGCACCTCTGAATATACCCGGAAACGCCAAAACATTGTTCACCTGATTCGGAAAATCGGATCTACCGGTTCCAACAACCCTTGCGCCGGCTTCCTTGGCAAGCTCCGGCATAATTTCAGGAATAGGATTTGACATTGCAAACACAATAGAATCCTTCGCCATTGATCTGACCATATCCTGCGTTACAACTCCCGGTTTTGAAACGCCGATGAGCACATCAGCACCTACCATGGCATCAGCCAGGCTTCCTTTGAGCCTTCCAAGATTTGTTATATCAGCCATAAGCTCTTGTTCCGGATTATTCTTAGGGTCTCCTTTATATATGATGCCTCTGCTTCCACACATAATGACTTCCCCAAATCCCATGGAAAGAATCATTTTTGCTATGGATATCCCGGCAGAACCTGCTCCGCTGATTACAATTTTCAGCTCGCCCATCTTTCTGCCTGTAACCTTAATGGCATTAATAAGCCCGGCACAGGTGATAATAGCTGTTCCATGCTGGTCGTCATGAAAAACGGGAATATTGCACATTTCAATAAGCCTACGCTCTATTTCAAAGCATCTCGGAGCGCTGATGTCTTCAAGATTAATTCCACCAAAGCTCTTTGAAATGTTATAAACGGTTTTAATTATTTCTTCGGTGTCCTTACTGTCCACACAAATCGGAACTGCATCGATACCCGCAAATGTATTAAAAAGTGCACATTTCCCTTCCATTACAGGCATTGCTGCTGAAGGGCCGATATCCCCAAGGCCCAAAACAGCCGTTCCGTCAGTTATAACTGCAACTATATTACCCTTACCTGTATATTTGTATGCCAAGGACTCATCCTTTGCAATCTCCAGGCAAGGCTCCGCAACCCCCGGCGTATATGCCAGAGCCAAGTCTTCCTTTGTATTAATATCTATCTTTGATTTAAATTCCAACTTTCCATGCCAGCTTTCATGCAGGTCGAGAGCCGGCTTTCTTCTATCTTCACTCATAAAATTCTCCAAATTCTCTAAATATGATATAGATTAATTATATATCAAAATCACCGAAAAGTTAAGAAAAAAGTAAGACTATTTGAATTAGACGCAAGGCCATGTTCTTGTTTTAATCTGCAATAAATTAGTGTATAATAATTAAAAGTATGTAAGTCGATGCTGACGAGCGCCCATAAATTTAGGCGGTCATGGCACTAATTATTAAAAGTTAAACCACGAAGGGAGATATTATGGATCCAAGAGTAAAAAAATTATCCGGCCTGCTGGTTAATTATTCCTGCGACATTCAGCCGGGTGAAAAAGTTTTAATAGATTATGAAGGTGAGTGCACTAAACCTCTAATTAAGCAGCTCATTAAGGATGTATATGCGGCAGGGGGAAAGCCTTATGTAACGGCAAGAGATGGTGAACTGATTAGAGAAATTATGCTCGGCTGTGATGAAGAGCAGATTGAATTTTTAAACGAAACAATGTTGCATCAGATGAAGGGAATGGACGCATATATTGCAGTGCGTGCCGGACTAAATGTGTCCGAGCTGTCTGATGTGCCTTCTGAAAAGCTCAATCTTTACTACAAGCTAACAAGCCCAACCTTGGATTATAGAGTGAATAAGACCAAATGGGTTGTTCTCAGATACCCGGGACCTTCAATGGCCCAGCTTGCAGGAACCAGCCAAGAGGCCTTTGAGGATTTCTACTTTGATGTCTGCACATTGGATTATGAAAGAATGAGCAAGGCAATGGATCCGCTGGTGGAGCTTATGAACAAAACAGACAAGGTTCGCCTTGTTGCTCCCGGCACTGACCTGACCTTCAGCATAAAGGGCGTAGGTGCTGTAAAATGCGACGGTCTAAGGAATATTCCCGATGGAGAGGTATATACTGCACCGGTAAGAGAATCGGTAAACGGTGTAATATCATACAATACAGTATCTGAAGAACAGGGCTTTACTTACGAAAATATCCGTTTTGAGATTGAAAATGGAAAAATAGTTAATGCAACTGCCAACAACAATGAAAAAATCAATGCTCTCCTCGACACCGATGAGGGAGCCCGATACTTTGGTGAGTTTGCAATTGGAGTTAATCCTTATGTGCTGCACCCAATGAAGGATACCTTATTTGACGAAAAAATTTGTGGCAGCTTCCACTTAACTCCGGGCCGTTGTTACGAAGATGCTCCTAATGGCAATGAATCTGCAGTTCACTGGGATCTTGTTCTAATCCAAAGACCTGAATATGGTGGGGGTGAAATATACTTTGATGACGTGCTAATCAGAAAAGATGGACTTTTCGTAATCCCTGAGTTGGAGGGTCTTAACCCGGACAAATTGAAATAGATGGGCCAAGGCTCGGTATAATACTGATATGTACCCCTTTTGCCGTACAACCGGTGAAAGGGGGATTTTTATGCCTAAAATTAAAACCGGACCTTTCAATCCGGTTTTAAGCTCTATTTTAATTTTTCACTCCACTCCGCTTCCTTAAAGCCTGTTAACACAAAATCTTCTCCAACGAGAACCGGTCTTTTTACCAGCATTCCATCAGTTGCAAGAAGCTTAAGCATTTCATCTTCTGTCATATCAGGCAACTTATCCTTCAAGCCCAGCTCCTTATACAAAAGTCCACTGGTATTGAAAAATCTTTTAATTGGTAAGCCACTTTTTTCATACCAAGCTTTAAGCTCTTCATAGGTTGGGTTTTCCTCCTTAATATGTCTGTCTTGGAACTGAAATCCACCATCCTCCAACCATTTCTTCGCTTTTTTGCAAGTCGTACATTTAGGATATTCAACAAATAGCATTTAATCCCTCCTATCTTGATGCGCTGAGCGCACACGCCAAAATTGAATAATATCTTTCACTAAAATCAGCACTTCTGGATGTGAGCACAATTGGGCAACTCGCTCCCACTACACAGCCTGCCATCTTAGCATCAGCCAGAACCATCAAAGACTTAACTATGACATTTCCGGTAGCTATTGATGGCACCAAAAGCACATCTGCATTGCCGGCAACACTGCCAAAGGTTTTCTTATGTTCTGCCATTTCTTTGTTCATGGCCACGTCCATTGACAATGGTCCCTGAAAAGTCACTCGTCCCAGCTCACCAGCTGTCGACATTTCTTCAATCCTTGCTGCATCAACAGTTTCCGGCATCTTTTCATTTACTACCTCAATAGCACAAATACCCGCCACTTTAACAGCCTCATAGCCAAATGATGTCATCAGCTTTTCAGCATTTTTCACAAGGTCAACCTTATCAGATAAATCGGGATACATAACCATGCCCGGATCTGTAACAGCAAAAATCTTATGGTACTTCGGAACATCTAATAACACGACACTGGACATAAGACTACCGGTTCCGAGGCCTCTATCCTTATTAACAACCTCTTTCAAAAGAGTCTTAGTCTGCATTATGCCCTTGAATAGAACCTGTGCTTTTCCTGAGCGGATTGCTTC
Source organism: Peptostreptococcaceae bacterium pGA-8 (assembly GCA_900112915.1). Classification (GTDB taxonomy): domain Bacteria; phylum Bacillota; class Clostridia; order Peptostreptococcales; family Anaerovoracaceae; genus S5-A14a. The sequence goes on along the minus strand of FONK01000005.1, from coordinate 16,503 downwards.
TACTGCTTTCACGGCTGCTTCCTCGCCATTTTCACAATGCACAATCCTGCCAATAAGCTCATCCAGTTGTTTTTGTGAGCATGCTCCTTCTTTGTGCAGCCTTTCCGCCAAATTAATTATTTCAGGTTTTATACCTAACAGCAAATAATCGGCGAGCCCCTCATCTTCAGCCTTAAATATCGCCTTAAGGCTTTCATAGTCGTGAGCACATGCAATGGCAACAGTTACCGGCTCTTTTATACTATCTCTGAGTACCCTCTCAAGCATTTTAAAATCTGAAATTTCATATGCAGCTGAGCCGCTGCTTTTACTCATATTTTCTATGGTTTTCATTTCCAACAATTTACTCCGCAGTGCCATTAAATATCTTATGCTTCTAAAAAAGACGATGGAATCGGTTCATCACCATCCATCGTCTATATTCTAACCTTTTTAACTCGGTTAATCAAGTATATGAAAAATTAATACTTGTAATCCTGCTTCATTGAATCAATGATACTATCTGCCAGTGAGTCAAGTTCGTCATAAACAGCCTTGCTAACTGAAGATGTTACTGATACTTCTTCATTAAGAACTGTCATCTGCTTCATTGAATCAAGAATTTCTTTCATTACAACGCCTGACTGTGGAGCCCATGATCCATTTTCAACTACACCAACTACCCTCTTCTGAAGGTTCAGCTTCTGCATATCCAGCATAAAGCTTTCCATCGGTGGGAAAAGGTTTAAGTTGTAGGTTGGAGCTAAAAGTGCCATATGGCTGTACTTGAATGCTTCACCAATTAGATATGACTGATGAGTTTTAGATACATCATACATCCTAAGGTTGTGCATACCCTTTTCATGGAGTTTGGCAGCCAGAATCTGTGCTGCTGATTCTGTATTACCATACATAGAAGCGTAAGCAATCAGTACACCCTTTTCCTCCGGTTCATAGGTTGCCCAGTGAACATACTTATCCAGGATGTATCCTAGATCCTTTCTCCAAACCGGACCATGTAAAGGGCAAAGCATTTTAATATCAATCGTTGCAGCCTTGCCTAAAAGATCCATTACATGAGGACCGTATTTACCTACAATATTGGTATAGTATCTTCTAGCCTCATCAAGCCAGTCTCTGTCAAAGTTTACTTCATCGGCAAATAACACGCCGTCCAGTGATTTAAATGATCCGAAAGCATCTGCTGAGAACAGAACTCCATTGGTTGTATCAAAGGTTACCATTGCTTCCGGCCAATGTACCATAGGAGCTTCAACAAATACTACATTGTGCTTACCGAAGGACATAGTGTCTCCTTCTTGAACCTGATGGAAGTTATCAGTTACGCTGAAGCCGAACTGCTGCATAAGCATATACGCTTTCTCAGTTGAAACTACTGTAACTTCCGGGTATCTGAGCAGAATTTCTTCCATAGATGCACAGTGGTCAGGTTCCATATGATTAATTACCATATAGTCGAGCTTTCTGCCATCAAGAACATATTCAACATTTTCAATAAACTGTCTTCCTACTGCCCAATCTGCTGTATCAAATAGAACCGTTTTCTCGTCTAAAAGCAAATATGAGTTATATGATACACCATCTTCGATTGGATGAATGTTTTCAAATAGGTGCAATCTTTTTTCATTAGCACCGACCCAATACAGGTCATCGGTCACTTTTCTTACGCAATGCATTATTTATCCTCCTTTGTTTTAACTTTTACAAAATCTATTTTTGCAGATCCACAAAGCGGGCATAGCCACTCTTCAGGAAGCTGTTCATAAGTTGTACCCGGAGCAATATCTCCATCGGGATCACCTAATTCGGTATGATATTCATATCCACATCCGTTGCATACATATCTGTCAAAAGGATCGGCCTCCTTAAGAACTGTTGCTCTCTTCATCTTAACCCTTGGCGGTGCCGGTTTCTTTTCCTTACCGTTATCAAGGGCTTTAGTCAGCAGGGGAAGAATTTCAAGTACATCTCCTACGATTCCATAGTCAGCATTCTTGAAAATAGGAGCATTCTTGTTCTTATTAATTGCAACGATAGTTGTTGCATCCTTGATACCCTTCAGATGCTGACTTGCACCGGAAATACCACATGCAAAGTAAAGATTTCCTGTAAATTTCTGTCCTGACATTCCTACATATCTGTCAATAGGAAGATATTTTAATGTTTCTGCAACAGGTCTTGAAGAACCGACTGCTGCTCCGGCCTGTACAGCAAGAGCTTCAATAAGCTTCATATTAGCTTTTTCGCCAATACCCTTACCGGCTGAAACTACTCGATCCGCCTCTACAATCGGAGTATCCTTATCAATGCCTACAGTAAAGTCATAGCCATCGCCTTTAAGTGCTTCAACTAGTTGATCAACCTGTTCCTGAGCAGTACCCTTAAATAAGATTTTTTTCCTTGCACCGGTTGCCGCTGCGGCCGGTTTCTTTACCACTCCCCCATCTTCCTTTGGTGCTTTGCCTAGAATGTGAGAAGCAATAACAACTCTCTGGATCTCGTTAGTACCTTCATAAATGGTTGTGATTTTAGCATCTCGGTATGCTCTCTCAACTTCCATACCCTTCAGGTAACCGGTGCCTCCGAAGATTTGTAAGGCATCGTTTACTACCTCAAGAGCAATATCAGATGCATATTGCTTTGCCATAGCAGATTCCATTCCATATGGTTCGTGAGCTTCCTTAAGCTCTGCAGCCGAATAAATAAGGAATCTTGCGCATCTTAGCTTAGTTGCCATGTCAGCGATTTTGAAAGAATTAACCTGCTGAAAAGCAATCGGTTTACCGAACTGAATTCTTTCCTTTGAATATTCAACAGCATGCTCGAAAGCTCCCTGCGCAATACCAAGTGCCTGAGAAGCAATGCCGATTCTACCCCCATCAAGGGTTGCCATTGCAATCTTGAAGCCCTGACCTTCCTTACCAAGCAGATTTTCCTTAGGAACCTTAACATCATTGAAGATTAACTCGGCAGTGGATGATGAGCGGATACCCAGCTTGTCATAGTGGTCTCCGAATTCAAAGCCTTCCCAGCCCTTTTCAACAATGAAGGCACTGATTCCTTTAGTTCCGATATTAGGAGTAGTTACAGCGAAAACTATGTATGTTTCAGCGATAGGTGCATTTGTAATGAAAATTTTGCCACCGTTTAGGATATAATGATCGCCTTCCAAAACAGCCGTAGTCTCTGTTCCACCGGCATCTGAGCCTGCGTTTGGTTCAGTTAATCCGAATGCACCTAACTTTTCTCCTTTAGCAAGAGGCATCAGATACTTTTTCTTCTGCTCTTCAGTACCGAAAGCAGCGATCGGATATGAACCGAGAGAAACATGAGCAGATAGTATTACTCCCGTACCTCCATCAACTCTTGAAAGCTCTTCGACTGCAATAGCATAGCTTAATGCATCCATGCCTGCTCCACCGTATTCCTTTGGATAAGGTATTCCCAACCAACCATTTTTAGCCATCTTCTTAACAACCTCATGCGGGAAAGAATTTTCCTTGTCCAGCATGAAAGCAATAGGCTTCACTTCCTCTTCAGCAAAGGCTCTTATCTTTGCTCTAAATTCCTCATGAGCTTCTGTTGTTTTAAAAAGCATTATGTACCTCCTTAAATTTCTAATTTATTTCCTTCATTATAACTACTATACCCAAAATTTGTTGTGGTAAATGCAACATATGTGTTATAATTATATCAATCAGATTTACGCTGTAGAGAGACAAGCTAATTGTTGAATTATAAATACTTGCTTTCTTAAATGATTTAATAAAGATTGACGGATTTGGTGAGAAAATGGAAAAAATAAGTGTGTTAAGTGGTATCGGCCCCGAAAGCATAAAAAAAATGATTCCTTGTTTTAACCCTACGACTAAAGCATATTCCAATAAGGAAACCATCATGGAATATTCCCTGGATGATTTGCTTAAAAAATCTCAAATGTCTTTGGATTCTATGAGTCTATCACATCCTACCCTTGCTATCCTTTGGGAAGGAACAGCTAAGCTGGAAATCATCAATGCCGATGGTGAAATATTTCTGCTGGAAAGCTATAAAAGCGTAGATGTGTTCGGAGAAATATTTTCGTTGCCCCTCGACAATTTTCAATATGTAATTACTGCAACTTCAGATTGTCAAATCAGCTTCATAGACTACTCTCATGTTGTCACGCCATGTGAAAATGCTTGTATGCATCACAGCCAGCTGATAAGCAATTTATTTATTATGTCTGCACAAAAATCACAAGAGCTGTCCCTATATGTTTCCATAATAGGACAGCCCACAATTAGAGCAAAATTACTCACATATTTAAAATATATCAAATCTACATCTTCTAAAAAAAGCTCTATATTCACCATTCCCATGAATCTAAGTCAACTGTCAGAGTATCTTCATGTTGATCGCTCTGCCATGATGCGTGAAATAAAGCTTCTGAACAATGAAGGCATCATTGAAAGTGAACGAACAAGCTTTAGACTATTGTAGTAGTTTTTTGTGATAAAAAAGTTAATCTACGACCAAGCTTGACATCTTATCCAATAAAAATTTAATCCCACTTTCAACCTTTTTAGATAGACTATCCACTTTTGCAAATTTAAAGATGTATATTCTCAATAAGTCTATCAATGTAGAGACTACAAAAAATGTAACAGCATAGCCAATAACAAAAACCGGTACAATAACGGCTCTTGTATTTGCTAAAAACACAAATTTGCCATAAAGAAAATTGTTTGCAATTGAATATTGACTGTTAAGTATAAATGTTGTAAATACACAAGGTCTAATTAATTTTATTATTCGATTTACCTTATCGCAAAATTCAACCTTAGCAAAAATTATCAAAGTCATAACAGCTGAACATAATACTGTAGGTGATACATATGAAATAAACAATTCTTTATCTATCTCCCAATTAAACAAAGAAATTTCTCTTCCATATAAAAGCCATATCCAAGTAATCAAAATTGACATTAACAATGCTGTTAATGCATATCCTAGCTTAATTTTTTCATGAAGCTTACATTTTTTAATAATAGCTCCCAGTACATACAAAAGAGCCAACCATGTGAAGCCATATCCACCACTTAAGGCAAACTGCTTTGTCGTGGTTTCCAAAATTGAAAGTAAGAATATAAGTATTAACAAACTGAATAAAACTTTTTTATCTAACGACCTTAAAACAAAATTTATAGCAGGTATTAGTACTACTAACACCACATAAGCTGTATAGTACCAATATGCCCTTGTAGTAATAGGAAAAAATACCCGAAAAAAATCTCCTGTGCTCACAAGCTCGGAATTAACAAAATATATTACTACTGTAGATATAATCCCATAAAAAACAATTCTAATCCATAGGCTTATGCAATTGCTATATTTAAACTTATATACTTCATCTGAGTATCCTACAAATCCACTAATCATAGCAAAAATGTTTACAGCTGGATAAGCTATGATTTCTAATAGCCAAACAACCGAAAATGTCATAGTCCCTTGCGCAGTTGCATCCAATACACCTCCAGCACCCAGTGTATGTAAAATTACAACCAGAATCATTGAAATACATCTAAGTAAATCCACTCCGTAATATCTTTTTTTATTCATGTTTTCTCCAAAAAAGTCTAAAGCATTGTATCTATTTCTCCTGTCATAATCTTAAGAACATTTATATCAGTTTCCGACATACCATTCTTTCCCACATAGCAGACATTTGAAATAGTCTCTTCAGCACTCTCACCCAGCAAGCCTTCATCAATGCCGAACTCAAAGCCGGCTTCAAGCATATCGAGCGAAGTAAGCATTGCATCAAGGGCTGTAGCTAATTTTGCAGCGCATGTGGATTTTGCACCGTCACAAATTATTCCTCCAACATTTACAAGGGTTGATTCAATAACCTTCTCAATCTGTGGTACCAACCATCCTTTAAGATAGGCAACAGCCGCACCTGAAGCCGCTGCTGCTGACGAAGCACCACAAAAAGCTGATAAACTTCCAATTTTCTTCTTAATATAAATTGAAACAAGATTACTAACAGCCAGTCCTCTGTAAAGTTTCTCATTATTTAGGAAATTTTCTTTTGCATACTCAATTACCGGCAACGAAACTGCCAGTCCTTGATTTCCACTTCCCGAGTTTATAATAACAGGCATGCTGCAACCACCCATTCTCGCATCAGATCCGGCTGCAACCTTACCCTTCACACGAGCCCCAAAGGATGAATTTCCACTTTTTATAAGTGTACTACCTAAATTGGCACCATATCTATTAGTTAGGCCTTCTTCAGAAATAGCAGTATTATACTCTACCTGTCTTTTAAAAACTTCCTCAATTTCGTCAATTTCAACTTCATTGGCAAAGTCAATTATTGTAGCTATGCTCATGGGATAGGCTGTATGCTCCTCACCTGCATCTGAAGTAGCCTTATCAAATTCCACTTTTCCATCCTTTACAATCTTTATTATGTTAGTATGGGTATCTGCAATTATAACTTCAGCACTATGAAGCTCATTTCCATCTTCATCATCTTCATAGGCGATAATATCTATAAACAGGTTCTCAACGCCTTCTGCCAATGTGCAAGTGCAAAATCCTTCTGCAACCAGCCTCTTACATTCAACAATGTCCTCAGGCTTTACACTTTTTAGCACATTAAGCCCGTCATTTCCATCACCGGCGATGGCTCCTAAGGTTGCTGCAGTGGCAATTCCTTTGTTGTTATCTGAATTGGGAACAACTACCCCCATTACATTTTTAATTATATTTCCGCTGCATTTGGCAACCATTCGACTCGGTTTAACACCGAGAACATCCTTTGCTTTAGCTGCAGCAAAAGCAATTGCAATTGGTTCAGTACATCCAAGGGCCGGAACTAATTCCTTTTTCAGTACCTTTACATAATCTGCAATATATTGTTTTTCCATAGAACCTCCACTTATTCCTCTATATTATTGTTCATTGAATTTTGTTTCATATCTGCGTTTATTTTGATTTTCTGTTCTTCTGAAAAGCCTTCAGTGCTCTCCTTCATAAAAACTACCTTTAGTGTAAGAAATAGCATTTTAATATCAAGTAATATCGAGTAGTTTTGTATATACATCAGGTCCAGCTTAATTTTGTCATATGCTGTCGTATTGTATTTTCCATAAATCTGCGCATATCCTGTAAGCCCCCCCTTTACCTTGAGTCTGAGATCAAATTCAGATATTGCTTCAGTGTACTTTTCAACATGCTCAACCCTTTCCGGTCTGGGGCCTACAAGACTCATATCACCTTTTAGAATATCAATCATTTGCGGCAGCTCATCAATTCTGGTTTTCCTGATAAAATCACCAATCGGCGTAATTCTAGGATCCTTATCAGATGTTGGAATAACTCTGCCATCAGATTCCGCATCTACAATCATGCTTCTAAATTTGTGAATTCTAAAGATTCTGCCTCCAATAGTGTATCTTTCTTGTCTAAATAATACAGGACCGCCGTCATAGGCTTTAATTGCAATGGCAGTAATAAGCATAACCGGTGAAAATATAATAAGAACTATGATGGAAAATGTAATATCCATCAAACGCTTAATAATTCTTTCCCATAATGTAAGACCGCTATTTCTTATCAACAAAATAGGCGTATCAAATATATGTATATCATCAGCACCCTTCAGCAGTATGTCCGAAATTTTGGTTGTCGCATATATCCTAATGTCCTGAGCGTAGCAGTATTTCAATATCTTATTTCTAAGCTCTGAGTGTATATCATAAATAAGGACTGTTCCATACTTATTTGCATGCTCCTTAAACTCTTCCCACGATATTTCATTTACATTCTTCACAAGCTCTATATTAAACTTATCATCCCTATACCTGAGCTTGGTCATCATTGCATTTGGCTTGTATTCATCATATACAATGAACACATCGTGAGGCGGGAACAGCTTGGAATGCAAGGCTTCAATAGCAAATGCACTTACTATGATTATGGCAAAATCCGCCAAGTTCATATTTATAAATGGTTCTATCTGCGCTATCTTCGCTGAAAGCATTGAAATCTGCAAAAACATCAACATGTTAGTACAAAAAACCGCCAACAAATGTGACAGCATTGAGCTGCTTGCCTTCAAATATCCGAACTTAAGTCCCCCATAGACAGAGAAGAAAATCATCAGCTCTGCTATGTAAACTCCCATAATTACCCAGTGCCCCTTATAGTGATATGGCAATACAATATCGAGATTGTAGTAGGTTATCCATTCATAGAAGAAAACCGCTGAGATTACAGCTATCATATAAGCTGAAGCTATGAAGCTGAAAAATCTCTTATTCTGATTTTGTTTACTATTTTTCATAAAACTCCCTCACAAGCTTCTCAGTACAATTTTCTGTAATTTCAACATACTTATCTGCAAATTCCGATACCCTTTCCGGTTGAAACTCCTCCGACATCAAAACATCAGCAACCTCATCAGCTGTTTTGCAAACATGCCCCGGCATTTCATTTAAATAGTCAATATAGAAGTCCCGTCTCTGTCCGTAAGTATCTATATCAAAGGCATAGAAGACCAGCTTCTTTTTAGCCAGAGCCGCTTCGTAGATAACGGCAGAATAGTCACAAATAACAACATCTGCAACAGAAAGCACCTCTAAAGTCGAAAATTTATTGTCAATAATGGCATCAACTATCGGTGTATCTATAGACATCAACGGATGCTTCTTTACTATTAGAGCATATTTATTATGGTCTATTGCATCATTCAAGTCAATAATGTTTTTTGAAATATCTATGCCCTTCCTAAAGGTCGGTGCATATAGAAGGACTTGCCTTTGCTCCAGCTGTGGGTATTCGGCTTTAATCTTCAGCGCTGCAGTCTCCATAAAGGCCTCGCTTTTTATTGCATCAACTCGAGGCAGAGAGCCTATAAACAGATTTTTCCCTTCATATCCGAAGGCTTCCCCAAAGGCGTCTCTGCAAGCCTCACTGCTTATCATAACCTTTGTATAATTCCCATGCATATTCATAGCTGAAGCAAGGGCTTGGTTTCTACCCTCACCGGTATTACCGGCAATACTTTTCCCAAACTTTTTTAATGCTCCAAGGGCATGCCAAATCTGAAATATCCGTGCATTCTTCCTCTGCCTCAAAAGACTTATGCTCAGGCAGTAGGAATCAGTTATTATGATTTCTGAGGTTCCGATATGCCACATCTGCTTTAGAAGGTGTCCACAATAAGAAAGCTTGCCAAAAACACCTGCATCGATTTTCTTGCAAAGGCTGACACATTTATAATCAGGATGACTTTCGGCAATTTCTTCCCTAATCAGCTTAAAATCCAGTGACTCGCTATTTCCTTGGCGACTTACAAGAACAACCTTATTCTGCATCGGGAACAGCTTAATAATGGCATATATTATATTTAACACTATTCTTACTGCATAAATAAGGATCTTTATCATAGCTTCTTCTACTTGCCCTTTTTCTTAAATGTATTTTTGAGGTTATTTATATCTTCGCGAGTAATAACTCTTTTTAGCTTATTCACTGTTGCTTCTATATTTGAATTAAGCACTGAGCTGATCTTTAAAGTCATGCTAATTGATTTTTCCGCATTTGGTAAGGCGGATGCATTCTTTTCCATAACCATGGCACCTTTTCTCAGTTTAATGAAGTTCTTTTGTTCATATAATCGCCGAGAGTCTTCTTTAGAGTCTCCGGTAAGGGTAATGCCGCTGAGAGATGCCTTTCTTATAAGCTTATTAGCCATAAGCGCATCCCCCAGATTTAAGTTTGATTTGCCGCCCTTTCCCTTGCCAAAATATCCAAAAGCGCCATTTAAGCCGGCAATCGGTTTGGTTTCATTGCCGTCAAATAGTTTAACATTCATAGCTGCAAAATCCAGCTTACGGTTTCTGTAAAGGGCTCCTTCCATCGCTCTCAAGGATTCCTTAGTGTATATAACCGCTTCATTGACGATAACTATGAACTCACCCTTTGCCTTATTAATTCCCTGCTGAAGGTAATTCTCTTTGGATTCAAAGACTTTCATATTTCCTCGTTTTAAGTAGGTATCATCAACTAACTCTGAGGCTCCTGATGAAATCAGAATTTCAAAATACAGAAATCTTTGATTATAGAGACTTCCGATTACCCTATTTATCTCTATCTCATTAAGCCTTGGTGAAATTATAACTGAAATCTTAGGATTTTCTTGTATATAATCCAATGGCTTGAAGCCTTCTTCCAGCTTTATATCTCTATGTCTGGCGTAAAGCTCTTTAAGCCTTACTGCACTTACGTTGAGGCTGTAGGCATTATATCTTTCTTTTATTTCCTCAAGCATATCAGCCCCATCCGCACCGGCACGCCACAATCCGCGATAATATCCATTTATCATTTCACCTTCCATGAACCTGATATATAGGTCTTCCAAATATGCAGGGCTGCTATTTAAACTTTTTGCTAATTCTAAAATTCTATCATGGGAAGCAAGTAGTCCTTTTAGATACTTAGGGGATATATTTTGTGTAGCCGAAGGCTCTGTCCAAAATGGCCGCTTCAAATAGTTATATGCCACATGGTCACAGCCTGCTGCCCGTGCTCCGGCTTTCAGCGCTGAGAATGTAAAAACCCCATCCTCAGCATTGGTCAAAGGCTCAATTTTAAGGTTATTGCTTTTAACAAAATCGGCAGAAAACATCTTGTTGCATATGGACCATGCCCCAAAAAAATGCTTGTCCAAGGAGCTTATTTTTTTTTGCTTTGCCAGTTTCTGCGAATGCATATATATCAAATGCTCGCCTAAGCTAATCTCTTCCATAACCCCGACAATCATATCAGCCTGAGATGAAATTGCCCTATTATGCATATGCTGCAAGGCCTTAGGGGGTATAAAATCATCAGGATCATAAAATACCAAATAATCTCCCTCCGATAGGTCGATTCCCATATTCCTTGCTGATGCTACCCCTCCATTCTCCTTATAAAAAGACCGAAAGCGTTTGTCTTTTTTAGTGAACTTATCAATTATCAGCTGAGATGAATCGGTACTACCATCGTTTATAAGGATTGCCTCCCACTGCTGAAAGGTCTGATTTCTAACGGATTCCAGCATTCTCTCTATGTACTTTTCCACATTGTATACCGGAATAATCACAGAAACACTTGGTTTCATCGCATCTCCTTTCATCAATTCAGCCTTGACCTTTTATTTGTGGGCTAAATTAAACATTCCATAGCATGATTGTTTTTCCGTAAGCCTTTTTAATATCAAGCTCAAATGCTTGATTCATATCTTCAATATTCCTAACATCAACCACCTGTCCGACAATGGATGTAAAGTAATCTACCACCTCAGGATGTTCAGTGAATAACCTTACAGTGTCTAAAAAATCCTTTCTTCCGCTTCGGCTGCTGCCAAAAACCACAAGCCCTTTTTCCAAAATCATTCTCGTGTTAATAGGGACATTATTCTCACTAACTCCTAAAATCGAAATGGTCGCTTCCGGTTTAATCACATCAATAATCTGATTTATAGCAACAGGAGAGCCTTCACCGCCGACGCATTCAAAGGCATGATCCGGCTGAAAGGTCACCGGAATATCCGTAATGAGATAAGTTTCATCAACAAAAGAGAAGTACTCCAGCTTGTACTGATTCTTACCGAGTACGACGATTTTGGCTTCCGGTAATCTATATCTAAGAATTAGGGCTACCAGAAAGGCTAAATTCCCATCTCCCCAAATTCCAATGGTTTTTCGCCTGTCATGGCTAAATTGTAAAAACCTGTTTACCGCATGATACCCGACTGATATGATTTCGCTAAATGCTGCAACTAATGGATCTATATCCTCAGGAACAGCTACAAGCCTATCCTTTGGAAGTGCAACACAATCCTGCATGAATCCATCAAATCCGCTTGCTCTAAACCTGCTGCTCCTTAGATAGTTCTCATGTATGAATTCGTCCTCCTCAACAGGAGCATTGGGTATCATTATAACTCGTTGCCCAACCTTAAGCTCAGAATCATTGCTGTAAACTACAGTTCCTATGCCCTCGTGAATAAGTGCCATGGGCAGCTTTTTTGCCAGTACCTCTGCCGAACGCTTTCCCTGATAGTATCGCTGGTCGGCATTGCAGATGCTCAAATGTGTGGGGCGAACTAAAATCGTGCCGTTGTTTAAATCCACATCGGAAAATTCTATTTCAATTTTCCTCGGCTCTGTGAGCCTGTATACGGTATTTAACATTGTGCAATTCCTCTCAGCAATGACTCTGCCACAGCAATATCATAAGGGTAGGTGATTTTAATATTGAAGGTTTCTCCATTGACAAGCCTAACTTCTTGACCCTTCAAAATAAATATTTTGCAAGCATCAGTCAGAACCTCTTTTTCATCATCATCAAGGCTTTCATAAAGTTCTTTTAGCTTAAGAGCTTGGAAGCTCTGTGGCGTTTGTCCCTGATACAGCTCTGCTCTGTCCGGAATTTGAGCAATTGTCTTTTGATCAACACTGCAAACAATTGTATCTGTAGCCGGGATAACCGTATTGCAGGCACCAAACTCTTTTGTGACTTCTATGTTCTCCTTTATCATTCTATAGGTAACAAAGGGTCTAACTGCATCGTGAGTAACAATGATTGTTTCATCATTTAGATTGCCTTCGTTTTCAATAAAAGAAATGCCCTTCATAATGGTTTCATTTCTCATTGACCCACCCTCAATTACCACTACATTATCAGATGTTGCAATGTACTTCTTAATGAGGCTCTTAGTATGCTCAACCCATTCCTTCGGGCACAAAACAATAACCTTCTCAAACTCTTCATATAGGCAGAATTTTTCGATTGTATGAACTATTATCGGCTTGTCACCGATGTTCATATACTGCTTCGGTTTATTAACATCTCCCATTCTTCTGCCAATGCCGCCGGCTAAAACTAACGCATATACCATATTACACCTCCTGTGTACACTCTATGCTCTTTTTAATACTGTCGCTATCAGCTATATTCTCCGGATTCTCTATACTGCTCCCTTCCGCGTAGGTCTCACTGTCGTCATCCATTGCGAGGATGAGGAATAAGTACAGAACCAAGAAAAATCTGCTTATGATAAACATAGTTTCAAATAGATTTACAATGAAAATAAATATTACGGTTAGATACCAATTACCATTCTCCAGACTCTTGGCCCTTTTTATTTTCTGCAAAAGTGCCAAGAAAAATAGCAAGGCACCTACTACACCTGTACACCAAATCATGCCTATATAGCCATTGTGAGGGCCTAGTTTTAAACGATTATGCTCACCTAAATCAGTATGGTTTTCTTTAAAGTGATTTACTACATATCCATCACGTTGCTTTATCTCATTGTGCAGACTTCCTACTCCAGATAATAACTTTTCTCTATGTGCAAAATATCCAGATTTCCAAATCATATATCGACCCGTACTTAAGTTATCTAGTTTAATTTCAGTTTCACTTATGTACATAATATCTCTATCATATTGGCTTGAAATATATCCTGATATTCCGGCAACAAAAATAATTGATGATATTAAGCAAAGACCTACTATAAGCTTTAATTTGTTTATATGCAAAAGTTTAATAATTATATATGCCAATAGAGTTACCAGTAGAGCTATTTCTGCTGCCCTGCAGCCTGAGATATAAATAGATATAAGTGAAATAACTAAATATATAGCTCTATATACTAAGCTGTATGTCTCGGTTTTCCTGTATAGAATAAACGCACATAATATGGAAAAAGTTGTCATAATACCCATTGTATTTGGATTAGGGTATAAAGCACTGTATATATAATTTGTATCTGTATTTAAGAAAGTATATTTAACTGCGGATTTATAAAGGCCGGGAACCTGGTTTAATGCAAAGAACATAACTAGATTAGCTATATTTAGAATCAAATTAGTCCCAATTAAATATTTAAATAGACACTTCATATTCTCTACATTGCCCAATATATACCTAGATATGCAAAGCAAGTAAACAGTTTCAAAAAATATAGTTCTCAAAGTACTGTAATCTAAGTGGAGCTTATACAGGGTGTATGCTCTAAAACACAAATAAACAATCGCTATAATATTTTCCAATAATACATTTTTTAAAGCAATTTTCTTATCAGTGAATATGTTTATAAGATATAGTCCTAGTATTGCAATTCCTATAACAACTTCCAACCGTTCAATCCATGCTCCACAAAATTTTGCAACAATTGTACTTGATGCTATAAATAGCATCGCATAGATAATCACAACATAATTATTAAACTTGTTGAGTCTATCTTTAAAACTAACACTATACATAAAAATTAAAGCCTTTCATTTTCAAATACCCAATTAAATATTTTCTCTGTAGATTTACCATCACAACCGTTTAAAAACATATTATAAAACTGATTTCTTCTGTTTTCATGAAGAGAAGATTTTCTTATAGAATCAATAATCCCCTCTGTATCATAAGCTATATCGCCATAGACATAGTCTTCAAAAGGATAGTACAATCCTCTACTTGCATCGTAAGCATCTAAATCATATGGGAAATAAATTATCGGTTTTTTAACAAAGAAATAATCAAAAATCACAGATGAATAGTCTGTAATCAACACATCAGTAACGAGAAGTAATCGATTGATGCTGTCATAATCTGATAAGTCTGTCACTCCATCCGGAAGGTTATATTTAACCTTACCAAGTTTAATGTTGTTTTGTAATGCAGGATGCCACCTTACAATCACCTTATAGTCATCTCCCAAGCAACTACAAATTTTTTCTGCATTTAACTTATCAAAGGCATATGCTGCATCTTCAATCTTTTTTCCTCTATACGTCGGCACTACTAGGACTATCTTTTTACCAATCATTTCTGGAAATTGATTAAAAAATTTATTTTTTTCTTTATCAATAGTTTCTACATTAAAAAAGTAATCAAGCCTCGGTACTCCATAGGCTTTAATGTTATCTGCATCGATTCCAAAGGCTTCAGCATAACACCATTGTACACTTTCAGAGGTCACAGAAACATGAGTATATTTCTTATAACCTCGATGGACTTTTTTCACATTATCGCCTGTATTTAATCTGCTAAATCCAAATTTTTTAAACGCACCAGCACCATGCCACAGCTGCACTAGGTTTTGGTTTTTTCTAACCTTCATTGCGGAGACTAATCCATAAAAATCATCCAAAAAAATGTATTTTGACGTTGTCATAGCATACATAATATTACAGAGTTCCTTTAAGCTCATTCTTTTTCTTCTATCAGATTTCATGTAAAACTCAATATGAATTCCTTTATCAGCTATAAATTCACTCATTTTTTTAAGATTTCCATCTAAATGAGCCGTAGCTTCTGACAAGAATACGGCTTTATCTTTTATAGGTACAAATTGTGATATAATTCTATTATAAATATAAAATAAAAATAGGCTGAAACCTTTGCGTATTCGTCTGTTCATAACATACTTCTTTCAACAAAATCTCAACCCATATTATATCAATTTAAACTGTATTTTGCAAACTTTTCAACCCGTCTGCCATTTCCTTTTCAGAATAATTAGTGAATATATATATCAATCACATCAGCAGTAGTTGTTGTGCGATCATACACCTTCCCATCTGCCCCAAATGGTGTAGGAACTATTGTGCCCTTCTCCAATTGGCTATTCGCAACAGCGATATATCCGTCAATGTCTCTCACAAAACCACCATCAACATGTCTGCCGGGTATATTTAACCCTGTGCCTGGCAATACTAACTCTGAATAATACTTATATGTATATCCCTTCCACTTTATTACACCCATTGGTCTAAACTGTTCAAGTGTATATAAACTCTCTGAACCAGCATCTGTTGGGTATGTCACTGTGGCACTGGCGCCATAATTAGGGCGTGCATAACCTCTTATATAACCCCATCCTACAGGAATTTTTCTATAACCAACACGCTCATTAAGGTTACCTTCAATCACCATTATATGCCCATTTTGAACTGATTTTACAACGCCTATGTGGTCTGAAAATCCATCATTTGGTTGTCCAAATGCATCCCAATTATATACGATTATATCTCCAACTTGCGGTGTTATGCGTCCATCTTCAATCCAAATTCCTTTAGCCTTAAATATATCAATATGTCTTTCACAACCACATTCTGTCCCAATTAAAGATACTATACCTGCCTTTATAGCTGCGGCTGATATGTATGTGTCACACCATTCATCCGTATACTTAACTTTATATCCTAGAGCTAAAGGGCTATGCTCATTGTATACATCGATGATTTCCTTATAATTGTCACTGGCTTCAGAGTACCCATACCAACCTTCCAATGCATTTAGATAGTTTTCTAAATTTTTGTTCAGTAGAATTGTAGCCTTTACATTAACTTCTTTCTCAAGGACTGTGCCTGAATCTTCCAGTATTAATGTTGTCTTTCCTGCTCTTTTACCTATGATTTCACAGTAATAACCTCTTTCATCATTGGCATCTATTACCTTTGC
>FONK01000011.1 GCA_900112915.1 Peptostreptococcaceae bacterium pGA-8 | reverse complement strand
TGATTTCTTGTGGACATAAAGATACCTCCTTGTGGTGTCTAATATAATAGTACGTCTGTTTCTTTTATGTGTCCACTTTTATAAGTATAATGCATTTAGACTCCGAGAAAACATGTCAAAGAAACCAATGGGAGACTAGAATTATGAATGATATTAAAACATGGGAAGAAAGCCTGGATTACCTTTTAGAAGAATTTAAGGCTGATTCCGAAATATATACGGATATTGAAATCCCCAATGATATGACTACAAAACAGAACATTCTCCGTTCACTAATGAACCTTCGTAGGCCAAAGGAAATGCCTGATGAAGTCATAAAAGTTCAAGATGAATATTTATCATATTGTATTAAGGAAAAGGGTATTGTAAAACTATCGGAAATTCCTGTTACTAAAAATAATCTATCTATATGGCAAGGTGATATCACAAGACTTGAAGTAGATGCAATTGTTAATGCGGCAAATTCCCGGATGTTGGGATGTTTTGTTCCTATGCACACCTGTATTGACAATCAAATTCACACCTTTGCAGGAATACAGCTTAGAGAAGAATGTAATTGTCAGATGAATAGGCTAAAGCTAAAATATGGAAGTGATTATGAGCAACCCACGGCAATTCCTATGCTCACAAATGCTTACAATCTCCCTGCAAAAAAAGTAATTCATATAGTCGGCCCGATAGTATCAGGTCAGCTTACAGCGGATTTAGAGAAAAGCTTGGCAGATTGTTATACAAATACATTGAATATGTGCTTGGAAAACGGACTTAAAAGCGTGGCATTTTGCTGCATATCAACAGGTGTATTTCACTTCCCTAACAAAAGAGCTGCAGAGATTGCTGTAGAAGCAGTGGAAAAGTGGTCTTTAAAACACCCTGATACTATGGAAAGGATTATTTTTAATGTTTTTAAAGACGGGGATAAGAAATATTATGAAGAATTATTACGATAAAAAAGATGGTTACAGAGAAACGATTCAACAGGGGTTAATCGGAGCAGGAAGCTTTGACCGGAATATGTCATTCGGAAAAACTGCAAGAGACGAGTCGCTTAAAATGTTGAAAGATGAAATTCAAAATGCTGATACAATCGTGGTGGGTGCCGGAGCAGGTTTATCCACATCTGCCGGTTTGACTTATAGCGGCGAAAGGTTTGAAAGGTATTTTTTCCATTCCCTGCTGACGAAATCAAATGGGCGTGGTGGGCAAGACATATATACTTCAACAGATATGTTGAGGCGCCAATACCGGTTTATCAAAGGCTGCTTTCTCTTTTGAGAAATAGAAATTACTTTGTGATTACGACAAATGTTGACCATCAATTCCAAAGAGCGGGATTTGATAAAAGCAGATTATTCTACACCCAGGGAGATTACGGTTTATTTCAAAGCTTAAATCCCAAGATTCAAAAGACTTATGATAACGAAGGATGGGTCATGAAAGCAATGGAAGCTCAAGGCTTCATTAAAGATGAAAATGATGTGTTCAGAGTGCCTGATAACAGTGAAATATCTATGGAAATTCCAACAGGACTAATTCCTAAATGCCCTGATGATAATTCGGATGTAGCGATGAATCTGCGTGCAGATGCCTCCTTTGTAGAGGATGAAGGCTGGCATAGAGCATCGAAAGCCTATTATGAATTCCTTCAAGCAAATAAAGACAAACACATTTTGTTTTTAGAATTTGGAGTCGGAGCGAACACTCCCATTATAATTAAATACCCATTTTGGCAGATGACGAGGGAAAATGAAAAAGCTGTATATGCTTGTGTAAACTATGGAGAGGCTTTTTGCCCGAAAGAAATTGAAGCCAGGAGCATTTGTATAGATGGAGACATAGGGGATGCCTTAGAGGAAGTTATGCAATAAGATAACACCGCCACACAAAGAAAAAAAGCTATACACCTTGAGACATAAGGCGTATAGCTTTTTAAATATTGGCGGAGGACATGGGACTCGAACCCACGGGGCTGTTACACCTTACCTGATTTCCAATCAGGCTCCTTAGCCACTCGGTCAATCCTCCACGCACAGCTGTGCACCAATATAATTTAACATATTTTCATATCAATATCAAGCAAAAATTTCCTCAATAGCCTCCGGCATCTCTTCCTTTTTGATAACTTTTGTGTGGTTTATCGGCTTTTTATCAAGATCCACCAATCCATAAGGGACAGGAACACCGGTTGCTTCATTAAGGGCTTTAACAGCGGAGAATCCATCTTCTCCGGCATCAATCATAATGGCAGATGCTACAGATTCAGCAAACTTATATGGGCTTGCAGTAGAAGCAATGACTGTAGGAGTCTCATCGCAGGTGGCTTTTTTGTAGTCCTCGTAAACCTTATAAGCTACAGCAGTATGAGTGTCTACAAGGTAACCGTGCTTTCTGTACAGGCTGAAAATCGTTTTTTTTGTATCTTCTACGGTACAGTATCCGCCCCGGAAATCAGCCATTTTTTCCATTATTTGGTCACTGACCTTGTACTTTTTTTCTGCCTCAAGGGCCGCCATAAGGGCTTCAACCTTCTGTCCATTGCTAAGGTGATATAAGAGTCTCTCTAAATTGCTTGAAATCAGAATATCCATCGATGGAGAGTTGGTTAAATAGAACTCTCTATTGATATCGTAGACTCCGGTGCTTATGAAGTCGGTCAGAACCTTGTTTTCATTGGAAGCGCAAATAAATCGCTTAATTGGGACACCCATCTCTTTAGCGTAGAATGCCGCCAAAATATTCCCGAAGTTCCCTGTTGGAACTACTACATTCATAGGCTTTCCGACTTCAAGGGCGCCGTCTTCAATAAGCTTGACATAGGCATAAACATAGTAGGCAACCTGTGGGACAAGTCTACCTATGTTAATGGAATTTGCAGAGCTGAGCTTAATGCTTTTAGCGCTTAACTTTTCCGCAAAAGAGTCGTCTGCGAATATCTTTTTAACGCCGGTTTGTGCATCGTCAAAGTTCCCTTCAATGGCGATGACATGGGTATTTTCACCTGTCTGGCTGATCATTTGTCGTTCTTGAACCTGGCTGACGCCGTTCTTCGGATAAAAAACAATTATTTCAGTTCCGGGCACATCTGCAAATCCCTCAAGTGCCGCTTTCCCGGTATCTCCGGAGGTTGCAGTAAGTATGCAAATCTTCTTGTCTTCATTTTCTTTTTTCATTGATGTAGTTAGCAGATATGGAAGTATGCTCAAAGCCATATCTTTAAATGCGGCTGTTTTGCCATGATAAAGCTCGAGAAAGTATGCTGAGCCGGCTTGGGTAATGGGAGCGATTTTTTTGTTCCGGAATTTTTCGTCATAGGCACCTTTTATGCAGGCTTCCATTTCTTCATCTGTGAAGTCGTCAAAAAAGCTGTGTATGATGTCAAAGGCAATTTCTTGATAAGATTTGCCCACAGCTTCTTCTATTGTAAAGGGTAGTGGCGGAATTGATTCAGGTACATATAGACCTTTGTCTGTGGCAATTCCCTTTATAATGGCTTGAGATCCTGTCAAGGCTTCTTTTGTTCCTCTGGTGCTAATGTACTTGTTCATAGTTTCTACCTCTTTCTTTGAAAATTTTCAATGCCGGTGAAAATAATACTGGACATAATTTTCATTTAAGTATATAATATCTTTCGTAGCATTTCAATTGCTATTTTAACTTAATATGTGTCGCCTTGGTCAAGTGGTCAAGACGTAGTCCTCTCACGGCTGAATCAGGGGTTCGACTCCCCTAGGCGATACCAAGTTTTGAGAAGCTCGTAATTGTTGGAAAATCAACAGTTATGAGTTTTTTGTTATGCCCTCCCGTCTGGGAGTTTATCGACGAGTAATTAATACCGTGCGCATATTAAATTGAATGAACATGTCCGGATGAGCATAAAATAAATAAATAAATGAGATTTATTTCATTGAACACTTTGAGTATTTATGATAAAATCTTACTACAATTCAATAGAGCAACAATAGGGGAATTAAGTGAAAATCTTAAGCGGTCCCGCCACTGTGAAGGAACTAAACATCCTAAAGCCAGATTGCCTATGTTGTCCGGTAAAATCTAAATCTACGAGCGATGGATTATTAGGTTTCTATGACAGAACATTTTGCGCTTCATGTTTTGTTCTATGGTAGTATCTAATTGCAGCTTCTTGTAGGCTGCAATTTTTATTTTCAACCTTCTAAGCCATATTTCGTAGTAAGTGAAAAAGGAGGAAATGATGGCGAAGAAAATTTTTAGTAGATTGCTATGCTTAGTGCTGGTATGTTCGCTTCTGGCACCGGTATTGACCACTGAGTCTTTTGCCAAGGAGGCAAAATATGAAAGTGATTACAATTTACAGATGCGGTCAAAGTCAGAGCTGACAGCTCCGAAGACAGATTCTAATCCCTTTGAAATTAAAGTTGGAGAAAGCATCAATATAGGAGCAGCCGTTGTAGATAAAAAGGGATTTGAATACAATTGGCTTGATGAAGACTTTGGTGATGAAGAGCCACGCTATACTGATATCAGATGGCAAAGCGATGACGGACTGCTTTTAAAAAAAACCGAAGGGACTCACAATTCAGTAACAGCTAAAAAACCCGGCAATCACACTATTACGGTAACCTATGGCAGCAAGATAAATAATATTGATGTAAAGCCTCTTGTTATTACCGCAAAGGTTACAGAACCGGAGACACCGGTAATACCTAAGGTTAAAACCTTAGATGTCAAGGATATAGATGCTATAGTCCTGATAGGTGAGACAAAGCAATTTAAAATTAAAGGATATACTGAAGGGAAAGAAGAGATAGCGCCGACCCTTTCGGTGGAAATGTCCAATTATGCTAAGAAATACTTAGATGCAAGCGCAGAAAAAGATGTGCTTACCGTTAAAGGAAAAGAAGAAGGCACAACGTCAATTACCTTGAAGGACAAGGATGGCGCATCAGCAGTACTTTATGTAAGTATCAAGGACCCGTCCATATGGAAGTTTGATAAGAAAACCGGCAGCCTCAACGGCTTTAAGAACAAGGACAATCCTACGGAGGTTATAATTCCGGCGGAAATAGACGGCGTTAAGGTAAGAACCTTTGGGAAGGATGCTTTCAGATATTCTGATAGACCAAATGACACCAAGGTTAAGAATAAAATAACCAAGCTTACCCTGCCGGAAGGCTTAGAGAGCATGGGAGAATGGGCATTTCAAGGTAATGACATAAAGGAGATTACTCTGCCGTCTACCTTGACCGACTTAGGAACCAGGGCTTTTTGGGGCAACAATAAGCTATCCAAGGTAAACTTCCCGGAAAACGGCAAGTTTAAATCAACGGGAACATCAACCTTTGCCCAAACAGCTATTGAAGAAATAACACTTCCGGACTATATTACTGAAATTGGAGTAGACTGCTTTTCAGGAACTCCGCTGAAATCAATCAAATTTTCTGAAAATTTAAAGGTAATCGGTGCTGATGCATTTAATCTGGCCATGCTTGAAGAGTTCAATATTCCTGAGGGCATTGAAAAGATAAATGTTATGAACAATGGAAAGGAAGGCTCCAAGGGATTCCTATTCAGAAATTTCATAAAAAAGGAGGACCCTTCAGGCATAGGCTCCAAGGGTCAAGTCAGACTAACTAAGGTATATGATAAATCAGGGAAAGCTACGACAATTAATACAAGGGGTGTGGTTAATCCACAGCCTGTAACGATTAAATATCAAGATGAAAATGGCAAAGATATAGCTCCATCCGAGACTGTTGTAGGATATGAAAAAAATATACCATGGATTGATTCCAAAGAAACATACAAAAACAAATTCAAATATAAGCCGGGCGATGGACATTATTATAAGGACTATGTTCTTAGATACAGCGAAGAAGAGCCGAGCTATGTAACAAATATTTATCTGAAGGATAATGTAACAGAAGCTATCATTGGTGAAAACTTCTATACAGAAGGTAAAAGCTATGAATTTAAGCCTACCTACATAGGTGGATATATTACACCTGAAGCAATTACCAAAACCATATCTAAGGATGACAATGAGGTTGTATTCACATACAAGGAAGCTGCAAAAGTTAATCTTAGCGTTGAAGGAGAAGGTATAGCCTGTAACCCTGCTCCGGGTCAGATTAGCGATGGCAGAACCGTTGATATTTCCGTTGTTGAACCGAGTGGAAAAACCTTAGATAAGCTTTTAGTCAATGAAAAAGACATTACAGCAGAGCTTAAACGAGGTGGAGTAGCTTATACAGGCAGCTTTGTTTTAGATGGAGATACAGTGGTGAAAGCCGTTTACAGCGATGGAGCTCCGGAAAATGATTTCCGACTTACCATGGACAAAACAGCTCTGACACTGGGTGAGAATGTAGGCTTCACATTAAGCTATCGCGGCAAGACAATAAAGCTGCCAAGGTCAGACCTGGATATTCACCTGGAGTCAGGAAAACATCTGCTGATAGATGAAGAAAAGGGTATGGTAAAGGGCTTTCAGGCAGGAAACACCAAGCTGATTGCAGAGGTAAAGGGTCATTCCGACATTAGATCCGAAGTGCAGGTGGAGGTTCAGCCGGTTAAGGTATATGTCAGGATGGAGGACATAGGCAAATCTGTCGTCGACAAAACAGCCGTAGTCATAGATAAGCTATATTTTACAAAGGGTGTAGATTATTATACCAACGTGGACTTTGATGCACCTGTTCCTGTACTGGCTATGGAAAAGGTTTTGAGGGAAAAGGGTATAAATACTGCGGACAGGGCGCAGTTCGACTGCGGGGACAACGCAGGATGGATGAAGGAATTGGGACCGAACCTGTGGTCACCTAAAACTCAAAATGGAAGCTTTTTGTTTACATGCAATGACGAAATGTCGAACAAGCTTGTTAACGGGCTACACCTTAATGAGTTGGATGACTTGTGCATCTTCTATGACGATGACTGGCAGCAGCCGACAACCTTCCAATATTTCAAGGAAAAGGACTATGAAATTAAAAAAGGTGAGAAAGTGGAATTCACCTTAATGGGATATCTCATCTTCCAAGATAAGCCGCATTTTCCTATCAGCAATGCAACCTTGGAATTTAACAACGGCGAATTTGTAAGTGAAGATAAGACTGATAGAAATGGAAAAATCTCATATACGTTCAATAGCCCCGGAGTCTATAAGGTATCAGCCTTTGTAGATGGTAAATTAGACGTATCCAGACCATATGCAACTGTAGTGGTTCGTGGAGAGTCTGAAGTTGAAACGGTTGGTGGGATAAACAAGGATAACAATGTTGAATGTGAAGGAAATAAGGTAGTATATACTAAAGGCATCTCTAAAGGGGCAGCCTTTAGAATAAAGGGATTACATTTGAATCAGCTGCTATCTGTAGAATTAGATGGAAAAACTTTAGGTACAGATGATTATGAAGCAAAAGAAGGCAGCATAATTGTAAATCTAAAATCACAAGCTATAGAAGAACTGCCTGAGGGGGATTACGATGTAAAAATGAATACCGCTACCGGATTTGCCATGGGCAAGCTTAAGGTTATTAAACAACCGGAGCCTCCTGCTGACGAACCTGAAAATCCTAAACCCGATGAACCGAAGAAGCCGGATGCCCCGATTGTTGGACAGAAAAATCCGGAACAAAATAATTCAAATGGGAATATATCCAAGGTAAAAGTGGATAAGCTTGAAGCTGCGCAGCGAAGCTCAAAGACCGGCGATGAAAATAGTATTGCCTTATTTGCCATGCTGCTGTTCGCTTCATTAGCAATCTTTACATTTAACAAAAAATATAAGTAAGAAGACAAATTTATAATTTTCGTGTAAAATATACTTTGGTATGTGAGAATGGAGGCGGCGAATGAAATTAAAAGATTCTCTGTCTCCATTTTATATTATCCATTTTTTGTGTATATATGTTATTATAGCCTATAGACAATATTAAGGAGGGCAATATGAGAAATAAAGACCGATATTCAGAGCTGACAGAAACTTGGTGTGGGCTTAACAGACCGGATTTAGAGGAGTCTCAGGCTGATGCTGTAATCTTTGGAATTCCATATGATGGAAGTGTTAGCTATAGAAGCGGAGCAGCAGAAGCACCGGATATGCTCAGAAGAAATACCTTAACCTCTACACCTTGCAATGAGCAGCTTGACTTTTTTGATAGATTTAAGATAGTAGATGGAGGAGATTTCAGAGGCACTGACAGAGAAGTTATATTTAAAGAGGTTGAAGACTATGTTGAATCTCTTGTAAAAATGGGCAAGCCCTTTACAATGATCGGTGGTGACCATAGTGTTACAATTCCGGTGCACAGAGGAATTAACAAGGCACTTTCAGAGGAATTTGGAATTGTCCATATTGATGCTCATTTAGACCTTTGCGATGAAATGGGTGGAGACAAGTTAAGCCACGGCTGTACAGAGAGAAGAGCTCTTGAATTGGAAAATATTACCGGCCCTGAAAATCTCTATTTTATAGGAATTAGGAGCATTGAAAAGGATGAATTTGACTTGGTAAGAGAGGGAGAATTTAATATCAAAACAGCTGCAGAGTGCTACGATGAGGGTATTGAAGCTGTAGCTGATGCCTGCATTGAAAAAATGAAGAAATTCAATAAGGTATATATTACCTTTGATATTGATGCCTTAGACCCCGGCTTTGCGGCCGGAACCGGCACTCCTCAATTTGGCGGTATAAATGCAAGGATGGCATTAAAGCTTTTGGATAAGCTATTTACTCATTTAAATGTAATCGGCTTCGATATTGTTGAGATCGCACCGCCGCTGGATCCTAGCCTTACTGCTATGTTTGCAGGAAGAAAGCTTATGACGCAGGGCTGGAGCTATTGGGCGGAAAAGCTGGGAAAACTGGACAAGCTGAAATAGAATTTAATATATGAAAATAGATGTTAATTATCTGTTTTTGGGGTATAGTTATTGTGAATAGATTATTGTAAAATTTTTAGGAGGAATGTAAAATGGAAAAATCAAAGGGTCTAATGGGAGAATTTAAAGAGTTTATCTCCAAGGGCAATGTAATTGACTTGGCAGTCGGCGTAATTATAGGCGGAGCATTTACTGCAATTGTAACTTCTCTTGTAAACGATATTTTGATGCCTATTATCGGACTTATTTTAGGCGGAATGGATTTCAGCACGTTAAGCTTCGGTATTGGAGGAGCTCAGGTAATGTATGGAGCATTTATTCAGGCTGTAATTAATTTCCTGATCATAGCATTTGTTATTTTCATGATAGTAAAGGGTATTAACAGCATGAAGAGAAAAGAGGAGGAAGCACCGGCTGAACCTGAAGCACCGGCAGCAGATATTCAGCTTCTGACTGAAATTAGAGATTTGCTTAAGAAATAAGCATCCGAGTGCGGTTTAGTTTTAGTGGATTAGAATCTTTTTAGGGGGATATGAGATGTTAAAAAAAGAAGTGGTAAAGCTCTTAAATGAGCAGGTTAACGCAGAAATGTACTCGGCATATTTGTATTTAGACTTTTCAAACTACTTTAATAATATAGGTCTTGATGGCTTTGCAAATTGGTACAGCATTCAGGCAAAAGAAGAAATGGATCACGCAATGATGTTCTATAATTATCTTCACGATGGTGATGAAGAGGTTGTGCTTGATGCCATTGCCAAGCCTGAAAGAAACTGGAAAGATGCAATCGGTATTTTGAAGGAAGCACTTAAGCATGAAATCTATGTTACGAGCTTAATTGACAAGCTTTACGAAGAAGCGGAGAAGCTTAAGGATTTCAGAACCTGTCAATATCTGCACTGGTTCATCGAAGAACAGGCTGAGGAAGAAGTTAATGCTAAGGATTTAATAACCAAATATGAGCTGTTTGGAAGCGACCCTAACAGCCTTTATGCACTAAATAATGAGCTGAAGGCAAGGGTATATAATCCTCCGGCAAAGTCAGCAGAATAATTTAGATAAAATAAGCTTGTTTCATATTGTTGGAAGTTGAGCATATGCTTATCTCAATAAATGGTTTGCCCTCCATATAAACCAGAGATTTAGCTTATGCTCAACTTCTTTTTTTTAGGAAATTTCTGGAAATTTTCAAAAAAAGGCTTTACTTTGATTATCAAACTATGTATAATGTGCCAAGGTTTGATTATCAAACTAAAAACAGACAATTAATTTGTAAAGGAGATAGTAAAATGCTAGAAAAAATCAGAGACGTATTAGTTGAGGCTATAAACGTAAGCCCGGAAGAGGTAAAGCCGGAAGCGAGACTTAATGAGGACTTGGCAATAGATTCTTTGGCAGCGGTTGAGTTATCACTTGAACTTGAAAACAGCTTTGATATTTCCATTTCTGATGAAGAATTGGAAGCACTTGTAACCGTTCAGGACATTATAGACTTAATTGAGAAGAAAACAGCATAACCGGATGTGGTCACACCGCACCGACAGTCGCAGATGCTTTTGTTTCAGCTTAGAAGATAGGATTGCTCGGTGCGTGGACATTTTGATTTGGGCTATAGGCTGCCCTTATATAAGCCTAAATACATTAAATGCAGATGTAAGGAGCAGAGAGGTATATCTCTTTGATTTAAATATATGAATCATGTAGAAAGTGTTAAGCAGATTATTGAAATGTTTCAAGCTTCCAATCTGGAGACTTTAACCTTAGAAGTGGACGATATAAAGCTGAGCATGAATAAAGCTACTGCTTCAGCGGCATCAGGAATGGACCCGGCTCAATTAATTGTGAAATCTACGGAGCCTGTTGCTGAAGCTGAAGGCAACGAAGAAAAAGCTGATAACTTTGAGGAAGCCGGGACCTGGGTAAAGGCGCCTTTTGTCGGAGTATTTTATACCGGTGGAAAAGAAAATGAACCACCCTTTGTTGAAGTAGGCAGCCAAGTAAAGGAAGGGGATACCCTATGTATCCTGGAAGCCATGAAAATTATGAATGAAATCAAGGCGCCTAAAAGCGGAACAGTAAAATCCATTGCGGTTGATAATGGTCAGCTTGTTGAATTCGGCCAGCATTTGATTTCCATAGACTAAGGAAGTCTACGGTTAAGGAAGTTTACGGTGAAAAAAGTGATTAAAAAGGTTTTAATTGCCAATAGAGGTGAAATTGCTGTAAGAATCATTCGAACCTGTAAGGAAATGGGAATTAGGACAGTAGCTGTCTACTCCCAGCCTGATATTGATGAGCTTCATGTTAATTTGGCTGATGAAGCTATATGCATCGGACCTGCCGGTGCGGCGGATTCTTACTTAAACATAAATAATATAATTCAAGCGGCATGTGGCAGTGGCTGTGATGCCATTCATCCCGGCTTCGGGTTTCTCAGCGAAAA
Source organism: Peptostreptococcaceae bacterium pGA-8 (assembly GCA_900112915.1). Classification (GTDB taxonomy): domain Bacteria; phylum Bacillota; class Clostridia; order Peptostreptococcales; family Anaerovoracaceae; genus S5-A14a. The sequence goes on along the minus strand of FONK01000011.1, from coordinate 54,425 downwards.
TCCGGACTTCGCTGAATTTGCTCAAGCCTGTGGACTAATATTCATAGGTCCGAGTCCAAAGTACATTAGGCTTTTAGGGGACAAAGAAGCTGCAAGAGCCTACATGGACAGCATAGGCGTTGCCATTGTTCCCGGCAGTAAAAAAAGCATCGATTCCCTGGAGGATGCAATTTTAGAAAGCGAAAATATAGGCTTTCCGCTGTTGATAAAGGCTACTGCCGGTGGCGGCGGAAAAGGAATGAGACTTGTTGAAGCGGTTGATGAACTGGAGGATAGCTTTAACTTGGCAAAAAGTGAAGCTAAAGCATGCTTTGGAGATGAGAGAGTATATATGGAGAAATTCATTGATTCCCCAAAGCATATTGAGGTTCAGCTAGTTTGTGATAATAAAGGCAATGTAGTGCATCTTTTCGAGAGAGATTGCTCATTGCAGAGAAATAAGCAGAAAATTATAGAGGAGGCACCTTGCCATTTTCTGGACGAGACTACCAGAGCTGCTCTCATTAAGACAGCCACCAAGGCCTGTAAGGATATCGGATACGATTCTGTGGGAACCATGGAATTTTTAGTTGATAGAGATGGGAACTTCTTTTTCATGGAGATGAATACAAGGATTCAGGTTGAACATCCTGTAAGTGAAGCTGTAACAGGAGTGGACATCATTAAAGAGCAAATAAGAGCAGCCTCCGGATTGGCATTAAGCATTAGACAGAAGGATATCAGAAGGATTTTCCACGCCATTGAATGTAGAATTATAGCTGAAGATACTGAAAATAACTTTATGCCGTCTCCGGGAAAAATAAATTTCTTAAACGTTCCGGGAGGCAATGGTATAAGAATCGATACCATGGTTTACAGCGGATATACGGTTAAGCCCTTTTATGACTCTATGATTATGAAACTCATAGCTTTTGCTCCGACTAGAAGAGAGTGCATTAAAAAGATGAGAATAGCTTTGGAGCAGCTCATTATGACAGGTATTAAGACAAACATTGAGTTTAATTATCTTTTGATGCACAACAAAAAATTTGTAAGCGGCAGATATACTACTAAAACCGTGGAGGAATTTATTGGAGAGCTGAATGAAAATAGAGACCATATTTAAAAACAGAAGGGAAAAGGTGGCAGATCTTTTATCCTTGAGGAGAAAGGTCGTCTTCCGACCTAAAGAAATTCCCGTCGATATTGTTAAGGGGTGCAGCGGCTGCAAAGAACCAATACGGATAAGCCTTTGGCGAGACAATCTATATGTTTGTCCTGTATGTGGTCACCACATGCGCATAGGAGCCTATGAGAGAATAAGGCAGCTTTGCGACAACGGCTCCTTTGTGGAGTATTACGGGCGACTTACAACAGAGCCGAAGGATGTTTTTCCCGGATATGAGGAAAAGCTTCTACAGAGTAAAGAACATACAGGGCTAAAAGAGGCCGTCATTTGCGGTGTTGGAACTATAGACGGTATGAAAATGGCTCTTGCTGTTATGGACAGCAGATTTATGATGGGCAGCATGGGCAGTGTGGTTGGTGAAAAAATCACTAAAATAGTTGAATATGCTACTGAAAAAAAGCTGCCGGTTCTCATTGCATCAACAGGTGGCGGTGCCAGAATGCAGGAAGGAGTTAACTCTCTTTTTCAGATGGCGAAAACCTCAGCGGCAGTCAAAAGGCATGGAAATGCAGGGCTTTTGTACATTTCCCTGCTTACAGATCCGACAACGGGCGGCATCAGTGCCAGTTTTGCAATGCTGGGCGATGTGATTATTGCCGAGCCGGGAACCCTAATAGGCTTTGCCGGAAAGCGTGTCATTGAAAAAACTATAAAGGAAAGCTTGCCGCCTGAATTTCAGAGAAGCGAGTTTTTATTGGAAAAGGGCTTTATCGATATGATTGTAAAGCGTCAGCATCTGAAGGACACCATATCAAGGCTATTAAAGGTGCATGGAGTAAAGTGATGGAATACTTAGCATGGGAAATTGTAAAGAAAGCCAGAAAGGCAGAAAGACCTAAGGGTAGGGATTATGTGGCAGTACTGTTTGATGATTTTGTTGAGATTCACGGCGACAGATGCTTTGGAGATGATAAGGCGATAACCGTTGGTTTGGGAATGTTCCACGGTGAGCCGGTTACCGTAATGGCTCAGAGCAAAGGAAAAAATATAGAAGAGAATATAGAGAGAAATTTCGGCATGAGCAACCCCGAGGGCTACAGAAAAATTTTAAGAGCAGCAAAGCAGGCAGAAAAATTCAACAGACCGATCATTACCTTTGTTGATACAGCAGGTGCATTTCCAGGAAGAGGTGCGGAGGAAAGAGGTCAGGCAGAGGCTATAGCCCGATGCCTTTATCAGTTTTCAGATTTGAAAACGCCAATTATTTGTGTGGTGGTCGGCGAAGGCGGCAGTGGCGGAGCCTTGGCTTTAACGGTGGGGGACCGGATCATTATGCTGGAAAATGCCATATATTCAGTGCTTTCTCCGGAAGGAATGGCATCCATATTATGGAAGGATGAAACCTTGGCACCTAGAGCAAGTCAGCTGATGAAGCTTACTGCTAAAGACCTTAAAGAGGCCGGAATAGTAGATGAGATTATTGATGAGTCCCAAGGCAAGGTGTCTGAAGGTGATGCAATTAAAGAAAGTGGCAGGTGTCGTGATGAGTCATTTTTTACTGTAATTAGAAGGCTGGATGAGGCTATATACAAAGCACTGAGAGAAGCCAAGGCTGTTAAAATCAAGGAGCTTGTCAACAAAAGATACGAAAAATACAGAAAAATAGGGGTATATTGATGGGAAAAATTAGAATTTCAGGATTTGGCAAGGCACTTCCAAGCAATATAGTTACTAACAGTCAGTTGTCAGAAATGGTTGAAACCACCGATGAATGGATAGTGCAGAGAACGGGAATCAGAGAGCGAAGGATTTCTGATGAAACAACTACGGAGCTGGCTGTAAGAGCAGCCAGGGCGGCTTTAAAAAATGCCGGCAAGGTTCCTGAAGATATAGATTTAATCATATGCGCAACAACTACACCGGATAATTTTGTGCCTTCTGTGGCATGTATGGTGCAGAATCATTTAGGCATAAATGATAAGAGTGTTACAGCTTTTGATGTAAACGCAGCATGTACAGGTTTTATATACGCCGCTAAGGCTGCATATAGTCTGATTAAGGCCCAGGAGCATAGATGTGCCTTGGTTATAGGTGCAGAAACCCTCAGCAGAATTATAGATTTTAATGATAATAATACCTGCGTTTTATTCGGCGATGGAGCAGGAGCGATAATTATGGAAAAGGATGCCGACTACTCTGAAGAGATTTTCTTCTACACAAATTCAATGGGGAATGATCAATTTCTATGTGCTAAAAGTGCAGCTATGAATACACATATGGATAACAGACAGCTTATAGGAGAATTCTTAAAGATGGAGGGAAGTGAGGTATTCAAATTTGCGCTCAAAGCGTTAGGGAGCTCTATTGAAGAAATTCTGAAGATAAGCGGAGATGATATAGATGACATTAAGCTGATAATTCCTCATCAAGCTAATTATAGAATAATATACAGAGTCGGAAGGCAGATGGGCATTGACCGGGAGAAATTTTACATTAATCTTCAAAAGTATGGAAACACCGCTGCAGCCAGCACTGCCATTGCTTTGTGTGAGGCTGTAGAGGAAGGCAGGCTTGAAAAAGGTGATAAGGTCATTGCGGCAGCCTTTGGAGGCGGTATGACTTGGGGCGCAGCCATATTTCAAATATAGGAGAATTAAGGAGCCATGTTGATAAATAAATTGTTGAAAATTAAATATCCTGTAATACAAGGAGCTATGGCAAACATAGCAACGGCAGAATTTGCAGCTGCCGTATCTAATACTGGTGGTCTCGGCGTCATAGGAGCAGGTGCTATGGATGGAGAGCAGGCAAGGGCAGAAATCAGAAAGTGCAAGGAATTAACCGATAAGCCTTTTGGAATTAATGTAATGCTGGTAAATCCATATACTGATGAAATTATGAAGGTAATTACAGAGGAAAAGGTAGCGGTGGTAACAACCGGCGCAGGAAATCCGGGCAAATATGTGGCTATGCTGAAGGAAAGTGGAGCCAAGATAATTCCTGTAGTTGCCGGTGTTGCACTGGCAATCAGGATGGAAAGATTAGGCGTTGACGGATTAATCGCAGAGGGCTGTGAAGCCGGCGGTCATATTGGTGAGATGACTACTATGACACTTATACCGCAGATTAGAGATGCTGTAAAGATTCCGGTAATTGCAGCCGGTGGTATTGCAGACAGCAGAGGCTTTATAGCAGCCTTAAGCTTAGGCGCTGATGGGGTGCAGATAGGGACATCCCTACTTGTGTCTAAAGAATGTCCAATTCATGAAAGCTATAAAAAGGCTGTGATAAAGGCAAAGGACAGCAGTACTACTGTCACGGGTCGGAGTCTGAATATGCCTGTTAGAGTAATGAAGAATAGAATGAGCAGGAAATATTTGCAGCTGGAAAAAGAAATTGATTGCAAGGAAGAGATGGAAAGGCTTACCTTGGGTTCGCTGCGGAGAGCGGTTTTTGAAGGGGATATAGATGATGGGTCAGTTATGATGGGACAGATTGCAGGTCTTTGTAATGAAGAAAGGACCATTGCAGAAATCCTCGAGGATATTATAGGCAATGGAATGAAGGTAATGGATTGCATAGGTGAGAAACTGGGAGATTTGCAATGAATATCAGAGATAAAATTTTAGATTTTCCCCTTATACAAGGTGGTATGGGTGTTGGAATCTCCCTTGGAGGATTAGCAGGAGCTGTAATGAAGGAAGGCTGCATGGGTGTTATAAGTGCCGCCCACCCCGGCTTTATGAGAGAGGATTTTGATGCAAATCCTGAAAGAGCTAATCTGATTGCCATTGAAGAAGAAGTTGAGAAGGCTAGAAGCTTAAGTGAGGGCAAGGGACTTTTAGGAGTAAATCTTATGTGTGCTACAAAGGGATACGGTACCTATGCCGAAGCTATAATTCGTGCAGGAGCAGATGCAGTTATATCCGGAGCAGGACTTCCTCTTGATTTGCCAAAATACGCCAAGGGAAAGACTCTGATGGCACCTATTGTTTCCGGTGGAAAGGCAATAGAGCTTATATGCAGAGTATGGGATAAGCGTTACAATTGTATTCCGGATTTTATAGTCGCCGAATCCTCAGAAGCAGGCGGGCATCTGGGATTTAAGCTTGATGATCTAGAAAATGGCAAATGTCGCTCTCTTTTGGAAATAATCAAAGATATCAGAAGGGTCGTTAAGCCCTTTGAAGAAAAATATAATTACCATATTCCACTCTTCGGTGCAGGCGGGGTTTTCGACAAAACAGACATGGATGCATGTCTTGAATCAGGCGCTGACGGTGTTCAAATAGGGAGTCGGTTTATTGCTACCCATGAATGTGATGCATCTGACGGCTTTAAAAATATGATTGTGGAATGTAAAGAGGAGGACTTGGGAATTCTCAGAAGTCCCGTAGGTCTTCCCGCAAGGGGTATAATCAGCAGTTTTGTAAGGAAGGCAAGGGAAAGGGGAAACACGGTGGTCAAGGAATGTATTAACTGTCTTACACCCTGCAATCCTTCAAATACGCCTTACTGCATAAGCAAGGCCCTCTTTTCAGCAGCAAAGGGTGACAGGGAAAAGGGAGTGTTTTTCTGTGGAAGTAAAGCCTACAAAATTGACAAGATTGTTTCTGTTAAAGAATTAATCGATGAATTTCGAACAAAGAGGTAATAGATATGAAAACAGCATTTATTTTTGCCGGACAGGGCACTCAATATGTAGGGATGGGTAAGTCGCTGTATGAGGCTTCAGAGGACGCTGCCGAGTTATTTGACAACAGTCTTGGAAGTGTACTAAAGGAAATTTGCTTCAATGGTCCGGAGGAGGCCTTAAGAGATACTGCCAATGCTCAGCCCTGTATAGTGACCTGCTCCATAGCGGCGGCAAGAGAATTGGAAAAAAGAGGTGTTAAATGTGATTATGCTGCAGGCCTTAGCCTGGGTGAATATTCAGCTCTAGCCTATGCCAAGGCTATGACTGTTGATGATGCCATAGATATAGTGAAGCAAAGAGGCGTCATTATGTCAGAGGCCTTATCTGAGGGGACTTCAGCTATGGCGGCGGTCATGGGAGCAAGTCTTGATATGATAGAGGATGTGATTTGTCAAGCCGGAGGGGTGTTGGAAATAGCCAATTATAACAGCCCTAAGCAAATAGTAATTACCGGCGAAGCAGAGAGCCTAGACAGGGCAATTGTTTTGTTTAAAGACAGAAAGGTCAGATGCATTAAGCTGAATGTCAGTGGCGCATTCCACTGTTCATTGCTCAAAGAAGCAGGAAGAAAGCTCAGAAAAGTAATTGATAAATATGAATTGCACAGTCCCGAAATACCGGTTGTATTTAATGCTTCAGGAAAGGTCGAGGACAGCAATTTATCGGAGATCCTGGAACGGCAAATTCAGTCAAGTGTTAAATTTATGCAATCTATAGAGTATATGATTGAAGAGGGTGTGGACACCTTTATTGAGATAGGTCCGGGTAGGGTTTTAAGCGGATTTATAAGGCAGATAGACAAAAATGTGAGAGTATTTGCAGTGGACGGTTTTGATACAATCGAAAGGACGGTGGAGTTAATCAATGAACAGGACAGGTAATGAGGAAAAAAAAGTTGCTTTAGTTACAGGTGGCAACAGAGGTATAGGAAGGGCTATAGCTATTAAGCTTAGTGAGGAAGGCTATGATGTGGCGGTTACCTTTAGAAGTCATAGTGAGAGTGTAAATGAGCTTGAGAGGATTTGCAGGGGCAATGGAAGCGATTTCCTGGCTGTAAGGGCTGATGTTTCATCCTTTGAGCAGGCAAAAAACCTTATCTCTCAGGTTATTGAGAAATTTCCGCGAATTGATGTATTGGTCAACAATGCAGGCATCACTAAGGACAATCTTATGCTTAGAATGAGTGAAGCTGATTTTGATAGTGTAATCGATACCAACTTAAAGGGCGTATTTAATTGTACCAAGCATATTTTAAGAATTATGATGAAGCAAAAAAGCGGCTCGATTATAAATATAGCCAGCGTGGTCGGCGAGGTTGGAAATATGGGACAAAGCAATTATGCCGCCAGCAAGGCGGGGGTCATAGGCTTCACAAAGTCTATTGCGAAAGAGGCAGCTCCTCGAAATATCAGATGTAATGCCGTAGCTCCGGGTTTTATAGCAACTGATATGACGGAAATCTTGCCTGAGACGGTACAGGGAGAAATTTTGAAAACTATTCCCTTGGGAGCTTGGGGAAAACCGGAGGATGTTGCTAAATTGGTAAGCTTCCTTGCCGGAGAAGAAAGCAGCTATATAACAGGGCAGGTTATAAATGTAGACGGCGGGATGGTAATGTAATGAGTAATACAGTGAAACGAAGAGTAGTAATAACCGGAATGGGAGCAATCTCTCCTATCGGAAATAATTGTGACGAATTGTGGCAATCCATACTGGATGGAAAGTGTGGAATTGGCTACATCACAGCTTTTAATGTTGAAAATCAAAGAGTTAAATTGGCTGCAGAGGTTAAGGACATCGATATGGATGCTTACTTTGATAAGCGTGAGCTGAAGTTCAACGATAGATTTACAAAATTTGCTAGAATTGCCGCTAAACAGGCGTTTCAGGACTCAGGTCTGACAGAAACTGCCGATGATCACGGCAAACTGCCTGATAGCGATAGAATGGGAGTAATACTTTCCAGTGGAATAGGTGGAATTGCATCTATTGAAAACGCAGAAAAGGTACTTGAGCAGCGTGGCCCGGGAAAGGTCTCGCCGTACTTCATTCCGATGTGCCTGGTTAACCTTGCCGCAGGCAGCGTTGCCATTGATTTAGGTGCCAATGCACATTGCAGCAGCATAGTTACAGCCTGTGCGGCGTCAACTAATGCCATCGGTGAAGCTTTTAGAAAAATTAGAGATGGATATGCGGATATAATGGTATCCGGTGGAAGTGAAGCAAGTATTACTCCTCTTGCTATTGCAGGCTTTGCAAGTATGAGAGCCTTAAACGAAGGCACTGATCCGATGCGAGCAAGCATACCTTTTGATAAAGAAAGAGGCGGATTTGTAATGGGTGAGGGTGCAGGGGTTATAATTCTGGAAGAATTAGAGCATGCTCGAAACAGAGGGGCTAAAATTCATGGAGAAATTGTAGGCTATGGAGACAGCTGCGATGCTTTTCATATTACTGCTCCTATAGATGATGGTTCCGGCGGTGCATTGGCTATGGAAAATGCTTTAAAGGATGGAGGTATTGCTCCTGAGCAGATTTCATATATTAATGCGCACGGAACCGGAACTCCTATGAATGATAAGATAGAGACTCTGGCCATAAAAAAAGCCTTTGGCGACCACGCAGAAAACCTTGCCGTATCGTCTACAAAGTCAAATACCGGTCATCTTTTAGGCGCAAGTGGTGCAATTGAGGCGATAATTACAATTCTATCCCTAAAGGAAGGCTTTGTGCCGCCTACTGTTAATCATAGGATTTACGATGATGAATGTGATCTGAACATAGTTGCAAATAATGGCTATGAACAGGATATGACCTATGCTATGAGCAATTCCTTGGGCTTTGGCGGACATAATGGAAGCCTGGTGTTTAAACGTTGGGAGGGAGAAAAGTAATATGCTGTACAATTCAAATGATATTCAAAGGATAATCCCCCATAGATTTCCTTTTCTGTTAGTAGACAGGATACTGGAAATCAATCCGGAAAAAACTAAGATAGTCGGACAAAAAAGTGTAACTGCAGGAGAAATGTGCTTTATGGGACATTTTCCCGAGAAGCATGTGATGCCGGGAGTTCTGATTGTAGAAGCCTTAGCACAAACCGGAGCGGTTTTACTATTAAGCAGAGAGGAAAATAAAGGCAAAATAGCTCTTTTCGGAGGCATTAATAAGGTCAGATTTAAGCACCAGGTAATTCCCGGAGACATTATGACACTTTCGGTTGAGCTTACAAAAGAAAGAGGCAACGTCTTTTTTGCTGCTGTTAATGCCTATGTAGATGACCGGCTTGCCGTCACCGGTGAAATAATTTGTGCAGTTGAGAATTAACTTGATTATAGAGGGGTGGTTATGGTATATAATAGCTATAGTATTTTAAAAATTTGATGCTATTTTAAGAAAGAGAAGACATTATGAGCACGGAAAAAACCAGAGAGACCCTAAATGAGCTTTTAGTAAAGCTGTTTAACTATATTTTATATATAGAAGAAAGAAACCTTAAGGCTAAGGGAATTTCCCTTACAATGTCCGAGGTTCACCTTTTGGAAAATGTACGGAATGCGAAGAACAACAATATGAGCAGTATTGCTGCAAATATGATGATTACTAAAGGTACCTTATCAGTAAATTCAGTAAAGCTGATAAAGAAGGGCTACCTGGAAAAATATAAGGATGAAGGCGATAAGCGCATTTCCAGGATTAAAATTACAGACAAGGCCTTAGATGTTCTGGCAATTCACGATGAGTTTCACGAAGAACTGATTGATAAGGCTGTAGAAGGCTTAAATCCAAGGGATGCTGAAATATTCAACAATAGCATCGAGTCTATTTTGTTGTATTTTCGCAGACTGTATAGAAATCATTATATTCAGGATGATTTGAAGTAGTCGGCCTTGAAAATAAAGATATAATGAGAGTAATGAGGTTTTAAATCATCAGCTTGCGTGAGCAGGCTTTGATATAAAGCCTTATTTTTATGCAGAAGAATTGCGACAAGTATGGCCGCCAAATACAGTTTCGTCATAATATTTTTTACATATTGGACTAAAGGGTATATAATGTTATGTAGAACAGATATAAAGAGGAAAAATATGAAATATATAGAGAATTATACAGTTACATCCCATGAAGTTGATACAAATAATCAAATCAGACCTCATATGGTGCTGCGATTTATGCAAGAAACGGCAGATCACCAGATGAGGGATAGACGTCCAACCTTTCAGGAGTTGTTTTTTGAAAAGGGGAAGACCTTTATTCTTACGAGATTTTCCGTTGAAATTACAGGACATATTGGAATGTACGACAATATATCTGTACGCACCTGGCAAAGTGATCGGAATGGCAAGGGGCTTTCTTTTATCAGGTGCTATGAGATTATAAACAGAGGAGAAATAGTTGCAAGAGGCCATGCCCTATGGGCGATGGTTGAAATTGCTACAAAGCGAATATGCAAGGTAATGGAAGAGGATTTCTCGGGGTACGAGGCGGAGGCACCGCTGAATTTAAATATACCTGTCAGATTTAGGTTGCCGAGAACCTTGAATTTTTCTGAAGTGGAAGGCAAGACGGTTCACTATTCCGATTGTGATATGAACATGCATTTAAATAATACCAACTACGGAAGAATGGTTTGCGACAGATTACCTGAAGCGGAAAATAAGCAGATTACATCCATAAATCTTCATTTCAGAACCGAGGCGCCTTTAGGGGAAGAGGTTCGAATCGAGTTGGCGGAGATGGGAGTCGGTGAAGAGGATAAGCAATGGTTTAAAGAATATGGTGACAAAGAGGCTGATAAGCTTTATTTTTTCAAGAGCTATGTAAGCAAAGGAATAAACATGGAGGCGGTAGTAGGCACCAGGGAAAGGAAAAAAGTGTGATAAAAGAAAAATTTGTTGTTACGGGCATGTCTTGTGCGGCATGCTCATCAAGGGTTGAAAAGGTAGTGTCCAAGCTGGAGGGTGTGAATACAGTTTCAGTCAATCTTCTGACCGGAGCAATGAATGTAGAGTACGATGAGAATTCCTTGGACAGGGAGGCAATAGTACAAGCTGTAGTAAAGGCAGGCTATGGAGCTAAGTCTGAGGACGAGGATAATGAAAAGGGTGATGCTTCAAAGAGGAAAGACAATTCTGCAGCAGGCAAAAACGGAAGAGCTTCAAAATTTGCAGAGGATGAAACCGCCTCAATGGAAAGCAGATTGCTGATATCATTCGGATTGCTTATAATACTGATGTACTTCAGTATGGGGCACATGATAAGCCACAGTCTGCCAACAGGTTTGCCACTGGCAAACAGCTTGGCTCAATTTATTTTGTTGATTCCAATTATCTATCTGAACAGAAAGTATTTTGTAAATGGGTTACCGGCACTGTTCAGAGGAAGTCCTAATATGGACAGTCTTGTAGCCATGGGTGCTGTAATTTCAACAATATATGGCATATATACCATGTTCAGAATGATTTACGGCCTTGAAGCCGGTCACATATATTTTGAATCAGCAGCGATGATTTTAACCCTTATTACTTTGGGGAAATATCTTGAAACCAAGTCCAAAGGCAAAACGATTTCAGCTATTGAAAAACTGATGGATTTAGCGCCTAAAACAGTAATTGTGCTTAGAGGCGATGAGGAAAAATCAATTCCGGCTGAAGAGCTGGTTGTAGGCGATATTCTTTTAATAAGACCGGGACAAATCATCGGTGCAGACGGAGTAATTTTGGAAGGCAGCACTACAGTTGATCAAGCCGCTGTGACAGGGGAGAGCATACCTGTTGATATGTCGGAGGGGGATCATGTAATAGCTGCAACTATAAATCTATCGGGCTTTATAAAAATCAGAGCTGAAAAGGCATATGCCGATTTAGCCATAAATCAAATAATAGCTTTAGTTGAAGAGGCATCATCCAGCAAAGCTCCAATTGCTAAAATTGCAGATAAGGTTGCCGGAATTTTTGTGCCGGTGGTAATCGGAATTTCTATAATTACATTTATAATATGGATCCTTGCAGGTGCACAGGTGGACTTTGCACTTAACTGTGCTGTCAGCGTACTTGTTATTTCATGCCCTTGTGCTTTAGGTCTGGCTACACCGGTGGCAATTATGGTGGGAACCGGAAAGGGTGCGGAAAACGGTGTCTTGATTAAAAGTGGTGAAGCCCTCGAAACTTTACATTTAGTGGATACTGTTGTAATGGATAAAACCGGAACAATTACAGAAGGAAAGCCGCAGGTTACAGATGTGATTGCCGATTTTCAGGATGAAGACAGGGCAGACTTGCTCAAAAAAGTTGCTCTTTCTCTTGAATTGGGCAGCGAGCATCCGCTGGGGCAGGCAATGGTGACAACTCTAAGGTCAGATGGCATAGAGCCGTTGGAGGTTGAAAATTTCCGGGCAGTCTTTGGAAAAGGTGTTCAGGGCAGCATAAATGCCACTTTATATTTTGCCGGGAACTACAAATATTTTCAGGAAAACTTCAGGGGCGATGAAGGTATATTGCCAAGAGCGTTGAAAACCCTTGAGGAAATGGCAGAGGCAGGGAAAACTCCTGTTTTGTTCTTCTCTCAGGACGAGCTTCTGGGAATTATTGCCATGGCAGATGTAGAGAAGCCGACCAGCAAAGCTGCAATTTCTAAATTTGTAAATCAGGGTATTGAGGTGGTAATGCTTACCGGCGACAATGAAAGAACCGGTAAGGCAATTGCCAACAGGCTTGGAATAAGCCGTGTTGTTGCAGATGTTATGCCTCAGGACAAGGAAAGAGAAATTTTAAGGCTTCAGATGGAGGGTAAGAAAGTTGCCATGATTGGTGACGGCATAAATGATGGACCTGCCCTTGTCAGAGCAGATGTGGGAATTGCAATTGGTGCAGGTACTGATGTTGCTATTGAAAGTGCCGATGTCGTGCTTATGAAAAGCGATATTTCAGATGGGGTCAAAGCTCTTGAGCTGTCTAAGGCTGTAATCAGAAATATTAAGGAAAACCTGTTCTGGGCATTTTTCTACAACAGTATACTGATTCCTGTGGCAGCAGGGGTCCTTTTTCCATCCTTCGGCATAGTTCTTAATCCTATGATGGGGGCGGCAGCCATGAGCATGAGCAGCGTTTGTGTGGTAATGAATGCCTTGAGATTGAAATTTTTTAAGAAATAGATTTAAGAAACCGTTATAGCGATATGAAAAAATTTTGAATTGGAGAACATTAATTTGGATTTCGACAAAAAAACTAAACGAACTATTATCTTTTTAGCCTTTGTGTGCATTGTTTTCTTTTTAGCCTTAAAAAATATAGGTGTGGTGAGTGAAGCACTGAGCAGGCTTATAGGGCTGTTTATGCCATTTATAATTGGAGCATCAATTGCATTCATGTTGAATGTGCCGATGGCAAGAGTTGAAAACTTCCTGTTTTCAGAGGGCTTTATATCAAAGTTTGATAAAAAACCAAGGCTGCGGGCTTTAGTTAATGCTGCAAAGCGACCTGTAAGCTTTTTTGTAACCTTTATTATTGTAATAGGAGTAATGGCAATTGCAATGAACATAGTTGTACCGCAGCTGTCTAAAACTATGGAAGCTATAGCAAAGCAAATACCCGATGCAATCAGCCGGGCAGAAGAATGGATTAGTTCTCAAGGAGCAACATTTAATGCCATATCAAAGCTGGGTGACAAATTCAACATAAAGAGCAGTGAAATTGCCGCCAATCTGTCAGGAACCTTGCAGAAATGGGGAAAAGGTCTCGTAAGCTCGGGATTTAGCACGGTATCAGGTATTATAAGCGGATTTGTATCATTTTTAATTGGCCTTATCTTTGCAATATACATCCTGCTGCAAAAGGAAAAGCTTGCCTCTCAGGGTAAACAGCTTTTATATGGAATATTTTCAGAAAGCGCTGCTGATAGAGTAATCTATATTTTAAGCCTTACAAATAACACTTTTGCAAAGTTTTTAACAGGTCAGTGCTTGGAGGCATGTATTTTGGGAACTATGTTTTTCCTGTCTATGAGCGTTATCGGAATTCCATATTCATTGATGATAAGTGTAATGATAGCACTTCTATCTCTAATACCTCTTATCGGTTCGTCAATAGGCTGCGTATTCGGAGCGCTGTTGATATTGATGATAAATCCGAGTCAAGCGTTGATATTTATAATTTTATTCTTAGTTTTACAGCAAATTGAGGGGAACCTGATATATCCTTTCGTAGTTGGGAATTCCATAGGCCTTCCGTCTATATGGGTATTGATGGCTGTGGTTATGGGTGCGAGTCTAATGGGTGCATTGGGAATGATTGTGTTTATTCCATTATGCTCGGTGATATATTCCATTACCACATTTTATATCAAGGAAAGCTTGGATAGGAAAGGCATTAATCCGAAAAAGTGGATGGAGGCTACAGAGGTCACTCGAGATGCCTTAATGCTGGAAAAGCACAAAAAAGGAAAGGCAAGCTAAGTAAAGACAGTTAATAAAGTATTTTAAATATAAAAGGTCACAGGGAGAAGTTAAATGACAGTTTCGTTTATAGATGTAATGGACATTATCGGCACGATAGCATTTGCCATATCAGGGGCCGCTGTTGCAGCGAGAAAAGGGATGGATATCTTCGGTATTAATATCCTGGCTCTGGTGACGGCGACAGGCGGCGGAATAATAAGAGATGTGGTTATCGGGAAGGTACCGCCGATGGCATTTCAAAATCCTATATATTTGATACTTTCCCTGATTACAGCTAATATAGCATTCCTGGTTATGCTGAAAAGAAGAGATAAGATTCACGATAGCTTTGCAATAGTTCCGGAAAGGGCGTTTTTTTGGTTCGACACTATGGGACTTGCTGCATTTTCAGTGGATGGAGCCGGTGCAGGATTTAATTCAGACAGCATGTCCAACTTATTTCTCATAGTGTTTCTCGGTGTAGTGACCGGAGTAGGCGGAGGAATTATAAGAGATATGATGGCATGTGAAATGCCCTATGTCTTTGTTAAGCATGTTTATGCCTTGGCGTCTCTTACAGGAGCTTTGACTACGGGTGTTTTGATGGTGTACAGGGTTACCGGGATGAATACGGCGTTAATTGCAGGCTTTGCAGTAACCATTTTTATTAGAGTCTTGGCAGCACATTTTAAGTGGAATCTGCCGAGAATTACTGAAGGAAAATAGAGGGGAATTTAAATGAGCTTTGTTGAATTTCAGGATGTTAAAAAAATATACAAGATGGGTGAGGTTGAAATTGAAGCCTTAAGAGATGCCACATTTCAGGTGGAGAAGGGCGAGTTTGCAGTGATTGTAGGACCTTCAGGTGCCGGCAAGACAACCTTGCTCAACATTCTTGGCGGAATGGAAACCTTGACAAGTGGCAGGGTGATGCTGGATGGCAATGAAATTTCCGCTATGAGCACAAAGGCCTTGACTAAATACCGAAGGTTTGATATTGGCTTTGTATTTCAATTTTATAACCTGATACAAAATCTTACTGTTGTGGAAAATGTCAGTCTGGCGACGCAGATTTCCGGAAATCCTCTTGATGTACTAAAAACCTTAGAAGATGTGGGCCTCAGCCATAGACTTAAGAATTTTCCGGCTCAGCTTTCAGGTGGAGAACAGCAACGTGTGGCAATTGCGAGAGCTTTGGCGAAAAATCCTAAGCTGCTTCTTTGTGATGAGCCGACAGGAGCTTTGGACTACAATACGGGAAAGCAAATTCTTAAGCTTCTTCAGGACACCTGTAGGGATGGTGGAATGACAGTTATTATGATAACCCATAACTCAGCTCTCACTGCAATGGCAGATGAAATAATTAAAGTTAAAAACGGGACAGTGACATCTATTGAAAAAAATTCCAACATCGTTCCCGTCGAGGATATTGAGTGGTAGTATTATGTTTACTAAAATGACACTTAGAGAAATTAAGAACAGCCTAGGTCGTTATTTGGCAATCTTTGCAATAGTAGCACTGGGTGTGGGCTTTTTTGCCGGACTTAAGGTGAGCAAGGAGGCTATGGTCAAAACGGCAGATGAGTACCTGAAAAAGCAAAATCTCTTCGACTATAATTTGATTTCAACCCTCGGATTTACAGACGAGGATGTGGAAGAAATTAAAAGCATTGATACTATTGGAGAGGCGGAAGGCACAAAAGAGTCGGATTTCATCTATCTTGGCAGTGATAAGGTTGAAAAGGTTCTCAAAGCTATTTCTCTTCCAAAGAATATTAATAAGGTGAGCCTGATTGAAGGTCGAATGCCTGAAAATCCGGGTGAATGCCTTGTGGACAAAAGAGGCTTCACAAGAGCGGACATAGGGTCTCAGATTAAAATTGCCTCTGTAAACAGCAAGGAAACCATCGACAGCTTTTCTGTCAATAAGTTTGAGATAGTAGGTATAGTTACTTCTCCTTTATATTTAAATTATGAGAGAGGGAGTACTAAAATTGGAAGCGGGTCAATTTCATCCTTCATATACACCCCTGTTGAAAGCTTCACTGCAAAGGAATATACAGGAATTTATGCCACCCTGGACAAGTATAATCCCATTTATTCAAGAGCCTATGAAAAATATAGGGATAAGACGGCACCTGAGGTATCTGATAAATTAGATGAAGTTGCAAATAAGCGATACAATCGGCTGAAGGAGGAAATATCAGAGGCTAAGGAGAAATATGCCGTTGCACAGCTTATGGGTCTGCCGGTAGAGACTATGGACCTTCCGGAGCCGGAGAAACCTGCAACCTATAATCTGGAGAGAAATACGAACCCGGGATATATGGCATTTGAAAGCGACTCAGATATAGTAAATGGGATTGCAAAGGTTTTTCCCGCTTTTTTCTTCTTGGTTGCGGCCCTTGTCTGCATGACAACCATGGCAAGAATGGTAGATGAAAAGCGAACCGAAATAGGAGTTTTAAAGGCTTTAGGATATGGGAATAATGCTGTTCTATCAAAATATTTGTTTTATGCAGGCAGCGCAGCCTTCCTTGGAGCCGTAATAGGCTTCGTCGGAGGCAGCTATCTTTTCCCAAGGGTAATTTGGAATGCCTACGGAATAATGTATGACTTCAATAACAACATTGAGTTTATCTTTGATAAGGCAATGGGCATCGGATGTATTTTAGTCGCCTTAGCCGGCTCGATGGGGGCCACATGGTTTTCCTGCGAAAGCGATTTCAGAATAGTTCCGGCGCAACTCATAAGACCAAAATCACCTAAGAACGGTAAGAGAATATTGCTTGAACGAATCCCATTTATATGGGAAAAGCTAAGCTTCTTGTATAAGGTCAGCTGCAGAAATATTTTCAGATATAAGAAAAGATTCTTTATGATGATTATGGGAATAAGTGGCTGTACTGCCCTGGTTCTGACAGGATTTGGAATAAATGACTCAATTAAAAATATTGCGGCATTTCAGTTTGATGAGATAATGCTTTACGATTATAGTGTAAGCTTCCAAAGTGATATGGCATCCGGAAAAGGAGAATTTCTGGACTCTGTAAAGAGCCATGTGGACAAGGCTGCATTTATCCATGAAGCATCTGTTGATGTAATTTCAAAGAAAAAACATGAAGAGGTAAAACTTATTGTTTCTGATGGTGAGGATTTTAAAAGCTTTATAGATCTTCATAATAGCAAGGAAGAAATCAAATTCCCCGATAAGGGAAAGGCTGTAATATGCGAAAAACTGGCAGAAACCTTTAATTATAAGGTTGGAGATACCATAAAGCTCAAAGACAGCGAACATAAGGACCTGTCTGTTGAAATTGCAGGAATATGTCAGAACTATGTGTATAATTATGTCTATATATCAGAAGCTACCTACGAAAGCGGCTTCGGGCATAAGCCGGAGCTGAAAACAGCCCTTGTCAATGTAAGGGGCATCGGTGAAGAT
This sequence comes from Peptostreptococcaceae bacterium pGA-8, assembly GCA_900112915.1. Lineage (GTDB taxonomy): Bacteria > Bacillota > Clostridia > Peptostreptococcales > Anaerovoracaceae > S5-A14a. Next base: position 36,742 of record FONK01000011.1, on the reverse strand, counting down.
GACCGGCTTACGGATGATGAAATTGAGGACAAAATTCATAAGTCAGCGGCTAAAACCATGGAGAACGATGAAGTTCTGGGAACCCTGGTGAATGTTGATATGCTCAATAGAATCAGCAAAATGATGGGCAGCTTGGACTCTGTGGTTGCTTTAGTTATATTCTCTGCAGGGGCTTTAGCCTTCATCGTCTTGTACAATTTAACTAATATAAACATTACAGAGCGGGTGAGGGAAATAGCCACTATTAAGGTTTTAGGATTCTATCCTGTAGAAACGGCGCTTTATGTATTTAGGGAGAATTTCTTCTTAACTCTGATGGGAGCCGGTGCCGGCTTAGGACTGGGAAAGCTTTTACATGCTTTTGTGATGACCAGGATAAAGGTGGATTTAATATATTTTCAAATTAGGATAAGCCCTTGGAGTTATCTGGCAGCCGTTGCCATAACCTTAGCATTTGCAGGCTTTGTAAACTTCATTTTCTATTTTAAGCTGAAGCGAATAAGCATGACAGAATCTCTGAAGGCTGTAGAGTAAGTATAGAAAATATAGAAAATATACATGATATGAGGAATTTATATGATGAATATGTGGTCAAAGGCAGCCGGTCTTATAATTGAAAAAAACTCATTAATGTGATAAAATTATACGACTTTAATAAGGAAGGATTATTAGCTATGTTAAAGAAGGTATTAGTCGTTTTACTTATACTTATTGTTGGCTTGACTATGTTAGTGCCTACGATGATGAGCTTTGGAGAAGAGAAGGAAGAAGTAAAAAGTAATCCGGATGAAATCTCTTTTGTATTCAATCATGATATGCACTCTCATTTAGAGCGATTTGCAAGATTAGGCACGATAATTGATGAACAGAAAAAATCGGATCCGGATACCTACGTGGTGGATGCCGGGGATTTTGCAATGGGGACTCCATTTCAAACTATTTACAAAACAGAGGCTGCAGAGCTGAGAATGTTAGGCTACCTGGGCTTCGATGTAACTACTTTGGGAAATCATGAGTTTGACTTCAGATCCGCAGGCCTGTCAGCCATGCTCAATAGAGCTGTTGATGCAAAAAAAGCATCTGATGAGGCTGACGCCAAGCTGCCGGAGAAGAAAAAAGCGAATATGAAATTGCCACAGCTGGTAATTTCCAATATAGATTGGGATAAGACCCTCAAGGAAAAGAAGCTAAAGACAGACGGAGAGGCATTACAAGCCGCTTTGGCAAACTACGGAGCTCAGTCATATACTGTAATTGAGAAGAACGGCAAGAGAGTTGCCTTCTTTGGAATTTTCGGCAAGGAGAGTGCAGACTATGCTCCTGAAAGCGGTACCTATTTCCTGGATCCGGTAGAAACGGCAAGGAAGGTGGTCGCAAAGATCAAGAAGGAGGCTGCCCCGGATTTGATTGTCTGCTTGTCTCACAGTGGAACTAATCCCAAGGATAAAGCAAAATCGGAAGATGAAATTTTGGCAAAAAATGTGGATGGCATTGACATGATTGTAAGCGGTCATAGCCACACAATGTATACTAAGCCATTAATCGTAAATAATACATTAATTGCATCTACGGGTGAGTATGCGCAGCATACAGGAATTGTAAGGTTCACAAGACAGGATGGCAAGTTTAAGCTTACAAATTATGAAATCAAAGCTGTGGAAGCTGCAGAGGAAAAGAAGGAAGTAGCCAAGGAAGTTGAGAAATTCAAGAAGCTGGTGGATGAAAACTTCTTTGGAGTTGAAGGCTGGAAGTGGGATCAGGTAATCGCAAGAAGCAGCACGGACTTTACTCCTACAGCAAATTTCGCTATGGAGCAAGGTGATGACGCTTTGGGCAATATGCTGGCTGACTCTTTTGTCTATGGAACAAAGGTGGCAGAAGGTGATAAATATGTGCCTGTCGATGTAACCGTGCTGCCGGCGGGAATTGTTAGAGGAACCTTTAATGCCGGGGACGTTACGGTTGCTGATGCATATAATTCACTTTCCTTAGGTACCGGCAAAGATGGAGAGCCGGGATACCCCCTTGTTTCGATATACCTTACGGGAGGCGAGCTGAGATATTTAGCGGAGGTTGATGCCAGCGTATCTGAAATGATGCAGCCTGCAAGACTTTTCACCTCAGGTTTAATGTACACCGTTAATCCCAACAGAATGTTTTTAAACAGGGTAGAGGAAATCTACAAGGTAAATGGAGATCCTACTGTTGAGCATGCACCAATTCCTTATCAAGCCGGAGATATAGGTAGTGATAAGGTTGACGCTGCCATTGAAAAGGCTGAAAATGAGAAGACTGTTGAAAAGCTTGACTCAGATAAGCTATATAGAGTTGTAGGAGATCTTTACTCTTGTCAGATGATAGGCTCTGTAGGGGCTCAGTCAAAAGGTCTTCTTTCTATTACACCTAAGGATAAGGACGGCAAGGAGATAAAGAACTTTGAGGACCATATAATTTATAGAGAAAACGGCAAGGAATTGAAGGAATGGTATGCTGTTACCAGCTATGTGGATTCTTTTCCGGATGATACATTCCCATTGAGGTATCAGGCGCCGGAATATAGAAAGGTTGTCAACGACTCAAAGAGTATAGTTTCATTCTTTAGAAATCCTAACAAGCTGTTCTTGATGGCAATCGGTGTAATTGTTCTTGTACTTGCAATTTTAATACTCATCATAGTACTGATTGTTAAACTCATCAGGAGAATCTTCTTAAGGAGAAGAACTCGCAATGGAACTGATATTTTCGGACCCGGCGGCGGAGGGATATATCGTGGATATGTCAAGAAAAAAGGCAGCATTTTTAGAGGATCGAAGAGCAAATATACCAGCAAATGGTAGTTTGTGAATAAATTTAAAATTACATAAAACAAATGGACGCTTAAGTGATTATGAAAGTCTCTTCAGTTATGTAAAGCAGCATGATATGAGGAGGAACAGCAATTGCTTTTGCGTCTTTTTTATTGCAGAATTACTATATTTTGCGGCAAGAACATAAGTTTGCACTATATGTTGTAAAAAAGGCTAAAGTGAAGGGCTTGTGATGAAAAAATTCAAAAATGTGGTGTAAAATGGGTGAAAAAAGCATTAAAGTGGTTGAAAGTGGGGGATAATAGTGGTATAGTTAACCTAACTAAAACTAGGAGGCTTGGAACTATATGTTCATGGGGACTTATTACAACTCAATAGATGCCAAGAACAGATTCATTGTTCCAAGTAAGCACAGAGATCAGCTGGGCGGAAAGTGCGTGTTAACAAAGGGTTTGGATGATTGTCTGTATATTTACTCCATGTCGGATTGGGAAAAGCAAATGGAGAAGATTTCTCAATTGCCACAGTCTGATATGCAGGTAAGAAAGTTTATAAGACACTTTTTTGCCAATGCAACTGAATGTGAGTTTGACAAGCAGGGAAGAATAGTCATCCCGGCCGAGCTTAAGGAATATGCACAGATTACCAAGGAGCTGGTTACCCTTGGTGCCATGACAAAGATTGAAATTTGGAGCAAGGAAGTCTGGGATAACCCTGATAACGGTATGAAAATGGATCATGATGAATTCAATGATACCCTTGCAAGCTACAATTTCTAAGCAGGTCAAGTCATGAGTGAGAAGAAATATAGCCATGTGACTGTTTTGTTGGAGGAAACCATTGAGAACTTGAACATAAAGCCTGACGGGATTTATGTAGATGGAACCTTAGGCGGGGGCGGTCATTCAGAGGAAATATGTAAAAATCTCCATGCTGATGGGGTACTGATTGGCATAGATAGAGATACAGATGCGCTGGAGGCTGTCGGTAAACGCTTGGAGCCCTATAGGTGCAAGAAGATTTTTGTCCATAGCAACTATGCTGATGTTAAGGAAGTAGTTGAAGAGCTCTATGAAGAGGGCAAGATTCCAAGAAATAAAATTGATGGGGCTGTTCTCGATTTAGGAGTTTCCTCATTTCAGCTGGATAATCAGGAAAGAGGGTTTTCATACATGCAGGATGCTCCTCTTGATATGAGAATGAATCAGGAGGATGAGTTCTCTGCATATGAACTGATTAATGAATATAGTGAAAAAGATATAGCATATATTATTTCTAAATATGGTGAGGAAAGATGGGCAAAGCGAATTGCCAAGTTCATCGTAGAGGCGAGAAAGGTGAAGCCTCTTGAAACTACTCAGGAGCTGGTTGATGTCATTAAGGCGGCTGTTCCAAAGGCTGTTCGCAGAGAGGGACCGCATCCGGCAAAGCGAACTTTCCAGGCCATACGAATAGAGGTAAACAACGAGCTGGGACTATTGGAGACAGCTTTAGAAAACTTTTGCGACGTCCTAGGGAGAGGCGGAAGGCTTTGTGTAATTTCCTTCCATTCTCTTGAAGACAGAATAGCAAAGGAAGTAATTAGCAAAAGGGCGAACCCTTGCACCTGCCCTAAGGACTTTCCTGTATGCGTATGCGGGAAGGTGGCTGATATCAAAAAGATATCCGGAAAACCTGTATTGCCGTCAAAGGGGGAAATTGAGGCAAACCACAGGTCCAGAAGTGCAAAGCTGAGGGTTTGTGAAAAAATATAAATGTGTTGAGGTATGGGATGAACATTCAGGATAAGAAAAAAAGTCTTACATTAGTTGTTATAGTTGGGATAGCAAGTATTATCCTGGTTCTTCTTGCTGCTTACTCTGCGGGACTTAGAGTTGAAAACAATGACTATATCCGCTCCAATTCGACACTTCAAGGGGAAATCGACACCTTAAAGGTAAAGATTAAAAGTGCCAATAATGTGGAGCACATTGAGAAGGTAGCCACAGGTAAGCTGGGGATGGTTTATCCGGATGCCAGCAAATGCATTTACTTAGGGGAAGAAGAACATCCTGGCGGCAATTTTGCTGCAACATTGAAAACACAAGCTTATAATTAAGACGAAAAATTTCATAAAAGAGGATGGTAGCCGGGCAACTGAATATTATGGACTTGTCCGGCTTTTGATTTTTAGAGAGAAGACGACTATGCTAGTAAGAGAAAACGACAGAATAAAGGTTATGAATAAGAAAAGGATGATGATGGTATTTTTTGTAATACTTCTTTTGATGTGCCTTCTTTTATTCAGAGTAGCATGGATTCAGATAGTAAAGGCTGATGAGTATACAGAGCTGGCCGTTAACCAACAAAAGGGAGATGTTCCCATTGAGGCAAAGCGAGGCACTATTTTCGACAGAAACGGCAAGGAACTGGCATCCAGTGCTACCAGTTACCATATTTGGCTTATGCCGGCAGAGGCTAAAAAATACTATAGTGATTCAAAAATTGCGGATTATGCAGAGGATTTAGCTCCTATTTTAAGCCAGTCACGAGACGATATACTGAAGTCCTTCAGGAGCAAGTCCACCATCGTCAAATTGGCTGAATATCAGGATAAACAGGTGGTTGATAAGGTTAATGAACTGGGAATTTCCGGAATAAGTGTATCCTCTACAACAAAGCGATTTTATCCAATGGGAAGCTTTGCATCCCAGGTTCTCGGCAGTGTAAATGACGATAATGTTGGAAGAAGCGGACTTGAGTTGGAATATGACCAATACTTAAGCGGCGTATCCGGCAGATGGATTAGAAATTCAGATATTAATGGAAATCCTTTGTCTTTCGGATCTGATAAATATTACGGGGCAGAGGATGGGCTTAATGTTACAACCACTCTGGATGAGGTGTTGCAGCACTATCTGGAAAAGGCGGTTGCAACAGGTATGGAGAAAACAAAGGCTGCAAGGATTACTGCGGTTGCTATGGATCCGAAGACCGGTGAAATCCTGGCGATGACCAATACCCCTAATTTTGATCCTAACAAGCCTATGGAGCCGGCTAAAGAGGATAAAGAGAAGTTCAAAAAAATGAATGAAACTGAGAAAACGGAGTACCTGAGCAATATGTGGCGAAACGCGGCAATAAATGACGTTTATGAACCGGGCTCCACCTTTAAGCTTCTCACCACATCAGTTGCCTTAGAAGAGGGTATAGCAAAACCGGACACTGTTCTTACCTGTAGAGGCCATGAGAATATTAGTGGAGTTGACATTTTCTGTTTTGACAAGAATGTACATGGAAGTATAAATGTTAAAAAAGCGGTGGCTGAATCCTGCAACTGTATTCAAATGCAGCTTGGTGCCAACATTGGAGCTGAAAGGTACTTTGAATATATGGATATGTTTGGAATCACAAGGCCGACGGGGGTGGATTATCCTGCAGAGGCTTTGCCGGTGCTAACTGACAGAACCAATTTCAATCCTGTAAATATGGCTACAATGTACTTTGGACAAGGTTTTTCAATAACACCGATTCAATTGGTATCAGCTGTTTGCTCAATAGGAAATGACGGCATCCTGATGCAGCCTCACTTTGTTCGTTCCTTAGAAAACAAAGACGGCAAGACTGTTAAGGAATTTAAGCCTACACAGGTGCGAAAGGTTATGTCAAAAGAGACAGCTGCCGAAATGCGTGATATAATGGAATTTCAGGTTAACGAAGGCGGCGGACGTATCGCCAGAATTGAAGGTGTAAGAATTGGCGGCAAAACAGGTACCTCGGAGGTTGTACGAGACGGAAAATATACCACTGATACCTATGGCTCATTTATTGCGATGGCACCTATGGATGATCCTAAAATAGTTGTATTGGTAGCTGTAGACAGCCCTAAGACTGTTAAATACGGTGTTTTAGCTGCCGCTCCTATTGTAAAGGAATTTCTACAAAACGGACTTCCATATTTAGGAGTTCAAACTAAATTTGCGGAAAGCGGGAACTAGTTAGATGAAAGCAGGCATGGAAAAAATAAGCCTCAAGGACGTGGCTAAATATACCGGCGGGAAGTTGTTTCTTGCCAATGATACCGATGCGGTTACCGGAGTTGTTATAGATTCACGAGAAGCCGGAGAAGGCGACTTGTTCATTGCAATAATCGGTGAGAATCATGATGCTCATAAATTTATCAAATCGGCTTATGAACAGGGCTGCCGAGCATTTCTTGTAAGCAGCAACAAGGAAGCTTCAGAACTGCCGGAGGCATCCTATGTGCTGTGTGAAAATACAGAAATCGCTATGGGAATGTTGGCTAAATGGTATTTGTCCACACTGAATTTAAAGAAAATTGCAATTACAGGCTCTATGGGAAAAACTACCACCAGAGACATGATTTATGCAATGAGCAGCACCAAATATAGGACCGGTAAACCGATTAAAAACTATAACAGCTTAATTGGCATCAGCATGACAATCTTTACATTTAACCGAGAAACTGAGGTTGCAGTTTTGGAAGTTGGAATGGAGCGTCTGGGAGAAATCCATGAGATTACAGAGATTATCGAGCCGGAAATCGGAGTGTTGACCTATGTGGGCATGACTCACATTGACACCCTCGGATCCAGGGAAAACATTTATAAGGCAAAGATGGAAATTGTGGATTTTTTAAGCAATGATGGAAGCCTAATAATAAATGAGAATTGCCCGGTAATTGAAAGGGAGAAAATAAGATCTGAGGTTAAAGGAGATTTTGAAATATTAACCGTTGGAAGCAGAGCTAATCCGGATTATAGGGTGACAGATATTAAGGACTTCGGGGACAAAGGAATTGCCTTCAGGCTTTGGCATGGGGGCAGGGACTATAGCATAGAGTTGGATGTGCCCGGGGCCCATAATGCATACAACTGTGCTTTGGCGCTTGCCGCCGTCGGTAAGCTGGGTATTGGAATATCAGAAGCACTTAAAGGTCTTACGAAGCTGGAAAGGACCGACAAGAGGCTTCAGATTAAAAAGTCTATGTTTATGGACATTAAGATAATTGATGATTCTTATAGTTCATTTCCCGAGGCAGCAAAGGCTGCTGTCGACACATTGATGCTTACAGAGGGAAATAGGCATATTGTAATTTTTGCAGGAATGAATGGGCTTGGTGAAGAATCTGAAGATCTTCACATGGAGTTAGGAAAATACTGTAAGAAAAAGGGAGTTAGCCTTGTTGTGGCTGTAGGACATATTGCCGAAAATATTGCTGAAGGTGCAAAGGGCGGAGAAACGGATTCCATATATATGTCGGAAAATAGCCAGGTAATCAGGCAGTTAAAGGGTCTGCTTATGGATGGTGACGCTGTTTTGGTTAAAGGCTCAAGAATATTCAAAATGGAAGAAGTTGTAAAGGCTATTGAAGCCTTATAAGATTAAATTAGAAAGTCTACAGGTGATATTACATGGAGATTATACACGGATTATTATTTGCAGCACTGGGATTGATGGCATCATCGGTTTTTACATCAATGGCAATTCCAATTATAAAAAGCAAGCAGTTTGGACAATTTATAAGAGAGGACGGACCTCAGTCTCATTTATCAAAGGCAGGAACTCCGACTATGGGCGGCATTGCCATAATCGCAGCCGTAATTATGGTGACCATAGTGGGAAAAATCTACACTAAGGATACCTTTGTAATATTGGCAGTCTTAATTTTATTTGGACTGATCGGTTTTCTGGACGACTACATTAAGATTGCAAAGAAACACAATTTAGGTCTTAGAGCTTGGCAGAAGCTGGTTCTTCAGATTCTTTTAGGTATTGGGCTGGGCGTTTATATGGCAACCTTTAATGAGCACGGCACGGCCGTATGGATTCCTTTTTACGGACAGTATGTGGATTTCGGAATGTTTTTCATTCCCTTCATAGCCTTTGTTGTAGTTGCAATGGCCAACGCAGTCAATCTTACTGATGGGCTTGATGGACTGTCATCAGGGGTAAGTGCGATAGTTACACTTTTCTTTGGATATGCCGCAGTTCTGTTGGGTTCAGCCTCGGCAGGTGTCATATCCTTTGCAATTATGGGAGCTTGCTTAGGGTTTTTGGCATTTAATAAATTCCCGGCTCAAATTTTTATGGGAGATACAGGATCCATGGCAATCGGTGGCGGATTAGCTGCAGCAGCAATAATAATGAAGGCCGAGCTGCTGCTTCCTATTGCCGGCATCATTTATGTTGCGGAGGCCGTTTCCGTAATAATTCAGGTGGTATCATTTAAGACAAGGGGCAAAAGAGTTTTTCGCATGGCTCCCATACATCACCATTTTGAAGAAGGCGGTATGAAGGAAACCGCCGTTGTGACAATGTTTTGGGGAATCACTGTAATTGCTTGCATTGCAGCTACTATAATATTAAACTTCTAGAACGCAAAGGAGGGCGTGATGCACTGACATCATGGAGGAATTATGAGCAACTTTGATAATGGAAATCTAGCTAATTTGAAAGACAAAAAAGTTTTGGTCGTAGGCCTTGGTCGCTCCGGAATTGCTGCGGCACAGGCATTGGTAAAGCTGGGTGCTGATGTAAGTGTGCAGGACTCGAAGGACGAATACGAGCTTGAGCCTAATCTTATAACTTTTTTGAGGGCTAATAATGTAGAATGCTATTTTAAAAGAATTCCTCACGATTTAGCCGACTTTAATATGATTGTTTTGAGTCCCGGAGTGAGTCCGGAGCTATATTGGGTCGTAGAAGCCAAAGAACAGGGTGTGGAAATCATAGGAGAGCTGGAAATTGCATACAGAATCGGAAAAGGTAATTATGTAGCAATTACAGGAACCAACGGTAAGACCACAACGACTACTCTTGTTGGGGAAATTTTTAAGGCCTATGGAAGAAAAACCTATGTGGTTGGAAATATCGGCACTGCTGTAATTTCAGCATCAGCAAAGGCAGATGAGTCAGAGTGGTTGGTGACGGAGGTATCCAGCTTTCAGTTGGAAACTACCAGATATTTTAAACCGAAGCTATCTGCCATTTTAAATTTAACACCGGACCACCTTAACAGGCATCACACCATGGAAGCATACGGAAGTGCCAAGGCGATGATTTTTCAAAATCAGATTGAAAGCGACTATTTGATTATTAATAGAGACGATAAGTCGTGTATGGACTTGGCAAAAAATGCTAAGGCAAGAGTCATTCCTTTCAGCAGAAAAGAAAGACTTGAGACGGGGGCATATGTAGATGAAGGTGAAATAGTTATTTCCGATGAGGCGGGAAATCTCCATAACATTTGCTCTGTAGCCGACCTTAAGGTTATGGGGGATCATAATCTTGAAAATGTTTTGGCAGCTGCGGCAATTTGCTTTTTTTCGGGCATAGATAGTCATACTGTTGGAGAGACTGTTAAGGCATTTCGAGGAGTAGAGCATAGAATAGAGTATGCAGGCACCATAGATGGCGTTGAATATTACAATGATTCCAAGGGGACAAACACCGATGCTGCAATTACAGCCATCAGAGCCCTTGAGGAGAATATAGTTTTAATCGCCGGAGGAGATGGGAAATCTCAGGATTTCAGCTTTTTTGTAAAGGAAATGAATGGTAGAGTTAAGAAGCTTTTACTTCTTGGCAGAGATGCGAAGGAAATTGCCAAATCAGCTGAAGACAACGGCTTCAAGGATATTATTTTCGTAAAGGATATGGAGGAGGCGGTTAGAGTTGCCGCTGAGGTTTCGGAAGTCGGCTATAGAGTTCTGCTGTCACCTGCATGTGCCAGCTGGGATATGTATGATAATTTTGAACAACGAGGTAGACACTTCAAAGATTGTGTCAACAGATTAGGAGAAAAATGAGAAGTAAGGGGAAGCTTTTCAAATTAATAAAAGGTGATGTGGACTTTACGGTGCTTTTTTTGACAACGGCATTGGTAATTTTTGGTGTTGTCATGGTTTTCAGTGCCAGCTATTATAGTTCAATAAACGTTTCCGGATCGCCCTACAGCGTTCTTAGAAATCAACTTATATATGCCGTTTTAGGCTTTATAATTATGTTTATTACTTCTAAGATGGATTATCATACATGGAGACCTCTCACCATGATAATTGTTCCGGCAACCATTGTTTTGTTGATTGCTCTGATTCCTCTTGGAACCACTGTAAATGGTGCAACAAGATGGCTCAGACTTGGACCTCTCTCCATAATGCCCGGAGAAATAGCCAAGTTTGCCGCCATTGTTTTTACCGCGTCATTTATTTCTGCAAGGCCTGCCAATATAGGCTCTTTTTCTAAATGCGTGCTTCCGTTGGGAGTATTCACATTGATTTTGTGCGCATTTATAATGTGGCAGCCCAATATGTCGATTGCTATAACTATTGCTGTTATTGTGTTCGGAATGATGTTTGTTGCGGGCTTGCCGTGGATATACCTGGGCGGCTTGGGAATAGCCGGGGGTATGGGCATTATAGGTCTTATTATTGCAGACCCCCACGGATATCGATTTAAACGTGTAACCAGCTTTTTGGATCCCTTCGCAAATGCTATGGGCGACGCCTTTCAGGTTGTTCAATCCCTTTTAGCCATGGGCTCCGGTGGATTAACCGGAATGGGCTTAGGAAAAAGTATACAAAAAACTCTTTATCTCCCGGAACCGCATAATGACTTCATACTGGCAATTATTGGCGAAGAGCTGGGGTTCATAGGGATATTTATTTTAATGGTAGCCTACATGATTTTAATATGGAGAGGCATAAGAATATGCCTTGCAGCAGCTGATTTGTTCGGTATGCTGTTAAGCGCCGGGATTGTAATAATGATAGGGTTCCAGGTTATAATCAATGTGGCCGTTGTAACATCCTCCATGCCGCCAACGGGTATCACCCTGCCGTTTATCAGCTATGGCGGTAATGCATTGTGGATTTTCATGGGCTCTATAGGAATACTTCTGAATGTATCCAGAAGCCGAACCAGAGTAAGAACGAGGTAGTTTATGAGAGTAATTGTAACCGGTGGGGGAACCGGAGGACATATCTATCCGGCCTTGGCCATTGCAGATAAAATAAAAGAAAAGCAGCCGGATGCCGAAATTCTGTATATAGGGAATAAAGACGGTCTTGAGCAGGAAATTGTTCCGAAGCACGGATATAGAATAAAAACCGTTTCGTCAAGAAATCTGGAGCGAAGCTTAATAGGATTGACTAAAACGGGAATAAGCACATTCAAGGGCATCCTTGAATGTAACCGAATAATGAAAAGCTTTAAGCCCGATGTTGTAATTGGTACCGGTGGATTTGTCTGCTTTCCTGTAATGTATTCTGCAAGTAAATATGGTGCCGAATGCTATCTCCACGAGCAAAATGCCTATCCGGGAAAGGCTAATAGAGCTCTTGAACGATTTGTGGAAAAGGTCTTCCTGGGATTTGCAGAAGCAAGCCCGTATTTCAGACATCCGCAGAAGCATATTTACACAGGGAACCCTGTTAGAAAAAGTTTTTTTAAGGTTGACAAAAAAGCCGCAAGAGAGGCTATTTCAATAAAAGATGACGAATTTCTCCTTGTGGCATTTGGAGGCAGCTGGGGGGCTAAGGTTCTTAACGATGAAGTCTACAGGCTTGCGCGAAAATACTCAGGAATTGAGGGTATAACTCTGATCTTTGCCACAGGAAATGTCTATGAAGCCTATTTTAAGGAGTTGGTAGAGGAAGGCGGAGTTAATTTAGGCGATAACATCAGAATCCTGCCATATATTGACGATATGCCAAATTATTTAGGTGCAGCGGATCTTTTGATAACCAGAGCCGGAGCCCTATCTATTGCGGAAGCCTCAGTGTGCAGCAAGGCCTCTGTTTTGGTGCCCTTCCCTAAGGCGACGGGAAATCATCAATACTTTAATGCTAAAGCCGTTGCTGACAGGGGTGGAGCAGTTCTCATAGAAGAAAAGGACCTGACCTGTGAAGCTATGGATCAAGTCGTTAAGGCATTCATGGAAAATCCTTTGGCTCTTAAAACCATGGAAGAAAAAAGCGGACGATGCAGTTCGGGAGATGCTACCGAAATTATTTATAGAAGCATATTTGAGGATAAATAATATTTTGGCAGGTAGAATAAGTTGGAGTTAAAATGGAAGAACTGGAAAAAGAAGTAGCGGAAGAAAGAGAAAACAAGCTTGATGATGAGTCTACCTTAAGCGCCTTCCAGAAGCGAAAAGAGGAAGAACGGAAGCAGCTTGTCGACCAGCTGAATAATGTAGATGTAGCACCTAGAGCCAAACGCAGAAAAAAGCACTATGGGCTTAGATTTTTGGGTATAGTCATTGGCTTTGTAGGATTTATAGCTTTCATAACATCCGGCTTTTTTGACGTAAAGGAGATAAAGGTCGAGGGGAATACCTACTTTACACCTACTGAAATTATAGGTATGGCGGATGGAAAGCTTGGAGGCAACATATTTTGGGGATCCAATATGAGCTATATGAAAAAAAGAATTGTTAAAAATCCTTATTTTGAACAAGTGACCATCGATAGAAGGCTTCCTGATAAGCTGGTCATAAAGGTAGTTGAGAAGAAACAGACGGCAGCATTTATATATGGTGATGAGTATGTGGTAGTCGATAAGGAGTCAACGGTTTTAAGAAAAAGTGATGTTGACCCTAAATTGACGCTTTTAACAGGCTTAAATATAAGCAAGATAAAGCAAGGAGAGCCTATAGAAGTCGAACAGGAAAAGACCCTCAAGACCACCTTGAATATGATTGATTCAATGGAAAAGGGGGATCTTTACTTCAAGAAAATCGACGTATCGGAAAAAATAATTAAGGCATATATCTATGACGGCTTGTATTGCAAGGGTTCTCCTAAGCAAATGATAAAAAATATAGAAAATGGAAATCTGCAGAAGGTGGTAAACCGATTGATTAAGGACAACACGGTTCAGGGGGTAATTAACCTGGGTAATCATGATTTTATTTCCTATTCCCCAAGCTGATTTCATCTGTGCTGAGAAATGGCAAAAACAATTAATAATTCAATGGATACAATGCTTGCAATGGGCAGGTTGATATGGTAAAATATTTCTAATATGGGACTAAGGAGGCAGTTTTTATGTTGCAGTTTGAAACCGGAACGGATAAAGCAGCAGTGATAAAGGTAATTGGCGTCGGCGGAGGCGGTTGTAATGCGGTAAATCGCATGATGGAGTCAAATCTAAAGGGCGTTCATTTCGTCGGTGTTAATACTGATAGGCAGGCACTTAATAAATGCACTGCAGATACTAAAATACAAATAGGCGAGAAATTAACAAGAGGTCTTGGTGCAGGAGGAAACCCGGAGGTTGGGCAACGTTCTGCAGAAGAGACTCTGGATGATATAGCAAACATAATTGAAGGCAGCGATATGGTTTTCATCACTGCAGGAATGGGCGGCGGAACAGGAACCGGTGCAGCACCTATTATCGCCAAGACAGCAAAGGATATGGGTATCCTGACTGTGGGCGTGGTGACAAAGCCTTTCAAGTTTGAAGGTAAGAAGAGAATGGATCAGGCTGAGCTTGGAATAGGGTTCTTGAAGAAGTATGTCGACTCTCTGGTTATAGTTCCAAATGATAAGCTGTTAATCAACTGCGGAAAGAACACCTCAATTCTTGAAGCCTTTACCATGGCCGATGACGTGCTTAGACAGGGTGTACAGGGAATATCCGACCTGATATCCGAATTTGCATTGATCAATGTAGACTTTGCCGATGTTAAATCTGTAATGACAGATAGAGGTGTCGCTCATATGGGCGTTGGCAGAGGAACCGGCGAGACAAGAGCGCAGGATGCTGTCAGAACTGCAATTGAAAGTCCTCTCCTTGAGACTACCATCGCAGGGGCTAAGGCAATTCTGCTTTATGTTTCAGGTGGATATGATTTGGGAATGCTTGAGGTCAGTGAGATTGCCAGCCTTGTCCAGGAACAGGCGGATAAAGAGGCTATCTTAATCTTCGGCGCCGCTGTCAGCGAGGAAATGAATGATGAAATTGCAATTACTGTTATTGCAACCGGATTCAATGAAGGCCTTGAAGCGAGCCCAATTGACTACACCAATTTTAACAGTAAAATACCGAGAAAAGTTATTACAGAAGAGGGGCTGGAAGGTACCGAGGTAACTTTAGAACATATTTTAAACGAAGCCAAAGAAGATGATCTTACAGACTCCAAATTTGATATCCCAACTTTTCTTAACAAATAAAAGTTAGAGCTAAGTAGAAAGCCGGTTATATTGCCGGCTTTTTCGTAATTATATCGGAAGTGGACTTTGAAAGAAATACTATCTCAGGATAATAAAAAAATTAAATATTGCATTAGTTTGTCCAAGAAGAAATACAGGGACAGAGATAAGAAATTTATCCTTGAAGGCAGTAAGCAGATTATGGAGGCCCTTTCCTCGGGTCTCAAGGTGGATTTCATACTTGTGAGAGATGACGTCTATGATTTGAGGACAATCGATGGGGATTCAGTCTTTATTAAGCTCCAAGAAAAGGAGCAGGTCATAAGAGTAAAATCAGATGTTTTTAACTCCATAAGCCAAACTGAAAATGGACAAGGCATAATTGCTGTAGCAGAACAGCCAAAATGGGAGCCGGAAGATTTATATGCTAAAAATCGCCTTGATGACAATTATCTCGTACTTGACAGGGTGCAGGATCCGGGTAATGTCGGAACCTTGATCAGAACCGCAGAGGGAGCAGGATATAAGGCGGTTATTATCCTCAAAGGAACAGCGGATATATTTTCGCCTAAAATTGTCAGGGCAACGGGAGGCTCAATAATGAGGTTGCCTGTTTATGCTGTTGATGGATATGATATGCTGCAGGATATTGTTAAAAAGCTTGGAAAACGCCTTGTAGTTACAGATTTATCAGGGGATAGATGGTACTATGAGGAGAACATATCCGGCGGTATTGCTTTAGTCCTTGGAAATGAGGGCAATGGAGTAAGTGAAGCTGTAAGAAATATGGCGGATTTGAAAATCAAGCTGCCTATGGCCGGAGGGCTGGAGTCCCTGAATGTTGCCGTTGCAGGTGGAATTTTCATGTATGAAGCTGTTAGAAATAAGGAGATTTAGTTAAATGAATATGCAGGAAATGCTGAATAATATTAAAGAAGAATCCAAGATTAAACTAGAAGGCGCCACCTCTCTTAAGACGATGGAGGAGCTTAGAATTAAATTTCTTGGTAAAAAGGGTATGCTTACAGATATTCTAAAAAATATGGGTAAGCTAAGTCCTGAAGAGAAGAAAACTCTCGGTAGAGAAGCCAATTTGATTAAGAGGGACATTGAAGCTTTAATCAACGCTAGAGTCGATATGCTTAAAAAAGCCGAAAAAGAGGCAAGGCTTCAGAGGGAAGCTATTGATGTTACCGAACCGGGCGTTGCAATATCCTTGGGAACAAAGCATCCGATTTCACAGGTTATTGATGAGGTTCTTGAAATTTTCCAGGAGATGGGTTATGAGGTTATTGAGGGACCATTGGTTGATACGGTTTTTAACGCCTTCGATGGTTTAAACTCACCTAAGACTCATCCTTCAAGAGATTTGACGGATACCTTCTATATCGGCAAGGATATATGCTTAAGACCACATACTTCTACAGTTGAGATAAGAACACTTAAGGATAAGCCGGTTCCATTTAAGATGATAAGCCCGGGCAGATGCTTTAGATGCGATACTCCTGATGCAACTCATTCACCTATGTTTCATCAGATTGAAGGAATGGTAGTAGATGAAGGCATTACAATGGCAGATCTTAAGGGCACTCTGGATATGATGGCAAAACGTCTTTTTGGGCCTGAAACTAAGACTAAATTCAGACCACATCACTTCCCGTTTACTGAGCCAAGTGCAGAAATGGATGTAAGCTGTTTTAAATGTGGCGGCAAAGGCTGTAATGTCTGCAAGGGCAGCGGTTGGATAGAAATTCTGGGCTGTGGAATGACTCACCCTAATGTACATAGCGTCGGCGATGTGGATACAGAAAAGTTCACGGGATTTGCCTTCGGTATGGGTGTTGAAAGAATTGCGATGTTAAAGTACGGTATCGAGGATATCAGACATTTCTATGAAAATGACATGAGATTTATAGAGCAATTTAAGTAGGATAGAAATTTAGGAGGAATCATATATGTTAGTATCATGGAATTGGTTAAAAGATTATATAGATATAAATGTTGGTGTGGAGGAGTTTTGCGATAGACTTATAATGTCGGGTTCAAATCTTGAAACTTGTACACCGGTAGGTGCCGGAATTAAAGGTGTAAAGCTGGGGCGAATAGATAAAATTGAAAAGCACCCAAATGCGGATAAGCTGGTCATATGTCAAATCAATTTAGGAAATGAAACCGTACAGATTGTTACAGGTGCGCCAAATGTTTTTGAAGGAGCCTTCGTTCCTGTTTGTGTAGACGGCAGCATTATACCGGGACCTCTTCACGGTCAGCCTAAGCAGGAAGGCGGAGTTAAGATTACAAAGGGTCAGCTTAGGGGCGTCGATTCATTTGGAATGTTGTGTTCTGCCGGCGAATTGGGCTTTGATGAGAAGGTTGCACCCCTGATTAGTAAGGACGGTATTTGGATCTTGGAAGGTGACTGGTCTCATAAGCTGGGTGCAGAGCTTACAGAGGCTCTGGAGCTTGAGGATTATACAATAGACTTTGAGATTACACCTAACAGACCTGATTGCCTGTCTATGCTGGGAATGGCAAGAGAAACCTCAGCTACTCTGGGTGGAGAGGTTAAATACCCTGAAACAGCGTGTAAAGAAACTGTTGATGATGTTAATGACTATTTACAGGTAGAGGTAAAATCGGACCTTTGCACCAGATATACAGCAAGAGTAATCAAGGATGTTAAAATTGCTCAGTCTCCATGGTGGTTCCAGAAGAAATTAATGTCTGCGGGAATGAGACCTATTAACAATATTGTTGACATTACGAATTTCGTAATGATGGAATATGGACAGCCGTTACATGCTTTCGATATTAGAAATATTGAAGGTGGAAAGATTGTTGTTGACACAGCTGATGCCGGCGAGAAATTCACAACCCTTGACGGCAAAGAAAGAACCTTAACTGAAGACATGCTAATGATTAAGGACAGCAAAAAATCCATAGCACTGGCAGGTGTTATGGGCGGACTGAATTCAGAGGTTCTGGATGATACCAATGTCATCGTTTTGGAATCAGCCAACTTCATCGGCAGCAGCGTTAGAAAAACTTCAAAGACCATAGGACTGAGAACAGAAGCATCCGGAAGATATGAAAAGGGCATAGATCCTAATTTATGTCATGATGCTGCGGATAGATTTTGTAATCTGGTTGAACTGTTGGAAGCAGGAACTATAGTCGGAGGCGCTATTGACATATACAAGTCGGTATATGAGGCAAAGAAGGTAGATGTCAGAGTTAGCAGAATAAACAAGGTTCTCGGTACAGATATTTCGAGAGAGGATATGGAAAAAATTCTTAAATCCCTGGAATGTCAGGTATCCGGTGAAGGCGATGTCATGTCGGTAACTCCACCTACAGTAAGACAGGACCTACTTGCTGAAGTGGATTTCGTTGAAGAAATAGCTAGAATTTACGGCTATGACAACCTTCCGATGACTCTTCCGGCAGGCAGACATATAACTGCTCAGTCTAAGAGCAGAAGGCTGAGAGGAATTGCAGCAGATGCCCTCTGTGCTATGGGGGCTAATGAAATCCAGACCTTTTCCTTTGTCAGCCCATCTCAGATTGATAAGATTAATCTGGATGAAGACTCCATAGAAAGAGCTTTTGTAAAGCTGATAAATCCTTTGGGAGAAGACACTTCTGTTATGAGAACTGTTTTGACGCCTTCAATGCTTGAGGTACTGTCAAGAAACTTTAACAGAAATGTGGAAAATGTGAGGGCCTTTGAAATAGGCACAACTTTTATGGATAACTTTATTGATCCTAATGCATTACCATTTGAGGATTTCTCACTTTCCATCGGTGTATATGGCGAAAATGAAAACTTCTTTACTTTGAAGGGTATGATTTCAGCACTTTTACCTAAGCTAGGAATCAAAAAGTTTGAGTTTGTTGCTGAGAAGGAATATGGCTTATACCATCCGGGTAGATGTGCAAAGATAGTAACTGATGCAGACAACGGTGAACAGGTAGAGCTGGGAATTATGGGTGAGGTTCATCCGGATGTAGCTGAAAACTATCAGCTCGATACCAGAGTATATTGTGCAGAGCTTATGCTTGACCCTATCGAAGAATTGTCAGATAGGGAGATACATTATCATCAGCCGCCTAAATACCCGTCAACATCCAGGGATATCGCACTTTTGGTAGACGAAGCCGTGGCAGCCGCTGACCTTAAGAAGGCAATGCTTGGACAGGGGCATGAGATTTTAAGAACCGTAAAGCTTTTCGATATTTACAGAGGTGAGCAGGTTGATACCGGCAAGAAATCCATGGCATTTAATCTGACTTATAGACATGATGACAAGACTTTAACCGATAGTGAGGTTGAGGTGGTTCATAATGATATTTTAAAGGTATTAAAAGATAAGTTTAACGCAACCCTTAGAGATTAATGGAGTGTGAGGTTATGGAAATAAACAAAGTAAAAGTTAAAATCTACGGACAGGAATTTACTGTAGCAGGAGAGAAGACTGAGGAAGAGATTTTTGAAATCGCACAGTATGTCGATGAAAAAATGCATGTGGTAAGCAGGGCTTCCGGAGATTCATCTACCGGAAGTGTAGCTCTTTTAACATCCATGGTCATAGCAGAGGAATACTTTGATTCCAAGAACCGGATTAATGAGGCGGAAAAGGCTAAGGCACAAATGGAAAACGATGCCAAATATTATCTGAAGATGTGGGAAGATTCCAAAAGAAGCTTTGCACAATACAAAGAAAGCTTGCTTGAATTAAAATCAAAGCAGAAGGCTGACGACAAGCTGGTGAAGCAGCTGGAAGAAAAGTGCAGTGAGTATGAGAGCAGCTGTTTTGATTTACAGATGGAGAACATCAAGTTGAAGAGTGCTTTGGAAAAGCTGCAGAGATAAGTTGCATATTTGATTTGCATAGATAAAGCAGAAGGAATAAAATGGATCAAAAAACCCTTAAAGTTTTAGAATACAATAAGGTGAAGGATTTGCTGAAGGAGGAGGCAGTTTCATCTATGGCTAAGGCCAAGATAGAAGCTCTTGTTCCCTATGCTGAAAAACACATAATAGAGGATGAATTAAGGTCGACCACGGAAGCGGTTGACCTTATTATCCATAAAGGACCTTTGCCTATATATCATCTTTACGATATTGGATCTTCCGTAGAGCTGGCAAGAAAGGGAAGTACTCTTTCCATGAAGCAGCTTTTGGAAATTTCCGCAAATATTAAAACATCTGACGACACGGTGACATTTCTAAAGGGAGATATCCCTGAAATCCCCGGGATTTCATCGATGGTAGCCTTGCTTGCCGATATGAGAAGGCTATCTAAGGAAATAGACAGATGCATAATTTCCGAAGATGAAATGTCAGATAATGCCTCAAGTCAGCTGAAGCATATTAGAAAGTCAATAATTCGTTTAAATGAAGATATCAAAATAAAGTTAAACAAGATAATTACATCTCAGGACAATAAGTCTCTGCTTCAGGATTCCATTGTTACCATGAGAGACGGCAGATATGTAATTCCTGTAAAATCTGAACAAGGCTACAAGATGCCCGGCATTGTACATGATAGGTCTAAAGGCGGACAGACCTTATTCGTAGAGCCACAGGTAATTGTAAATATGAATAATGAGCTTAGAGAGGCTCAACTTAAGGAAACAGCAGAGATTAACAGAATTTTGAGAGCATTGACAGATGGTGTTTCCGAGCACTTTCATTTTCTCATGAACAACGAGAGAATTTTAACAGGTCTCGATTATATTATGGCAAAGGGCAAGCTAAGCCGCAAGCAGCTGGGTGAAGAGCCAAGTATATCAGATGGTGGAGAACTTTCCATTGTAAAGGGAAGACACCCTTTGATTGATGGAGAAAAGGTGGTTCCGACTACATTTAATGTAGGCGGCAGCGTTAAAACCTTAGTCGTAACGGGCCCTAACACAGGAGGAAAGACAGTTACACTGAAGACTGCAGGTCTTTTGACCCTAATGGCTCAAAGCGGCCTTCACATACCGGCTGACGGGAAAAGTAATATTTCGATTTTTGAGAGTGTATTTGCAGACATTGGTGATGAACAAAGCATCGAGCAGAGCCTTTCCACATTTTCATCTCATATGAAAAATATTGTTGGAATTATGGATAAAGCCAACGAAAGGTCTTTGGTTTTACTTGATGAGCTGGGAGCGGGAACTGACCCTACAGAGGGTGCTGCCCTTGCCATATCCATAATGGATAGTCTGAAGGAAAGAGGCTCCACAACTATTGCAACTACCCATTACAATGAAATTAAGAAGTATGCCCTGTCTACTGAGGGGGTTGAAAATGCTTCTATGGAGTTCGATGTGGAAAGCCTCAGCCCTACGTACAGACTTATAATAGGCGTTCCGGGCAGATCAAATGCCTTTGAGATAAGCAAAAAGCTGGGACTTAATTCATCCTTAATTGAAAGAGCGACGAGGCTTATTGAGACTAAGGATATGGAATTTGAAGATGTTTTAACCGCCATTGAGATGGATAAGAAGCGAGCTGAAGCTGAGCGTGATGAAGCTATAATGATAAATCTTGCTATGAAGAAAAAACAAGAGGTGGCGGAACGAAAGCTGGAAGAAATAAGCTCCAAGCGTGAAAAAATGTTAAGAGCGGCTGAGGATGAAGCGAGAGACATAATAAGGCAGGCAAGAGAAAGCGCCAGGGAAGCTCAGAAGGAGCTAAGGCGTCTTGAAAAGAATATGCCTGCTCATGAAAGAAATCGTATCATTGAAAACAGCAGAAGGACTCTTAAAGAAAAAGAAAATGCTCTTTCAAGACCTATGGTAAAAAAAGTGAATACAAATCCTGTGTCAGCTGATGAGCTGAGTCTTGGACAGAGGGTTAAGCTTATTACCCTGGACCAAAATGGAACCATATTGACACTTCCGGATAATAAAAACGAGTTGATGGTTCAAATCGGAAATATGAAAATAAAGGCTAAGCTGGAGGACATAGTAATAATTGTTGACGGAAATGAAAAAAAATTCAATAAAGTGGTACAAAAACCATCAAAGTATGGTAATATGTATAGACATAAGGCCATGAATGTTACCACATCAATTGATGTCAGGGGTAAGAGCCTGGATGATGCACTAATCGATGTTGAAAAGTACATAGATGATGCCTTTATTGCAGGTCTGAGGGATATAACCGTGGTTCACGGAAGAGGTGAAGGCATTCTGAGAGAAGGCATCAGGTCAGCCCTTAAGGCAAATCGCCATGTAGCCTCAATTTCAAGACCAAAGTACAACGAGGGTGGCGAGGGAGCTACCAATGTTAAGCTGAAGGAGTAGGTATGTATATTGTAAGCAGATGTCTTTTAGGAGAAAACTGTAAGTACAACGGAATGAATAACTATGAGGAACAAGTGGTTATTTTTCTCAAAAATAAATCCTATGTTTCAGTGTGTCCTGAAATGGAGGGAGGACTCAGCTGCCCTAGAAGCCCGGCAGAGCTTGTTGAGGATAGGGTGATTGACAGAGATGGCTTGGATGTGACAAAAGAGTTTCATCAAGGAGCCGTTCGGTCCCTGAAGCTTGCCCGGGAGATGGCTTTGTGCAGAGGCGAGGACATAGAGCTGGCAATTACTAAGGCTAACAGTCCATCCTGTGGCTGCGGTCAGATATATGACGGAAGCTTTTCAGGAAGACTGCGGCAAGGAGACGGCTGCTTTGTCAGATTGTTGAAGGAGAATAATATACCTGTAATCACAGAGAAGGAGATTGTTGATGATAAACTTTAAGGACGAAATTTGTAAAATAATTGCAGAAAATGTAGATGGAATTTCTTATGAGGATGCGCTTTCCATGGTGGAAGTTCCTACCGATACGAAGATGGGAGATTATGCATTCCCATGCTTTAAGCTGGCAAAGGTTTTGAGAAAGGCTCCACCGCTTATTGCCAAGGATATTGCCGGCAAGTTGGCAGAAAATCAGCTTTTTGAGAAGGTTGAACAGGTCAATGCCTATGTTAATATGTTCTTATCAAAGAAGGCTCTTGTTGAGGAGGCGGTTACTACAGCTTTAGATGAGGGCGAGCATTTTGGAGGCTCAGAAAAGGGTAAGGGCAAGAAGGTGATTGTTGAGTATTCATCGCCGAATATTGCCAAGCCTTTTCACATTGGACATATTCGCTCAACGGTAATAGGAAATTCAATCTATAAGATTTTTGAATTGCTGGGCTATGAGGTAATTAGAATTAACCATCTGGGGGACTATGGCACACAGTTTGGTAAGATGATTTGTGCATACAGAAGATGGGGAAATAAGGAAGATGTTGTTAACGAGCCGATTAAGACTCTTTTAGGATACTACACCAAGTTCCACAAGGAAGCGGAAAAAGATCCTTCATTGGATGACGAAGCAAGAGAAATCTTTGCTAAGCTGGAGAAGGGAGAACCGGCTGAGGTTGAGCTTTGGCAGTGGTTCAGAGAAGAAAGTCTTAAGGAATTCAATCGAGTATACGATATGCTTGGAATTACCTTTGATTCATATAACGGAGAGAGCTTCTATTCAGACAAGATGCCGAGATTTGTTAAGGAGCTGGAGGAAAAAGGAATTCTTGAAGAATCTCAGGGTGCGCACATTGTAAATCTTGAGGATGCAGGTCTTGGAGTTGCTCTTATTACAAAGAGCGACGGTTCAACTCTGTACATAACAAGAGATATAGCAGCTGCAGTGTATAGAAAGGAAACCTATGACTTCTACAAGAACATCTATGTAGTTGCATCTCAGCAGAACCTGCATTTCCAACAGTGGATTGAAATTGTTGAGCGTTTAGGCTATGAATGGGCCAGAGATTGTGTTCATGTACCTTTTGGTCTTGTAAGCCTTGAGGAAGGAACAATGTCCACTCGTGAGGGACGAGTTGTTTTCCTTGAAGATGTTCTTAACAAAGCTGTTGAGAAGACAAAGGAAATTATGGTTGAAAAGAATCCTGAGGGTGTCGATATAGACCAGATTGCAAAAGATGTGGGCATCGGAGCTGTCATGTTCCAGGAGCTATCCAACAATAGAATCAAGGACTATACATTTAAGTGGGATAAGGTTCTTAACTTTGATGGTGAGACAGGCCCTTATGTTCAGTACACCCATGCTCGTTCAGCGAGCCTCTTAAGAAAGGCCGGAATTTCACCTGAGGATATTAAGGCGGCAAAAGATTTAGACTTTAGCTTACTTCAGGGAGACAGCTCTTTTGCACTTGCCAAGCTGATTTATCAGTTCCCGACTGTTGTTGAGGATGCAGGTGACAAGTACGAGCCATCTATTGTAACAAGACATATTGTGAACATCGCTCAAGCCTTCAACAGATTCTACCATGACGAGCATATACTGGTTGAGGATGAAAAGGAAAAGCTGGCTAAGCTCGCTTTAGTTTTAGCAACCAAGCAGAGCATTAGGAACGGTCTTGCTCTACTTGGAATCAATGCTCCGGAGAAAATGTAATGCGATATATTGGTGATATCTATAGGCCTCCAAGTGAGGCTTATAGCCTTTTAATACAGGTAACGATAGGTTGCTCCCATAATAAATGTACCTTCTGCACCATGTTTAAGGAGAAGCAATTTAGGGTCAGAGACTTAAGAGATGTTATTGTTGATTTGGAGATGGCAAGGAGAGCATATAACAGAGCAGACAAGATTTTCCTCTGTGACGGAGATGCTCTATGTCTTTCTAACAAAAAGCTGCTCATAATATTGGATAAAATTTCCGAGCTTTTTCCGGAGTGCAAAAGAGTAGGAGTTTATGGTTCAGCCAAAGATGTGCTTAGAAAGACTCCTGAAGAGCTTGAAGAACTTAAAGAACACGGAATCGGGATCATATACCTGGGAGCTGAATCAGGGAGCCAAAGGGTTCTTGAGGCAATTAAAAAGAATGTAACGGTTCAGGAGCAAATTGATGCTGTAAGAAAGGGCGAGGCTGCAGGCATACCTATGTCAGTAACCTTTATTTCCGGACTTGCGGGAAAAGCCGGTTGGCAGGAGCATGCTCGTGAAACCGGTAAGATGATAAGTCAAATGAACGCTTCCTATGTGAGCTTGCTGACTCTTATGCTTGACAGCAGGGCTGAAATTATGGAAGAGATAAATAGTGGAGCCTTGGAGCTTCTTTCCGGTGAAGAGGTTCTTGCAGAAACTTATCTTTTATTGGAAAATTCAAATCCGGAAAAGTCATGTGTCTTTAGGTCTAACCATGCATCTAATTACATTTCACTGAGAGGGAATTTGCCCGAGGACAGGGACAGAATGCTGGCGGAGCTTAAGCTTGCCATGGAAAACACCGGAATGCTGAAAGACGAAAGATTTAGGATGCTGTAATGAAGCTATTGTTAACGACACTTAATTCCAAATATGTTCATTCTAATTTGGCCTTGAAATATCTCTATAACGCCGTTACAGGGGGAGACTTTCAGGTGGATCTTAAGGAATTTACACTTAACAATGAAGCAGACTATGTCTATGGCGAGATTTTAAAGCCCGGCTACGATATGGTGTGTTTTTCCTGCTATATTTGGAATATTGAAAAGACAAAGGAACTTTGCGCCAATCTTAAGGCTGCTCAGCCGAGTTTAAAAATACTGCTGGGTGGTCCTGAGGTTTCTTTTGATTGCGCTGATTTCATGGAGGAAAATCCCTGGTGTGATTACATAATCAGAGGAGAAGGGGAAAGAAGCATTTTTGAGTTTTGTAAGAATGTGACTTTGGGAAAGCCTCTTGAGGGAATTGCCGGGTTAGTGCTGAGAGGGGCAGCGGGAAGGATTATTGACAACGGCCTTCCCTGTGTCATTGATTTGAATAGGCTTCAGTTCCCCTACGCAAGGCTGCCTCTTGATGGTGATAAGGTTGTGTATTATGAGACATCACGGGGGTGCCCATTTAGATGCTCATATTGCCTGTCTTCTATTGATAAGGGAATACGCAGCCTTTCTATGGACAGAGTAAAGCACGAGTTTAAGTATTTTAATGACAGAAAGGTTAAGCAGGTTAAGCTTTTAGACAGAACCTTTAATTATGATAGGGATAGGGCGGCTGAAATTTGGAAATACCTAATTGAAAATGACAATGGTGTCACTAATTTTCATTTTGAAATCTGCGGAGACCTGTTAAGGGATGAGGACTTTGCTCTTTTAGAAAAGGCACGACCTGAGCTTTTTCGATTTGAAATAGGCATCCAAACAGTAAACGGTCAGGTTCTACAAGCAGTTGGCAGAAATGACAATACTCTAAAGCTTTTTGAAAATATTCGAAGATTAATAAAGACGGGCAATATAGAGCTTCATGTAGATTTAATTGCAGGCCTGCCGGGAGAGGATATGAGAAGCTTTGCCAATTCATTTAATGAGGTCTATGGCACCGGAGCAGATGAGATTCAGCTAGGCTTTCTAAAGCTGCTTAGAGGAACTGAAATAAGAGATGAGGCTGATGAGTTTGGCTATGTGTTTAGGCATAAAGCGCCTTATGAGGTGATTTCAACAGCCGGAATGTCTGCAGAGGAATTAGTGTCCCTGAAGGAGATTGAAAGAGTTTTAGATGTTTTTTATAATAGAGGCGGATTCGGTAGAGCCTTAAGCTTCCTTATGGAAGGAACAAATTTGTCTCCATTTGATTTCTATGAAGATTTAGCACGCTTTTATCACGAAAATGGATATCAGCACCGCTATCATAAGAAGGAAGACAACTATAGAATTCTGTATGGATACGCTTTGGCAAAGGAGCTGATGTTTCCCATTGAGTATAAGGATTTCACCGAAGCGACAATGAATATTCTAAAGGTAGATTTGGAAGAAACTATGAATTTTGATGCGGTAAAGAAATTTTACAAGAAAGGTTGGATGTTTAATGGCAAATAGAAATACCGAAACGTTGGAAGATAGAATAGGGAAATACCTGGTAGGGCATTTGGATACATATATTTTCGATGAGCTTTCAGAGAATTTTTTAAAGAAAAATGGCTTTGATGATATTCTTACAGGAGTTCCGGTGCCGGTAAATAAGAAGGAGCTTACAAAGCTTTCTATAAAAAGTCTTGCTGTAAATATGGCGGTTGTAATTGGATGCGATGTCAATTTTCAACATAGGGACAACTATATAGAGTTTATCATTAGAAATTATACCAAGGACTTTGCTAAGTTTTTAGTAGGCGAAGGCATAGACTCGGCGACAAAAAATGGCTATCTTTATGCTTGCATACTCTTTAGGGCGGCTTTTTTGATCGACCATGAAAATGCTGATGCAATATATTGCTATGGTAGAGCTTGTAAGGACTGCTATGAGGCCGGTGACAGCGAGGAATATGTGGGACTTTTCAAGGCTGAGGCATTGGAGGCTTTTGAAAAGGTTACTCTTAAAAAGCCGGATTTTGATATGGGGTTTTACTTCCTGGGCTATGGATATCTGAATTTGGGAATGTATGTAAAGGCCAAGCTGACCTTTGAGTCCTTCCTTAAGCTAAGTGCAAATGAGGAGATGAAGGAGGAGGTTTCTCAGTGGATTATTAAGCTGAAGGAGCCGGTAAAAATAGAGGCAGGATATAATATGGTCGTTTCGGGCAGGTTTCAGGAGGGCATAGACACTTTGATACCCTATACGGAGAACGAGAACTTCAATAAATGGTGGCCCCTGTGGCACTATCTTGGAGTTGCCAATAAAGAGCTTGGATATTTGGAAATGGCAGAAGGATACTTTTTAAATGTTCTTAAGCTTTCACCCAGCAATTTAGAGTCAATGGACGAGCTGGTTAAGGTCTATGATGCTATGGGCAATAGCGAGAAGGCTGAAAAATATCGTACCAAAATATCCGTAATCAAGGGAAATATGGAAAAGGATAAGGCGTTAGCCCTTGAAGAGGTAAAACAATAATGAGCCTGTGAGTTAAAACTGTACTAATGTATATATGCATTAAATAATTGTTAGAAAATAATGGTTAGAGAAGTGGATAGATAAACTGCTTCTCTTTTTTTTTGTACTTTAAAGTTCATTTAAGGTTGGGATAATATAATGCCCGTAACAAAAGAAGAGGAGGATAAAAAAATGAAGGGATTTGTAGTAATTCCGGCATATAAACCGGAGAAAAAGCTTATACAGATAGTGGACGGGCTATCTCAGCGAGATTTTAAAGTCGTATTGGTAGATGATGGAAGCGGAAGTGAATATGAGAATGTGTTTAAACAGGCAAAACCATTTAAGCTTCTTACCCACAGCGATAATAAGGGGAAGGGAGCCGCTTTAAAAACAGCTTTCAAATATATATACGACAAATTTAAAGATGAAAGCTTCACAGTCGTTACGGCAGATGCAGACGGACAGCACAGCGTATATGACATACTGAAAATTTCTTTAGGTACAAATATGAACAGAGAAAAGCTGACTATAGGAGTCAGGACATTTCAAAAAGACAGCAATATACCTCTGAGAAGCAAGTTCGGGAATGAAATGACAAAAGGAGTTTTTCATTTGATTACGGGACTGAAGGTTTCAGATACGCAAACGGGGCTTAGAGGCTTCCACAGTCGCTTTTTAAAATGGATGATAAGTATTAAAGGGGATAAATACGAGTATGAGATGAATATGCTCATGGAATGGTGCAGGGAAAACAGAGAGATAAATGAGATGAAGATAAAAACAATTTACGAAGAAAATAACAGAGCTTCACATTTCAATACGGTTAAGGATTCTTGGAGAATATATAAGGAAATCGCAAAATTTGCGGCCTCATCCTTTACGGCATTTTTACTGGACTATGTCATATTTACAATTATCATGTTTTTCACATCAGGGCCGGTACTTGCTAATGTCACCGCAAGAATTGTAAGTTGTATATTTAACTTTACCGTAAATAAAAAAGTTGTCTTCAAGGATGATAAATCGATGGCTAAAAGCCTTGTAAAGTATTCCATATTGGCCTTTGCAATATTGATAGGCAACACGGTGATACTTCAATTTTGCGTCGGCGTTCTTGGTATCAACCCTTATGTGAGCAAGATCTTGTCGGAAGCATCTTGTTTCATCTTCAGCTGGTTAGGTCAAAAAAAGCTGGTATTCAATGTGAAAAAGCGTAGAGATGATATAAAAAAGGAATGGAGAGGTGCGACATATGTATAGGATGATAGAGAAAAAGAAAATTGCAAGGTGGGTTGTGGCAGCATATATTGCACTGCTTGTAAGCTTCTCGACCTTCGTACTCATGGATACCTTTGTAATAGAAAAGGCATACGGAGCATTGGAAACCACCAGTGAAAATCAAAAGGATGTCCAAAGCGGCGGCACGAATGCGGAGGTAACGGATACCACATACAAGGACGCCAATAAGGAGGTAACCCTCACGACCTACAGAGAAGGAGAAACGACTGTTTATGTAGCTGATATTGCATTGAATGAGGGAGAAAACATAAAGACGGCTTTGGCACAAAACACATATGGGAAAAATATAAAGGCTTCGACCTCCGAGACGGCTGATGAGAATAAGGCGGTTTTAGCTGTAAACGGTGACTTTTACGGGGCGAGAAACAGCGGATATGTAATCAGAAACGGGCAGCTTTTGAGAAGTGAAATGTCATCATCAGAGCAGGAGGATTTGGTTATATACGAAGACGGAAATATGGAAATTATAAAAGAAGGAGATATAACAGCGGAGGAGCTTCTTGAAAAGGGTGCCGTAAATGTATTTTCATTCGGTCCCGGACTTATTGAAAACGGTGAGATAATTGTTGACAGCTCCGATGAGGTAGGAAAAGCTATGGCCAGCAATCCGAGAACGGCAATAGGAAGGATATCGGATAATCACTATGTACTGGTAGTTTCAGACGGGAGAACATCTGAGAGCGAAGGCTTATCCCTATCCGAATTGGCTCAATTTATGAAAGGCCTGGGAGTAACAACGGCATATAATCTGGACGGCGGCGGATCCTCAACAATGTATTTTAACGGAAATGTTGTAAATAATCCTACGACAAACGGACAAAGTATAAAAGAAAGAGAGGTGAGTGACATTGTTTACGTCTAATAAAAGAAAATTGAAATTCTACAGCATTATGACATTGTCATCGGCATTGATAGGATTTGTATATGAAGTTTTTAGCCATGGAGTGTATTCTCCATATATGTATCTGATGTTTTTAATACCTCTGATTCTTGGAGTAGTGCCTATATGCATATGCATGAGAGGAAGCTCTCCCAGGAAAAAGTTTTTTTCAAACAAGCTTTCCTATGCGGTTTACACCCTCGGCATATTGACATTGCTTGTGGGAAGCTTTTTAAAGGGAGTTTTGGATATATACGGAACCACATCACCGTTGCTTACAGTTTATTTGGCATTGGGCATACCTATGATGTTGTGTGCAATTATGATGCAGCTCAGTAGGAGCACATTACACGGAAAGAATGAAATTGCGATAAGGGAGGAATGATGAGATGAGAGATACTTTTGAAAGAAGAGAAATAAAATACATATTAAATGAAGCACAGGAAAAGAGATTACAGGAGAAAATGAAAAAATATATGGTGCCGGATGAATATGGAGAAAGTATAATAAACAGCATATATATAGATACACCGGATTATTTGATGGTAAGAAGAAGCATTGAAAAACCGATTTTCAAGGAAAAGCTGAGAATCAGAAGTTACGGTGATGGCAAAGGCGATGACAAGGTGTATTTGGAAATAAAGCGGAAGCTGAACAAAACAGTGTATAAAAGAAGAGTATCCATGACATATGAAGAGGCGATGGAATTTATCGAAAGCGGAAAAATGCCTAAATTCACAGATTTACGGAAATCAGATAATAACATATTTCCTAGGGATGATATGAAGAACATGGAAGCAAAAAGCAAGAAAAAACAGATATTAGATGAGCTTATGTATATGCAAAGCTTCTATGGGAAGCTAAAATTGGCGGCGATGATATCCTATGACAGGAAGGCTGATTACGGAAAAGATGATAACAGCTTCAGAATTACCGTTGACAGAAATATAAGGATGAGAGACAGGGATTTTCGATTTGAAAGCTCAGACGACGGTATACTGCTGCTTCCGAAGGACAAGATGATTTTGGAGATAAAAACAAAAGAAGGGCTGCCGGGATGGATGCTGGAATATCTAAATGAGGAAAAATTATATAAAAGTTCATTTTCAAAATACGGAGAAGGCTATAAGAAGATTATACTTCCGAATATGAAAAATCTGTAAGAGGGGGATAAATTATGGAGAATATTTTAGCGGCTTTGAGTCAGAGCAGCAGTCAGATGAGTATGGGTACATTTTTAATGGATATAGGGACAGCACTCGTTATAGGCTTGGTACTGGCATTGGTATATATGTATAAAACGAGATATTCAAAAAGCTTTGTAGTTACGCTGGCTGTCTTACCGGCAGTAGTGGCGATGGTGATAATGCTGGTTAACGGAAGCATCGGCGCAGGAGTTGCGGTAGCGGGGACCTTCACCCTTGTGAGATTTAGATCTGCACCGGGTACGGCAAAGGAAATCGGAGCTATATTTTTAGCTATGAGTGCGGGCCTTGCCTGCGGAATGGGATATCTGATGTACGCAAGCATATTCGTCGGTATTATGTCGGCAATACTTGTAATTTACAACGGAAGCAAGTTGGGAGAAATTAAGGAAACGGAAAAAACCATGACTATAACAATACCTGAAACATTAAATTACACCAATGCCTTTGACGATATAATGAAAGAATACACTACCGGCAGTCGGATAAGAGGTGTCAAGACTACCAATATGGGAAGCCTTTTCAAGGTTACCTACAATCTGACGCTGAAGGATAAAGATATGGAAAAGGAGTTTATAGATAAGCTCAGGTGCAGGAACGGAAACTTAGAAATAGTATTGAACAACGATTTTGCAGGAGGAGAATTATGAGGATAACTAATAAGAAGAAAGCCATTGTTGCCGCCATTCTATGTGCGGTGATGATAGGTGTGAGCGGGGTAGCATTCGCTATGAATAGAAGTTCAAGTGATAAAATAAGCACATCGACAGGCAGTGCAGAAGCGAAGACCGATGAAATGTTTACGAAAAGCGATATGGACGGAAGCTATGATACAAAAAATGCGACAAAAATTACTCTCAATAACGGAGATATCACCGTTGACGGTGAGAATGTAAATGTTGATGGCAACAGGGTTGAAATTACAGATGAGGGAACTTATATCGTAAGCGGCACCATCAATGAAGGACAAATAGTTGTAAATGGGGACAACCGGGATAAAATTAAAATCGTCCTGAAGAATGCGAATATTACGGCTAAGGATACAGCTGCACTATATGTAAAGCAAGCTGATAAAGTATTTTTAACCATAGCTGAGGGTACTACAAATAAGCTGCAATCGGATGGAACTTTTCAGGCAGACGGCGACAACAATATAGACGGAGTAATTTTTTCTAAAGATGATTTAACAATAAACGGCAGCGGTTCATTGGACATCAGTACATCATCAGGAAACGGCGTCGTATCAAAGGATGATTTAGTAGTCGTGGATACCGACTTGAACATAGATGTTTCAGAAAAGGCCTTGGAAGGAAAGGACAGCGTTAGGATTGCAAGTGGGGACATAGATATTAAGGCAGGAGATGACGGTATTCATAGCGACAATGAAGAGGAAGCCGGACTGGGATTTGTCTATATAAAGGACGGAACATTAAACATATCAGCCGGGGATGACGCCATTAAAGGGATAAGCAATGTAAGCATCAACGGAGGTAATGTAAAGGTTTCCTCATCCTATGAAGGCATAGAGGCTTTGACAGTAGATATAAACGGAGGCGATGTGAGCATTGAGTCATCAGATGACGGCATAAATGCAGTAAGCAGCAGCTCTACCGATGAAATGTCCAATGATACCTCTGCATATATCAGCATTGTGGGAGGAAAGACATATATAAATGCAGAAGGTGATGGAATAGATTCAAATGGGAGTCTTGAAATTTCAGGAGGAGAGGTATATGTTGACGGACCTGCACAAAGAGGAAACGGTGCAATAGATTACAACGGCGAGGGAAAAATCACCGGCGGAATATTGATTGCAACAGACAGCGGAGGTATGACACAGAGCCTTGGAAGCTCATCAACACAGGGAGTAATAAGCTTAGGTGCAGCCGGTTCGGGCAATGTGAGCATAAAGGACTCATCAGGAAATGTTCTTGCAGCATTTACACCGACCAAGTCCTATGGAGCGGTAGTTGTGAGTACGCCTGATATTAAACAGGGAAATACCTATACTCTAGAGGCGGGAGGAAACAGCCAAAGCATTGAAATGACGAGCCTCATATACGGAACAGCGGGACATGAGGGCGGTCCGGGAGGAGCAGGCTTTCCTCAGCAAAAAGGACCGAGATAAAAGGCAGTTTTCAATAGGTGAGGTTTGATTAAATAAAAATATAAGAATATATGAAAATAACCTCTTATTCGTTTGACATAAGAGGTTATTCAAGTGATATAATATAGAATATCATAAGCGAAAGAAAAGGAGATATACCGTGAGATTACTTTTGTGCGAGGATGAAAGAGAGCTTTCAGCTGCAATAGCTGCGATATTGAAGCACAGCAACTATTCTGTAGATGCGGTGTATGACGGCTGTACCGCCTTGGAATATTTGGAAGCGGATAATTACGATTGTGTCATATTGGATATCATGATGTCGAAGATAGATGGAATAGAGGTTTTGAGAAAAATTAGAAAAAATGGAAATAAGATACCTGTAATAATGCTGACTGCAAAATCTCAGTTAGATGATAAAATTTTAGGATTGGATGCAGGTGCAGACGATTATCTGACAAAGCCTTTTGAAAGCCGTGAGCTTCTTGCCAGAGTAAGAGCTGTTACGAGAAGAGGAGAAGCAATGACAAATAGTATTTTGTCAATGGGAAATGTGAGGCTGGACAGGGCGACCTTCGCATTATCAACGGACAGCGGTGAATTTGTTTTGGCAAACAAGGAATTTCAAATGCTGGAGATGTTTATGTCAAATCCTCAAAAAATTATTTCAGCGGATATATTCATGGATAGAATATGGGGGTATGAGACGGACACGGAAATGTCGGTAGTCTGGGTTTATATATCATATTTGAGAAAAAAACTTTCTAAACTAAATGCGAATGTAGAAATTAAAGTCAGCAGAAATATAGGTTACAGCCTGGTTGTAAAGGGAGAATAGAATGGAAAGAAAACTGAGAAGAAAATTCATAGGATTTTCTCTTACGGCGTATCTCATAGTGTTTATACTCATAGCATCTTCAATACTAATTACAAATTATATGAAGGTGAACGAAAGAGCGGAGAATATAGCAAAGATAATAATTGAAAATGACGGTGTTATTCCCAAGGCACAATATCCGAGACGGGACACAAATATCTGGAAAGCTCCTGAGGAATCTGATAAATCCCAAGTGAGTGAAGATGCTGCCGCTGAGCTGAATGCATCGCCGGAGGATATAAATAAAAGAATTGAAAAAGAGGCTCTCTTCGCTGCCCGATTCTTTACAGTAAAATTGTCTGAAGAATTGCAGGTAAAGGAGATAAATATCGGAAATACGGCAGCGATAAACATAGATGATGCCAAAGGATATGCAGATAAAGTTGTCAAGGATGGCAAGCTTTTAAAAAAAGAGGGTATAACGGATAACTATAAATATTTCGTCGGAGATACATCTAATGGAAAGATAATAGTCTTTATTGATTGCGGCAAAGAGCTGCAGGACTTTTACTTTCTTGTCAGGACAGCAGGTATTGTAGGTATTATAAGCGTCTTAGGAGTTTTGTCAGTTGCGGGCGTTCTGTCCAAAAGGGCTGTAGCCCCCATTGTGAAAGCCTATGATAAACAGAAGCAGTTTATAATTGATATCAGTCATGAACTTAAAACCCCCCTATCAATTATAAGTGCAAACAATGATATCACGGTTATGGAAAAGGGCGAAACAGGGTGGACCAAAAGCACTTCAAATCAAATAGCACGATTGAACAACTTAATCGACATGCTAATAACCCTAGCCAAATTGGAAGAGAAGGAAGATGATAAAAATAAAGTGGAGTTTTCCCTTAACCGCCAGATAGATGATGTTGTAACCGGGTTTAAGTCGATGCTTACAAATAGAGGATTAAAGATTGAAAAGTATTTAAATGAAGATATCGTTTTGGCAGGCAATCCTTACGATTTTAAAAAAATGCTTGAAATAGTAGTTGAAAATGCCACAAAGTATTCGATTGAAAACAGCACTGTCAGCATTAGTGTCAAAGGCGAGGGAGATGAGGTGCTTATCGGCATACGCAATTTGGCTGAAGGTCTGGAAAAAAAGGATTACAATGATATCTTTGAAAGATTCTACAGACTTGAGTCATCAAGAAACAGCGAGACGGGAGGATACGGCATAGGACTTGCCGTAGCTAAAGCCATAGCTGAAAATCATCGTGGCAATATAACTGCAAAAAGTCCTGACGGGAAGCAGATGGTAATAGAGATAAAAATTAAAGCTTGACTCTGATTCCAATTGAAAAATTCATATTTATAAAAGAAAATAAGGTATGGAGATAAGGTATGGAGATAAGGTATATTACTTCATTTGATGATAGAAATTTAATTAGTAAAATATATGAAGATAGTTGGAGACATGCATATCGAGGTATTATTTCGCAAGAGTACTTAGATAAAATACCAAAAGGCCATTGGAGCAAAGCTTTTGATATATCAGATTGGAACACTGTAGTATGTATTCATGATGGCAAATATATTGGCACAAGTAGCTTTTGTAAATCAAGATTTGAGAAATATAATGATTTAGGCGAAGTGATATCAATCTATTTATTGCCTGAATACATGGGATTGGGATATGGAAAGCAACTTTTAGATTTTGTGGTGGAGCAACTAAAAGAGCAAGGTTACACAGAAGCATTCCTTTGGGTTCTTGAGGAAAATGAAAGAGCTAGAAATTTTTACGAAAAATATGGGTTTAAGTTAGATAATGACTATTTGGAAGATACAATTGCCGGGAAAGAGCTAAGAGAAGTGAGATATACTTTAAAACTCATATAAACATTAACAGTTTATAGTTTAAAGAAATATGCCAACCCATTTGGTGAACTTTGCACCTTGGGACGTAGAAAATTCACTTGAACTATGAAAATTGTCCACAAAGTGTAATTTGCGGGTCAGCTTCATGTGGTATCCCGGAGCATCAAAGAAAACAAATAGCTGCCTTGAAAAAGTTGGGCTTTGACATTGAGAAATAGAGCTTTTTCGGAGTCTTTACAGTGAAAATGAAAAGAAAGGGCTTGAAATTATGCTCGATAGATAAATGATAAATTGGAATGAAGGTGAGAGTATATATGGCAATAGACGGTGTAAAGATAATAGACAGTGATGACGGATATGATATTTACAACTATGTTGTAGAAAACTATAAGGACGGAGTAAGTGCAGAAAAAATTATAGCGGAAATGCTGGCAGACGAAAAAATTTATTGCTCTAATGATTTTTACGCAGAGATTTACTGGACTTCCCTTGCCTATTCTTTATGGGAAATAGGACATTTACATGATGAGATAAAAAACAGGGCTTTAGAAGTGATTGCAAAAGGTGCTAACGAATTTTGGCTTGAAATCGACAGTAAAGCATTAAAACAAAGACAAAAGGTCTTAGATAAATTAGCAATTCAATTACAGAGTGAAAATCTCAAACCCGTCAAAGTGCCGAAATGCAAGATAAAACGAGTGCCGTATTTTAGTACGGGAGATGTTCTCGCAGTGAATTTTGATGATGAA
>FONK01000014.1 GCA_900112915.1 Peptostreptococcaceae bacterium pGA-8 | reverse complement strand
ATATGCTCTTATCAATACCACCCAAATACAGCGTTGCCCAAATTGTAGGTTACCTCAAGGGGAAAAGCTCATTGATGATTTTTGATAGGCATGCAAATCTAAAATATAAATATGGAAACAGACATTTCTGGTGTCGAGGATATTATGTAGATACAGTTGGCAGAAACAAGAAGGCGATTGAAGAATATATCAGAAAACAACTTCAAGAAGATATAGGCGAAGATCAAATAAGCTTGAAAGAATACATAGACCCGTTTACGGGTTGCAAGAATTGATAGACAAAAAGAAGCGCCTTTAGGCGCAGTCGGGAAATGATGTGCGATTGGCGAACCATTTTCGACGCGTCTTAAGACGCTGCTAGAACGAAGCCCTTCTAGGGCTTGTACAAACCACTAGTTTACTAGTGGTGATGATTATATTTGCCGGGGAAGAAGAACTATATGAGAAGTATTTCACTAGATCATAACAGTAAAATATACTATGGGAAAATGTTTAAAATTGGGCTGCCAATTGTTTTTCAGAATCTTATAAATTTGGGACTGAATCTAATCGATACACTTATGATTGGGAAGCTGGGGGAAGCACCTTTAGCAGCAGTAGGTATTGCTAACCAGGTGTTTTTTGTGTTTTCAGTAACCTTATTCGGGCTTTTAAGCGGAGCTGCAGTTTATACAACGCAGTATTTTGGAGCCGGGAATAGAGATGGTGTCAAAAAGATGATGGGGATAGGCTTTTCAGTATCACTGGCATTTGCCTGTGCTTTAGCATTATTTACATTTACGAAGGCTGCTTTCATAATGGGATTATTTACCAAGAATCCTGTCGTAATAGATCTTGGAACGGAATATCTTCATATTGCGTGCCTGTCATATTTGTTCTTTGCAATTTCCATGGTAATTTCTTATAATTCTCGAGCAGTTCAAGATTTGAAGGTACCTACAATAATTAACTTCATTGCCATACTTATAAATGCAATATTAAACTATATATTTATATTTGGTAAATTAGGTTTTTCCGAAATGGGAGTAAGCGGAGCTGCCATAGCGACATCAATTGCCAGAGGAATTGAGATGCTTGCCCTATGTGGATTCATTGCATATAAAAGGGATAGCTGGTTAAGGGGTAGCTTATCCGAAATATTCGGCTATGATTTTAAAATGTTTAAGGCGGTAATGAAGGTAGCTTTTCCGGTTGTACTGACAGAAGGCAGCTGGTCGATGTCTACCTCTATGATATTTGCAGCCTATGGTCAGCTGGGAACCAAAGCCATTGCAGCTGTTCAGGTAGCTAATGTTATGAGCGAGTTTTTACAATCTCTCTACTTTGGAGTAGGGAATTCTACAGCTATGATAATTGGAGAAACCATTGGGAAGGGAAACCTGGAAGAGGCTTATTTATGCGGAAAGCGTTCATTTAAGGCAATATGGTTTTTAAACATAGTTTTAGGCGCAACATTAATTCTTATTAGTAGGCCTATTACATGGATGTACAATTTTTCTCCGGAAACAGACCATCTAATCATAGTAACTATTACCGCAATGGCGATTGCCATGACACCTAAAATGATAGCCTACATGTATATTGTAGGCATATTCAGGGCAGGTGGAGATACAATGTTTTCGATGAAGCTGGAGCTGTTTTGTAATTTATTGGTTCAGGTTCCACTGGCTTTCTTTGCAGTATCAGTTTTAAAAGTAAGCTTGCCTGTAGCTGTTTTAATTGTCAGCATCGGCGAGTTTATAAGAATAGCTTTTTCCTTTAAAAGGTTTAGGAGCCGAATTTGGATTAATGATGTGATTCATTAAATTAAGCCGTGTTTTTGCAGATGCTCTTCAATAGGGGTCCATGGGAAGCCAACCACATTATCAAAAAATCCGTCAAAAGCGTTTATGTGTTTTTTGAATAGGCCTTGAATTGCATAGGCACCCGCTTTGTCATAAGGCTCATCTGTATCAAGATATTTTTCTATATCTTCATCTGTGTAATTTTCACACGTGACCTTTGTATCAACTGAGAATACATCCTCTATAGCTTTGTGAGGACAAAAAATAGCGACTCCTGTAGTGACATAGTGATCCGTACCGCGGATTTTAGCCAGCATCCTAAAGGCATCATTTCTGTCTTCAGGCTTACCCAATATTTCCTCCTTATATACTACGGTATCCGCTGCTAAGACCACAGGAAAGGTATCACAAGGAAGGCTGACCGGAGGATTATCGGAACTGAGTAAATTCACCACATGGAGCCCTTTCTTTTTTGCAAGAAATTCTACAGCTTCATGATTGTCCATAGATGCTTCCAAGGTTTCATCGACATTGGAAGGAATCACTATCGGATTCATATTATGTTTTTTCATAATCTCAATTCGCCTCGGTGACGAAGAAGCAAGAATAAAAATCGGTTTCATTTTACACCTCCCTGTAAGAAGAATTATATCATACTTCCGGTGTAAATGTGGCGTTCAAAAAATGTAATATAATGGAAGGCTGTAGATATTTTCTTTATTGCTTAAATATGATATAATACCAGAGGTCGGGAGGTTGTATATGCGTAAATCAAAAGAAATCAAAACCGGAAAAAAGAAGATGAAAACCTGGGTCAAGGTGCTGATTGGTGTATTGGTTGTTGCAGTAGCCGTGGCAGGAGGTTTATATTTATATGCCAATTCTAAGTTGAATAAGGTAAAAAAGGTCAAGGTCGACGAAAAAGAGCTTTCAATTGTAGATGTAAACGGGTATGCTAATATCTTGCTTTTGGGAGTAGACTCCAGAGATATTAAAGATTTAAAGGGCAGCAGAACAGATGCTATTATGATTATAAGCATAAACGAGAAAACTAAGGATGTTAAGCTCGTGTCTGTTTATAGGGATACCATCATGAAGATGGGTGATACAGAAAGCTATGATAAAATTGCCCATGCATTCCATTACGGCGGAGCAGCTATGACAATTAAATCATTGAATCAAGCTATGGATTTAAATATAAAGAAATTTGCTATTGTAAACTTTAAAAGTGTAGCTGATATTGTTGATGCTGTGGGAGGAATTGAAGTCGATGTTGAAGACTATGAAATTCCTGAGCTAAATAAGTACATTCATGAATCTTCGGCAATTGTAGGGAAGAAGGCGGTTGAAGTGACTCAGCCGGGAACTCAGACCCTGAATGGCGTACAGGCTTTAACTTACGCCAGAATAAGAAAGGGCGTTGGCGATGATTTTAAAAGAACTGAAAGAATGCGTATTGTCGTAACTAAGGTTTTTGAGAAAATGAAAAAAGCCAAGGTTAATAAGCTTGATAAGATTATGGACTTAATGTTGCCACAGGTAAAAACAAATCTCAGCAACAGTGATATTTTTGCCTTAGCATCCAGACTTGGAAAATACAAGGTTAAGGGTACAACAGGTTGGCCATATGAGGTTCAAGGCGGTATGTTAAATGGTGCATCCTATGTATTTCCTGTTGATATGGCTGCCAATAGTGCAAGGCTTCATTTAGAAATATTTAATCAAAAGGATTATAAGGTAACTGAAAAGTTACAAGCTATAAGCAATCAAATTGCTATGAAGTTAAACGGTGCGGGGGCACCGGATCCTGCAGAAGTGCCTATAGCACCTCCGGCGCCTGTTACTCCGCCGGCACAGGAGACACCACAGGAGCCGACGCCACCGGAGCCAAGTAATAATAATAACCAGGGTGGCACTAACCAAGGAAATGAAGGAAATCAAGGTGGCGAGGAACCTCAACAGCCAGAAAATCCTAATCAGCCACAGCCGGGAAATTAATGAAACGGATAGATTATGAAAATATTTAAATCAGGAAGTAATAATAAGGGAGTTGTGATTTTTGTTGCCATTCTCAGCATATCTGTGATTTTTGGATTGCTTGGATATGGTATGAACAGAACTGATAAGGAGTATTTCGGTTCGTCAGATAATCAGTTCAATTTTAGCCATTCTTATGTAGGTAAGATTTTTGTGGAAGGCAAAATTGAGGAAGGTGCGAGCAATAATATAAAATCATCTTCAGGATCATATGACCATAAGTGGACTTTATCTCAGATAGACGCTATGATGGAAAATGATAACAATAAGGGAATCTTCATGGTGGTTAATTCTCCGGGCGGCACTGTATCTGCCAGCGATGAATTGTACCTAAAGCTGGAGGAGTATAAAAATAAGACAAAGCGTCCGGTCTATGCTTATTTTAGAAATATGGCAGCATCGGGCGGATACTATATTTCTGCTGATGCAAATAAAATAATTGCTAACAGAAATTGTTGGACCGGATCCATCGGTGTCACAATCGGATCCTTGTATGATGCCACAGAGCTGTTGAATAACATAGGGGTGAAGTCAGTAACAATTACTTCAGGACCAAATAAAGCGATGGGTAATATCTCCAGTAAGCTTACAGATGAGCAGGTTGCCATTTTTCAGAGCCTTGTAGACGAGGCCTATGAGCAATTTTTATCGATCGTTTCAGCAGGTAGAAATATAGATGTTGAGACACTTAAGCCAATTGCTGATGGCAGGATTTACACAGCTAAACAGGCGCTCAGTGCAGGGCTGATTGATGCCATTCTTACTGAGTCGGAGGCGGAAGCGCTCATGCTGAAATCGGAAAATCTTGCGGGTGTGGATATTGAGTCTATAAAATTGGAGAAGGAGCCGTCTTTGATGGATATTTTGCTGTCCAAATCTTATAAGGATACTGCGTCGGAAATTTTCGAAAAAGCCGCCGGCTTAATTGAAGAGCAAGGCAGGTTTAAAGTAACATATATGTCACCTATAGAAAAATAGGAAAAAGGGCAGGATAAGAGAAAAGAGTCTTGACACGAGGCTCTTTTTTTGATAATATAACACGGTGTTAAGCATAAATGCTTGACGGAAGTGAAAGTGAAGAGGACATGATGTTAGATAGTGTAGCGGAAGCCAGTTTGCTTTATGACTTTTATGGAAATCTTTTGACTGAAAATCAAAATCAGGTTATGCGATTATATCATGAAGAGAATTTGTCTCTGGGAGAGATTGCAGAGGAAAGAGGAATTTCCAGACAGGGTGTTCATGATACCCTTAAAAAAGCTGAGAAGGCTTTAAGAGAGTATGAGAACAGACTTGGATTGGTAGCAAGATTCGATAGCAATAGAAAGTCTGTAGATGAGTTGGCAAAGCTTATAAATGAGGTTAGTATTTC
Source organism: Peptostreptococcaceae bacterium pGA-8 (assembly GCA_900112915.1). GTDB lineage: Bacteria > Bacillota > Clostridia > Peptostreptococcales > Anaerovoracaceae > S5-A14a. The sequence continues at coordinate 33,989 of FONK01000014.1, read as the reverse complement.
TGATGAATCGGCTGATTCTAAGAAAATGGAGCAAATTAAAGAGATACTTACGGAAATCGATTGGTAGACGGAAGAGGCGAGCCCATAGCGGCTATTTGGTAGATTATGAGGTAGGATATGGCATTTGAAAGCTTATCAGATAAATTACAAAGTGCTTTTAGTAAACTTAAAGGCAAGGGTGTCATAACTGAAAAAGATATTGATGAAGTAATGCGTGAGGTTAAGCTTGCTTTACTGGAGGCAGATGTAAACTTCAAGGTAGTTAAAGAATTCGTCAGTTCTGTTAAAGAGAAATGTCTTGGCAGTGAAGTATTGAAGAGTCTTACACCGTCACAGCAGGTTATTAAAATTGTAAATGAAGAGCTTGTCAGCATTATGGGCGGCACAGGCAGCAAGCTGACATATTCACCATCCGGATTTACTGTATACCTATTGGTAGGACTTCAAGGTACAGGTAAGACTACAACTGCAGGTAAGCTGGCATCATATCTTAAGCAGAGCGGGAAAAAGCCTATGCTTTGCGCCTGTGATATTTACAGGCCGGCTGCAATTGACCAGCTGGAGGTTGTCGGCAAGTCCGTAAATACGCCGGTATATGTTGATCGTGAATCGAGAAATCCGGCTGAAATTGCTTTGGCTGCAAAGGCGGAGGCTGAGAAAAGGGGCTTTAATATCCTTATCGTGGATACGGCGGGAAGACTTCAAATTGATGAAGAGCTTATGGATGAGCTTGTTGATATTAAAGGTAAGGTTAGACCCCATGAGATTCTTTTGGTTGTAGATGCGCTTACAGGTCAGGATGCTGTAAATATTGCTTCAGGTTTCCAAGAAAAACTGGGAATTGACGGAATCATCATGACTAAGATGGATGGCGATTCTCGAGGCGGTGCAGCCCTTTCAGCTAAGAAGGTCACCGGAAAGCCGATTAAATTTATCGGTGTTGGAGAAAAATCCGATGCCCTTACAGTCTTCCATCCTGAAAGAATGGCAAGCAGAATTCTTGGTATGGGTGATATGCTCAGTCTGATTGAGCAGGCAGAAAAGGCTTATGATGAGGAGACTGCTGAGAAGTTGGAAAAGAAAATCCGAAAGAACCAATTTACCCTTGAAGATTTTCTTGAGCAATTTAATCAGGTTAGAAAAATGGGAGGGATCGGCAAGATTCTTGAAATGCTTCCGGGTATGAACAGCGCTTCTATGAAGGGTGTTGACCTGGAGCAAAGTGAAGCAGAGTTTAAGATTATGGAAGCTATTATCCAGTCCATGACAATTGCAGAGCGAAGAGATCCTAATCTTTTGAACGCAAGCAGAAGGAAACGTATTTCAGCAGGCTGCGGACAGCCGGTTAGTAAGATAAATAATTTGATTAAAAAATATGAAGAGGCCAGAAAGATGATGAAGCAATTTTCAAATCCGGGGGCTTTAAAGAAGAACAAAATGTTCAGAGGTATGTTTTAAACCGATGAGTTTTGATATATGTAATAATTTTTAGGAGGAATAGAAAAATGGTTAAAATTAGACTTAAGAGAATGGGTGCAAATAAGAAGCCTTTTTACAGAGTAGTAGTTGCTGATTCAAGACGTGCAAGAGACGGCAAGTTCATCGAGGAAATTGGATATTACAATCCTTTAACTGAGCCGGCCGACATCAAGATTAACGACGAGAAGGCAAAGAAATGGTTGGCTAACGGTGCACAGCCAACAGAAGTTGTAAAAAATCTACTTAAGAAGTCAGGAATTATAGAATAAGAAAGCGGTGTCTCTAATGACAAATTTAGTTGAAGTAATTGCAAAATCTCTTGTAGATGAGCCTGAAAAGGTAGTCGTTTCAGAATCATTATTTGGAAGCGAGAAAGTTTTGCAGTTAAAAGTAGCCTCAAATGATATGGGGAAGGTTATTGGAAGGCAGGGTCGTATCGCTAAAGCTTTAAGAACAGTGGTTAAGGCTGCTGCTACTAAAAATAATGAAAAGGTAATCGTCGAAATATCATCTGACGAGGAATAAAGACTATAACACATGGAGTTCATAGCTTAGCTTCATGTGTTTTAATTTACGGAAGGAATCGGTGTGGAAAATATTAAAATCGGTAAAATAGTTTCATCAGTAGGTCTTAGAGGAGAGGTTAATGTTTATAACTATTCCTATGGCAATAGATTTGATAGTCTCGACAGTGTAATTATAGATGGCTCGGAGGCAAAAATTCAAAATGTGCGCTACCGGAAAAATATAGTTATTTTGAAATTGAACATTGCCAATAATAGAAATGAAGCGGACATTCTAAAGAACAAAGATATCTATATTACAGAAGAAGATTTGCCGGCATTGGGTCAGGATGAGTTTTTTATCAAGGACATTATTGGACTTAAGGTAATAAATGGAGAAACAAATGCATATATCGGAGTTCTGGAGGATGTACTGCAAAATGGTCCACAGGATATTTATTCCATAAAAAGGGATAATGGCGAGACAGCTTTAATACCGGCTGTTAAGGATTTTATTATGGACATTAGTTTCACAGAAGGAATAAAAGTAAAGGTGATTCCGGGTTTAATTGATGATGAAGATTAGTATACTATCTATTTTTCCTGAAATGTTTACCCCTCTCAAAGAGAGTATAATTGGTAGAGCAATAGAAAAGAATTTGATAAAAATTGATATCGTAAATCCTAGGGATTTTTCTACAAACAAGCACAAAAAAGTAGACGATTATTCCTTTGGCGGCGGTCCGGGAATGGTTATGATGCCACAGCCTATTTTTGACGCAATAGATTCTTTAGGGGATGAAAAAGGAAAAATCTTTTATATGTCACCAAGAGGCAAGGTCTTAAATGAAGAAAAGGTTCGAGAGATAGCAGCCTTAGACAAAGCAACTTTTTTGTGTGGCCACTATGAAGGCATTGATCAGCGAATTATAGAGCATTATGACATGGAGGAGATTTCCATTGGAGACTATGTCCTTACCGGTGGAGAGCTGGCAGCTATGGTGGTCATTGACAGTGCTTGCAGATTAATTCCGGGGGTATTGGCAGGTGAATCCTCAGCCGATGAGGAGTCCATATATTCCGGACTTTTGGAATTTCCTCAGTACACACAGCCTAGGGATTTCAGAGATGAAAAGGTACCGGAGGTACTGCTGAGCGGCAACCATAAGCTGATTGAGCTATGGCGCTTTGAACAGTCTCTTTTGATTACAAAAAGAGAAAGACCGGATTTGTTTGAAAAATATGTTGAAACCCACAAAAATCTAGGTAAAGAAAAGAATAAAGTAATGGAAAAAGTTCTTAAAATGATGTAAAATAGCCTAGAGGGTGAGGTTATGAAGTTAAGCAGAAAAAAAATTTTTGTATTCATCATAATATTGGTGGTTTTGTACATAATAATATATATTATTCCTAAGGTTACGGGGGCTTTGGTGTCAACCTATACCGTGCAGTATGGTGAATTTTTGGAGTCGGACAAGGTGGACGGCTATTTTGTCAGAAGCGAAAAGGTATATGTCGCAGGAACAACCGGGGAAGCAAATTATTATTTTAAAAATAATGAGCTTGTGCGTATGTCCACGAAAATTATGGATGTGACAGCTCCGGAAAAGGAAAAAACTGCAACAAAGTCATCCGGCGGTAAGGCTAAGGAAGGTGAAACACCTATTGACAGAGAGTTTGAGCCTATTGTAAAAAATTTAGGTGAAAATGTAACCTCAACCAGTAATTATATGGCTGAAAAGGAAGGGCTTATAAGCTTTTACTGTGATGGCAGAGAGGCAAAGTTTTCTCCTGAAAACATGGATAAGCTCAAGCACAAGCACTTTGCCGACTTGGATCCGAAGGACATTGTCAAGCTCAAGAGAGCGGATATTGTCAAAGGGGAGCCGGTATTCAAACTGGTTGACAGAAGCAAGTGGTATGTTGTCTTCTATGTTGACAAGGACAGCGGCAAGAATTATGAGCAGAATGGCTATTTAACTGTAAGAATTGATAATCAAGACTTCGGAGGTATCGTTCAATCTGTAAATAAAGAAGATGATAAGTATAAGGTTATTGTAAAATGCGATGAGTATTTTGATAAATTGACCAGCATACGTGTTAGCAAAATTCAGGTAATTACTTCCAGAAGCTTAGGCTTAATTCTTGAAAATTCAAGTATAACAAAGAAAAAAGGTATAACAGGGGTTTATGTAAAGGATAAGGTCGGAGAATTCAAATTCGTACCGGTAAAGCTTATTTTTAAGGGTAAGGATAAATCTGTTGTATATAAAAGATCATTTTATGATAAGGATGGGGTTTATACAATTTCCATAAATACATATGATGAAATTCTTAAAACTCCGAAAGACTAGGAGGTGAACCATGTCGATTAAAAGTAACATTGAGCATATAAGAGAAAAAATTGATGAAGCAGCCGGGGCTTCCGGTAGAGACGGTAATGATGTGCTTTTAGTGGCTGTTACGAAATTGCACAGTCCTGATGAAATAAATGAAGCTATAGATGCAGGAATAACCGACATCGGTGAGAACAAAGTTCAGGAAATTTTAGATAAATATGATAAAGTAAAGCCTGTAAATTGGCATTTAATTGGACATTTGCAGACAAATAAGGTAAAATATGTTATAGATAAAGTCTCAATGATTCACTCTGTCGATTCTGTTCATCTTGCGAAGGAGATAAACAAAAGAGCTGCTCAGCATGACATAACTATGGATGTTTTGATTCAAGTAAATGTAGCCGGAGAAGAAAGCAAGTTTGGAGCAGAGGTTTCAGATGTAGATGGTATAATAGACGAAATATGTTTAAATTACCCAAACATCAGAATAAGGGGAATTATGTGTATTGCACCGTTCTTCGATGATCCGGAAATGGCTAGGGAGTGTTTTGCGGCAGCAAAGGAAATTTACGACAGCTATGTGGATGATGACAGAGAAGCCATAGATTTTAAATATCTATCTATGGGGATGACCGGTGACTTTCCGGTGGCCATTTCAGAGGGGTCTAATCTTGTCAGAGTTGGGACTGCAATTTTTGGAATGAGAGACTACAGATAATTTAATTGTTTTTAGGAGGATATGAAAAATGGGATTTACTGAAAAAATCAAGCAGGTAATTGGAATTGAAGATTTAGAAGATGATGATATCTATGAAGCGGAGGTTGAAGCAGCAAAAAACGAAATTAAAGAAAACAGAAGACCGACTTTAAGTGAGACATTAACTACTGACGGTAGGCATAAATCTTCTGAAAAGAGATTTTCAATTGCTAATACAAGTGCTTTTAAGCTTGTATTAATTGAGCCGAAGTCATTTGAGGAATGCCCTAAGCTTGTAGACAGCCTTAAGGGTAGAAGACCTGTTATTATCAATCTTGAAAAGCTGGAAAATGAATCAGCAAGAAAGATTTTTGACTTCTTAAGCGGAGCTACATATGCTCTTAACGGCAATGTTCAGAAGGTAGCAAATAACATTTTCATATTTGCCCCTGAAAATGTGGATATTACAGGCGATAAAGAAGAAAGTCCTGTATTCGACCTTTCAAATACAGAAAGCAGTCCTTGGAAATAAAACCGCCGGAGGTATTGGATGTTAACTACAAGGGATATTGAATCAAAAGAGTTTGGTAAATCCGTTAATGGCTATAAAAGAGATGAAGTAGATAATTTTCTTAACTTAATTATGGTTGATTATGAGAATTTAACTAAAGAAAATCTTAGATTAACCAATGAAAACAGTAAGCTTAACAGGGATATTGAAGTTTGCAAGAAAAATGAAGCTACTGTGATTGATACTCTTAATTCAGCAAAAAAACTGATGAATGACATCTCTGCCAGTGCTGAAAAAAGGGCAGAGCTTTTGGTTAAAAATGCCGAGGTTGAAGCACTAGCTATCACTAAAGAGGCCAGAGATTCGGTTATAAAGTTAACTGAGGAAGTGGAGGTTCTTAAATCTAAAATTAAGAAATACAAGAATGAGTACAGAGAATTGCTTACAAAAGAGTTGGCAAGGATAGACGACAAGCAACTTTATTTACTTGATGAAATAGAAAGAGATTTTTTACCTGCTTCACTTGAAGAAAACTCCGAAGAAGACTTCTTTAGAGGCCTTGGAAATAGCAAAAAAACAAGAGTAATATAATGGAGGCGGGGCTTTTTGCCCCGTATTTTTATGAGTAATTTAAAAAAAAGCGTAATACTGTTGATAATTCTCATAGCCGATCAGATGTCAAAATTTCTGGTTCGAAGCGTGGCAGACTTATCAGGAGGAATTAATGTAATAGGTGATTTTTTGAGATTTGTCTATGTTAGAAATAATGGAGCTGCTTTCAGTTCCTTCTCAGGGCAAAGAATTTTTCTAATTATATTGCCTACTCTTGTGATTATAGGAGCAATATATGCTATGAATCGTTATGGAAGAAATAGTAAACTCTTGCAAACCGCTGTTTTGTTCATTATTGCAGGTGGCATCGGAAATTTAATTGATAGAATTATATATGGATATGTAACAGATATGATTAGCTTTTCAATATTTCCGCCGGTGTTTAACATAGCAGATATTGCCGTTAGCGTTGGCTGCGGACTTTTGTTTATATATGTTTTGTTTTTTGAAGACCGTAAAGCAAAAAGCAAAAAATAAAAGTTTATATGATTGGGTTGGTGTAGAAAGCGAAGTCATATGAGTGAAATTAAAATAATAATTGATGAAGAAGTTTGCGGACTTCGTTTAGATAAAGCAATTGCCTATAAAGCTCCTGAATTATCAAGAGGTGCGGTTCAGAAGGCATTTGAGGCCGGTGATATAATGCTGAATGGAAGAGTACTGGCTAATAAGGATAGAAAGCTTTTGGCTGAAAATGGACAGGAAGTTTTAATTAACCCGGTAGACTCAAGGAAGTCTGGAATTCTTCCTCAAAAAATGGATCTGGATATTTATTATGAAGACGATGATATAATGGTAATCAATAAACCCAGAGGAATGGTGGTTCATCCCGGAGTAGGTAATTACTCAGATACATTGGTAAATGGGCTTTTGTATCATTGTGGAGATGCTCTATCAAAGCAAAACGGCGATGATAGACCCGGCATTGTTCACAGAATTGACAAAGCAACAAGCGGCTTGCTGCTTGTTGCAAAGACTGACAAGGCATATGTTTCTCTGGTAAAGCAGCTAAAGGAACATTCTGTAACAAGAGAATATCTGGCCCTGGTTCACAATAATTTAATTGTGGATGAGGGGATAATTGATGAACCTCTCGGCAGACACGGTAAGAATCGCCTAAAGCGCTGGGTCGATTATGAAAATGGCAAAAAAGCTGTTACTCATTATGAGGTTATAGAACGATTCGGTAAGTATACCTTGGTTAAATGTGTGCTGGAGACAGGCAGGACGCACCAAATTAGAGTCCATATGGCATATATAAAGCACCCCTTGGTTGGAGATGAAACCTATGGCATTAAAAATGATAAGCTGTTTACAGGAGGACAATTACTTCATGCCATGAAGCTGGGATTTATTCATCCCGGAAGCGGTGAGTATATGGAGTTTACAAGTCCGTTGCCGGATGTGTTTGAAAATACTCTGGCAAAGCTGAGGGGAAAAATATAAAAATAAAAGGAAGGCATTTCTGCCCTCCAAAAGAAGGTGTAGTTTTAGTTAAAAATTGTGTTTTCTTATATGTTTTCTTAAGTGTAGTGCTTTATGTAATAGTTTATTGTGAGTTGATGTAGGATAACTATTATCTTTGAAGGAAATTATCTCTATTATAAATCAAATTCCAGGGACTTTATGAATTGAATGCAGTCCACACAAATATATCCACCCTTGAAGACTTGATTTCTATGGATATTCCCACAAACTGAACAGTTATGATTCAATGTATCCTCCTTCTTTTATTGTTCACCTTCTTTATGTGAACAATTTAGCTCATTCTTACTGACATTACAAGTAAAAAATTTTAAAATGCTTAATTTATGGATATGGATGTAGGAAAAAGATATTTTAATGAAATTGAGGTGTCAAATGGTTAAGAATTTTCAATTGAGACAAGATCCTATAAAGGTAGTTGGCTACGATTTTCCTTGTGAAAATCCTAAGGCAATAATGTTTATTATCCACGGTATCGGAGAATATGCAGGAAGATTTCAGCGAATGGCAGGCATCCTGGCGGAGTCCAATATTAAGGTATTGTCCATGGATTTAAGAGGCCATGGCATATCCAACGGTGTAAGAGGAGATGCTTCACCCAGAAAAGACATTCTTGAGGACATTGACCTTCTAATAAAGTACGGATTAGAAGAATACCCGGGGCTTCCGGCTGTTTTGTACGGACATAGCATGGGAGGCAACATTGCATTGGATTACAAATTTAGAGGTAATAAGAATAATCTAATGGATGGATTTATTATTTCAGCACCTTGGATCAGACTTGTTCGACCGGTATCAGGTGCCTTATATCATGCTGTACGGCTGGGAGCTAAGCTTTTTCCGCACAAGCAGATAAAATCAGAATGTAATGAAAGCGATTTAGGCAATCCGTTATTTGTGCAGCCATATAAGACGAACACCTTGGTTCATGGCTATATTTCTCTTCTATGCGCTTTTGAAGGCTTTGAAATCGGTCAAAAATTGGAACAAGGAACCTTGGAGGATAACGGTGGCAGCCGCCACAAGCCGTTTCTTGTGATGCACGGAACCGGGGACAAGATTTGCGATTTTGAGGGCACAAAAAAGTTTGCAGAGGCATTTGCTGACGAACCTGACTTTGAGTTGGTTCTATGGGATGGGTATTTGCATGAAATTCATAATGGAAATGCCGTGGAAACAGGTGATAAGGTAATCGAAAAGATTAAGGGGTTTATTCTAAAGTTGATAGATCCCGAAGGAGAGTAGTTCCATGAGTGAATTTGAAAAAATTACAGCAACTGAAGAATTTGACATTCTTATGATGCGTTATGATTCTGCCATTAGAGAGGTTAGAACTAAGCTTGAAATACTTAATAATGAGCTTTCACTTACAAGTGTTGAAAGTCCTATTTCCTCAATAGAATCCAGAAGAAAGAAGGACAGGAGTATTTACGAAAAGCTGAAGAGGCAGGGAAATGAAATTTCACTTGAATCAATTGAAGAAAATTTAAATGATGTGGCAGGTGTAAGGGTAATCTGCTCTTTTGTAGACGACATTTACAATGTAGCCAGAATGTTGGTCCGACAAGACGATGTAACACTTATTCAGGTAAAGGACTACATCAAAAACCCGAAGGCCAATGGCTATAGAAGCTATCACATGATAGTGGAGATTCCGGTGTTCTTCTCAAATGAGAAGAAGCCAATGCGTGTTGAGGTTCAAATTAGAACCGTTGCTATGAACTTCTGGGCCAGTCTTGAGCATCAGATGAAATACAAGCATGATGTGGAGAAGGCGGAGCAGATTATGAAAGAGCTTAAAGCTTGTGCCGACACAATTGCAGATACAGACATGAGGATGTTAAAAATCCGTGAGTCTATATCGGCAAAATAGGGTTAACATAAATTGTATGATTATTTTTAAAAATTACCATGCCGGGCTTTGCACCGGCAGGTTTTTTTATGTGTTTAACTGAGACATAATCCACAGGCACATTGCTGCTTTGCTTGGCTTTACTAAAGCCTGCTGCAATGGCAGCTGCATATTTTATGTCGGACTCATCAGCTTCTTTTCCGTCGGTAGCCATGATTACATGGGAGCCGGGGATGTCTTTTGTGTGGAACCACAGATCATTTTTTGATGCGGTTTTTAATGTAAGTGTATCATTTTCCTTGTTGTTTCTGCCAACAAGAATGGTGAAGCCTGATGGGGATGTAAATTTATATGGCTTGATTCCGGACTTTTTCTCTTTTCCCTTAACCTTGGACCTGCGCATATATCCTGTCTCTGCCAGCTCATGTTGAATTTCCTCAAGAGCCTCCATATCCATAGAGTCTTGGCAGTGATTAATCACGGAGTCAAGATAAATAACTTCCTTTTCAATATCTCCAAGCAAAAGAGTTTTTTCCTTAATTGCAGTCATTGCTTTACCATATTTCTTGTAATATAGTTGAGCATTTTTTGCAGGAGAAAATCGCTCATCCAGAGGAATCTCTATTTGAGTGTTATCGTAATAATTCGTGAGAGTGACCGACTTACTGCCAGGCTTTATACTGTGGAGATTTGCTGTTAAAAGTTCTCCATAAAGGCGTAGATTTTCAGAGTTTTCAGCCTTCAATATATCTTCCTGTACTCTCTTTTTCTTAAGCAGCAGCTTATCCATGGAAGCCTTTAAATTTTTTTCAAGGTTAAGCTTTCGTTGCTTTAACTGAGTCCCCTGATGCTTGTTTGAAAAATAAAACTCAATACCGGAGCTTATATCGTCAAAAATTTCTGTCCGGCAACAATTTTTAAATTCAGCCAATTGGAGAATGTGGAACTCTCGAGGCTCTTTATCGGCTATGTAAACCTTTAGCTTGGAACTTAGGGACTCGATGTCTGATATGATATTCATCAGTGCAAGCTTAGGATTTTCTTCAATGGCAAGTTGTCCGGCCACTGAGGGAGAAATTCCGGAAATTTTAGCTAATATATCCTTAGACATATGTTTTGCTTCAAGAAATGTAGAAGCTTCAGCTGACTTAAATGAAACCTTATCCTGAGACGGTGGCAAAGCATATTGCATGCCGGGAAGAATTTGTCTAGCCCTGTTCACATCTATGGATATTCTTTTGATGCTATCCAGAATTTTATTGCTGTTGACATCTACAAGGACTATATTGCTGTGCTTACCCATGATTTCAAATACCAGCTTTTTGGACACGGTAAATCCCAGTTCATCTAGAACTTTAAAATATATCTCAATAATTCTTTCGGAATCGACCTGTTTAATATCTTCAATACGGGCACCTTGCAGATGCTTTCTCAACAGCATGCAGAAGGCGGAAGGGCTGGGAGGGTTATCAAAGGACTGACCGGTCAGATTTATTCTAGGTGCTGAGCTGTCTGCTGACGCAAAAAGTCTTTTGTGTCCGGATCTTGTGTGTATGTGAAAGACCAACTGAAATTTTTCCGGTTGATATATTTTTTCTATTTTACCGAGAAGAATTTCAGAGGAAAGCTGTTTTGCTATTGCATATGTAATAATTCCGTCAAAAGCCATAATTTACCTGCCTGTTTTAGTTTAACTGTATTATTTAGATTTTATCACAGATTGGCTGTATTGAAAACAGGTCTTAAGCTATGATATAATTACAAAACAGTGTTGATTAACTAAATATAAAAATATGGTAAAAAGGATATAAATTGGAGGACTTGTGATGATTAAAAGTATGACAGGCTTTGGGAGAAGTGAACATAGTGATGAAAAAAGGAACGTAACGGTAGAAATAAAAACTGTCAATCACAGGTATTTTGATGTAAACTGTAGAGTACCGAGAAGGTACTCTTTTGTAGAAGACAAGCTTAAAGCACTAATTAAAGAGACAGTGAAGAGAGGAAAGGTGGAGGTCTCTGTAGCTGTTGAAAATCTTACAGACGGTGATACAACGATATCATTAAATTTAGATATTGCGAAGGCATATATAGACCGTTTAAATGAACTGAAAGCAAACTTTCAATTAAATGGCGAAGTTGATTTAACCTATGTAGCAACACTCCCTGAGGTTATGAAATCAATGGCTAAGGTCGCTGATGAGGAAGAACTTCTCAATGCCATTTTAACAACGACAGAAGTGGCAGTTCATAATCTTAATGAAATGAGATTGATTGAGGGGGAGAAGCTGGCAAAGGATATTCTCAGGAGAAAAGAAATTGTTGCAGGCATAGTTGCCAAAATTGCCGAAAGAGCAGCTTCAGTACCGGCAGCTTATAGACTGAAGCTGGAAGAGCGTTTAAACGAGCTCTTAGACAAAAAAATAGAAATCCCAGAGGATCGCATAATCACAGAGTTGGCCATTTTTGCAGACAAATGCAACATCGACGAAGAGATTACCAGGCTTAAGAGTCATTTGTCACAGTTTGAGTCCATCGTTATGGAAAGCGGACAGCCTGACGGGAAAAAGCTGGATTTTATTATTCAGGAAATGAATCGAGAGGCCAACACCATCGGATCAAAGGCGAATGACTTGGAGATCACCAACATGGTAATTGAAATTAAGGCTGAAATAGAAAAAATCAGGGAGCAGGTTCAGAATATAGAATAAACCGTTGCAAAATACTTGATTTTATGGTAAAATTACAGCTTAAATAAGTCAGAAAGGCAAGTGTAAATGAGCTCAAAGCAAAAAGGAAAACTATTTGTAATTTCCGGACCCTCCGGTGCCGGTAAAGGTACAATTTGCAAGAAAATAATCGATGAAACTGATGTTAAGCTTTCAGTTTCCATGACAACGAGAGCGCCGAGACCGGGTGAAGTTGATGGGATTAATTATTTTTTTACAGATAAAGAAGCTTTTATGAAGGAAATCCGGGAAGATGGATTTATAGAGTATGCGGAAGTATATGGAAACTACTATGGTACACCAAAGGCGGAAGTCTTTGAAATGCTTGATAAGGGTATCGACATTATATTGGAAATCGATATTCAGGGGGCATTGAAGGTTAAAGAGACTATGGAAAGAGGCGTTTTCATATTTATATTGCCACCGTCTATGCATGAGCTTAGGAAGCGTATTACAGGAAGAGGATCGGAGACGGAGGAAGTGATTAATATGAGACTGTCTCAAACCCTGAATGAGCTATCATATATTGACAGATACGATTATTGTGTAGTAAATGGAGAGCTTGATGAAGCGGTAAACCGTGTAAAAGCTATTATTACTGCAGAGCATTCCAAAGTTACAGAGGACATAAAGACTTTAATTGAAAATTATGAGGAGGAAAAAGTATAATGTTATATCCATCAATAAATCAAATAAGATCAAAAGCTGACAGCAGATACACAATAGTGATTCTTGCAGCAAAAAGAGCCAGGGAAATCGTAGACGGACTTCCGGTTTTGGTTGATGATGAAGACAAGAAACCGGTTTCAATTGCGGCAGAAGAGATTGCCGAAGACTTGATAACATACAAGCGAGCTGAAAATTAGTTTTATGAAAGAACTTTCTATGGGGAAATCCATTGAAGGTTCTTTTTTCATAATCATACTTATAGTCCTTCGTTGTTAATGAATACACAATATATAGGTGAAAAACCGATTCTATGGGGAAATTTCACAAAAAATAGCAAAAAGTTTGGTAAAATAGTGAAGAAAATATAAAAAAATACTTGCAATATAGTTCACTAAGTTATATTATCTATCCACAGTCAAATGTGACAAGAAAAATTTTAAAAAGGAGGCTCCTATGAGTACTGAATTAAGAAAAGAAAATGTAAAAGAAGTTAAAGCTGTAGAAAAGATGGAAGAGAGAGTATGTAGCAAGGAATATATACCGGTTGTTACAAAAAACTATAGTGTCAAGGTTAAGACGGATACTATTCTTCTCATTGAAAGAGACAACAGGCGTCTAAAAATTAAGTCCGATAAGGGAGACTATTGCTTCTATGCAAAGATAGAGGATGTGGAAAGATTTTTGACAGACTCGTTCTATCGTTGTCTGAAGGGGTGTTACATAAATTTAGAAAAGGTTGACACCATGGCAAATCAGTTGGTTGTTTTTGACAATGGATTTGAATATCAGTTGGGACGTAACAACTACATAAAAACCAGAAAATGCTATTCCAGGTACATTAAAGGGGAAGGCTTGTACAAGGACAGAAAGTAGTAAAGGTATGGAGTATACGCTATAGAAGTTTTAGTTGGGAGTATTGATTTTTTGCTTGCAATTTCAAGCTATAGAGTATATAATATGTGAGGTTCGATTTAGAACTGAAAAATTGCACACTCGCAATGAGCATTCGGTGCCGGATTTTTATGTAAAACGGTTTTGATGCTAGGTATTACGAGTGGAAGGTAAAACCAAGGAGGAATTTTAAAATGGCAGTAATTTCAATGAAACAGTTACTGGAAGCAGGTGTTCATTTCGGACATCAGACAAGAAGATGGAACCCTAAGATGGCTCCGTACATTTTCACAGAAAGAAACGGAATCTACATTATCGATTTACAGAAAACTGTAAAGAAGATTGATGAAGCTTACGAGTTCATGAAGACCGTTGGTGAAAGTGGAAAGCCCGTATTGTTTGTAGGAACAAAGAAGCAGGCTCAGAATGCAATCAAAGATGAGGCTACAAGAGCCGGAATGTACTACATAAGCGAAAGATGGCTGGGTGGTACGCTTACCAACTACAGAACAATTAGCGGAAGAATTGCCAGACTTAATGAAATCGAGCAGATGGAAGAGGACGGCACTTTTGAGAAGCTATCAAAGAAGGAAGTCAGCAAGCTGAGACTTGAACACGAAAAGCTGGAAAAGTTCTTGGGCGGTATCAGAGAAATGAAGGGCATGCCCGGAGCACTTTTCGTTGTTGACCCTAAGAAAGAAAAAATCGCAGTAAGAGAAGCAAGAATTTTAGGCATTCCTATTATCGGTATCGTCGATACAAACTGTGATCCTGATGATGTTGATTATGTTATTCCTGCAAATGATGATGCTATTAGAGCAGTTAAGCTTATTGCAGGTAGAATGGCTGATGCTATTATAGAGTCTCGCCAGGGTGAAAGCTTTGACGAAGGAGAACCTACTTCAGTAGAAGAGGAAGCTTCAGCAGAAGAAGTTGCAGAAGACGCAGAATAATTTACTGTTTTAGGAGGTACAATTATGGCAGTTACAGCACAATTAGTAAAAGAATTAAGAGAAATGACAGGTGCCGGAATGATGGATTGCAAGAAGGCTCTTGTTGAAACTGACGGAAATATCGATAAAGCAATTGAAGTTCTTAGAGAAAAGGGTCTTTCAAAGGCTGCAAAAAAAGCCGGAAGAATTGCTGCTGAAGGTTTGGTTCAGTTAGCATTCGGGGAAGGAAACAAGGTAGCTGCAGTAGCAGAGGTTAATTCTGAAACTGACTTTGTTGCTAAGAATCCTGAATTTGTTCAGTTTGTAGATGATATTGCAGCACTGGCACTTGCAACGGATAGCGACAACATGGGGCAGTTCATGGAGCTTGATTTTGCCGGCGAGGGAACTGTTAAGGATGTTCTTAACACTAAGATTGCAAAGATAGGTGAAAACCTGAACGTTAGAAGAATTCACAAGATGGCAACAGATGGAGTTGTATACACCGGATATGTTCACGCCGGCGGAAAGATTGGTGTAATCGTTGGTATTGAAACTGAAGCAACTGCTGAAGAAATTCAGGTAGTTGGAAAAGATGTAGCAATGCAGGTTGCTTCAATGAATCCTAAGTTTGTTGATGAAAATCAGGTTGATCAGGCATGGCTTGAGTCTGAAAAAGAAATTGCTAAGCAGCTGCTTCTAAATGAAGGAAAGCCTGAAGCAATGCTGGAAAGAATTATACCGGGAAAGGTTAAGGCAATTCTGAAAGAGGTTTGCCTGGTTGATCAGAAATTCGTTAAGAATGGTGATTTAACAGTAAAGCAGTATGTAGATGAAGCTGCCAAGGAGCTTGGAAAGACAATGAAGGTTGTTGAAATGGTAAGATTCGAAGTAGGTGAAGGCATCGAAAAGAAGGAAGAAGATTTCGCAGCTGAAGTTGCTAAGCAGATGGCCAAATAAGCCATTGTCTATTAGTGTAGATTAGTATTTTGAATTAGGGTGTATGGTGTAAGCCGTGCACCCTGATTTTTTTGTTTACATTTCATACTCAACACAATATTTATGCTAAAAAATCTTAAATTTAACAATTTCTAATAGAAATTTACTCCAATTCAAGGTATAATTATATGGGTATACGCTAATTTTACGCATACCTAATATCTAAAGATTAATGGGAGATGTTCATGGATTATATTATTGAAATGCTCAATATCACCAAAGAGTTCCCCGGAATTATTGCAAATGATGACATAACCTTGCAGTTAAAGCGAGGAGAGATTCATGCATTACTGGGAGAAAATGGTGCAGGCAAATCAACTCTAATGAGCGTACTGTTCGGTATGTATAAGCCTGAAAAGGGACATATCAGAAAAAACGGAAAAGAAGTTGAAATTAAAGACCCTAATGATGCAAATGATTTGGGCATTGGTATGGTACACCAACATTTTAAGCTAGTTCAAAATTTCACTGTATTACAGAATATTATTTTAGGTGTAGAAGAAACTAAAAATGGCGTGCTGCAGCTAAAGGATGCGCGTAAAAGGGTAATAGAACTGTCTGAACGATATGGGCTAATGGTGGAACCGGATGCTGTAATTGAAGATATTACGGTTGGTATGCAGCAGAGAGTAGAAATCTTGAAGATGCTGTTTAGAGAGAATGAGGTTCTCATTTTTGACGAACCTACTGCTGTTTTGACCCCCCAGGAAATAGATGAGCTTATGAAGATTATGAAAAACTTGGCAAAGGAAGGTAAGTCCATACTCTTCATAACACACAAGCTGAATGAAATTAAAGAGGTTGCCAATAGATGTTCCGTTTTAAGAAAAGGAAAGTATATTGGAACTGTAGATGTTGCTGATACTACAAAAGAGCAGATGTCTGAGATGATGGTAGGTCACAAGGTTAATTTCTGTGTTGAGAAGACGGAAGCCAAGCCAAAGGATGTTGTCTTAGAGGTAAATAATTTATCTGTTAATAGAAAAGGTCAAAGTAAAAAATCTGTTCATAATGTCAGCTTCCAAGTTAGGCAGGGAGAGATTGTTTGTATTGCCGGAATTGATGGAAACGGTCAGTCTGAATTAGTCTACGGAATTACCGGTTTAATGCCAATATCGGATGGAAGCGTCCATCTAAATGGCAAGGATATTACTAAGGAATCGGTTAGAAAGAGAAATATTGACGGTATTGCTCATATTCCTGAAGACAGGCATAAAGACGGACTGGTTTTAGATTACACCCTGTCAGAAAATTTAGTTTTAAAGAACTATTTTATGAAGGGCTTCCAGAATCACGGATTCATCAATTTTGCTAAAGTTAATGACTACAGCAATAAATTGATTGAACAGTATGATGTAAGATCCGGTCAGGGAAATAAGACCATTGTAAGAAGTATGTCGGGCGGTAACCAGCAGAAAGCCATTATCGCAAGAGAGATTTCATTGAATCCTGAGCTTTTGATTGCCGTACAGCCGACCAGAGGGCTCGATGTAGGTGCAATTGAATATATTCACAAGCAGTTAGTCGCACAGAGAGACAGTGGAAAAGCTGTTTTGATGGTATCACTTGAATTAGATGAGGTTATGAATGTCAGCGATAGAATCCTCGTTATGTATGAGGGTGAAATTGTAGCTGATCTTAAGCCGGAAGAAACAAATATTAAAGAGCTGGGTCTATACATGGCAGGCTCAAAAAGAGATGAGGTGAAGTAGTGAAAGAAAAGTTGAACCGCATTGCAGAAAATACAGGAATCAATAATGCAGCCTCATCAATAGTTGCTATATTGATAGGACTTGTTTTCGGATTTATAATTCTTTTAATATCAAACCCAACTAATGCCGGAGAAGGCTTTTTCACGTTGCTTGCAGGTGGATTTTCAGGCGGCGGCAGAGGTGTAGGACAGGTTCTGTATTTTGCTACACCACTGATTATGACCGGTGTTTCTGTAGGATGCGCCTTTAAAACAGGCTTATTTAACATAGGAGCAGCCGGACAATTTATTATGGGTGGCGTGACAGCTATTTATGTAGGCGTATATTGGACATTTTTACCTGCTCCGCTTCATTGGATTGTGGCTATAATTATGGCAGGCATTGTAGGTGGAATTTGGGGGCTGGTTCCGGGTATTTTAAAGGCATACTTAAATGTACACGAAGTAATTGCAACAATTATGATGAACTATATTGGAATGTATCTGGCTAATTATCTTGTTAAGATGTATGTATATGACTCAAACAAGAATATGTCAATGGATGTGGCAGAATCAGCTGTCTTACCAAGAGGCGGACTGGACAAAATTTTCAGCAGCAGAATTGGTACATATACAGATCTTTCAACTGTAAACATAGGTATTATAATTGCAATTGTAATTGCAATACTTGCATACATAATGATGAACAAAACAACCTTCGGGTATGAACTAAAGGCCTGCGGAAACAATCCTAATGCCAGCAAGTATGCAGGAATTAATTCTAAAAGGAATGTAATGCTGTCAATGGTAATTGCAGGTGCCTTGGCAGGAATTGGCGGAGCTTTGGTCTTCCTATCCGGTCCAACCGGAAGACATATTAGCGTTGTTGATGAGTTGGCTGTAGAGGGCTTTAACGGAATTCCGGCAGCTTTATTAGGATTATCAAATCCTATAGGAATTATATTCTCGGCGATATTTATCGCATATTTAACTCAAGGCGGAACATATTTGCAGACATTGAATTACATGCCGGAGATTATTCAGATTATAATAGGTTGCATAATTTATTTCAGTGCCTTTGCCCTAATGTTCAGGAAGATTATTCCCGGCTTAATAAAGAAAATGAATTCAAAAGATGAGAATAAGGCGGCAGCTGATTTAGCAGAGGCTGAGGATTTATTGAATTCAGAAAAGGATTCAGCAGAAGGAGGTAATAAATAATGAATGTACTTTATTTACTTGTTCAGCAGACAATGTTCTTCTCTATTCCTTTGCTAATCGTAGCTCTTGGTGGAATGTTCACTGAAAGAGGTGGAGTAACCAATATTGCCCTTGACGGAACGATGATCATAGGAGCCTTTGCAGGCATTTGGTTTATTAATATTATGCAGGACTCCATGGAAGGTACAGGACTGCTGCTTCTGGCTTGCGTTATATCCGTTGTTGTCGGAAGTCTATTTTCACTATTGCTTGCCTATTCTGCAATTAACATGAAGGCTGACCAGGTTATAGGCGGAACAGCTCTAAATATGTTTGCACCTGCCTTCGCAATTTATGCAGCCAGAACTATCCAGCCTAGTGGAATTCAGCAGATTCAATTTAACAATACCTTTAGAATTAGCGAAGTTCCGATTCTGAGCAAGATTCCGGTAATCGGGCCTATGTTCTTTGAGAATTGCTATATAACCACACTAATTGGAGTTATAGTATTGATTTTGGCTATTTTTATCATGTATAGGACAAGATTCGGACTAAGGCTCAGAGCCTGCGGAGAACATCCACAAGCAGCTGATTCCGTGGGAATTAACGTTTACAAGATGAGATATGCAGGTGTAGTTATTTCAGGGGCTCTTGGCGGCCTCGGCGGATTGGTCTTTATAGTACCAACTTCCACTAATTTTAATGCCACAGTGGCAGGTTACGGCTTCCTTGCCCTTGCTGTTATGATATTTGGACAATGGAGACCTGTTAGGATTGCATTTGCGGCACTGTTCTTTGGATTTATGAAGACCATAGCTGCAGCATATAATACAATTCCTTTGTTGGCAGATTTACCGATTACAAGTGATTTTTATAAGATGGTACCATTTATCGCCACTCTTATTGTACTTGCATTTAGTTCTAAAAAATCTAAGGCTCCTGCAGCCGTTGCAATACCTTATGACAAAGGTGGAAGATAAAGAAATTGTGGGCAGGCATTCTGCCCTCATCTTATTTTTTGAGGAAATATGTTTTTAGTAACAAATAAAGTTGAAATGAAGGAGCGTGGCTTCAAAGAGCTGGATTTTGTAATTGTAACAGGGGACGCTTATGTGGACCATCATTCCTTCGGCACAGCAATAATAGGCAGACTTCTTGAGAGAAACGGTTATAAGGTTGGGGTTATTCCTCAGCCGGACTATAAAGATGTTGACGCATTTAGAGCCTTAGGAAAACCAAGGCTTGCTTTTCTTGTAAACAGCGGAACGGTAGACTCTATGGTAAACAATTATTCTGTTTTTAAGAGAAAGAGAAGGGTTGATGAGTATTCTCCGGGCGGCGAAAAGGGGAGAAGACCTGATAGAGCGCTAATTGTATATTGTAATGTGCTAAGGCAAGCATATAAGGATGTTCCGATTATAATAGGAGGTATTGAAGCAAGTCTTAGACGATTTGGACATTACGACTATTGGAGCAATAAGGTTAGGCGCTCTATTTTGTTAGATTCCAAAGCAGATATACTCATGTATGGAATGGGAGAAAAAACTGTTATACAGCTGGCTGAAGCCCTTGAAGGTGGCATTGAGGCAAGAGATATAACCTGGATTCCCGGTACTGTAGTGAAGACAAAAGAGCTTTTAGACTCTGAAACTGTTTTGTTGCCAAGCTATAGCGAGATAGTAGAGGACAAAGAAGCCTATTGCAAGAGCTTCGTCATGCAGTATGAGAATAATGATGCCCTGAACGGCGTTCCACTGGCAGAGGATTACGGAGACTTTTTTGTTGTGCAGAATTTACCACAGCTGCCGTTGGAACCCGATGAGTTGGACTATATATATGAGCTGCCCTTTGAAAATGAATGGCATCCTATGTATGATAAAGAAGGTGGAATCCCGGCTTTTAAGGAAATTAAATTCAGCATTGTAAGCTGCAGAGGATGCTTTGGGGGATGCAGCTTTTGTGCAATTACCTATCATCAGGGCAGGCAGGTTAGAGGAAGAAGCAAGGAATCCATCGTTAATGAAGCAAAAAAATTGACGAAAAATCCGGATTTTAAAGGATATATAAATGATGTAGGAGGACCAACTGCCAATTTCCGAAAGCCGTCTTGCAAGGGTCAGCTTAAACATGGAATGTGTAAGCGAAAGCAGTGCTTGTTTCCTAAGCCATGTAAGCATTTAGATATAGACCATGAAGATTATTTAGATGTTTTGAAGGCGGTTAGAGAAATACCTGAAATTAAAAAGGTATTTATAAGATCGGGCATCAGATATGACTATCTGATGGCAGATGATTACAGGCATTTTATGAATGAATTATGCCAATATCATGTTAGTGGAACTTTAAAGGTTGCTCCGGAGCATGTATGTGATAATGTACTTAGGTATATGGGAAAACCTAAGGTGGAAGTTTTTGATAAGTTTACAAATGTATACGAGGAAACAAATAAGCGTTTAAAAAAGAAGCAATATTTGATTCCATATCTGATAAGCTCACATCCGGGATCAACTTTGGATGATGCGGTGGATATGGCAATTTATTTAAAAGGAAGAGGCTTTGTACCGGATCAGGTACAGGACTTTTACCCCACACCTGGAACTCTGGCAACCTGTATGTATTATACTGAAATGGATCCATTTACCATGGAAAAAATTCATGTTGCAAAGGACTTGGAAGAGAAAAAAATGCAGAGAGCCTTGATCCATTTTAATAAGGCGGAAAACAGGGATGAGGTTGTCAAAGCTTTGAAATTAACCGGTAGAACAGATGTTATGGGAGTACTTTTCCCGGGAAGTTATAATGGAGGAAAGAGGCTTGAGCATACTGGAAAGTCTAGGAAGAATCATAGAGGAAGGTCAAAGGGAGTGGGAAAATATAAAGGCAGACAGGTCCGGTAACAGCTCCGGACTTGATATTGGCTTTTCTGAAGGTAATGGATATGAAAGCATATTACAAGGTGACAATAAAGAGATTATAACTCACTTGCTGGCCGAAGGATTTTCTGAAAAATTCGATTTGATATACATTGATCCTCCTTTTTTTTCCGGAGCCGATTATAGCGTTGTTGAAGAAAAAGATGGGAAAAAGTCAATATCTTTTGCATATAAAGACACTTGGGGAAATGATTTAAAAGAATATCTCAGGATGATTACAGTATCCATATTTGCAATGAAAGAGCTATTATCTAAAGAAGGCCTGATTTGGATTCATTTGGATTGGCATGCAGTTCATTATGTTAAGCTCATTATGGATGAAATTTTTTCATCAAAAAACTTTGTAAATGAAGTAATTTGGTCATATAAATCCGGAGGAAGCTCAAGAAGAAGATTTTCAAGAAAGCATGACACCCTGCTTCTGTATAGCAAATCAGGCAGATACAAATTCAACCCGCAAAAGGAAAAATCCTATAATCGTGGATTTAGAAAATATTCATTTAAAGGTGTAGAAGAATTTGAAGATGAAAAGGGTTGGTATACCATGGTTAATATGAAAGATGTTTGGAATATCGATATGGTTGGAAGAACCTCAAAGGAGCGTACCGGATATGCTACACAGAAGCCGGAAGCACTGATGGAGCGCATAATTTTATCCTCCAGTGACGCCGGAAGCCTATGCGGAGATTTCTTCTGCGGCTCAGGTACATTTCCGGCTATATGCAAAAAGCTCGGGAGGCAGTTTATTTGTTGCGATGTCGGTGAGTTAGCCGTAAAAATTGCAAAATCCAGAGTGGAGTAATCCTTAATACATTATAAATATCCTTTGACCTTGCTGATAATTCTGTTATAATATATGTAAAGTGTGGGGCATTAGCTCAACTGGATAGAGTCGCGGCCTTCGAATCCGTTGGTTGGGGGTTCGAGTCCCTCATGCCCTACCAAATTCTATGAAAGTGGGAGATGCATTATGATTATTAATGAATTTAAGGATCCGGATAAGATTGTCTACGCAGATATCAACGAATTTGCAGACAACTTTGGAAACGAATGTGGAATCAGTGATTTAAGAGGTAAAATTGAAGCTTTTAAGGCTAATCCTGTTAAGGAGGGCGTGACCGTTTCGGGAACTAAGCGAACAACATTGAAATTACTAATACCTAATATGGTGTTTGATGAAAAAATTGAGATGGGCGATTCAGTTTGGGTATATATGGGAGAACTCTACGAGATTTATTGTCTGTACTGGCCTCAAGAATAAAAAATATAGAATTTTAAGAAGCCATACTAAGTGGCTTCTTTTTAATAATAAAAGTCGGAATGTAGGCGGAAAGGTAATACCATGAAAGATTATAACCTGGCAAGCAAGTTTTTTGAATTTAAAGATTTGAGGGAATTGCTAAAATATTCAGCAAAAAAATATGCAGATAAAACTGCTTTTGTAACTAAGATTAAGAACAAAGAAACCAAGGAAACTACATATGTCAACACGTCTTATAAAGACCTGTTAAATGAAATGAATGCACTTGGAACAGCATTGATTTCCCGCGGCTACAAGAACAAAAGAATTGCGGTGGCAGGAGAAAACAGCTATAAATGGTGTTTGGCATATTTTACATGTGCATCAGGGGTTGGAGTTACGGTGCCTCTTGATAAAGCTCTTCAGAAGGAAGAGCTTGAGAGCTGTTTGATTAGAAGTAACAGTGAAGCTATTTTCTATGATAAAAAAATTAGTAAAACTATAAATTTGATTTTAGATGAAGGCAAAACTCCTTTGAAAATGGCCATAGCATTGGATTTTGACCTTGAATGTAGTGATAAGCATGAGCATATTGATAATCTGATTTCAGAAGGAATGAAGCTCTTGGACAAGGGGGATGTTTCTTACACAGAGGCGGAAATTGATAGAGAAGCAATGAGCTTTCTTTTATTTACATCAGGCACAACGCAGCAATCTAAAGCTGTCATGATAAGCCATAAGAACTTTATGAGCTGTAACTATGGAATGAATTGCGAGGAGCTTTTCTTCCCTGATGATGTAAATATGATGATTTTACCTCTACACCATTGTTATGGAATGTCCGGATTATTAACCTTCTTATCACAAGGTATGAAGAACGTTTTTTGTGACGGATTAAAATATATAACGATAAATATGAAGGAATATGGCGTTACTGTAATAATGAGTGTGCCGTTGCTTCTTGAAAGCATGTATAAAAAAATTAGAAAAGCCATTGTTGCTCAGGGCATGGAGAAGAAAATCGACTTTGCACTTAAGCTCTGCGATAAAGCTGATAAGGTAGGCATAAATCTCAGAAGACGAATGTTTAAGCCTATTATCGATCAACTCGGCGGTAAATTAAGATTCATAATAAATGGAGCAGCAGCATTGGATCCGGTAGTTTCAAAAGGTTTTAACGATTTAGGAATTTTAACGGTACAAGGATACGGATTAACTGAAACTGCACCTACAATTGCCAGCGAAAGCTATAGACACTTAAAACCGGGCTCTGTTGGGAAACTGATGCCGAATGTTGAAGGTAAAATAATCGATGCCAATGAGGAAGGCATAGGCGAGCTTATAGTCCGTGGTGATAATGTAATGCTGGGCTACTATGATGACCGTGGCTCTACTGACGAGATAATTATAGATGGATGGCTACACACCGGGGATTTAGCATATTTTGATGAAGAGGGGTATCTATTTATAACCGGCAGAAAGAAAAATGTCATTGTTATGAAAAACGGAAAAAATGTTTTCCCGGAGGAAATCGAAAATTTAGTGAATATTTTGCCATATGTTGATGAAAGCATGGTATTTACAAGAAACAAGGCCAGCGATGTTGTACTTTGGATAAAGGTCGTTTATAACAAAGAATATATCAAAGAAGCCGGAATGTCCTACGATGATTTAGAAGCTCTATTTGCAAAGGACTTGGAACAAATTAACGGTTCTCTGCCGGCATATAAGATGATAAAGAAATTCCTTTTAAGCGATAGACCTACTGTGAAAACCACTACTCAAAAAACCAAGCGAACCTTGGAGCTTGAAGAAATTAATAAAGAGCTGGAAGAACGAAATTTAATATAAAAATGGTAGCTAATTTATAGAATATATTAGGCACCCTAGTCGCATCTATACTGAATTCTAAAATTCAAAAATGTTTTTTAGAGGTTATCAGTTAAATGATGT
Source organism: Peptostreptococcaceae bacterium pGA-8 (assembly GCA_900112915.1). GTDB lineage: Bacteria > Bacillota > Clostridia > Peptostreptococcales > Anaerovoracaceae > S5-A14a. Next base: position 9,275 of record FONK01000014.1, on the reverse strand, counting down.
GATTAGGGTGTTTTTTGTGCAAAAAAGTATGGGGAAAAATAGTTTATGAATTTTGAAAAAAGCCGGTTGACAGTCTATGGGGAAGTTGATAGTCTTTACGCAAGGAGATGGAAAATTATGGAAAAAACTGAACGAGAAAAAAGTGCAATATGCAATTTAATATGCTTCTATACTTATGATGCACCATTAGACAATTCCTTATTGACATTGATGTGTGCTAAAAGACTTAGAGATAAATTTCAAATGAAGGTATTGCTGATAAGTTTAAACAATATTAATCCATTAGGCTTTAGCAGTGAATTAAATGATGAACATATGCGTAAACTTCTATACAGGTGGAATATTGGAGAGAACCTGGAATACGAGGACTTAATTTCAAGGTATTATGGAATAGACTATATTAGGTCGCCTTTTGAAAATTGGGTAGTGGTGGAAGATGGCTATGATTTGATAACAGATATATTAAAACGATTTGCAGATGACAAAGGTTGGGATTATATACTTCTTGACATTGGAAATAATTTTTCCGGGGTTAATTCAGAGGTAATGAAGCAGTGCAGGTTGAAAATACTAACGGAATGGAAAAATCGCGGCTTGGAATATATAGATGAAGCAGACGGATTAGTATGTTTCGATTTTGATGAGCTATATAAAGATGATGAATTTAATAAAGCCTATAAAGAAGAAAAACTTTTAGATAAATTTTTTGTACAGGATATAAACAAATCGGTTCGATTTAATAATGGAAGTATCAATATCGATGGGTTTTCCGGGGCAATTTGTAACGATGTAGATCTGATATGTCAATGGATTTGTAGGGAGCAGCTTGAAGAGGGAAAAGGAAATATCAAACAACATACTATATAAGGTCAGATGCAAAATTAACAGTGAAAACACAGGCCTATCAAGAACAGGTTTATTTGAGGCAATAGCTTTGGAAGCTGTAGAATATAAGCTCCCTCCCAGAGTAACGGCAAGAATCTCTAATCGTATCTTTGCTAAGATAAAATATAGATTGGGAATATTGGAGCCATATATTGAAGATGAAAGTATTAATGAAATAATGGTAAACGGCCCTGAGAATATATTTATTGAGAAGTGTGGGGAAATTATTAAGGTTGATGAAGTTTTTGATTCTGTTGAGGAATTGGAGGATGTAATCAGAAAGATTGTTTCAGATGTGCATCGTGAAATTAATGAGATGAATCCCATTGTAGATGCCAGGCTGATGAATGGCTCCAGGGTAAATGGTGTTTACAAGAATATAGCTATAGGTGGACCTATTTTGACAATTAGAAAGTTCTCACGTGACAGGATTACTCTTACGGAGATGGTGGAGCATGGTACTGTAAGCGGCCAATGTGCAGAATTTTTAAAGAGTCTGGTGGAAAGTGGATATAACATCTTCATAAGCGGCGGTACTTCATCCGGCAAAACAACTTTTTTGAACGCATTATCAGATTATATTCCAAAGGAAGAGCGTGTAATTGTAATAGAGGATTCTATGGAGCTGAAGATTACGAATATTCCTAATATTGTGAGGATGGAATGCAGAAATGCCAATTCCATGGGAAAGGGAAGCGTGGAAATGGATAGCTTGATTAAGTCGAGCCTTAGGATGAGGCCGGATCGAATTGTGGTCGGAGAGGTCAGGGGGAAAGAAGTTTTTCAGATGATTCAAGCAATGAATACAGGTCACAAGGGCAGCCTTTCAACAGGCCATGGAAACTCAGTAATGGGGATGCTTAGACGTTTAGAATCTATGTATTTGATGGCATATCACATTCCAATTGATGCCATAAGAGTTCAAATTGTAGAGGCACTGGATGTTATGGTCCATCTTGAAAAAGTCCCGGGAGGGAAAAGAGTGGTAACTGAGGTTGTGGAGCTAATTGGATATGAAAATGGAAGCTATCTGACTAATCCGATTTATTTAATGGATGAAAATATGAGCCTGAAACCCACCGAAAATGAATTAGTGAACAGTAAGTATTTGAAGTATAGGGAATTTAGTAACAATGATAGATTATAGAGTATATGTGCCAAGTAAAAAAGATAAAGCAGTACTTATTGTTGCTATGATATTTACCACTGCATTTATATCTATTCTATTTTATAACAGTATATATATTTTAATTTGTACACCTATTGTATATAAGGTTGTTTATAAACCATTTTGTCACTATAAATGTAAGAAAAGGCAGAAGGCATTTCTATTGATGTTTAAAGACTTGCTTCATAGTTTAGGCAGTTCATTTTCTACAGGCAGAGGCTTTTATGATGCATTGGTGGAGGCTAAGGATTCTTTAATAAATATCTACGGAAGCGACAGCCTGATAGTTTTGGAGATTAATCATATTATCAAGGCTATGGAAAACAGCGGTGTCAGTGAGCTCCAGCTCTTGGAGGATTTAGGGAAAAGAGCGGGACAAGAGGATGTATATAATTTTGTTGGACTGTACAAAGCCTGTATTGAAAGTGGTGGAGATTTAATTTCATCTGTAGCCAGAGGTGCTGAAATAATAGGCGAAAAAATAAATACTGAGAATGACATCGACGTATTGATATCACAAAAAAAGATAGAAGGAAGAATTATTACGGCTATGCCTATTGGAATAATTGTATTTTTAAGAACCACCTCTCCCGGATACTTGGATATAATGTATGGCACTTTTGGAGGTAGATTGTTGATGACATTAGCTTTAATAGGAATGGGGGTATCATACTGGATGGTTGAAAGGATTACTGCGATTGAAGTTTAAACTGGGTAATAGAGTTAAAGGTATAGAAATGGTTCAAGATATGGTAGATTTCTATAGCCATAGGAAGAATAAAAAAGTATTGATTTTAATCTTTGCCGTAGCAGTTGCAATATTCATACTAAGAATCGGTTTTGGAAATTCAAAGAGCACGATATATAAAAATAAAATGGGAAATGTTGTTGCAGTTACAATTAATGATTTGCAAGGTGTAAGGTTAAATCTGAAAGGAGAGAAAGATGGCAAATCTGTTAAAAAAGAAGCTGTTATTAAATATGTACCAAAGAAAAAAGAAGCCCTGTTAACAGATAATAAGGAGCAAAATATCGATTTAGAGAGGCAAATAAATAAGGTTTTATATGATGTTGAAAAATCAGAAAGCAGGAAGCAAACCCTGCCTCAGCGACTGGATGATGGAACCGTACTACATTGGGAAATGCAGGGCAAAAGCTTATTTCCAATGGAAATATTTATAATTCCCCTTGCAGCTCTTTTTATATACATGAACAACAAAGAAAAGTTAAAGAAAAGGAGGGTAATGCTTAAGGAAAGTATGGAAATAGGTTTGCCCACATTCAACCACCAGATTGTTCTTTTGTTAAATGCAGGTTTGATATTTACTGATGTAATTGAAAAGATAGAGTATGGATACAGACTTGAGTCGCCGAAAGAAAATACATTTAAATACATAGTCTGCAATTTAAAAGAAAAATCAATAGAGTTGAATATTAACTATATTGATTTGTTAGCGGACTATTCAAAATCCATTGGATCAAGAGATTTTTCAAGAGTTGTGGGGATTATTAAGGACAATCAGTATAAAGGAGTGGATTTAAAAGAAAAATTACAGAATGAAAGCAACATGTTATGGAGTAAGCGTATAAAGTTGGCCGAGAAAAAGGGGAAATTAGCTGAAACAAAATTAAGCTTCCCTCTTGCAATTCTGTTGCTTGTTCTGATTTTAGTAACGGCTGCTCCCGCAATATTGAAAATGTGAAGTATAAGAAAGGAAAGAAGAAAAATATGTTAAAACTATTGAAAAACAAGCAGGCTATGGAGCTTGTACAGGTTGCAATACTAATTGCATTGGCAGTAGGCCTTGGACTAATCTTTAAAAGTGAGATTACAGCATTTGTAAATAATACCTTTGAAGGTTTAAATGGATTTTAATAATAAAAAAGGTGCTGCTATGATAGAGGGAGCATTAATACTCCCTCTAATAATATTGATAATAGTAAGTCTTATAATGGTTACAGTACATTTCTATAGGTCTGCGGAAAAGCAGTTCGATATTCACACGAAAGTGGGGGAGGAATATGGAGATTCCGCATCCACGCTTAGAATTGAGACGGTCTCCATTGAGCATAGTTCGCTTATAAAGGGGCTTTTTCTTGGTAAGCTTACCGAAAAAGAAAAGAATAAATGCCATATCTTAAATGAAATACAGTTAATGAGAATAGGGAATTTGGCTAATAATGAATAATAAAAAAGGATCAATTACAATATTTTTATGTATGTTTTTCGTATCTCTAGTGTTTATGATAATGACATTTGCCGGACATGCGAAGGATAAGGCTATTGAAAGTTCAATAAAATCTTTAGGCTATGTCTGGGCACAGTCAATATTAGGTGAATATAATAAAGAATTGCTGGACAGATATTCAATATATGGATTTTATGGCGATGGACGTGAGATAAAAAATAAATTGAATTATTATGCTAATTATTCATTTAAAGATAAAAATTATATTAAATATAGTGGGTGCGATGTTCGATTTAGAGATTATTCATTGATGAATACAGACATTTTTAAAAAGCAAATTATAGATGTTGCAAAAACTAAAATGGTAGATAAAATTTTAAAGCCTGAAAAAGTTTTTAGTAAAAATGGAAATTGTGTTGGCATCATAAACAACCAAAAGATTTTAAATGGTCTTCCATCAAAGGATTTTCAGGGTGGAGTGGATATTAAGAAGATAGCAGATAACATAAAAGGCAGAAGCAGCATTGGAGATATTTTAAAAAAATCCGGTGACGCCTTGTTTATTAATACATATATTAATAATTTATTCAAAGATGCATCAAATGATAAAAACTTGGGAGACACTTTTTTCAATAATGAAGAGGAATATATTATTTGTGGTAAAAAGAGTGACGAAGAAAATATGTCGGGAGTTAAATGGAGAATAGTAGGCATAAGAGAAATATTAAATAGTGGCTTTTTACTCAAGGATCCACAAAAATCTGCAGAACTAAAAGCGGCTGCATTGTTGATTACACCGGGGCCGGAAGCGCTAATAACAGAAAAAATATTGCTGGCAGCTTGGGCATTTGCTGAAAGCATAAATGATTACAAGCTTTTAGCTAATGGAAAGAGGGTACCGTTAATTAAGTCCTCTATGAGTTGGGCTATAGATCTGGACTCAATTATAAATAACAAGTCAGAAGAATATGTGGACACCGGACTTAATGAAGGCGATACATATTCAGATTATCTAAATATGATGCTTTTATTTATTGATGAAGACATTAAACTTCTTAGAATAATGGATTTAATTCAAATAAATATGAGATGTATGGTTGACAAGAATTTTCAATTATCAGATTACTATACAGGTGTGGACATATCTTTGAATGTTAATGGAGAAAGCTATGAAATCAGTAAAAGCCTTTACAAATAAATATGGCAATTATTTTGTTGAAGCCTCAATAGTGTTGCCGATTTTTATAATTGGTGTAACGGTATTACTTTCAATTATTCCTATTATGGCTAAATGTGAAAGCATAATATTTTCTGCAGCTGACGAACAAAGGGTTGAAAACATAAAGGCTATATACAGAAGCAATCCGGTTGCATTGCCACTGCTTGTAACATCAAGGTGCAAAAAAGAGAATAGGAATTTGGACAGCTTTATAGCCTTTAGCAAGGGATATAAAATGAAAAGGAGGGGACTTGATAATCTAATTGCTCAAGGATTTTCTGCCAGATTTGAGAATAATGATCCGTTGAATTTATTCAATAAGGTTGAATTTACGGGGAGTATAATGAGCCGAGCCTTTGTAGGAAAAACAGAAAATACCGTGGGCAGCGGTAGAGATGAATTTGAAAGAGAAGAGAAATCTGAACAAGTATATATTTTTCCTGAATTTGGAGAGAAGTACCATAATAGTGGATGTAGAACTTTAAAAGAAAATGTAAAAACTGAGTTATTAACAAAAAATTTGAGAAGGAAATACAAGCCATGTAAGCTATGCGGCGCTAAAAAAGCTCATATTGGTGATATGGTGCAAATATTTAACAGTGAAGGCAATCATTATCATCTAAGCAACTGCAAATCACTAAATAAGCATTATATAAAAATAGAAAAGGCCCAAGCTATTCAACGAGGCTATGGACCTTGTGCTATATGTGGCGGATAAATGAAGCTTATTTAATTAAACATTAAATAAGAAATTCATTACATCCCCGTCTTTTACAATATATTCTTTACCTTCAGAGCGCATTAGCCCTTTTTCCTTAGCTATAGCCAGATTTCCATTGCATTCCATCAGCTTATCATATGCAATTGTTTCAGCCCGTATGAATCCTTTTTCGAAGTCTGTGTGGATTCGTCCGGCAGCCTGAGGAGCCTTAGTTCCTCTCTTAATAGTCCAAGCTCTTACTTCATCTTCGCCGGCTGTTAGGAATGAAATAAGATTTAATAGGTGATAGGATGCTTTAATTAGTTGGTTTAATCCGGAATCTGCTATACCCAGCTCATCTAAGAATAAAGCTTTTTCTTCGTCATCAAGTTCAGAAATTTCTGATTCAATTCCGGCAGAGATGACAACAGCTTCTGCATCTTCAGAGGCGGCATATTCTTTAACTGAATTAACATAGGGATTTGAACCGGTTGCAACATCCTCTTCTGATACGTTTGCAACATAAATAATTGGCTTATATGATAATAAATCCAATGACTTAACGAAAGAGGCTTCATCTTCATCCAACTCCATTGCTCTTGCAGATTTACCATCCGAAATGAATTTATGAACCTTATTTAAAATTTCTAGTTGTCCTTGAAGAGATTTATCATTTTTAAGAGCCTTTGTTGTCCTTGCAATTCGTCTATCCAGAACTTCCATATCGGCTAGAATTAGTTCTGTATTAATAGTTTCTATGTCTGAAATCGGGTTTACAGCCCCATCAACATGGACAATGTTCTCGTTTTCAAAGCATCTGACAACATGGATAATTGCCGCAACCTCACGGATGTGGCTTAAAAACTTATTTCCAAGACCCTCTCCTTTTGAGGCTCCCTTTACCAGTCCTGCAATATCGCAGAATTCTATTGTTGTATAAATGGTTTTTTTTGAATTATATACCTCATGGAGAGTCTTTACTCTAATATCAGGCACTGTAACAACGCCTACATTAGGTTCTATAGTACAAAATGGGTAGTTAGCAGCCTCAGCACCGGCCTTTGTTATTGCGTTAAAAAGTGTGCTTTTGCCAACGTTTGGCAGACCTACAATTCCAAGCTTCATTTAGTTATTCCTCGTTTCTTTTTTGATAAATATAAATAGCCCAGTGAGCAAATAATTATTGCCAGTATACTTATTACTTGTGCTGTCCGCAGGCTACCAACCATAAGGCTGTCGGTTCTCAGACCTTCTACGAAAAATCTTTCAACGGAATAAAGTATGCCATACAGCATAGCGATTTGACCAGTGAAAGTACGTTTTTTGCTTAAAAGCATTAAGAATATGAAAAGCAGCATGCAGAAAATTGATTCGTACAGGAAGGTCGGATGAACCTTTTGACCATTTACAACTATTGCCCAAGGTAGATCAGTAGGACCGCCATGAGCTTCAGAGTTGAAAAAATTACCCCATCTTCCGATGGATTGAGCAAGGGAAACTGCAGGTAAAACAAGATCTGCCAGATTTAGCAAATCTATTTTGTTCTTTCTGCTAATTAAATATGCCACGATAACTCCTGCAATTATTCCACCATGAATTGCTAATCCGCCGTTACGTATATTTAATATTTCAATTGGATCGGCAATGTAATAATCCAGGCGGAAGGCTACATAGTATAGACGGGCACCGATTATGGAAATCGGAATTAGAAATATTGCAAAATCCAGTATTACATCCGGTTCAATAGAAAATTTGGAAGCTCTGCTGTAACATAGTAATATTGCAAGGATAAATCCGGTTCCTATTAGAATTCCATACCACATGATGTCTATTCCGAAAATTGTAAATGCTATTGGATTTGGTGCAGTCAATTTTTCCTCCTATATAAATATTCTCAATATTAACCCTTACATTATACGGTAAAATCTGTTAAAATTCAATCTATGAAGTACAAAAATATAGTTGAAGGTATATTTATCGAAAGACCAAATAGATTTGTTGCAAAAGTTGAAATACAAGGAGAGGTTGAAACTGTTCATGTTAAAAATACCGGTAGATGTAAGGAGCTGCTAAAGCCAAATACAACAGTATTCCTGGAAGATTTTCAAAGTAATATGAGGAAACGAAAGCTAAGGTATTCTTTAATATCTGTCATAAAGAAGGGATTTATCATCAATATGGATTCTCAAGCTCCTAATAAGGTCGTCGATGAGAGTCTTAAGTCTAATGCAATAAAACTTTCGGGTATGGACGAATTAGTTCTAATAAGGAGAGAGAAGCAGTTTAAGAAATCAAGATTTGATTTTTATATTGAAGACTGTAAAGGGGAAAAAGCCTTTATAGAAGTAAAGGGAGTAACTCTTGAAAATGATGGAGCAGTATTATTTCCTGATGCGCCAACAGAGCGGGGACTTAGGCATGTAAAAGAGCTTGAGCAGGTAATCGAAGAGGGGATGAGGGCATACATTATATTTGTTATCCAAATGAAGGATGTTAAATATTTTTCTCCGAATTATGAAGCGCAAGAAGCCTTTGGAGAAGCATTGAAAGATGCCGAGAAAAAGGGGGTTGAGATTTATGCCTACGATTGCCGTGTATCAGAAGATGAATTAGTTTTAAATAGACAGGTTGAAGTAAGGCTGTAGCTGAAGTCTTAAGTAACACTTTTTGTCCTATAAGCCGCCTATAAGCCCTTAAGTAATCATCACCACTAGTAAACTAGTGGTTTGTACAAGCCCTAGAAGGGCTTCGTTCTAGCAGCGTCTTAAGACGCGTCGAAAATGGTTCGCCAATCGCACATCATTTCCCGACTGCGCCTAAAGGCGCTTCTTTTTGTCTATCAATTCTTGCAACCCGTAAACGGGTCTATGTATTCTTTCAAGCTTATTTGATCTTCGGCTATATCTTCTTGAAGTTGTTTTCTGATATATTCTTCAATCGCCTTCTTGTTTCTGCCAACTGTATCTACATAATATCCTCGACACCAGAAATGTCTGTTTCCATATTTATATTTTAGATTTGCATGCCTATCAAAAATCATCAATGAGCTTTTCCCCTTGAGGTAACCTACAATTTGGGCAACGCTGTATTTGGGTGGTATTGATAAGAGCATAT
>FONK01000009.1 GCA_900112915.1 Peptostreptococcaceae bacterium pGA-8 | reverse complement strand
CAGACAGACAGACAGACAGACAGACAGACAGACAGACAGACAGACAGACAGACAGACAGACAGACAGACAGACAGACAGACAGACAGACAGACAGGTATAGGCCAATATTAATATAATTGTTGTGCAAGGCAAAAGGTGTATCTTAGATACGCCATTTTGCCTTATTTTTTTGATAAATTAGTGAAATGGAAGGATGAAAAGATGAATAGAAAAAGTAAATTTAAGAAAAGCAAATCATTTATGGCTACGTTACTTATGATGGTGGTATGTTTTTCCTATTTTCCGGCCTATGCACTGGAAAGCGACCACGGTGCAGAGAAAGAAAATGTTGAAGTAATGACTGATAATGATTCTGTGGTGGAAATTTCAGAACCAAATAATGTCAGCACTACTGATGACATGGCAAATGTAAATGTAGAAGAGACTTTGGCAAAATCGGACGAAAAAGAAGCAGCAGCTGATGACGGTAGCGGCATAATGCCGCCTTCAGATAATGTCGACCTTAAGGAAGGTGACACTGCGCCTTTAAGCTCGGGTACAACCCTTGATAAAGTAGTTGTTAACTACAAAGAAAAGGAATATGATCTGTTAAATCAGGATTACACGGAGATTTTAGATCTTACTTATACTGAAGGAATGACTTTGAATATCGAAGCAACATTTGGAGCTGGAGCTGATAAAACCATTGAAGTTTCAATCCCAAAAGGACTTGCTTTTAGAGAGGACTATAATCGGGAGTATGCTGTAAAGGGAACGGATTTGACATTGAAGGAAAAAATTAATCCTAACAAGCAAACTGATGACAGTAAGAAAAATATTTTTGTTTTAGGGACTGATCAAAGTAACGGAACTATTACACTGAAGTATTTTGGAAGAGATGAAAAGAATGATGCAAAAAATGTTAAGGTCAGCATTCCTATTTTTACCGCATTTAGAGATGTATATAACAAAGAGCTGTGGAACTCCGGTACGGCTTGGTTTTATGATGAGATTTCAAAGGAGAAAACCAATTCAATTCCAATTACTGTAAGCCAGTCAATTAATGGTAATGTTACTAAAGAAGTTACCCTTGATAAAATTACAATTAAAAATGATGAAAATAAAATTTATTCAAAAGGCTGGAAAGCAAGCTATAATCCTCAAATAATAGAGGGTGGTGAGATGTCAGGAAGTGAATTTTTCTACACAGCCCCTATTCCCAATGGAGATACATATACAAAAAGAACAGCCTTTACAAGGTTTTCTATTACATACTTAGCTCCGGAAGGTGCAAAATTTGAGAAATTTTCAACGGATGCTGATTATAATGGTGCTGCAGTTGTTGAAACTAAAGCCGGTGAGAAAACGGAAAATGGATATACGGTTCCGGAGGGATATACAGGATATACATGGTCCTTTAACGATAAAATAACTTATCCGCAAGAAGAGCTAAAAGTGTACCCGATCTGGTCTTTTGCCGACAAAGAAAAATTCCCTTCGGGTTCAACAGCTAAGATTTCAGTTGTAGATGTCAAAGCAAGGTATTATGGAAGAGACTACAAAGAAGGAGAATATGAGCCTTTTGATAGTAAGAAATTCCCTTCATTGACCTATGACATAGTTGGTGCCTATGAAGAAGTTTTTTCTTTAGTTAAATATGATGACCCGAAAAAATATACAGACGGCTATGAATCAGATTCCGGCTATAATTTAAACATGGGATCACCGGGCTATGAATTCATACAGGAAAGAGGAATCGGATACTTCACATTAGGAAACCGTGGTACTGCAGACAGTGCACCAAAGACTCTAACCATTAATTATGACAGGAAGGGAACCAATGCAGTAGGTGTTATGAGCCAGGAAATTCCAAAGAGCATAGAAGAACATAAAGTTGAAAAGGTACAGTATAAGCTTTGGGACAGTAAAACGGGAAAAATTGATGATGAATGGAGTGATTATACAGGAACTGCAAGCCATATCCATTTAAGTGACTTAGGTGTTGCTTTGGATAGTGGTAAATATATTAAGTCACTTAAATTTAATCTAAGCACAATTCCTGCACGAAGCTATTTGATAGATGGACCGTCAAGAAATAATCATAGTACAGCCAAAGCTTATAAATTCTGGGGAAGAGTTTTAAGTGAAAAAACTTATGAATTAAAGAATTGGGGGCCAATAGAGCATAGACTTGAAATTGCTAATACCAACGGTGATTTGCCGGGAACAGCAGATGATAAGCTGAATTCAACTAAAGAGGGTCAAAATTCTGCTTATACAACAATTGTAGGCAGAGCGTATAACGGATTAACAGGTAAATCTTTAATCATTGGACATACCTTGGCATATGAGGATAAAGTTGTTGCTCTAAAGACAGGATCAAAAGATAATCATGTTGTAACTTCTATACACCATTATCAAGGCAACTACAATGGACAGCTACTTGATGCTGTATACATGATAAGTCCCTTTGGTGAGCCTTATGAAAACATTAAGGTTCATACTAAGGCTACTAATTGGAGTCTCGCATCAATAAGAGATAAATATTATAAGAGTCCAAGCGACATCGTTCAGCCTGAGATAAAAGAAATGGAGCCTACAGAGGCCATAAAGGCGAAGTACCCGAAGGCTAGATTATATAAGCTTGATTTTACCGGAATTACCGATCCTGTTGATAAATATCATTCAAGACTTTTAGGTAGAACTTCCATTCAGGCTAAGACATGGTCAAATATGCCATTATCCACAGGGGATGAATACAACGGGCTATGGATATCCTTTGACTACTCACCTAATTTATCTGATCCGGAAGGCTTCTTTGATGATGTTTTTTGGGCAGAATTTAATGGAGATACAGACTATCCTATAACCTATGCACCTAATTTATGGTACAGATCTTTACTGGATACAAATAAATTTAATTTAGAAAACACAGGTAAAGTACAGACTGGCGAGAGGTTAAGCAGGCTTAACGGGCTCAGGCTGGTTGCAGCAGAAGGCCTTGAGGTATCTTCATCAATTAAACAAAAGGCAGAGAATGATACATGGTACAGAACTTATAAGGAAGGGGAGCCTTCAACCATTATGGGTATGTATAGTGATACAAATTATAAGTTGACCGTGGCTAATAATACCGCTAAGCCTTCAACGGGAATTTCTGTATATTGGGCAATCCCGAAGAAGGGTGAGGACTGGGGTAAAGCAATGAATCCGGAAGGGGCGTTTGCATTTACGATGAGTCTAAAAAATGCTTTGAAAGATGTTCCGGAAGGATTCGTAGTAGAATATGCAAAAAATGCGAAAGCTACAGGTAAATATGAAGAGTGGAGTTCAGGGAATAAATGGTATTCTCAGGACGATGTGTCCGGATGGAAAACCGATGAACTGAACGAAATCAACTTTGTAAGATTGGTTTGGAAGGGTACAGAGGATAAGAAAACCATCGATAATGGCGATAAAGTAGAAGCCACATTTGATTTGACATTAGATACCACAAAGACTGCAGCGGAAGATTTATATAAAGTAAATGTATGGTCACCATACTTCCTGAGACACTATTCAACAAGCTCATCATGGATAACAGGAGAACCGGTAGCGGCAATGGCAACACCGGGAAAGCTGGGTGGATATGTATGGGAAGATAAGAACTTTAACGGCGTAATGGATGAAGGAGAACCCACGATTGAAAATGCCAAGGTTGAATTATATGATATATCAACCGAAAAACCAGTTTTAAGAGTTGTAGGAAAAACTGACAAATCGGGAAAATATTTATTTGATGGATTAATTGATGGAACTGCAACTTCCGGAAAGGTTGATAATTGCAAAATAATAGTGTACAATCCTTCAACTGATTTAAATGAGGACGGTTCATATATTGCCTTCACGAAGGCCGGCAAGGATATGACAATGAAGCCCGAGATAGATCAAAAATCAGCTTCAGCTATAGGAACACCGGCGGTTGAAGAATCAAAATACTTAGTTTATAATGCAGGGCTTCTTAAGGGCATTCCTGTCGAGGTACCGACTCCAATAAAGGAAATTAGCGGAGATTCCGGCGATAAGCTTAATGACATAAGCTTTAATTACAATATAGAAGGAGTAACCGGAAGTGAGCCACTACCGAAGGACGCAAAGGGGAAAGAAAATACCGGTGCTGAAAGAAGCGTTGCTAAGCTAATCAAGCCTTTTGGGACAATTAATTTTAAAGCAGAAGGGAAATATACTTACTATATAACTGAAGCCGCAGGCGCCAGTGAAATGGAAGAAAATTTTAAAAATGACACAAGCGTATACCTGTGGACTGTGAATGTAAAGAAGGATAAGGATACAGGAGAGTGGACTTATAGTACCAAGCTGCAGAAAAAAGCTGAAAAGGCTAAGGACAGTGAGGCAGCTGATGTAAAGGAGATGAAATTTAATAATGTTTTCACCTTTACACCTGTAGAAGCTGATGACCCTCCTGTAAAGAAAATTGTTAAAGGAAACCCGGATAAGGCTGAAGAATTTAAGTTCGTTCTAAAAGCAAAGCCGGAATTAAGTGAATTGACTCATGGTATACAAGCTTTACCAATGCCAAATAATTTTGATAATGCAGAAATGACGACTACAATTACAGGTTCAGGTGAAAGTGAATTTGGAATAATTACCTTTGAAAAACCGGGCAAATATGTTTATGAAATTAGCGAGGTAAACGATGGCCGGGCAAACTATAAGTACGATGAATCAAAATACACAGTGACATATATGGTCACCAGCGAGGATAATGAATTAGTTTCAAAACGTATAATCACAAAGGATGGTCAGGTTGTAGATAAAGCGGCATTTGAATTCACAAATGAATATGCTGCACCAGCTAAACCGGGAGTTCCTGAAAAAAAGGCACCGGTTACAGGAGACAATTCTCCACTTGGAGTCTATGGAATGCTTTCAGCGGCCGCCTTGGCAGCGTTGATTTTAGTTTTGAGAAAAAGAAAACCCTGTGCTTAACACAGGGTTTGATTTTTACGGTTCTAATCCAAGCTGAATAAACTTCTTCAATTCAGGCACGGATATTTTATGAAGATGACATTTCCCTATGGAATCAGGGGCTACAATGGAAATTTTATCTCCTGAGATTTTTTTATCCAAAAGTGCAAATTTATATATATCATCCGGTGAAAATGGAATAGACAAATCAAATCCGGCCCTTTCAAGGATGTCAGATAAGGCTTTTGACACACCCTTAGGAGTTAAGTCCATTGCTTCAGCGGCTCTTGCCTCAGCAACCATTCCTTTTGCAACAGCATGACCGTGGGATATGCTATAGGAGCTTAACTTCTCAATGCCATGACCGATTGTATGACCGAAGTTCAGCAGCTGTCTTAGGCCCAGGTCCCTTTCGTCAGCCTCGACTATGGATTTTTTGATAGAAACGCAACGCTCAATTACGTATTCATAGTCGCCTTGGAGAACCTTTTCAATTAATCTTTCGTCGGATACAACCCCATGTTTAATGGCCTCAGCGGCACCATCAAGAATTTTTTCGCTTGGGAGTGTATCAAAGGTCTTATAGTCACAAATTACCATTGAAGGCTGCCAAAAAGCGCCGGCGAGATTTTTTCCTGAAAGCAGATTAATTCCTGTTTTTCCGCCTACGGAGGCATCAATAGCTGCAATGTATGTCGTTGGGACCTGAATATACTTGATTCCCCTCATATAAGTAGCGGCAGCAAATCCACTTAAATCTCCGACGACACCTCCACCTAATGCGATTATTACATCGGTTCGTGTTAATCCTTCATCAGCCAGCGCCTCAAGGATATTTCCATATGTAGTTAAATTTTTAGAGTGTTCCCCCGATGGAAAAACAATTTTAGACACCTGAAAACCGGCCTCGATAAGAGACGTAACCAAAACCTGAGCATAAATGCTGTTTACTGTCATATCCGTTACTATTGAGGCACGGCATGGTTCAAGCTTTTTACGAATTAGCTTGCCGGCATCCTTCATTATGTCTTTTCCGATTAATATATCGTAAGATGTATTAGTAGAAACTACGAATTTTTTCATATTGTCTTGCTCCTGTTATTAAGGCAGTAAATTGCGAAACTGTAATTGATTGGAACCCGTCACAAAGGGCAGCCTTAGGGTCATTGTGAACCTCTATCATCAGACCATCCGCTCCGGCTGCAACGGCCGCCATTGAAACCGGTTTTACAAGGTCTGACATACCCGTACCGTGGCTGGGATCTGCAATGACCGGAAGATGAGTCATTTTTTTTAGCATCGGAATTGCGTTTATATCAAAAGAGTTGCGAGTTCCGGTCTCAAAGGTTCTTATGCCTCTTTCACATAGAATAACATTAGGGTTGCCCTCAGAAACTATGTATTCTGCACTGAGAAGCAGCTCCTCCAAGGTGTTAGACCAACCACGTTTTAGCAAAACGGGCTTGCTTTGTCTACCGAGGGCCTTGAGAAGGCTGTAGTTTTGCATATTTTTTGCTCCTACCTGAAGCAAATCCACATCTTCAAAATATGGTAAATCCTCATGATCTATAATCTCAGAAACCGTTGCAAGGCCTGTTTCCGACTTTGCCTTTGACAAAAGTTCAAGACCCTCATGCTCTAAACCTTGGAAGGAATATGGTGAGGTTCTGGGCTTATAGGCGCCGGCTCTGAGCAGGTTTGCTCCCGCCTTTGCAACACCATGGGCAGCCGTCATCAGCTGATCATAGCTTTCAATTGTACAAGGTCCGGCGATGATGGAAAGACCGCCATCGCCTATAGAAACAGGTTTATTTCCTTTTGAATTACTGCCAATTTTTATTATGGAATTGGATTTTTGATTATTTTTTGAAACTAATAATTCCATTATGAAAACCTTTCTGGTTGTGGTATACTATTGTAAATAATTTAACCATAAATATATCTGAAGATATATCTGAAATTCATGTAAATTGTAACATACTTTTGTTAGTTTTGCAAAACAACAGAAGCTGGAAAACATATAAACACAAGAAATGCCAATGCTTATGGATTGCATGAGCTTTGAGATATAAGGGGGAATTTTGGTAAAGAAACTTTTCAAGAGGCTTTTAGCACTTGTAATTCTTCTTATTGTTTTATTCGGTTTCACCGGTATGTATATCAGTACACAAATGGTTACAAACCAAAAGGATAAGATTGTAAGTGCTTTGACACCTGATAAAGACGATATTTTAAATGCAGAAATTGAGGAATTAATGGCAGTTAAGCCTCAGTGTGCCATAGTTTTAGGTGCGGGAATCATAGATAGAGAAACCCCTACGCCTATGCTTGAGGATCGCCTCAAGGCGGCGGTTTTACTTTACAAAAGAGGCATTGTTCCCAAGCTTTTAATAAGTGGAGACAACGGGACCTTAACTCATAATGAAATTCATGTTATGCTGGAATATCTAAAGAGAGAAGGGATTCCCGGAGAGGATATTTTTTGTGATCATGCGGGATTTTCAACCTATGACAGCTTTTATAGAGCAAAGGGGGTTTATCAGGTGAAGAGTGCTGTTGTTGTAACGCAGAGCTATCATCTTTACAGGGCGCTTTATCTGGCTGACAAGATGGGTATAGAAGCTGTAGGCTTTGGCGCTGACCAGAAAAATTACAGAGGACAGAGCTATAGGGAAATTCGAGAAGTTCTTGCCAGAAATAAGGCCTTTCTTGACGTTTTTGTCAAGCGAAAGGCTAAATTCGGTGGTGAAATTACGCCGATTTCCGGTGACGGAACCTATACTCATGGTCAGTAGACCCGGGAGGCTTTTATGAATGAAGTTATAATCAGACTTTTATTATATTTTGAATTTTATGCGATGATAGGCTGGTTCGGAGAGATTGTTTACTACGGCGTCAAAAAAGGCCATTATGAACGAAGAGGCTTTCTTCACGGACCCATGTGCCCCATCTATGGAGTTACTATGCTTCTTGCCATTGTTTTGTTGTCCACTCTTGTAGATGAGCTGCCGCATATGGTCATAGGGGCATTATTTGTAGTCGGACTTGTAGAGTGGGTGACCGGGTTTATTCTTGATGTGATTTTTAAGGTTAGACTTTGGGACTATAGAGGAAGATTTCTCAATTTGAGAGGATATACCTGTGCGTGGCACAGTATAAAGGCAGCATTTGCAGTAGTTGTAGCTATGGTTTTCATGCAGCCGATTTTATACGGTGTGATATACATTATGCCGGCTTGGTTGAAATTTATACTTTTGTTGCCGTTTTATATTGAACTGGTGGCAAATTGGGTTGATGCAATTGCAGATGCCTGGGCGGATAGGAAGAAAAAGAAAGTGTTGTTGATAGAGGATAAGTAATATTTATGTATTCAAAAAAATTAAGAAAAGTGATAACCCTGATAGCTTGTATTGTAATGGCTTTGGGGCTTTTGTCAGCTTGTGGCGGAAACGAACCTAACGCGGAAGGAAAGAAGGCTTATATAACAATTGAGTGCAAAACAGCTGCGGAGATGAAGTCTGCCGGCAAGCTTAAGGCTTCCGTTGCAGAGGTTGTACCTGACGACGGAATTATTCTCCCCAGAACCGAAATCACTTTAAAGAAGGGTGATACGGCTTTAGAGATGCTTCTTCGCACTACTAGAGAAAGGGAAATACACACATCCTATCAAGGGGATACATCCTATGGGGCGGCTTATGTTGAAGCGATAGGAAACCTGTTTGAAAAAGATTGTGGCAAAAAAAGTGGCTGGATGTACAAGGTAGATGGAAAGTATCCAAACTATGGCAGCGATAAGCTTAAGCTAAAGGGAGGAGAAGAAATTTTATGGATTTATACCTGCAACAATGGAAAGGATATTGCTGCAAAGCTTGAAGAATAATTTGTTTGGAAGTGTGTGATGAGGAGAGATGCGTTTTCGGGATATAATCCTTATGTCAATTTTATATTTTATATTGGGGTTCTGGGATTTTCCATGATTCTTAAGCACCCTATAGTTTTGCTTACAGGATTTATCTGTGCGGCAGCCTATGGGGGATATTTGAGAAGGCGGAGGATACTGAGAACCTTATTTTGTTTCATTTTCCCTATGATGCTTATCGGGTCGCTGCTTAATCCCTTGTTTAACCACAGGGGTCAGACAATATTATTTTATTTAAGAGGAAATCCGATGACTCTTGAGGCAATGCTCTTTGGTGTTGCGGCAGCCTTTATGGTTGGAACTGTAATTCTGTGGTTCTATACCTTCAACGATGTTATGACCAGTGATAAGCTAATGCATGTTTTCGGTAGAATAATCCCAGGTCTTAACCTGTTGTTTTCTATGGTTTTAAGATTTATTCCAAGATTTAATAAGCAAATCGGTGTAATATCCAATGCCCAAAAATGTATAGGCAGAGATGTATCGAATGGCAGCCGGATGGACAGGGCTCGCCATGGAATGAAGATAATTTCGGTTATGACAACCTGGGGACTTGAGAATGCCGTAGATTTGGGTGATTCCATGAAATCAAGAGGATTTGGACTCAGGGGTAGAACCAGCTTTTTCAAGTATAGATTCGATAGTAGGGACAGTCGGTTGACATTATTTATGGTTACCATGGCGATAATAATCACCTATGGTATAGTCACCGGCGATGCGAATTTAGAATACTACCCTAAATTCATATTTCCGCCATTTACTTTAAGAAGTATAGTCACCTTTATAGCATATTTTTTATTTAGCAGCATACCGCTGGCAGTTGATTTTCAAGAGGATTTAAAATGGAAGCGTTTAAAGTCAAGAATTTAAATTTCAAATATCCGGGCGCCGAGGAGGAAACTTTAAAAAATGTCAGCTTTTCAGTAGACAGTGGAAGCTTTGTTTGTCTGTGCGGGAAATCGGGGTGTGGTAAGAGCACCTTATTGCGAAATTTTAAGACAACCCTGATGCCCTATGGTGAGAAAAGCGGTGAAGTTATATTCTTTGGAAGAGAGCTCTCTCAGATTTCTCAGCGTACTCAGGCAGAGTCCATAGGATATGTTTTGCAAAATCCGGACAACCAGATTGTAACTGATAAGGTGTGGCATGAATTAGCTTTCGGACTTGAAAATCTCGGATATGATAATGAAACCATAAGGGTAAGAGTTTCGGAGATGGCAAGCTTCTTCGGCATTCAGACTTGGTTCGACAGAAATGTTTCAACTCTTTCCGGAGGGCAAAAGCAATTGCTAAATTTAGCATCAGTTATGGTAATGCAGCCGGATGTTTTGATTCTTGATGAACCCACATCTCAGCTGGATCCCATTGCAGCATCTGATTTTTTGGATACAGTTAAAAAGGTAAATCGTGAAATCGGTACAACGGTTATAATTACTGAGCACCGCCTTGAAGAGGTCTTCCCTATTGCTGACAAGGTGGTTGTAATGGAACATGGAGAAGTGATTTTAGAGGACAGCCCTGCTGTAGTTGCCGAAAAGCTTGCAGAACTGGGAAATCCGATGTATTTAGCCATGCCTGCACCATTCCAAGCCTATTGGGAGACAAAAAAGCTAATGCCCCAAGCTGAAGGAGAAACTCCTTTGGATGTTCGTGGCGGCAGACGATGGCTGGAAGGGATTTTTGCAAGGCGAAGGATTTATTTAAATGAATATAAAGCTACGGATAAGGCCACAGAGCTTTCCCCTGACAAGGCTAAGGTTAAGGTGGGACTTAAGGAGGTCTGGTTTAGATATGGCAGAGATGAGAAGGATGTAGTTAAAGACCTGAATTTAGAGGTATATGATGGAGAAACCTTTGCCATTGTCGGCGGAAACGGTACGGGTAAAACTACTACATTAACCTTAATCAGCGGGATTAATATTCCCTACAGAGGAAAAATTACATTAAATGGTAAGGCCCTTGATAAGTATGGAAAAGATGAGCTGTTCTCAGGAATGCTCGGTGTGTTGCCACAGAATCCTCAAGCCATATTTGTCGAAAAGACTATCAGGCTGGACTTGATGGAAATGCTGGACAAAAAAGACATATCCAAGGAGACTAAGGCTCGTGAAATTCAGCGTGTAGCCGAACTTGTAGAAATTGAACATCTTTTGGAACATCATCCATATGATGTTTCCGGAGGAGAGCAGCAAAGAGCGGCCTTGGCAAAAATCCTGCTTCTCAACCCTAAACTGCTGCTTTTAGATGAGCCGACTAAGGGACTTGATAATCATTTTAAAATTAAGCTGGCAGAAATCTTGAAAAGGCTGAAGGTTGAAGAGGGAGTGACCGTTATTATGGTATCCCATGATATTGAATTCTGCAGCAAATATGCCGACAGATGTGCAATGTTCTTTGATGGCGGCATAACCTCCATAAATACACCTAGAGAATTCTTTTCCGGAAATAGCTTTTACACGACAGCTGCCAACAGAATGTCCAGAAAGATCTTTAAAAATGCCGTTACATCAAAGGATGTATCGGAGCTGGTGTATGAGAATTTTACAAAGGAGGAAGAAGGCTCCTCTGAAGATGATGATGACCCTGACAATGGTGGAGAAAGTCGGTATTACACTGAAGGACCTAAAATTTATGAATTTCGTGAGAAAGAAAAGCCCCTCAGGAAATTAAGAGAGAATAAGGTATTCAGAATTGCAATGAGCATGTTTATCGGGCTGCTTATGGGTGTGACCCTGGCCATGGGGATAAAATTCGGCGGACATAATACCTATTTTTTAGTCAGCCTGTTAATATGTATTTACATTATGGTTCCGTTTTTCGCCTCTTTTGAGCGAAAAAACTCACAAATACGAAAGCTGGTTGTAATGGCTGTGCTTATAGCAATCGGAGTAGCCGGCAGGCAGGCGTTTTTTATGATTCCTCAATTTAAACCTGTGCTGGCAATAGCCATAATTGCAGGAGCAACACTGGGATCAAATGCAGGATTTATAGTCGGTGCAATGATTGCCTTTGTATCGAACTTTTTTGCAGGGCAAGGGCCGTGGACACCGTGGCAAATGCTGGCATTGGGCACGGTTGGCTTCATTGGGGGACTTATATTCTGTCATGGAAGGCGAGCAGAGAACAAAATAGCCATATGCGCATTTGGACTGCTGTCAGGCTACATATATGGACTCATTGTGGATTTGTGGACCATATTCGGATTCTATCAAGATGCATCTTGGACATCAATTGCAACGATTTACGGAGCCGCTGTTTGGTATAACACGATTTTAGCCGTAGCTACCGTGATTTTCCTTTGGATTCTTGCAAAGCCTCTCATTGACAAAATTGAGAGAATAAAATTCAAGTACGGCATTGATGTATAGGCTAAATATAATTTCCTTAAGACTATAAAAAGAGAAGTAATCTATGGGAATATAGATACTTCTCTTTTTTATCCGATAATCAATATCAGCTTATTAACAATGGTTTAATTTTGCCCTATAGGCCTCAATTTTACACTGTATAATTGTCAAAATATCCTTGGATATAAACAAAAGGCGTGCCTTTGTCACCGCTGCCGCTTGTCAGGTCGCAGAGTGAACCGATTAAGTCGGTTAATCTTCTTGGTGTTGTTCCTTGCGCTACCATGGAGTTGCCAAGATCTTCCTTTTTTTCGGATATATATTTACTGATTGCAGCCTTAAGCTCATCGCCGGACAAATCTTTAAAATCGTTATCAGCCAAGTATTTTAGCTTAACCTCATTTGGAGTTCCTTCAAGACCTGAAGTATATCCCGGAGATACAACCGGATCTGCAAGTTCCCAAATTTTACCGACAGGGTCTTTGAAAGCACCGTCACCATATATCATTACCTCAATGTTTTTTCCTGTGGCTTTTTTGATGTCCGCCTGTATACCGTCAACGAAGGGCTGGCAATTAGTAGGGAAAAGTTTTACCTTATCTTCCGTTGATTTATTTGAGCCGAGAAGACCGTAGCTTGGATTAAAGCCGCTGCCGTTAATGGAGTCGGTCATAATATCATCAAGCCCCAGGACAACCTTAGCACCGGCTGACTTTAGAAGCCTTTTGGTTCTTGCTCTGGTGTGAATGTCGCAGGTTAGGACATTCTCAGTATAGTCAATAATTGTTCTTGGATTGTTGGAGAAGATTATTTCAGCCTGACAGCCCTCTTCTTCGATTAATCCCTTGTAGTAGGCAACATAATCCATTCCCGTGAAGGTGTGTCTTGACTTCCCGAAAAGAACCTCGAACCTGGCCTCCGTCAATACATCTGAGTAAGGATTTACGCCTTTTGCATCTAAAAGGTCAATATCAACCAGATGATTACCAACTTCGTCAGCAGGATAGCTTAGCATAAGCACGATTTTTTTCGCACCCCTTGCAAGACCTCTTAAACAAATAGCAAATCTATTTCTGCTTAGGATTGGAAAAATTACACCGATGGTTTCTCCGCCCAGTTTGGATTTTACATCTTCAGCGATATTGTCTATGGATACATAGTTGGCCTGAGAACGAGCTAAAATAGACTCTGTTACAGCAAGAACATCTCTGTCATGGATTTCAAATTCTCCCGCATTGGCAGCGTCAAGAACTGTATCTACAACTATTTTCCTAAGATCGTCGCCTTCCTTTACAATTGGTGCTCTAAGACCACGAGAAATGGTACCTATTCTTCTTTCATTCATCTTAAATCTCCTTACTTTTTGCCTCTTCAGCCCCTTTAACGGCAAGGCCGTCAACAATATTATTCATTTTAATAATGTATTTGAATTCATCCATTGAAAAATCATTGCCGTTTATAGCTAAAAACTTTTCGTAATGTTTTTTAACATTTACAGACTTACTTTCCAAATTTATATGCCCCTTAACCCTATAGAAGCTAACATGATGACCGTCCATCAGCTTTAGCAGCTCCTGCCAAAGCTCCTTGTTTTCCACGGGTTTTTTGTTAGAGGTAAGCCAGCCGTTTTTTTGCCAGTTTATATGCCAGCTTTCTCTAAAGCAATTGGCTACATAGCTGCTGTCGGTAAAAACTCTCACCGTAAGACCGGACTTTTTCAAAGCACTAAAGCCTTCAATTACAGCCGTTAATTCCATTCTGTTATTGGTTGTATTTGCTGTACCTCCATAGAGCTCCTTTTGTCGCCCCATAAATTCCAGCACCGTACCCCAGCCACCGAAGTTTTCCTTTGATTGGTTACCCGAGCAGGCACCATCGGTGTATATATTTATGACTTCCATATTTTCCTTCCTTTTCCAACAATAATATTATATCAATTTGTCATTAATGTACAACTAAAATTTTAGAAATGTGATATAATTAATGCCTAGCTAAATTAAGAAAAATTACACGGGAGAAACGACCAATGAGCTTTGGATTTTGTTCCTTTTCCAGCGGCAGCTGGGGGAACAGCTATTTTATAAAAACGGATACTACAAATATAATAGTTGACACGGGTATATCGGGCAAAAAAATCATAGACGGACTTTCATCATGTGGCGTAACTGCGGACATGGTCAACGGCATATTGATAACCCACGAGCATTCAGACCATATTCAGAGCCTGAGAACTATGAGGAAAAAAGCCTTCAACGCTGAGATTTTTGCCTCTCACGGTACCAGGGATATGCTTGGGCAAAAGACTCCGGAGGTTTATTCCGAAATTCAGGAGCAGGGACCGGGGCTTACAATAGGTGATGTTGATATACATCCCTTTAATTTATCGCACGATGCTGCTGAACCTACAGGCTATACATTGATTCATGGGGGCAAACAGATTACAATTGTCACAGACACCGGGATAATAACCGATGAAATTTTTTCTCATATAAAAAGTGCTGACATGCTGATTCTTGAAGCCAATCATGAAGTAAACATACTTAAATGCGGACCTTATTCATATAGTTTAAAACGCAGAATATTGGGAGACTACGGACATCTCTCCAATGAGGCTGCAGGAGATTGTATTTGTCGACTTCTAAAGGAGATAGATGGAAGGAAAAAGCCGAAGGTCATGCTAGCCCATTTATCATCGGAAAATAACAGTCCGATACAGGCGAAAATGACTGTAGAGAATAAGCTTTTCGGAGAAGACTTTTTTGTGGGAAGCCACTTGGATATGCAGGTGATTTTAAAGGATAATTCCACCGGCTTAATGGAGGTTTAGGTGAATATTACTGTAATTTGTATTGGTAAATTGAAAGAAAAATATTGGGCTGACGCAATCAAGGAATATATGAAGAGGCTGTCGGCTTATTGTAAAGTTCAGATTATAGAGCTGAAGGAGTTTAAGGTTCCGGAAAGGGCATCGGCTGCCGAGGAGCAGATCGGCAGAGAAAGGGAGGGCGAAGATATCCTTAAAAGCATAAAGGACAATCAGTTTGTAATAACCCTTGAGGTGTGGGGGAAATCCCTTTCCTCAGAAGAATTTGCCCATAAGCTGCAGACGCTTTCCCTGTCAGGCAATAGCAATATTGCAATTGTAATTGGCGGGTCTACCGGGATTGGTGAAAATGTGAGAAGGCGCTCGGACTTTCAGCTTTCTTTTTCCAATATGACCTTCCCACACCAGATGATTCGCGTTATTTTGTTGGAGCAAATATATAGAGCCTTCAAAATTAGTAAAGGGGAGCCCTATCATAAATAGGCTTAGATTATAGAGTATTTTTTAGTCAAATCAATATACTTCATTAGAATGCCCAGGTTTGCATAGTAATATGAGAACCTATCCTTTTTTCTGATCTCAACTAGCCCTGAATCGGTCAGCTTTTTCAT
Source organism: Peptostreptococcaceae bacterium pGA-8 (assembly GCA_900112915.1). Classification (GTDB taxonomy): domain Bacteria; phylum Bacillota; class Clostridia; order Peptostreptococcales; family Anaerovoracaceae; genus S5-A14a. Next base: position 78,172 of record FONK01000009.1, on the reverse strand, counting down.
ATGCTGAGATATAGTCGACTGAGAATAGTCAAATTCGTCAACCAAATCGCCGGTGCAAACATTTTCCATGGCGCGATTTTTTTGCATAATATGCCTAAAAAGCACCAACCTTGCAGGGTGAGCCAGTGAATCTGACACCTGAGCAATAAATTCTATATCAAAATCTTCATTTAAGTTATTATCGTTTTTTCTAATTCTCATTGTATGTCCGTCCTTTCATATCGCCAAATTACAATATACCTTAATAGTCGATTTGTCAAGATAAAAGCGGTGCAAAAATATTTGCATTCACCTGAAGCCTATGTTAAAATACTCGGTAGAGAGGTTGAAAAATGGAAAGAGAAGATTATATACACATTATAAATACTTTAATAGGACAAATTGAAGAGGGAGTTTACATTGTTGATCAGGACGGAACCGGACTCTTCTATAACAAAGCAATGGCAGCCATGGAAGAAATTGAAGTGGATGATGTTATAGGCAAGCTGTTTCACAAAGCATTTCCCGGCATTGGGCTAAATGAGAGCACCATGTATCAGGCCTTGAAGAAGGGGGTTTCTACCAAGAATAAGAAGCAGACCTATACGAACCTTTACGGGAAATCCATAACCACATTGAATACAACGGTTCCTATCAAATTAGGCGGCAGAACAATAGGCGCAATGGAAATTGCCAAGGATATAACCCATCTTGAAAATTTAAGTGATACAATCCAAGAGCTGAGCACAAAAAAGACTCGTAAGGAGTCCGCTGTAGCCATCGGAAAGCCCGCAATAAGAAGGTATACCTTTGAGGATATCGTAGGGGCGAATGAAGGCTTTATGAGAGTTGTTGAGGTAGCAAAAAGGGCAGCCGACAACAATGCCAGTGTTTTTATATATGGAGAAACCGGTACAGGTAAGGAACTGTTTGCTCAAAGTATCCATTATGGAGGCATAAGAAAAGACGGACCCTTTATGGCACAAAACTGTGCAGCCCTTCCGGAAGCCCTGCTGGAGGGTATTTTGTTCGGTACCGCAAAGGGGGGCTTTACAGGGGCGATGGATAGAGAGGGACTGTTCGAGCAGGCCAACGGGGGGACTCTTTTGTTAGATGAGATTAGTGCTATGCCCTATCCCTTACAGAGTAAATTGCTCCGAGTCCTTCAGGAGGACTACATAAGAAGAGTTGGCGGAACATCGGATATTCCGGTGGATGTGCGGATTATTGCAACGGTCAATGAGCCTCCTGAAAAACTAATTGCAGAGGGTAAGCTGAGAAAGGATTTATATTATAGATTAAATGTTGTAAACCTTGTTATCCCGCCGCTTAGGGAGAGAAAGGACGATATTCCCCTCCTTGTTGACAAGTTTTTGAATAAGCACAGCGAAAGATTCGGAAAACAGGTTTGGATGCCGACTGAGGCCGTCATTAAGACCTTAAGCAGATATGATTATCCGGGAAACATAAGGGAACTGGAGAATATAATAATGCAGTCCGTTGCCATGGCAGGAGACGAGCATGCTCTTTCTGAAAAGCTTCTTTATATGCCTGTCGATATTAAACAGGTCGGGGCAAGTGCCGCAAACTGGGATAGAAAGGGGCCTTTGGACGATTATCTCGGCAATGTGGAAAAGGAGATCATCAGAGAGGTCATGATTGAAGAAAGCGGTAACATATCAAGGGCAGCGGCTGTTTTGAAGATTAAGAGACAGACTCTTCAGCACAAGCTGAAGAAGTATGGAATAAAAGGGTAAAAACCGCTTGATGCAAAATAGTTTGCATAAAAAAGCAAAATAATTTGCATAAAATGTTAGATGAGCCTTACAAATCAAGGGTGAGCAGGGATATAGATAAGAAAAATGCTATTGAAATAGTGGTAAATTTATAAAGATTATAGATGTTACCACTATTTTTTGTTTAAAAAACCAAAGTCAAATAAATCCCATATATGTTAAATTTGGCACGAGACTTGCGTACTATTTGTAGAGTGCGATGAGCACACTTATCAGATTAACAAAATATATTTATGTTAAAGGAGAGAAAAGCAAATGAAAAATGTAAAAGTAATCCTTTGGGGACTAGGCGCTATGGGCGGCGGAATCGGCAAAATGCTTACAAAGAAGCAGGGTGTTGACATTGTTGGAGCTATTGACATCGGAGATAAGATTGGCAAGAGCCTGTATGATGTAGTTCCGGGAATCGAAAGAGGAGACAGAGAAGATGTAATCGTTGGAACTCCTGAAGATGTTATTAAAGAAGGAGCTGCTGACATCGTTGTAGTTTGCACAAACTCATTCACAAAAGAGGTTTACGACAAGCTTGTTTTCGTAATGGAAAGAGGAATGAATGTTATTACTTCAGCTGAAGAAATGGCTTACCCTCAGGCTCAGGAACCGGAGCTTGCCAGAAAGCTTGATGAAATTGGTAAAGCTCACGGCGTTACTTGTCTGGGAACAGGAATCAACCCTGGTCTTATCATGGACCTTCTGGTAATTCTTTGGACAGGTGCTTGCGAAACAGTTGATCACATCGTTTCAAGAAGAGTTAACAGCTTATCACCTTTCGGACCTGCTGTAATGGAAGAGCAGGGAATCGGTATGGAGGTTGCAGAGTTTGAAAGAAGAAAGGCTGAAGGAACAATGGCAGGTCATGTAGGATTTGCTGAATCAGTTGGAATGATCACTGATGCATTAGGCTGGAAGCTTGAAAAGTTTGAACAGGATATGGAACCGATCGTAACAGATGTTGACAGAAAGTCACCTTACGGATTTGCTGCTGCCGGACAGGTTGCCGGTGTTGCAATGAAGGGTTGGGGAACTGTTGATGGAGAGGTTAAGATTGAAATGGATCACCCACAGCAGATCGAACCTGAACAGGTTGGAATCCACACAGGTGACTATGTGGAAATTCAGGGCAATCCACCTGTAAATATGTCAAATACTCCTGAAATCGAGGGTGGAATCGGAACAATGGCTATGATCATGAATACAATTCCTCATGTAATCAATGCAAGACCGGGTCTAAAGACTATGATTGACATTCCTGTTCCAAGAGCTATCATGGGAGATATGAGAGACCTTATAGACGAAGAGTGCAAGCTGGTAAAATAGTTTCTCTTCAGCCCGGCCGGTCACCGAATATTACAATGGGGCCGACAGCCGGTATAACATAATGTTGAGATATTTTAGAGGCTGTGGCTTTTTTGCTGCAGCCTTTATAAAGAAAAGATTAGGAGAATGAAATGGTAAAAAAAGGAGAATGGGTTCGTATTCATGCCATCGTTCTAAAGGCAGAGGAAAGAACCGCAAAGCTTCCTGAAGATACACAGAGCTGTGATTTACAGATGTGGACAAAGGGTTTTTTGCAGGAAGATGCTGAAATTGGTGATACAGTTACAGTTATGACTGCAGCCAACAGACTTGCTACAGGTACACTTATTGAAGTGAACCCATACTACACACATAGCTATGGTAAGTTTGTTCCTGAAATTGTTCAGATTGATAAGCAGCTTAGAGAGATTATGTTCGGAGGTGAAAAATAATGGCTTTAGCAAAAGATTATAATTCCGTAATGGGAAGATCCAACGACATAATGAAAGAGGCTCTGGGACTTGACTACAACGAGTTTGAATCAGGCTCCGTTGCCTTTGACTACGAGGCTCTGATGAAGTCAACAGGCTATACCCTTGACGAGGTTAGTAAGATTCAGGGAAGAACAGGAGTTGGTAACACTCCGCTTCTGGAGCTTAGAAACTTGTCCGCACTTTCAAGAAAATATGCGAAACCGGGCTATGGTGCCAGAATTTTCGCTAAGGATGAGGCTGCAAACGCATCCGGAAGCTTTAAGGCAAGAAGAGCGGCTTGCGCTGTAGCCCATGCAAAGAAGCTTGGTTACAAGGGAGTAATTGCAGCTACATCAGGAAACTATGGTGCGGCAGTTGCATCTCAGGCAGCAATGCAGGGACTTGAATGTGTAATCGTTCAGGAATGCTACGACTCAAAGCAGGTAGGACAGCCTGAAATTATTGAAAAAGCCAGAAAATGTGAGGCTTATGGAGCTGAAGTTGTTCAGCTTACAGTAGGACCTGAATTGTTCTATACCTTCCTTTCAATTTTGGAAGATAAGGGATATTTCAATGCATCACTATATTCACCATTCGGTATTGCCGGTGTTGAAACCTTAGGCTATGAAATCGCAATGCAGTGCCGTGAATTTGTTGGCAAGGATCCGGACATGGTGGTTTGTACAAATGCCGGTGGTGGAATGATTACAGGAACCGCAAGAGGTCTCCAGAAGGCAGGAGCAGTAAACACTACAATGGTTGCAGCTTCCATTGACCTGACCGGACTTCATATGGCTTCCGACTCTCAGTTTAATAAGAAATCTTGCACAACCGGACATACAGGATTTGGTGTTCCTTATGCTACAGACCCGGATCATTCTGATGTTCCAAGAAGTGCTGCAAGACCACTTAGATACACTGACAGATATGTTACAGTTACACAGGGCGAGGTTATGTACATGACAGAAGCTCTTGCGAACCTGGAAGGAATAGAAAGAGGACCTGCGGGAAACACCGCACTTGCCGCTGCTTTCTCACTTGCTCAGGAGCTTCCTGAAGATGCGGTAATTGTAATCAGTGAAACTGAATATACCGGAGCAGGCAAACACATTCAGCCTCAGTTATCCTTCGCAAGAGATAACGGTATTGAAATTAAGTTCGGCAATCCAAGGGAAGAAGACAATCCGGGAGTAAATATTGTACTTCCTAAGGACCCTTCATTCATTAAGCATAAGGAAGCCGACCTTAACAGATTCAGACAGTCACTTATTAAAAAAGCATGCAAGAAGGCAGGCGTAGAAGTTCCTACAGAAGCCGACTTAAAATTCTTAGCAGTAGAAACTAAAACTGATGTAGACTTTGTAAAGAAAACCTTGGGTCTATAATAATTAAGTAAGGAGAACAAAGAATGAAAAGAGCTGACGATTTCGCAGAAAGAAGAAAGCATATAGCTAATCTTACTGACGAAGAACTTTACAACAGGTTCTGGGAATTAACAGAACAGGTGGTTAACCCTCTTCTTGAATATGGAAGAAAGAACACAACACCTTCAGTTGAGAGAGCCGTTCTTTTGAGAATGGGAATTTCATCTCTACACACACAGAAAATAGTAGAAGGGTGCATGGACAGAGGCCTTATGGGTCACGGAGCTGGACATGTTGTTTACAAGCTTTCAAAGGCTAAGAACATCTCAATTCCTGAAGCAGGTACTTTACTTGCAGAAGGTAAATGCTGGGATGAAGCAGTTGAGCTGTTCAAGGGAGGTAAATAATCATGGCGGATATGATTTTAAAGCATAATGAGAAACTTGACGTTAGAGAAATTCTAAAGGATCTTGATAAGTATGAACCGAGAAGAAGAGGATGGCACTGGAGAGAGCCGGCGCCTAACCTTGAGATGGGACCATTTGTATTTAAGGATGTGTCAAAGCCTCTTAAGAACAGTGTAGGACTTCCACCTGCAAAGTTCTTTGAGGATATTGACCCTCAACCGCTTCCTGTAATTACTACAGAAATCGCTTCCGGTAGATTTGAAGATGATATCAGAAGAATGAGAATGACAGCATGGCATGGTGCAGACCATATCATGGTAATCAGACACATGGGTCAGTCTCACATTGACGGACTTATGGAAGGTACACCACAGGGTATCGGTGGCGTTCCTATTACAAGAAAACAGGTTAGAGCACAGAGAAAGGCTCTTGATCTAATTGAAGATGAAGTTGGACGTCCAATTAACTACCATTCCTATGTATCCGGTGTAGCAGGACCGGACGTAGCTGTAATGTTTGCAGAGGAAGGTATCAACGGTGCTCACCAGGATCCTCAGTACAACGTACTTTACAGAGATATCAACATGGTAAGATCTTTTGTTGATGCTTGTGAATCAAAGAAGATTATGGCATGGGCCGATATGCTTCAGATTGACGGTGCTCACAACGCTAACGCAACTGCAAGAGAAGCTTGGAAGGTAATGCCTGAGCTTATCGTACAGCACGCAATCAACTCTCTGTTCTCAGAAAAGGTAGGTATCAAGCCTGAAAATATCAGCTTGTCAACAGTACCGCCAAGTGCAACACCTGCACCTTGCGTATACCTTGACCTGCCTTACGCTGTAGCGCTTAGAGACATCTGTAACAGATACAAGATGAGAGCACAGCAGAACACTAAGTACATTTGCTCATCTGTAAGAGAAGCAACTGTAACTCACGTTCTAAACATGCTTATTTCCAAGCTGACTCGTGCTGACATTCAGTCCACAATCACTCCTGACGAAGGAAGAAACGTTCCATGGCACATCTACAATATCGAAGCTTGTGACAATGCAAAGCAGGCTCTTATCGGTATGGACGGACTTATGGAAATGGTTCAGCTTAAGGATGACGGCCCTCTAAGAGAGAATGCAAGAGATCTTAAGGAAAGAGCTTGCCTGTTCATGGAAGAAATAATCGAAATCGGTGGATACTTCAATGCGGTTGAAGAAGGCTTCTTCGTAGATTCAGCAAAATATCCGGAAAGAAACGGTGACGGTATTGCCAGAAAATCTGCAGGTGGTGTAGGCTATGGATTCATCTTTGAAAGAGAGGAGGACTATATGGCACCTGTAACTGCTCACTTTGGATATAACAACGTTGAACAATACGGTGGAGATCCGGCAGATCCGGCAGCATTAATCGGCGGATGTACATTTGAAGACAGAAGCAAGATCGTTTACATTGACGAGCTTGACGATGACAATGTAGCAAACAGACTTGCTAAGGTTGAAAAATACCTTGATGGCGAGGCTATTAAGCCGGAAGTTGAGTGGTGTGGGGACGGTACTGTCCTGATGACCATGATGATTCCGTCAGAAAAGAGAATGGCTGAGGCTGTTGCTCTTGAAATTGGTAAGAAGCTGGGTCTGGAAAGCCCTGAAGTTACTTCTAAGGAAGTAATGCAGGAGGCTGAAGGTACAAGAATTGAGATGAAGGGTAAGGTTCCGTTTGATATCGATCCAAGCACCCTTGTAATTCCACCGGAACCGCATCATTTAAGCGATGCTGAGCTTTATGCCGACATTGAAGCTCATCCGATTAGAGTAGTTTGCGGAACTGTTGGAGAAGACGAGCACTCAGTAGGTCTTCGTGAAATCATCAACATCAAGCACGGTGGAATTGAAAAGTGGGGTATTGAGGTTCATTACCTTGGCACTTCAGTTCCGGTTGAAAAGCTTGTTGACGCTGCTATTGAGCTTGATGCTCAGGGTATCCTTGCTTCAACAATCATTTCTCATGACAATGTTCACTATAAGAACATGAAAAGAATCAATGAGCTGGCAATCGAAAAGGGTATCAGAGACAATGTTATCATCTGCGCAGGTGGTACACAGGTAGTTCCTGAAGAAGCACTTAAGACCGGTATTGATCAGGGCTTCGGAAGAGACTCTCACGGTATCGACGTTGCTACATTCCTGGTTGAAGAGAGCAGAAGAAGAAGAGGAGAAGTTGTAGAGGAACCGAAAGCATAACAGTAGGCGTAGGCTTCGGTTATACACTGTGACATATATGACACCTTTGAGAGTTGAAAGACCCTTGAAGGTGTCTTTTTTGTTGAAATTTTAGTAAACAATTAGATGAAAATACTCTGCGATATGATATAATGTTTAAGGAAAAAACTGTTTTGTGAGGAGAATGAAAAGATGGTAGATTTTCACATTTGTACACCTGACGACGAAAGCATTTGGATAGAGCTGAATAAGGAGTTTATGGATTACGAAATAAATGAAGACGACATTTGGGGTGATGCAAATAAAGCATCCAGAGAGGTTTTTGCGAAAACCTTCAAAGAAGCGTTGGAAAATCCGGAAATGATTACTCCGGTTCTGATTATGGACGGTGAAAAACCGGTTGGGATAATAAATCTTATGAGCATCTTCAGCATATGGTCCCATGGCAAGGCAATGATTATTGATGATCTTTACATTAGAGATGAGTATCAGGGAGAGGGCATGGGGAAAATGGCAATGGAATATGTTGAGAAGCTGGCCAAGGATAAGGGCTTCAACAGACTTCAGTTTTACTCAAGCAAACAAAATCTCAGAGCTCGGGAATTCTATAAGCACTTAGGCTTTATGCCTTCGGAAATGAATATATATGTAAAGCATTTAAATAGAAAGGAAAGAGATGTATGAAAGTAGATGTATTGGTAGCTGAAATCGGCTCAACTACTACGGTTGTAAACGCATTCACAGATCTTAATACTGAAAATCCGGTGTTCTGGGGTCAGGGGCAGGCTCCAACATCTGTTATGGATGGGGATGTTAGAATTGGTCTTCAGGGAGCAGTCGATGATCTTTGTAGGAATAAAGGAATTGACAGCCTGGAATATGATCAGATGCTGGCAACCTCCTCAGCTGCCGGCGGACTAAAAATGACTGTTCACGGTCTCGTTTATGATATGACGGCTAAGGCTGCAAAGGAAGCGGCTCTTGGAGCAGGTGGAATTCTGCATTTTGTAACGGCAGGCAGGCTAAGAAGAACCGACTTGAAGAAAATTCAAGAAATAAAGCCTAATTTGATTTTAATCGCCGGTGGTGTTGACTACGGTGAGAGAGATACAGCGATATATAATGCAGAAATGATAAGGTCCATGAACCTTAATATTCCTGTTGTATATGCCGGGAACATTGAAAATCAGGAAGAGATTGCCCTTATTTTCGATGAAGAAAGTGGACAGGAGCTTTATCAGATAGAAAATGTATATCCTAAAATAGATACATTAAATGTTGAGCCTTGCCGAAGAGTTATACAGGATGCCTTTGAAAAACACATTATTCATGCGCCGGGAATGGAGCATGTCAGAGAAATGGTTACAGGACCGATTATCCCTACACCGGGAGCGGTTATGGAATGTACAAAGCTGCTTTATGATTGCATTGGAGACCTAATCGTTCTCGATGTTGGCGGTGCTACAACGGACCTTCACTCTGTAGCCACGGAGTCTGACCAGGTTGCAAGAATTTTAATATCACCGGAGCCTAAGGCTAAGAGAACTGTAGAAGGTGACCTGGGTGTATATGTAAATAGAATGAAGGTTATTGAGTCTATAGGCGAAGAAAAGCTCAGAGAAGAATGTGCTGAAATGGGAATTGACTTAGATGAGACATTGGAGTCCTATGTTGCGATTCCTAAAACTGAGGCTGAATTCAAGTTAGTTGAACGCTTAACAAAAGAGGCGGTTATCAAGGCTGTTGAACGTCACGCCGGGACTATCAGGTATATCTATGGACCGTCAGGAAGAAGTACAGTAGCTGAAGGCAAGGATTTAACACAGGTTCAGTATATTGTAGGAACCGGAGGAGCATTAACAAGACTTCCTCATAGAGTTGAAATAATGAAGGAGATTGCTGCTCATAATGAGACAGGAATGTTGCTGTTCCCGACTCAGCATGCAAAAATTTTAGTTGATAATGATTATATAATGGCATCCCTTGGAGTTCTAAGTAAAACTCATAGAGAGGCTGCAATCAGACTTCTTGAAAAATCTTTAGATATAAAATTCCCGAAGGAGAAATTTAAGCCTGAAAGAGAATTCTATATCAGAGATTTAGTTCGTGAAAAACAGGAAGCTGAGGAACGAGATGCAGAATACAAGAAGCACATTGAAGAGATGGAAGCTCTCGGCTATGATATGACTGCATACAAGGAGGAAGAAAAAATAGGCGGTGCCAACGATAGAGCCGCAGCGGCTGAAGCCAAAAAAAATAAAGCTGACGGACAGAAGGAGACTATTCCTGATATGACGCCGGAAGAGCTGGATGCTTGTAATCAGCACAAGATGGCTCAGAGAAAAGCGGAGGAAAGCAAGCCGCCGGCAAATAAGACCTCTGCAAGCCTTGATTGTACCCACCAGTGCAAATATTGCTTCAGGCTTCATTGCCCTGAGCGAAACGTTTAAATAATATTAAATAGAATTTTTGGAGGAAAAAATGTACCCGAGACTTATTGTAGATTTGAAAAAATTAAAGGGAAATCTGGATGCTGTTGCTGAAATCACCAAGGACAGAGGAAATTGCTCACTTATGATTGTAACCAAAGGCCTATGTGCAGAAAAGAAGCTTGTAGAAATGATTGCAGCCCATGAGAAGGTTGACTTCATTGCTGATTCCAGAGTAAAAAATATAGCTAATTTCTCAGCCGTAGCGAGAGAAAAGGGGAAAAAGACTGTTCTCCTTAGAATTCCTATGCACAGCGAGGTCTCAGAGGTTGTTAAACATGTAGACCTTTGCTTTAATTCCGAAATGTCCACAATTAGGCTACTTAACTCTGAAGCGAAGAGATTTGGCAAGGTTCAGGACATCCTGATGATGATTGATTTGGGAGATTTAAGAGAAGGCTTTTTCTTCCAAAATGAAGAGCTGATAATGGATGCTGTTGCTGAAATTATTGAAATGGATCATATTAATCTTTATGGAATCGGTGTTAACCTAACCTGCTATGGCGCGATTATTCCTAAAAAGGATAATCTTTCCCAGCTTGTGGAAATTGGAAGAAGAATTGAAGAAAAATTCAATATCAGCTTGAATATGGTGTCCGGCGGAAACTCAAGCTCAATCTATCTAATAGATAAGGGCGAGCTTCCTGAAGGCATTAACAATTTAAGACTTGGCGAGTCCTTCCTTCTTGGCAATGACACCGCCTATGAAACTAAGCTGCCCAACACTGTAGACGATGCCCTTATTCTGAGAGCGCAGATAGTTGAGCTTAAGGAAAAGCCGTCACTGCCAATTGGAGAGGTTGGTGTAGATGCTTTCGGTGAAAAGCCTTATTATGAGGACAGAGGAGTTATGAAGAGGGCTATAATTGCCGTTGGCAAGCAGGATACAGATTTAGGCTCTATGACACCTTGTGATGAAAGAATTGAGATTATGGGTGGAAGCTCTGACCACATTATTTTAGATATGACCGGGACGGGGGATGACTATCAGGTTGGAGATCTTGTTGACTTCACTCTTGGATATGGTGGAATGCTTAAGGTGGCAACGAGCCCTTATGTTGAAAAGGAATTTATCTGATGTTTTTTGAAATTAAGGATGAAATAAAAGACATTTTAGCCATTAACCCCGGTTCTACTTCCACTAAAATTGCTGTTTTCAGAAAAGGCAGAGCTTTGTTTGAAACCAATGTTTTTCACGATGTTGATGTAATTAGCGGCTTTGAAAATATCGGTGATCAAGAAAAGTACAGAGAAAAATTCATCTTAGAAGAATTACAAAGCAGAGAGTATGATATGTCGCAGCTTTCCGCCGTTGTAGGTAGAGGAGGCATGCTAATCGGACTTGAGGCCGGCGGATATTTTGTCACACCTAAGCTTTGTGATGGAATGAGAGATCCTAAGCTGCCTCAGCACGCATCAAGCCTAGGAGCTTTGATCGCCTATGGAATTGGAAAAGAGCTTGGGATACCTGCTTTTATTTATGACTCGCCAATGGGATGTGAGATCCTTGAGGTTGCTAAGGTTACCGGTATGGCAGGGGTTGAGAAATACGGATGCTGCCATGTGCTTAACTCCAGAGCACAGGCTATGAGATATGCAGAATCCGTAGGGAAAAAATATGAAGACCTTAACCTTATTGTCTGCCACATGGGTGGAGGTATTACTGTCAATGCCCAGAAGGATGGAAGAATTATAGACACTGCAGCCTATGACGACGGTCCTATGGCACCGGAGAGAAGCGGCGGAGTTCCCCTTCTTTTATTCAAGGACCTGATTTTTACCGGAATGTATTCTGAAAAGGATGTTGCAGAGGTTATCAGCGGAAAAGGTGGACTTTATTCATACCTCGGAACAAAGGATTGCCTGGAGATAGAAGAACGTATAATAGCCGGCGATGAATATGCTGCTAAAATTTATGAGGCTATGGCGTATCAAATTGCTAAGGCCATTGCAGGATTGTCAGTTCCTCTTAAGGGAAAGGTCGATGCTGTAATCTTAACCGGAGGTATTGCCAGATCCAAGATGCTTAACGATATGATCGAAGCCTATGCCGGACATATCGGCAACTTTGTTGTAATGGCAGGAGAAAAGGAAATGGAAGCTCTTGCAGAAGGGGCTGCCAGAATGCTTCAAGGCAAGGAAGAGGCAAAAGAGTATTAGCAGAAAAGGAAAAGGTGTGGCCTGATATTATCTAGGCTACACCTTTTATAGACTATTTCATTTTTACTGCAGTGCCATAGGCGATTATCTCGGCAGCTCCGTGCATAATTTGGGATGAACCGAATCTAATTCCGATTATGGCATCGGCATTAAGAGCTGATGCCTCATCAACCATTCTCTTTACAGCAATTTGCCTTGCCTCGTTTAACATTTCGGTATAGCCGACAATTTCGCCGCCAACGAGAGTCTTCATACCGGCCATAAAGTCACGACCGAGATGCTTTGTCTGAACTATAGTACCTTTTACCATACCTAATACTTCAAATTCTTTGCCCGGAATGTTTTCAATACTTAGAAGCTTCATCTTCCTCTCCTCCTTCAATTTCTCTAATTCTCCCTACAAAAGCCATTATTGTACCTGTAAGTAAGATTACCGGTACTGCGACGAAAAGCGCAATTGGCAGCGCTTCAATAGGATTTTCGGACAGATTTACATCTGTCATTAATCCGGTGAAAGCCAGCACTACAAGCGGTATACAAAAAAGTACAATCAGAATTCCGCTTATGAGCGCTGTTACAAAAAGCTTTCTTTTACGAATATCAATTTTTTGTACATTCATAAAATTAACACCCTCCTTCGCCATCCGATCCATTTGATTTAAATAGATGTCAGTATTAAGGGATTCAAGAGTAGATGATGATGCAATCATTTCGTTGCAGAGGAACTTCAGCTTTTCGATATTGGACTTTTCCTCATCTAAGATATCAAGCTGCCGTGATAGAAGCTCGTGAAGGCTCTTATCCTTGGAAAACAGGGCTTTCATTTCTCCTATGGGGATGGACAGACTTCGCAAGAGTTTGATTTCTTTCAATCTGCGAACATCGGCTAAATTGTATTCACGATATCCATTTTCTGCACGAGCTACATTAAGGAGTCCCTGCTCTTCGTAAAAGCGAATATTCTTTTTTGTGATTCCTACCAGCTCTTCAACCTGCTTGATTTTCAAAACACACCTCTTGTATTCCCTTGTTGAGATAAGTCTACAGCTTCCATAAGGTGGAATGTCAACAATATATTTGATTATTTTTCAAAAATGTAAAAACATTCCATAAGCCTCACGTTAAAAATTTGAAAATTACTTACTAAGGGCACCTATGTCCAATAAATCATATTTCTCAAGGAAAGAAGAAACAACTTGAATAATTTCTTCTATACCGTTATTTACATCGCTTTCTACATTTAAAGGCATTATAGGGTCATGGAGAGACTTTCTAAGGAGCAGCCAACCGTGACCGAAGTCGAGCCGTACACCTTCATAATTAGGTTTAACCACAGAACAGTTTTCCTGAGTTTCTGCAAAGGCTTCAAGCTCCGTAAGAACCTTATCGCCGTAAGCGGCAAAATCCTCAGCTAAAATTGGGAAGCGAAACTCCCTTGCCTCAATAGGCTCTGCAAGACTTTCAATTACTGTTGATATGCCAAAGTTTTGTTTTTTCAGCTCTGCAGCTTTAATCACAATCTTAGTTGCGAGGTAAGCTCCGTCATCGAGGAAAAAGTTTTCCTTATATGCTGCATGTCCTGAGGTTTCGATGGCAAGCTGGCTGTCAATACCGACCTTGTTAAGCTCCTCCGACTTTGAAATTACGTTTTTATATCCGCGCTTAAATCTAAGATGCTTAAGTCCTAAACCCTTTTCTAAAAAATCTGTCAGCTGAGGACCGGTTATGCTGTCTGTCACAACAGTTGTGCCGGGATATTCCTTTGCAATTAAGGCCGCAGCCATGGCAACTATGCCATTTCGGCTTATTGCCCTGCCCTTTTCATCTACTGCTGAAGACCTGTCAACATCCGTGTCAAAGATAAGACCAAGGTCTGGCTTATGGAGCAAAACAGCTGCCCTCAGGCTGTTCATTGCTTCCTCGTTTTCAGGGTTAGGCTGGTGGTTGGGAAAGGTCCCGTCAGGCTCCAAAAATTGACTTGTAGAGACATCGGCGCCCAGTGGACCAAGAACCCTTGTGGCAAAAAAACCACCGGAACCATTGCCGGCATCTACAGTAATTTTAAGACCCTCCAGTGGCTTATCCGAATTTAGAGCCTTTGTGATAATGGCTCTTAAATGGGCAGCATAATCATCCATCAGTGGAATTTGCCGGTACAAATCCGGTATCAGCGATACATCACCTATGGTGGAGCTTGCAGCCTCCTCCAGAATATAGGCTATTCCTTTTTTATCAAGACCGCCGTTTTGGGTAAAGAGCTTAAAGCCGTTTCTGTTAAATGGTAGATGGCTTGCAGTAATCATAACTGCACCGTCAGCCTTGTAATTATCAAAAATGGTTGACATAAACATTGCAGGAGTTGAGGCAAGACCTGCATCCATAACTTTAAGACCGAGAGATGTAAGGGATGCGGCAAAGGCGGAAGCCAGAGCCTCTCCGGACAGTCTTGGATCCCTGCCTATGGCAACGGAAAGCTCTGAAAACTCCTTGCCGAGATTTTTTTCCAAAAATTTAGCAAAGCCGAAAGCAATATCCGCAGCAGCTTTTTTGTCAAGATTTACCCCTTCTCCGGCAATGCCATCAAGGGCAACACCACGAATATCACTGCCGTTTTGCAATTTTTTGTACTTGGATATCATATTGAAACCTCCTAAAATATCGTTATATCTTCTGAAATGGCTAAATTTCACAGCGTAGCCACGGATAGTTACATCATAGTTAGATTTTAACATAAGTTAATTGGCTATGCCATAAGGGGATAAGTAATATTTGTTTTTATATGTAATCTGTGTATAATATAGTAGAGAAATTTAGTTTTGCCTTTAATGGGGAGGGAGAACCGAGGCTATATTTAGATGAGGGAATATTAAATGAGGGAATATTTAAGTATAGAATTAGATAATAAAGCCTTTGATGAATTCGTCAGAGGTCATGGAAATAGTGAATTTACTCAGCTTACAGGATGGGCGGAAGTAAAGAGCGACTTTTGGTACAGCAAAAAAATTGCAATGTCGAAGAATGGGGAACTTATAGCTGCGGCTTTGCTGCTTTTCAGAAAGATGCCGGGCCTGCCATATACCCTATGTTACAGTCCACGAGGCTTTGTAATGGACTATCATAATGAGGCAGATGTTCTTGCCATGGCTGAAATCGTCAAAGGAGCTGCGGCAAAAGAAAAGGCCTTTACTATAAAAATAGACCCTAATATAGCAAGGGCTGAATACCCTGAACTTCTTTCAGTAATGAATAAGGCAGGATTTGTCCATGCAGGGTTCACTAAGGGGATTGTCGATGCACAGCCCCGATTTACCTTCCTCGTTGATTTAACCAAGTCGGAGGATGAGATACTCAAGAGCTTCAATAGCCAGACCAGAAATTTAGTTCGCAAGGCATTGAAAAATGGAGTTTTTTGTGAAGAGGTAGGCATGGAAGGCCTGGATGTTTTCTGGCAGCTTATGGAGGAAACCGGTAAGCGAGATGGAATTATGGTAAGGTATAAAGGATACTATGAAGCCTTGCTTAAAGCCTTTCAGGACAATGGGGAGGCAAGGATGTACCTTACCGGATTTCGGCCTGCTGACGGGGTTAAATCGGCAGAAAATGAATTGGAGATTGTGAATAAGGAAGAAGAGAAGTTTAAGAGGAAGCTGGAGAATACCACCGACCCTAAGAAAAAGGCTAATTTCCGGAGCGAGTTGGATATTTTGGAAGGAAGAAGGGCAAAGACCCTGGAGAGAATTAAAGAGATGAGGGCTCTGGTTGAGTCAGGAAAGGAGAAAATATACCTTTCCGGCGGAATAATGGCTTGCTGCGGAGAAAAGGCATATTATCTTTATGGAGCATCATCTGACCAATTTAGAGAATTGGTGCCGAGCTATGTAATGGTACTGGAGATGATGAAGGCTGCAAAGGCTCTCGGTATTAAGGAGTATGATTTAGGTGGAATAAGCGGCTATACTGAAGAGGCCGATTTAGAAAAAGACGATGCGGCAGGACTGTATATGTTTAAGAGACAGTTTGGCGGCAGCTTTTACGAGAGAGTGGGAGAGTTTAATTGCACTGTAAAGCCGGTGGTAAATCGGGCCTTTAATTTGGCTATGAAAATAAGGGGAAAGTTGAGGTAATATATGAGAGACGATAAAGGGAATAACCGAAATGAAGTAAAGAAAAAAAGAAAAGGTGGTGTAATTTACAATATAATTACTCTTATCCTGGTATGTGTGATTGTTTTCAGCCTGTACAATATTGGGAAAATTTTATGGGGATATTATTATGGAAGCAAGACCTATGAGAAGATAGAAACTATGGCAGGTATTGATGGAGATATTCCAAGCAACATTGATTTTGAGAAATTGGCGCAAACCAACAGCGATATTAAAGCCTGGCTGTTTTTAAAGGATAGCAAGATCAATTATCCTGTAGTTAAAACAAATAATAATGACTATTATCTTACAAGGTTATTTAACAAAGAATATAACAGCAAGGGAACCCTTTTCGTAGACTTCAGAAATGAAGCTCCCTTTGAAGATTTCAATACTATAATATATGGGCATAAAACCAAGGACACTACCATGTTTAGTGAGCTTATCAATTATAAAGAGCAAGAATTCTATGATAAGCATAAGAAGATGATGCTTTTTACTCCTGAAAAGAAATATGACATAGAGATTTTTAGCATTGTGCAAGTCGAGCCGGACAGCGATAGATATAAGCTGTACTTCAATGAATTCGAAAAGGCGCCGTATATACAGTGGGCAAAGGATAACAGCCTGCTTCCTATGGACGTTTCGGTTTCTCCGGAGGACAAAATAGTAATGTTCAGTACCTGCTCGGATTTCGAGGGGACGGGACGAATTGTAGTATACGGCAAGCTGGTGCCGGTTGAATAATTATAAATAGCTATTTCCTAGGGCAGCCTTACAATAAAGGCTGTCCCTTTATTTGGGATGCTCTCAACTGAGACTGTGCCACCCAGGTATTTTACTGAATTCTTAACTATGGACAGTCCCAGTCCGGTGCCGCCGCTTTCTCCGGAACGGCTCTTATCAACCCTGTAAAACCTTTCAAAGATTCTGGCTATGTGTTCTTGCGAAATTCCAATGCCGTTATCTGATACCTTAATCTCATTATCCTTTAATTCTATTGTAACAAGACCGTCAGGACCGGTATATCGTATTGCATTATCCAGAAGGTTATATATTATCTCATGAATCAGCTGTTTCACAGCCCAGGCCCTACCTGAACCGGATACCTTGACAGCAATTTTTTTGTTCATGGAGGCTTCAGAAAGAAAGTCCCTTTCCGCCAGTGCCATTTGGTATAGGTCAACCTCTTCAAAGGTAAAGCCGGTTCCTTCGTCTATTTGAGATAGGCGTATAATGTCATTTATAAGGGTAAGCAGATTTGATGCCTTTTCCCTAATGTCCTTTAAGAAATCAGCTGTATCCTCAGGCTTAACCAGGTTATTCTCTAAAAGCTCGGCTCTGCCTATAATAGTTTGAATAGGAGTTTTCAGCTCATGGGAAACATTGGCGGAAAACTCTTTTCGGATTTTTTCTGTAAGTGCCGCTTCCGTTCTGTCCAGGATTAGAATTTCAACGCCTACATCATCATTGCTGTACATAATTGAGCTTAGACTCAGGGCGTATTCTTTGCCGTTTCTTGTCAGATTCAGCTTAGCCTTCCCATCAACACGGGTGGCTTCAATGGCTTTGCTGATTTCGACGGTTCTATCGATGTGATTGAAGGGAACTCCATATGCAGGTGACTTATTTGCAAAAAAGCCCAAGGCTGACTTGTTTATACTGACAACCTCGTTGGAATTGTTCAGCAAAACCAAGCCTTCCCTGAGGTTTTCCGTAATGGCTTTAAATTTCTGCTTTTTATAGTTTAATTGGTTGACCTGAAGATCAATTCGTTTTCTTTGTCGCTCCATGTGGGTTAAAATAGGTGATAGCTCTTCGTAAACCGCATTTTCCAATGGCCTATCAAAATTGAGGCTTTCAAGAGGGCTGACTATCCGTTTGGCAATACGAGCCGCTAAAATGGCTGACAATATGGATATCGCTAAAATCAGCAAAAGCATTGGCCAAGTCATGGACAACAAAATAACTGCCATAGGTAGTCGGCTGCCGGAAATTCTTAGGACAGAGCCGTCGTCCAGCTTAACAGCCTGATATACCATTTCCTCTGTAAGGGTTTTGGAATATCTTGCATCTTCACCGATTCCGTATTTTATGGCATCCTTAAATTCTCTTCTGTCACTGTGATTGGACATTTTTTTATAATTTTCTTCAGAATCAAAGGCTATGGATCCGTCGGCATTGATTAGAGTAAGCCGAGAATGGCTAATCTTGATCTCATTTAAATAGCCGGCTCCATATCTGTTGAGACCCTCTGCAGCAAGAGAAAGCTCGCTCCTTAATTGCTTTGTTTGAAGTGAAGTGAAGTAATCATATTGCAGCCCCACAATTATTACCAGGGTTGCCAGCATTACCGCTACAGCAATTGAAATTATAGACCAAAAAATTTTCTTCGTCATAACTCCTCTACATCCAATCTATATCCTACATTTCTAAGGGTTTTAATTGCTGCCCCATATTCGCCCAGCTTTTGTCTAAGGGTTTTTATGTGCATATCGATGGTTCTGCTTTCACCGATGTAATCTGAATCCCAAATTGAAGAGAAAAGCTGTTCTCTGGTGTAAACCTGATTTGGATGAGCAGCCAGAAGCCGGAGAAGGTTGAACTCCTTGTAGGTTAGAGTGACTGATTCCCCTGCCAGAGTTACCCTGTGAGCATTTACATCGATGGAGAGACAACCTATATTAATTATCTCCTTAGGTGAGTCGTATGCAGAAGATTTTTTTGCCCGCCGAAGAACGGCTTTAATTCTGGAAATCATCTCCATCATTCCGAAGGGTTTTACCAGATAGTCATCGGCACCTAAATCCAGGCTTTGAATCTTATCGTATTCCATTCCCTTGGCTGTTGCCATTATTACCGGGATTTCAGCATATTCAGAATTTGCCCTAAGCTTCTTGAGAATAGCGACACCATCCTCTTCCGGAAGCATGATATCAAGAAGAATCAGATCCGGCTTATGGGATTTCAGAGCAGCCCAAAAATCTGTACTGCTGCTAAAGCCCCGGCATTGAAAGCCGGTGGACTTTAGAGTGTACAGTTCAATGTCTCTGATGCTGTTATCGTCTTCGACACACCAAATAATCAATCTATTCCTCCCTCGTGGACTCCCGTAACGGAGAATTTTACCCATTCCGCAATGTTTACTGCGTGGTCGCCAATTCGTTCAAAATACTTGGCAATCATCAATAAGTCCAGTGCATATTCACCGGTAGATGAATCCTGTGATATAAGTTCTATAAGCTGTTTTTTAATTTTTTCAAATAGCTTATCTACCCTGTCATCATAGTCGATGACCTCCTGAGCTTTGGAAATATCCCGGCTGACATAGGCATCGATGCTGTCAGTTACCATTTTGCCTGTAGCCGACGCCATTTTGCCTATACCCAAATCTTCACCGGACGGCTTAAAGCCATCGCAAGAGATAATTTCAGAAATATCTGCAGCCTGGTCGCCTATTCTTTCCATGTCGGTAATCATTTTAAGGGCGGCAGATATCTGCCTCAAATCTCTTGCAACCGGTTGCTGCTTAAGCAATAGCTTAAGACAAAAGGTCTCGATATCTCTTTCCATCTGATCAATTTCAATTTCCATTTCAGCCATAACCTTGTAGGCTTCGGAATCTCTTTCGTGGAGAGCCGAAGAAACCAGATTTATGGCCTTTTCGCATAGGGCTCCCATTTCAATCAGTTGTTTATGCAACTCGCTAAGCTGAGTATCAAAAAAGTTTCTCATCAGCCAAACCTCCCTGTAATATAATTTTCAGTAGTCTTACTTATCGGATTCTCAAACAGACTCTCGGTTTTACCGTATTCTATCAATTCTCCCATGAGAAAAAATGCTGTAGAATCGGATATCCTAAGGGCTTGCTGCATATTATGGGTAACTATAACAATAGTATAGTCCCTTTTCAATTCTATGGCAAGGTCTTCTATTTTTGCAGTAGAAATGGGATCCAGGGCGCTGGTGGGTTCATCCATCAACAAAACATTGGGAGACACGGCTAAAGCTCTTGCGATGCAAAGTCTTTGCTGCTGACCGCCCGATAAGCCGAGAGCAGATTTCTTCAATCTATCCTTAACCTCATCCCAAATGGCGGCAGAATGAAGAGATTTCTCAACAATATCATCCAGCTGAGCCTTGTTTTTAATACCGTGAATTCTCGGTCCATAGGCAATATTATCATAGATGCTCATTGGGAAAGGATTAGGCTTTTGGAAAACCATGCCGATATCTCGTCTGAGCTGATTTATATCAACAGCTTCATCAAAGATACTGCTATCGTTATAGAGTATGTCTCCTTCGATTTTAACCCCGTCCACCAGGTCGTTCATACGATTAATAGTTTTTAAAAATGTTGATTTTCCACAGCCTGAAGGTCCAATTAAGGAAGTAATACTGTTTTTTTCAATTTCCATGCTTATACCTTTTAGGGCATGGTTTTCGCCATACCAAAGATTAAGGTCCTTGGAAGAAATTATGCTCATATGCTTCTCCTTTTTTTAAACACCTTGCCAACGGTGGAAGCGGCAAGATTGATAATGATTGTAAAGATGATCAAAATAGCTGCGATTGCAAAGGCTACATCGAATTTGCCCTGTTCCTTTGCATAGACATAGAGAGCTACTGTAAGGGTTGCACCTGATGAGCTCAGCCCCTCTATGAAGCCGTTTAGGTTATGGGCAAAGCCTGCAGTGAAAAGCAGAGCAGCTGACTCGCCTACTATTCTTCCGATGGTCAATATACAGCCTGTCACTATGCCGTCTATACAGCAGGGCAGGACTACGGTTCTAATTGTTGTCCATTTTCTGGCACCAAGTCCGAAGGCGCCTTCTCTATACCCCTGTGGAACTGTTTTTAGACTTTCCTGAGTGGTTCTCATTATAGTAGGCAGGTTCATAATAAGGAGGGTTAGGGCACCGGCCATAAGTGAGGTACCGAGGCTCAGGAAATTGCAGAAGAATAGCATTCCTACAAGACCGTAGATAATTGAAGGGATGCCCGACAGAGTTTCTGCCGCAAATTCTATGGCGGAAACCAGTCGAGGACTCTTGGCATATTCGGTCAGATATATTGCGGCTCCTATGCCGAGAGGCAGCACAAGAGCCAGAGTTCCTACGATGATGTATAGGGTGTTAAGCAGGTTAGGCAAGATCCCGATAGTTTCCTTTATGTAGCTTGGGCTTGTTGAAATCAAGGAAAAGTTTACTTGAGGCAGTCCTTGATATAGGACGTACAGGATTATAAAAAAGGTAAGGGCAAGGCATATGAGTGTCGTTAAAATCATAAGGCTTTTCATTGCGCCGTTATATATTTTCCTGTTTCTTTTTTCCCTTATCGGGCTGTTATGTCTATATTGTACATTCATTTAAGTTCAGTTCTCCGTCAGTTCTCCGTTATTTTTGTCTTTCGCCCTTAATGAAGTGGTTGAGGGCGGCATTGATTAGCATTATAAAAAGGAATAGCACCAGGGCTATGGAAAACAGCGCCTGCCTTTGCAGTCCGGATGAATATGCCATTTCACCGGCAACAGCTGTGGTTAGGAACCTGACGCTGGAGAAGAGACCGGGCATATTTGCGGCATTTCCGGAGACCATTATTATAGCCATTGCTTCACCTATGGCACGGCCCACACCCAGGACAACAGCTGCGGTTATGCCGCCGGCGGCAGCCCTGGCGGAAACCTTGAAGTAGGTTTCCGCGGCACTGGCCCCCAGGGCCAGCGATGCGGCTTCGTAGTCCTGGGGCACCGCATCCAGGGCTGCAAGGGAGACCTTGATGATGGAAGGGAGAATCATTACAGCAAGGACTATCATTGCAGAAAATAAGCCTGCACCGTCAGCCAGATTGAAGGTGGATTTTACCAAAGGAACCAGAACGAGCATACCCACAAGACCATAGATGACTGATGGTATACCGGCAAGTAAGTCGATGGCGGCTTCCAATACTGCCTTTGTGGTTCCTTTGGCATATTTACTGAGATACATGGCGGTGAAAAATCCAATTGGTACCCCGATTATTATTGCACCGGCTGTTCCGTATATGCTGGTTAATATGAAGGGCAGGATACCGAAGGATGGGGGAGATGATGTTGAGCTCCACTTAGTACCAAACAAAAATTTTAATAAACCGATTTCCTTAATTGCCGGAATACCGGGAATTATCAGGTAAATAGAAATTAAAAGTACGAAGCCGATAGTTATCATACCGGCCAGCAGAAAGACACCATAAGCTATATTTTCAATTACTTTATTTTTTGTCTTATTAATTATCATTTATTTACCTGGGAATACTCCCGCCTTTTCAATCAAAGCCTTTGCATCGGAGCCTGTGATGAATTCTAAGAAGGCCTTGGCAGCCTTAGAAAGCTCCTTGTTTTCGTTTGTTACTATTAAAAACGGTCTCTGAATGGCATAGGTTCCTCTCAGAATAGTCTTCTCGTTAGGAGCAATGCCGCCTATTGTAAGAACCTTGACATCCTCGTTTACAGATGCAAGAGAAACGTAGCCGATGGCGTTTTCGTTTTTTGATACAGCTGTTAGAACGTCGCCGGTACTGGTGAGCTCCTGTCTATAATTGCACTGCCCCTTGACATCTATGATTGATTCAAACCCATCTCTGGTGCCACTGCCGGCTTCACGTCCTATGACAACTATCTCCATATCCTTGCCGCCAAGTTCATTCCAGTTCTTAATCTGACCTGTATATATTTTTTTTAGATCCTCAGTGCTTAAGTCCTTGACCCCGTTTTTAGGGTTTGCAACTATCGCAATGCCATCATATGCGATTACGGTTTCAGTCAATCCGGAGCTTTTTTCCTCTGCAGTCAGGCTTCTGCTGGATAATCCGAAATCACATCGCCCTTCAGAAACTGCTGTAATACCTGCGCTTGAGCCGGTTGCGTTGTATGTAAAATCAATGTCCGGATTTTCATTTGTAAAGGTTTCGCCTAGCAGACCGATGAGCTTTTCCATTGAGGTCGAGCCATCAGTGGCAACCTTCCCGGAGGGGCTTGAGTCGGCGGAATCATTTCCGCAGGCAGCAAGGCCTAAAACCAAAGTAGAAATACACATAATTAGTAGAACTATTTTTTTCATTTGTACAATCTCCTTAATTAATATATCTAAAGGTTCAGCTTTATGGAGGAACAGACCAGGATAATAGAATTTCTCAATGATATAATCTCTTGACAGTATAACCCGTCCCTTCCTTTTAATTTAATAATAAGAAATCAATGTAAAATCAAAAACAACATTTGTGTAAAAACTTTGTAAACAAAATAAAAAAGCGCAGCAGCCGTTAAAGCTGCTACGCTAAAAAATCTATCCTTTACTTGGCATTTCCCTTTGCATCGAATAAAGGAAGCGTCTCCAGATATAGAATATCATCTCGAGTTGAGGCATCACCCTCAGCCAGGACTGCCATACGAGCAACGGTTGTTGCTCCGACTTCCTCCACAAGCTTTTCAAGAGAAGCAAGGGACTGACCTGTACTAATTACATCGTCAACGATAAGGACTCTCTTACCGGCCATAAGCTCAACCTCTCTTTCTCCTAAGAAAAGAGTCTGAACATGGTCTGTGGTAATGGATTTCACTCTTGTTTCCACAACGTTTTTCATATAAAGCTTAGTCTTTTTACGAGCTACAACATAGTCGTCAATACCGGCCTGTCTGGCCATTTCATATGCTAAAGGAATACCCTTCGACTCAGCCGTTAAAATAACGTCAAATTCAGGAGCCTTGGCAAGTAAAGCCTTAGCTGATGCTTTAGTAACCTCCACATCGCTAAACATGATAAATGCTGCGATATAGGTTTCTTCGTTTATGGGGAAAAGTGGCAACTGTCTCTTGAGTCCCTCGATTTCGATTTCATAGAACATTCTTAATTCCTTCTTTCTGTTTGTGTCCTTATATTATACCAAAGACCATAGCCTTAGTGCAAATAATAATGCGGAAATCCACATAACAGCAGGAACATCCTTAGCCTTTCCTGTGATTGTCTTCAGAATTACCCATGAAAGAATACCGAACATGATGCCGTTTGCAATGGAATATGTAAACGGCATCATGATTACCGCCATATATCCACCGAATACATCGGCAATGTCACCATCGAACTTCATTCTCTTAATTGAGCTCATCATCAGAAGACCGACCCAAACCAGAGCAGGAGTGGTTGCAAATGCAGGAATTGCAAGGAAGATAGGTGCAAAGAACAGTGCGATCAGGAACAAAACAGCTGTAGTCACGGCTGTAAGACCTGTTCTGCCACCGTTAGCAACACCGGCACTTGACTCAACATAACTGGTTACTGTAGAGGTACCAAGGCAAGCGCCGAGAACTGTACCGCAAGCATCTGCAAGAAGAGCTCCCTTTGCATTTGGCAGCTTTCCTTCTTTGTCGAGAAGATTACCCTTTTCAGCGACACCGATTAGAGTTCCTACTGTATCAAACAAATCCACGAATAGGAATGAGAACACTATTACCAGGAAGCTCAAGATATTTTTGCCGGCCCATTCAAAGTTAAACTTAAAGAATGTAGGGGCTGTTGGAATTAGAGCCTCTGTTGAGAAGTTAGGGAACAGTGAGAACATTCCGGCTTCAGGATCAACCTGATACCACCCGGTTGCCTGAGCAATCATGCCAAGACCCCAAGTTCCGAGAATGCCGATAAGAATATATCCTTTTACATTGAAATGGTGAAGGGCAGCGACGATCAAAAGACCTGCCATACCTAAGATGAACTGTGGTGAGCTTACATGACCAAGATCAACCAGAGTAGCCTGGCTTCCGGCAACGATGCCGGCACCTTTAAGCCCGATAATTGCAATAAATAAACCAATACCGGCAGTGATACCGTATTTTAAATTTTCAGGAACGTCATTTACAAGCTTTTCTCTGAAGTTAAAGAAGGAAAGCAGAATAAAGATGATACCTTCAACGAATACAGCCGTTAAAGCAATTTGCCAAGGATCGGTAACTCCGCTCTCGGCAAGAGGAATACATACCGAATATGAGAAATATGCGTTCAGACCCATGCCGGATGCAAGAGCAACCGGGTAATTAGCAAAGAATGCCATAAATAGAGTAGCAGCAAAGGCAGAAATAGCTGTTGCTGTGAATACTGCTCCGCTGTCTAATCCTGACGCAGCCAAAATGCTTGGATTAACTGCAAGAATGTAGACCATGGATAAGAAGGTGGTAGCACCGGCAACCATTTCAGTTTTCACATCCGTGCCATGCTCTTTTAGTTTAAAAAAGTTTTCCATTAAAATGTCTCCTTGTTATAAAAGTATTTTAAAAAATATCATTACAATCATATTATATAGTAGCAAATAAAAAATGAAAATAAAAAAATAGGCTCTCGGATAATTCCAAGGCCTATTTTTATGAAAAATCACATAAATCTCGAATAAATACGAACAAAAATTTCTAGTATGCAATATATCATTCGGGAATTAAAACTGTCAAAAGCTCTGCTGATAAGTCTTTGATTTATGGATGCGGTGTTATGCGAATGATTTCATAGCATCTAAGGTCTGCTGTAGGAGATCATCCAGCTCCATGTTCAGCATTTCTGCTCCTTGTCTGATTACATCACGGTCACAGCCGGCAGCAAATCTTTTGTCCTTGAATTTTTTCTTAAGAGATTTCAGCTCCATATCGGCGCAACTTTTCGATGGTCTCATCAGAGCAGCTGCTCCGATAAGGCCTGTAAGCTCATCGCAGGCAAAAAGCACTTTTTCCATGGTTAGTTCGGGTTTTACATCTGAACACAGACCATATCCGTGAGAGACGACGGCATGAATCATATCATCTGATATTCCGGCATCCTTGAGAAGCTCAGGAGCCTTAATGCAATGCTCTTCAGGCCAAAGCTCAAAATCTATATCGTGCAGTATGCCTACAATTTCCCAGTAATCAGCTTCATTGCCGAAGCCCAGTCGCTCGGCAAAGTATCTCAGTGTTTTTCCTACAGTAATCCCATGCTCTATATGGAATTCTTCCTTGTTATATTTCTTAAGAAGGTCTATAGCTTCTGCTCTTGTAATCATGCTTAGGACTCCTTTGCGGCAAGTTTTTCTTCCTTTGTTGGGAGCTGTGCCAGTATAATTGCTGTAAACATTATGATACAGCCGAGTATTTCTTTAAATGCCATGGTTTCTCCAAGAATTACCATGCCTGAAATTACAGCGAATACGGATTCAAGGCTCATAATCAATGAAGCAACTGACGGTTCGGCATGCTTTTGGGCTACAATCTGAAGAGTGTAGGCAACGCCGGAGGACAGTGCGCCTGCATAGAATAATGGGAATGCAGCCGCTTTGATGTTCGTCAGTGAAACTGTGTCCATTTCAGTGAAGGACATTATCACAAGGGATGCAAGGCCGGCCACGAAGAACTGAATACATGACAGCTTAACCCCATCCGTTCTCGGTGAAAAATAGTCGATTACAAGGATGTGAGCTGAGAATGCCAAGGCGCACAGCATAATAAAGAAATCTCCCTTGGCTAAGACTAAATCTCCCTTCATTGTCAATAGGTATAGACCGACAGCACCAAGGGCAACGCACAGCCAGATTATCGGTCTTATTCTTTTTCCGATAAAGACACCGATAAGCGGTACAAGGACAATGTACAGAGATGTTATAAATCCGGATTTACCTGCATCGGCGCCAAAGGCCAAGCCTACCTGCTGTAGTGAAGAAGCTACGAATAGAATGAGTCCGCATAGTATTCCCCCTATTATCAGAAGTTTGCGGTTAGCTGATTTTTCTTCATCAGTCAGCTTTTTAGCCTGATTGCTTTTTTTGTTTACCGATCCTAAGACCATTATAACCGGAATCAGGACAACTGCTCCGATTAATGTTCGAATTCCGTTGAAGGCGAAGGGTCCCAGGTAATTCATTCCGTCCTTCTGAGCAACGAAGGCGGAGCCCCAGATGAAGGCGGTGATGAACAGCATTATGTTACTTTGTAGTTTTTTACTCACGGTGAAATTTCCTTTCTGCATTTACTCTTTTGACTTTTAAATTTTGTTTTCAATTTGCTTTTCTTTTCATAATGTAGCCTAAATATGGTCCGGCTAAATTAAGACTCTCTACACCTCCAATTATATAAAAAAACAACTCCAATAACAAGCAGTATAATCATATATTATGGATTTTTCAAAGCCGTTGAAAAGCTGTTTAATTGGTTATTTAATTAAAAGGAAAGTTGTGATAGAATTTAATGAGAAGAAATTTTTTAACCTCAAGACAGTGAGAGAAAGTGTGGTAGGGTGAGAAGACCTGAAATGGAAGATAAAAAAAAGCTTAGTCTTAAAGAACGGCTACATGCAGCGACTTTTTCTGAAGCTGCAATAAATGTCGCCAGAGAAATTGGAATCGGCTTAGAATTAAATCATGTTTGCATTTCCGAAAATCTGGACAGCGATAAAATTGAGAGAACATACGAGGGAATCTTAAGGGACATAGAGGAATCGAGAGCTGATCATCTGATTCTCCACGGTCCATTTACTGAAATTTGCCCGGGATCGATTGACCACAGAGCTGTTGATATGGGGCTGGAACGCCTTGAAGAGGCTGCGGAACTGGCGACCAGACTTAACCTCAATTCTATGGTAGTTCATTCAGGCTATATGCCTATGATTTATTATAAGGAATGGCACCTGGAAAAGTCATTGAAATTTTGGGATAGATTTTTAAAGGGAAAGCCGGACTTTACCATTTTTGTGGAAAATGTTTTCGATGATGAGCCATATATGATGAAGAAATTAGTTGACGATTTCAACGACCCCAGACTTAAGCTGTGCCTTGATGTAGGCCATGCCAATGTTTTGACAACAAAAGAGCTGCCCGTCACAAGGTGGATTGAAATTCTGGGGAAACGCATCGGTCATTTTCATTTACATAATAATCAAGGGGATAAGGATACCCATCAGCCTTTAGGTGAGGGAACTCTGTATATGAGGGAAATCCTTAGAGCCATTGAGGAAAATTGTGAGGACGATGTAAGTCTAACTCTGGAGAGCACTAAATGTGCCGCTTGTGCACAATGGCTTTCCTGCAATGGATATATTTGAGGAGGAAAATAGAGAAATGAAAAGCAGAGAAAATCAGTTGATGGAGCTTATCGGGTCAATAGGTGACTTGGATCAGGAGGCTATGAGAGCAGCATCTGACAGACAGGCATATTTAGCAAAGCCGCCGGGAAGTCTTGGGAAGCTTGAGGACATTACTGTCAAGCTGGCGGGTATAACCGGACAGATCAAAAATGATGTGAAAAATCAGGCTATTGTAGTAATGAGTGCTGATAATGGCGTCGTCGTAGAAGGCGTAGCTTCCGCACCGCAGGCTGTCACACTGAGTCAGACAATAAATATGACCAGAAGAATAACAGGTGTAAGCTCTATGGCTAAGTACTATGATTTTCCGCTGCTTGTAATAGATGTAGGCGTTTCAATGGAAATCCCGGAGGAGCTTTATACAGACTCCATGCTTGACGAAAAGGGACAGGTTACAAATAAAATCGTTAATAGACGATTAGCTGACGGGACTGACAATTTAGCTAAGGGTCCTGCCATGTCTAGAGAAAAGGCTGTTGAGGCGATGCTAATCGGTATAGATGCAGTTAAGGCCTTTAAGGACGCAGGTGTTACCCTCTTCGGAATAGGTGAAATGGGCATAGGCAATACTACAACCAGTTCGGCTGTTTTGAGTGCAATTACAGGAGCTGATGCCGAAGCTGTTGTTGGACGGGGCGGTGGACTTCAGGACGAGGGCTTAGCGAAAAAGATTGAGATTGTTCACCGGGCTGCAAAAAGATGCAAGGGTATGGACCCTATAGGAATTTTAGCTGAAATTGGCGGCTTTGACCTATGTGCCATGACGGGAGCGTTTTTAGCTGCCGGAATATATAGAATTCCTGTTGTAATTGACGGATTGATTTCTATTGTGGCAGCAAATATGGCAAAGGAGCTTAATCCAAAGGCGGTGGATTTTATGTTTGCATCTCACAAATCCTATGAGATAGGATACAAAACGGCTATGGACAGACTTGGACTTTTCCCCATGTTCGATTTGAGCATGAGACTCGGTGAGGGAAGCGGTTGTCCGATTGCCTTCAAAATTATTGAAACAGCCACAGCTACAATGAACTTAATGTGGCTTTTAGATGAGGCTTCAATTGATGCCGGTTATTTGGAAGAAATAAGAGAGAAGAATTTGTTCTAATGGTTTATTTTATCAGCGGTGGATGTAAAAACGGCAAGTCCATGCTTGCTCAGAATATTGCAAAGGAAATGGCAGAGTCCAAAGGCGTGCCGCTATACTATGTGGCGACTATGATTCCCGTGGATGAAGAGGACAGGGCTAGAATTAAAAGACATATTGCCGAGCGAGACGGCTGGGGTTTTAAAACCTTGGAAGAAGGTAGAAGCCCGGCGGCACTGTTAAATCGTCAGGATGTTGACCTGAATGGAGTTTTTCTTGTTGATAGTGTAACTGCATTGCTTTCAAATGAGATGTTTCCATATGGGGAGCCTATGAATCTTAATGCAGCTGAAAAGCTCAAGCCTGTGCTGCTTGAATTTGCAGAGGCTGTAAATGGAGCCGTGTTTGTTAGCGATTACATATATTCCGATGCTGATAGGTTTGACGAGTATACAGAGAAATATAGGCAGGGGTTGGCATACCTCGATAAAGCCCTTGCAAATGTTGCCGACGAGGTGATTGAGGTCAGCTACGGAATTAACTATTATTATAAGGAGGGGTGTGTAAAGTGAAGATAATTACTGCGTTTTTTATGGCTTGGGGAAATTTCATAGCTCTTCCATGCCCTTACAAAAAATGGGACGGTAGGTTAAAGAACTACATGCTTGCCATGCTTCCCTCTGTAGGAGCTGTAGTAGGCGGTCTGTGGTGTCTTTTGTATTTTTGCCTCGAAAGAAATTTCTTTCTTGGACAGTACATTCAAATTTCCGATAGCATAAAAGCCCTCGGAATGATGCTGTATATTTTCTTAATCAGTGGATTTTTCCATTTGGACGGGTTCATGGACTGTTCCGACGCTATTCTTTCCAGAAGACCCCTTGAGGATAGACAGAGAATACTTAAGGATTCCAGAGTTGGAGCCTTTGCTGTGATTTCTGTGGTGCTTTTGATGATTTCCTGGTATGCAGCCTTGACTACCATTGTGTTCGGAGGTAGATTTATATATGACTGTCTGTTTCTTTTGCCGATAGTCAGCAGGAGCATTGCAGGTCAGGCCGTTCTCAGGTATAAACCTATGGAGCACAGCCAATATAAAGAGACCTTTCACAACAAGGAGAAGATTTCTTGTGTGGCAATAATTGTCCTGCAGCTTATAATATACATGGTGATTACCTTTTATGCTCACATTCTTTCAGGGTTGAACTATATTTACGAATGTGCAGTTGTGTTTCTATTTATGAACATTGCAATTCTCGCTTCCCACACTACAGGCTATTATGCAAGAAAACAGCTGGGCGGCATGAGTGGGGATGTGGCAGGATATATGATTTGTCTTTCTGAAATTGTCGGTATAGTATTTTTGGCTATCATACAATAGATTGGGTTAATGAGGAAGACCGGGTTAATAATGGAAAACGGGTTAATAAGGAGTTTGAAGCGTGATTTTAATTTTTGGCGGAGCGTATCAGGGAAAGCTGGCATATGCTAAGGAAAACTTTCAAATAGATGAAAAGGATGTGTTTTTTTGTAAGGATGACTTGGCAGAATTGGACACATCTAAAAAGGTAATTGCCGATTTGGAAAAATTTACTTATGCCTGTGTTGCGGCAGAGGAAAATCCTGTGGAGCGCCTTGATGGAATTTGGCATTTGCTGGAGGACAAGATTTTAATTGCCGATGATGTTTCTCAGGGCGTGGTGCCGATGGACAAAACAGCCAGAGCTTGGCGTGAGGCAAACGGCAGGGTTCTCATAAAGCTGGGCAAAAGAGCGGATCAGGTAATACGAGTTTTTTGCGGATTGGGTCAAAGGGTCAAGTAGCTATGGAATCGAGAATATATTTTATCAGACACGGAATAACAGAGGGCAACCAAAAGCGTTGGTACTATGGTGCCAGTGATATTCCCCTTGCCCATGAGGGCGTTGAAAGACTTCTGGAAATGGCAGAGGAGAATCCATATCCTACAGGTGATGACGTACAGTTTTTCACCTCGGGTCTTTTGAGGACTGAAGAAACCCTGAAAATTCTGTTCGGGGAAAGGGAGCATGATACTATTCCCCGACTGCAGGAGATGAATTTTGGCGAGTTTGAGTGCCATTCATACGAGGAATTAAAGGATGATGAGGATTTCGACGCATGGGTTAACGATGAAGTCGGTGATGTGGCGATGCCAGGCGGTGAGTCAAGAAATCAGTTTGCAGATAGGATTTCCCGTGGCGTAAAGGAGCTGGTTGCAAAGCATAGGCTCAAGGAGCTGTCCCACAGGCACAGCGGGGATCCGGCTACTACTGTTATGGTTTGCCACGGTGGCGTTACGGCAATGGCGATTTTAACCTTATTTCCTGAGGAGACCGAAACTTGGTGGGAGCTTATTCCTGACCCCGGTCATGGATATATGGTGGAATTTGATTCAGGTGTCCCTAAGAGCTTTACGAAATTGTAGAAGAGAGCTGCTGTGACCGTTGCAAAACAATTGTTGTGAAAATTGATAAAAAAATATAAAAAATATATTGACAAGGCACAATAATAGTGTTAATATAGCCACATACTTTAGCAAGTCAAAAGTTAATCAGAAATTTTGGAAAGGAAGCATAAGCATATGAACAAGCATTTTGCAATGATGGAAATGAATATGGCAATGATGATGGACATGTGCATGTGCAAGTCCGATAATTCCATAGGGTATGAATTCGACCGGTAGATTAACTGCGATTGAAGGTACCTCTAGTTGGGGTATCGGAGAAAAGTGAGATGTAAAGACTAGCAGATAACCAATAGGGTTGTCTGCTTTTTTTATGCAAAGGAGATAAATTTGGAAATAATTAAGCTGGAGCGGGTAGGAAAGGTATTCGAGACTAAAGGCGGCAAGGTGCATGCATTAAAAGACATAAACTTATCTGTTAAGGAGGGTGACATTTTCGGAATAATCGGCTTATCCGGAGCCGGAAAGAGCACCCTTGTAAGATGTATAAATCTTTTAGAAAGGCCTACTACAGGAAAGGTAATTTTTAAGGGTAAGGACTTAACTCAGATGAGGGAATGGGAGCTCAATAGGGAAAGAAGAGATATTTCGATGATTTTTCAGCAATTCAATCTGCTGATGCAGAGGACGGCACTTGAAAACATTTGCTTCCCTCTGGAAATTGCAGGTGTTCCCAAACCTAAGGCTGTTAAAAGGGCAAAAGAGCTGCTGAAGGTAGTTGATCTTGAGGACAGGGCAATGTCCTATCCGTCGCAGCTGTCAGGGGGGCAAAAACAGAGAGTTGCCATTGCCAGAGCCTTGGCTACAAATCCAAAGGTGCTGCTATGTGATGAGGCTACAAGTGCTTTGGACCCTAAAACCACTAAGGCTATCTTGCAGCTTCTTAAGGATATAAATGAGAAATTCGGAATTACAGTGATAATAATAACCCATGAAATGAATGTAATTCAGCAAATTTGCCACAGTGTGGCAATCATAGATGAGGGCATTATCGCTGAGCAGGGTGCAGTTAGTGAAATTTTCGTTTCACCTAAGTCAGAGGCGGCAAAAAGGCTGGTTCTCCCGGGTGGCAACAGAACAGAGAAGTTTTCAGGTAAGAGGCTAATTCGTATTGTATTTAACGGCCGTTCTGCATACGAACCTATTATTGCAAACATGATTCTGGCTTGTCAGGCACCTGTTAATATAATGTATGCCAATACCCAAAGCATTGAAGGTGAGTCAGTAGGGCAGATGGTATTGCAGCTTCCGTTAGATGATGTGGAAGCAGGAAAGCTGATTGGATTTCTGGAATCCAAGGGCGTAATGTTCGAAGAAATTGAGGAGGTGGGAGCAGATGTTTAATTTATTATTGGAAGAAACAGGAACAACTCTATATATGACATTTGCATCAACTATTCTTGCTTATGCAATAGGCCTCCCGGTAGGCATCGCCCTTGTGGTAACAGGAAAATCCGGAATAGGAAAAAACACTCCTGTTAACATAGCTTTGGGAGTAGGAGTGAACATCTTAAGGTCCATACCCTTTCTAATACTGATGCTGGCATTAAAGGGTTTTACGGAATTCTTGGTAGGGACCATAATTGGGCCTACTGCAACCATAGTTTCACTGGTGGTTGCAGCGGCACCATTCGTTGCACGAATGGTGGAGGCTTCAATAACGGAGATTGATGGCGGAGTTATTGAAGCGGCCCAGGCAATGGGTGCAAACAACTGGCAAATCATCCTAAAGGTAATGATACCGGAAGCAAAGCCTGCATTACTGGTAGGATTAGCAGTTTCGATGATTACCATTCTTGGGTACTCCGCAATGGCAGGACTCATCGGCGGCGGCGGACTTGGAAGCGTAGCGCTGAATTATGGGTTGTACAGATTTGATGCTAAGACCATGTGGATAACCATAGCGGTAATCGTAGTTCTTGTGCAGATTATTCAGGAATTAGGAATGCAAATAGCTAAGAGAACGGACAATAGAATATAACAGACAATTCTAAAGCAAAAACAATTATAAAAAATATAAAGTATCGGAGGAAATTATAATGAAAAGAAAATTAGTTTTAACAGCAGTATTGGTATTAACACTAACCCTGACCGCAGGTCTTTTGGCAGGCTGTGGTGATAAGAAGGAAGGGAAAACCGATGACAAGGTGATTAAGGTGGGAGCATCACCGGCACCTCATTCAGAGATTTTAAACGCAATTAAAGGCGAAGTGGAGGCAGAAGGATATAAGCTGGAAATCGTAGAATTCCAAGACTATATTCAGCCAAATAATGCTCTGGACAAGGGAGACATTGATGCAAACTATTTCCAGCACAAGCCATATCTTGACGAGTTTAACAAGGAAAACGGAACAAAGATCGTTTCCGCAGGAGCAATTCACTATGAACCGCTGGGTCTGTATAAAGGCAGCAAAAAAACCGTTGCAGAGTTGTCAAAGGGCGACAAGATTGCCGTGCCGAACGACACAACCAATGAAGCTAGAGCTCTTTTGTTACTTGAAGCAAACGGTGTACTTAAGCTAAAGGATGGTGTAGGTCTGACGGCGACAAAGCAGGATATTGTTGAAAACCCATATGATGTTGAGATTGTAGAGCTTGAAGCTGCTATAATTCCAAGAAGCCTTGGCGACACAGCTCTTTCAGTAATCAATGGTAACTATGCTATCAGTGCAGGTCTAACCACCTCCGATGCAATTACCTTTGAGGCATCAGACTCTGAAGCTGCTAAAACCTATGGAAATATCTTAGCTGTTAAGGAGGGTGAAGAAAAATCTGAAAAGACAAAGGTTCTGCTAAAGGCTCTAAAGAGTGCAGCCGCAAAGAAATTTATCGAGGACAAATATCAGGGTTCAGTAGTGGCTCTATTCTAATGGGTTCGTCTGTGTATAAGCTCTTAGTTTATGCAGAAGCTCTTAAACAGAAAATCTGATAAAAAGGAAATATAAAGGAAAAAATAAGCAGGGTGGAAATATTGATATGCTGCATGGGAAGCAGCATATCATAAATCCCCCTGCTTTTTCTCATTCAACCATTCTAATGGAAACCTCACCCGTGGTAATTGTAGCGATTTCACGCATGTGAATGCCCTCCATATACTCAACTACCAGACCGCCATTGTCATCAATATCAATGGCATTTGCTTTAATAGCTTCATCGTTGAGATTAGGATGTATGTAAATTCTTTTGCCTAAAACCATGCAGCGATGTCTGTATTCGTTTAAGAAGGCTTTATCGGAAATAGTATCAATGCCATCCATTACATATTGAAAAACCAATGCAGCCAGCTTGCTTCTGGAGAAGGCGTTTCTCTTGTTTGAGATTGATCCGGCAATGCCGTCAAGCTCTGAAGGCATATTTCCATTGGCAAAACAGTTAATGCCGATTCCTATAACCAACCCGTTGATTTTTCCCGTTTCAAAGTTGGTTTGCGCCTCAGTTAAAATTCCACAAACCTTTTTCCCGTTTACATATACATCATTTACCCATTTGATTTTCGCTCGTACATCTGCAACCTCCTCAATGGCTTTGCAAACGGCCACAGCAGCCTTCATTGTAACATAGAGAGCCTTATCAAAATCAAAATTAGGCTTTAAAGCAATGGTAAGATAGATTCCTGTGCTGGCGGGAGAGAAAAATGTGCGTCCCAGTCTTCCACGACCTGAGGTCTGCTTATTTGCAACTATCAAGAGGGGCCTTTCTTCTAAAGTCTGTCCCATGGCATAGCTGTTGGTTGAAGCTATACTATCAAAAACCTCCAGCCGGCAATCCCTTGTAAGATGCCCTTTTACAGCGTCTACAGTAAGCATGTTGTCTCCTCCATGGAGCCTGTAGCCCACCCTCGGTCTGCTTTCTATATCGTAGCCGTCAACTCTAAGCTGTTCAATAGCCTTCCAAATAGCATTTCTTGAAACATTAAGGCTGTCACCTATAGCCTGACCGGACATATATCTATGGCGATTTTCGCCAAGTAATTGTAACAATTCAGATCTTGTACTCATGAAAAAACCTCCAATTAATGAAAATTATAAGTTATAGGTCAAATAAAGTCAAACTATATAGGAAACCGAGACAAAGGATGTGGAAAATTCAATTTACCTGTGATAAAATTAGTTAATCAAGAGAAGCGAAAAAGCAAACTGAAACAGGAGGTTTTAGCGAAATGAAAATAGAAAAATATCAAGCAAGAATAGATGTAAAGGACTATGTTGAAGAATATGTAAATGTAGAAGAATTTGAAGAATTCTGCAAAGCCTGTGAAAACTACGGCAAGAAATGGTCATGTCCCCCATTTAAATTTGACCCGCTGGACTATTGGAACAACTACGATAGACTGTATCTCATAGGAATGAAGATTTACATGGATGAGGAAGAACAAAAAAATTGCAGAGAAAACATAGCTAAGGTCAAGGATGAAATGAGCAATTTCTTATTCGAAATGGAGCTGGAGTATGTAGGCGGAGTTTCTCTATGTGCAGGCAGCTGCGAAATTTGTGGAGTTGAGTATGAAAATTGCACCAGATCCGTCAATCAGCCATGTAGACATCCTGAGCATATGAGGTACTCCATTGAGGCTTTGGGCGGCAATGTCGGACTCACTGCATCGAAGCTTCTGGGGCTGGAGTTACAATGGATTGAGGATGGAAAAATGCCGGAATATTTCGTTCTTGTAGGCGGTCTTCTGTACAGCAATAAATGCTTCATGTAGATAATTTGTCCGAGAAACCTAAGTTTCAATATGAAAAACAAAAGCCTTGCAAAGACTGTCTCTGCAAGGCTTAATTTGTGTCTGGCTACATTTCATCCTTATCATACTTAGGGTATTTGGTAAAGTAATCCTTAAGCAGCTTGAAGAAGGTTCCGCTTAGGAGGAATACACCTATAAGGTTAGGAATTGCCATGAGACCGTTAAAGGTATCTGAAACTCCCCATATAACTCCTAAATCTACAGTAGCGCCTATAATGGCAATAAAGGCATACACCACTGCAAATGGCTTTAGGACCTTTGAGCCGAAGATGAATTCTATACATCTGCTTCCGTATAAGCCCCAACCGAGAATAGTTGAAAATGCAAAGCATACAAGGGCAATAGCTGTAAATATGGATACCCAGCCGCCATATGTGGCAATAAATCCGTTAATGGTAAGCTCTGCACCGGCAGCTTCACCATAGTTAATGGTTATGCCGCTACATAGGATTACAAGAGCGGTTAAGGTACAGATTACAATTGTATCTACAAAAACCTCGAAAACGCCCATGAGTCCTTGTCTAACCGGCTCTGTTGTGTCAGCTGAAGCATGGGATATTGACCCGGTACCAAGACCGGCTTCGTTGGAGAAGATCCCTCGGGACACACCTTTTTTTAGACTTGTAAACATTGTGCCGACTACACCGCCGGTAACGGCTGTCGGTGAAAATGCACCCTGGAAAATCATGGCGAAAACCTTAGGAATAGCATTATAGTTTACAACTAAAACACCTATAGCTAAAAGTATATAAACGAGAGCCATGAAGGGAACCAACTTTTCCGTAACAGCCCCTATTCGCTTAATTCCACCGATTAGAATTATCAAAATTAGAATAGTGATAATGATGCCTATGGCAAGATTTACAGTTCCAACTATATCCTTTGATATCACTCCGTAGTTCAAAAGAGCTGCATCAATGGCTGTAGTGATGGTATTTACCTGAGTTGCATTTCCGGTACCAAATACAGTAAGCACTCCGAACAGGGCAAACATATATGCAAGCCAATGCCACTTTTTTGACAGCCCGTTCTTTATATAGTACATAGGGCCGCCAACCCAGTCGCCATTAGCGTTTCGCTCTCTAAAGTTTACGGCTAAGGTTACTTCGGCAAATTTAGTACACATTCCCAGAAGTGCAGCAACCCACATCCAAAATATAGAGCCGGCGCCTCCTATGGCAATGGCGCCTGCAACACCGGCTATATTGCCGGTTCCTACAGTCGCAGCCAATGCAGTGGTAAGAGATTGAAAGGGCGTGGTTGCACCCTCTGCTGCCTCCGATTTTTGAAAAATTTTAGCTAAAGCAATTTTTAAGGCATATCCGAGTCTTCTGAACTGGACGAATTTACTGAATAGGGTGAGATAAATTCCCACTCCTAAAACGCAAATCATAGCCGGTACACCCCAGACAATATTATTGACTATGGTGTTGAAATTGTCGATTGTTGAAATCATATAAGTTCTCCTTCCATCAGTAAAAAATAATTACTCACACACAAAAAACATGTTTACAAGCATGTCTTCTTGGAATAATTGTATCACAGGAAGGAATAAATTTCCATAGGATAAGGCTATGTGTTTTGTATACATGAGCAGCAATTTTCCACAAAAAAGCTGCCCCCTCGGCTTCAGGAGCAGCTCAACTCGTGCATATACGCATGTATCGACTATACAATTCCGGACTCTTTGTCGGACTCTTCTCCGGATTCTTTGTCCTTATTTCACATATACCTTTGGTAGACGCTGGCCGAAGGCACAACAAATTTCATAGTTTATTGTACCTGTAGCAGCAGCTATATCATCTGCAAGTATGGTGTTCACGCCATCAGACCCCATTATAATTACTTCATCGCCAACCTTTACATTAGGCACCTGAGAAACATCAACCATGCACTGATCCATACAGATATTACCTGCAATAGGGCACATAATTCCATTTACAATTACCTTAGCATAAGCAGAATACGGTCTTGGGTAACCGTCAGCATAGCCAAGAGCCAGGGTTGCGATTCTGGAAGGCTTTTCTGCAATGAATTTTCTGCCATAGCCAACTGAAAATCCTTCAGGGACATCCTTTAGATGAACGACATTTGCCTTAATCGACATTACAGGCTTGATAGAAAGCTGATTTTTGTCTACTTCATCAGAAGGATAGCAGCCATAAAGGATGATACCCGGTCTTACCGCATCAAAATATACAGAAGGGATTTCCATAATCGAAGCGCTGTTGGCAAAGGTTCTAAATGGAATGTTCACTCCGGCCGCCGTAAGAGCCTTGAAGAATTCATTATATTTTTCTTCCTGCTCTTTTGAGAAGGTCTTATCAAAAGCGTCAGCAGTAGACATGTGAGAAAACATGCCCTTAATCTTAAGATTAGAAAGCATAGCGATTTTCTTGATGTCGAAAATAGCTGTTTCCGCTTCACTTGGAAGGTAACCAATTCTTCCCATGCCGGTATCTACGGCGATTAAAGCTTCAAGGGTCTTGCCTGCCTTTGCGGCAGCATCGCTGATAGCTTTTGCGTTTTGAGAGTCACAGACCACAGGAGTTAAATCGTATTTAACCAATGTGTCTGCATACATATCAGGAGTAAGGCCCAGGATTATAATTTCCTCAAGAGCACCGGCCTCTCTTAGGGTAATCGCCTCGTGAAGAGTGGCAACAGCAAAGGTTTTAACGCCGTTTTCCCTAAGCACCTGTGCACACATTACAGCACCGTGACCATAGGCATCCGCTTTGATAACTCCTATAAGATCTCTGCCGGCAGCCTTAGCCTTAATGCTCTTAATGTTGTAGTCAAGGTTCGATAGATTGATTTCCGCCCAAGCGGGTCTGATTGCATCCTTAAACATCCTTAAAATCCTTTCTTTCTATAAATAATATCATCACGCCCCGGACCGTTGGAAACCATGGTGATCGGAAAGCCTATCAGCTTTTCAATTTCATTTACATAGTTTTGACATTCTCTCGGAAGGTCTTCCCAATGTCTAATCCCCGTAATATCACATTTCCAGCCGGGAAGCTTTTCTAAAACCGGCTTAGCAACACCAAGCTTGGTGGAGTTGGGGAAATTTTCGGTTCGTTCGCCGTCAATTTCATAAGCGACACATACAGGAATTTCGTCAAGATAACCCAGAGGATCAACTACTGTAAGGGCAACCTCTGTTGCACCTTGCATCCGGCAGCCGTATTTAGTTGCGACAGCA
The DNA here is from genome assembly GCA_900112915.1 of Peptostreptococcaceae bacterium pGA-8. Taxonomy (GTDB): domain Bacteria; phylum Bacillota; class Clostridia; order Peptostreptococcales; family Anaerovoracaceae; genus S5-A14a. The sequence goes on along the minus strand of FONK01000009.1, from coordinate 38,204 downwards.
TCAAACCAGCCTACACGTCTCGGTCTTCCCGTAGTTGCTCCATATTCGCCACCATCACCGCCTCGTCTTCTAAGCTCTTCAGCTTCATCTCCGAAGATTTCGCTGACAAAAGCACCGGCTCCAACTGCCGAAGAGTATGCTTTAACTACAGTAACGACTTCCTTAATCTCAAAAGGTGGAATTCCGGCACCTACAGCACCGAAACCGGCAATAGTGGAGGAGCTTGTAACCATTGGATAAATTCCGTGATCGGTGTCCTTAAGAGCACCAAGCTGTCCTTCAAGCAAAATATTTTTTCCTGTACTGAGAGCGTTGTGAATAAACTGATTGGTGTCGGCAACCCAAGGCTTGATCATGGCCCTGTACTCTTTTAATGTAGCTAAAAGCTCCTGAGCATAAAGGGGCTCTTTTCCATATAGCCCTGTAATAACAGGATTTTTAAGTGTGCAGATATTTTCCAGCTTTTCCAACAAAACACTCTCGGACTCAAATAATTCGCATACCTGAAAGCCTATTTTTGCGTACTTGTCTGAATAGCATGGCGCAATTCCGGATTTAGTGGAACCAAAAGACTTACCTGCAAGTCTTTCTTCTTCATACTCGTCTAGAGCAATGTGATAGGGCATAACAATGTGTGCTCTATCTGATACCATAAGCCTTGGTTTTGGAACTCCTTGCTTTTTAAGCTCAATAAGCTCCTTTACAAGAAAAGGTATGTTCAAGGCAACACCGTTGCCTAAGATACTGGTTGTGTGATCATGGAACACCCCTGACGGAAGCATATGCAGAGCAAACTTGCCATATTTATTTACTATGGTGTGTCCCGCATTACTGCCGCCCTGAAACCTGACTATGACATCGGCTTCAGCGGATAACATATCCGTAATCTTACCTTTTCCTTCATCGCCCCAATTGGCACCTACAATTGCTTTAACCATAAAACCTCCTTATACTTTAATGTCAGAGGATAGTCCTAAAATTTCTGAATTCTCTGACAGTATAGGCTTTATGACCCCGTCAAGAAACTCCATGGTCTGTTCCTTGGAACGACCGATATAATTTTCCGGTTTCATAACCTTCTGTAAAGCCTCTTTTGTTATATGAAATGCCGGATCCTCGGCAATTCTGTCTAGTAAATCATTTGGAAGCCCTTGCTCCTTGACTGTTTTGCCCGCAGCCATTGAGTGGACTCTTATTCTTTCGTGTAACTCCTGTCTGTCTCCCCCGGCTTTAACTGCATCCATCATTATGTTTTCTGTCGCCATGAAGGGAAGCTCAGCCATCAAATGAGCAGTTATAACCTTTGGATAAACTACAAGCCCTTGAGTTACATTTATATAAAGCTCAAGAATAGCGTCTGTTGCAAGAAAGGCCTCGCATACTGATATTCTTTTGTTTGCTGAATCGTCCAGGGTACGCTCGAACCACTGGGTTGAAGCTGTTATTGCCGGATTTAATGCGTCAATCATAACGTAGTTGGCTAGGGAGGCTATTCGCTCTGAACGCATTGGATTTCTCTTATATGCCATTGCTGATGAACCGATTTGATGCTTTTCAAAGGGTTCCTCTATCTCCTTCATATGCTGCAGCAAACGGATGTCGTTGCTGAACTTATGGGCTGATTGTGCAATTCCTGATAGGATATTTAGAACTCGGCTGTCAACCTTTCTGGAATATGTTTGACCGGAAACCGGGTAACAGGAATCAAAGCCCATCTTATGGGCAATTTTTTGATCCAGAGCCTTACATTTTTCGTGATCACCTTCAAAAAGCTCCAAAAAGCTTGCCTGTGTACCTGTAGTTCCTTTGGAACCTAGAAGCTTCATAGTACCCAGAACGTGATCCAAGTCCTCTAAATCCAGAATGAGTTCGTTTAGCCAAAGGGTAGCTCTTTTGCCCACCGTTGTTGGCTGTGCAGCCTGATAATGGGTGAATGCAAGGCATGGAAGATCTGCGTTATCTCTTGCAAAATCAGCAAGTCCTGCAATTACATTAATAAGCTTGTTTCGTATCAGCCTAAGCCCCTCTGTCATCAATATGATGTCGGTGTTGTCGCCTACATAACATGAGGTGGCGCCTAGGTGGATAATCCCCTTTGCGGCAGGGCATTGGAGTCCATATGCATAAACATGTGACATAACATCATGTCTAACCTGAGCCTCTCGTGCCTTTGCTTCATCAAAGTTGATGTCAAGGGCATGTTCTTTTAGCTGAGAAATTTGTTCGTCTGTAATCTCAAGTCCCAACTCCTTTTCAGCCTCGGCAAGAGCAATCCATAGCTGCCTCCATGTGCGGAATTTTTTTTCAGGGGAAAAAATATATTTCATCTCCTTACTTGCATATCTTTCTGAAAGAGGGCTTGTATAGCTTGTGGTCATTTGATTTTACGCATTGGTTTTATAAAAAATCTTTGGTTTTATAAAAAAATTTCTTTTGCCAATGCACTCCTTTCGCAAATATTTCAACAAATAATTATATCACTTAATGGCGACGATTTGCAAATAAAATAGCACCAGATTTCGAGTGAATTTCAATCCAGTGCTGATGTTATTAAGCTGTTAAAATTGTTCCGGACTCTTCATTACAATCATGGCGATTATGTATGCTAGGATTCCGCTGCCGCCCATAAGGGTAAAAATAACCCATAATAGCCTTACAATAGTCGAATCAACACCGAGATATTCAGCTATACCGCCACATACTCCGTCAATCATTGAGTCGTTACGAGATTTACATAATTTTTTCATATCTTTTCCTACCTGAAATACAATTACTGTCCTTAAATTTTTTGAGACTCTTAGGATCCCTGCTTTTCTATAAAACTTCCATGGAATCTTGACCGATGCTGTGCTTTACTCTATCGCTTTCTTCAGAGGACTTTGCATCATTCCAGTTATCCATAGTTCCAACCAGATATCCTGTGATTCTTCTGATTCTGTCAAAAGGAACGTCTGCAAATTTATAGTCAAGGTCAACATACTCGCCATCAAGTCTGATATCTAAAGCTTCCAGCTTTCTGTTATACTTCTTTTCAATGTAGTCAGCATAAAGCTGCTGCTCCGCTTTACCGGCGTTGCCTGTAAATTTAATATTCATTTCTCCATATCTCCTCACAAATCAACTGGCTGAAAGCCTATTCAGCTGTGAGATTCATTATAACACATAAACACAAGATATGGTAGATGTTTTTTAAAAAATTCACTATAAAGTACATTTACTTGTAGTTCGCCAAATACCGATTTTCTCTGCCATACCGATTAAATATTCTTGGAAGTCAGGATGGGCAATGCTTATGAGGGCTTCGGCTCTCTGCCAGGTTGATTTTCCCTTTAGGTTAACTGCCCCGAATTCGGTGACTACCCAATGAGTACATGTTCGTGGTGTAGTAACTACATATCCTGCAATCATGGATGGCAATATCAGTGAGCGAACCTTTCCATCAGGGAATTTCCTTGTTGAAGGAGTACAAATAAAGCTCTGTCCGCCCTTTGAATGGTATGCTCCCTGTACGAAGTCCAGCTGACCGCCGGTTCCGCTTATATGCATATGGTTGCTGGTCTCAGAACAAATTTGTCCGAATAGGTCAACCTTGATACAGCTGTTTACAGATACAAAGTTGTCCATGCTTGCAATTACTCCCTGATTGTTTACATAGTCTACAGGAGCGACATGGCAGATAGGATTGTCATCAATGAAGTCGTATAAGTCTTGACTACCGCCGGCAAATGCATAAACCAGCTTACCAGGATTTACGGCTTTTTTGTTGGTCAGCTTTCCGGCTTTGTACAGTTCCAGGTATCCATCTACAAGCATTTCTGTGTGACCGCTGATATCCTTTACATCGGATTCTGCCAGAAGTGTGCCGATTGTTGACGGCAGAGCGCCGATACCCAGCTGTAGCGTGCTGTTGTCCCTGATTTTTTCTACAACAAAGGAAGCGATTTTTTTATCGATTTCACTGGCCTTTCCCGGAGGAATTTGTGCCATTTCTGTGTTGCTTCCTTCAACGACAAAGTCAATATCAGCAAGGTTAATTGTGTTTTCTACACCGTGGGTTCTTGGCATCTTGGTGTTGACTTCAACAATTACCATTTTTGCGCTTTTTAGAACTCCCCAAATGTCGGATACCTGAGGTCCCAAGTTGAAGTTTCCGTACTTATCCATAGGGCCAACTTGTAGCATTGCAATGTCAACTTGGCAGTCGTTCTGATCCCAATAGCTTGGCAATTCGTTGAAATTCATCGGGATATACCAGCATTTGTCATTTACAGCCATTTTTCTGTCAAAGCCATTGTAATGAGCTGATGCAAATCTAACGTTATCCAGACTTTGCCCGGCCTTATATAAATGTAAAAAATCCTGCTGAATACCAACTGTGCTGACAACTTCAACGCCCCTTAGGGTATCTGCACGTCTTGCAAGGGCAGCGTCAAGGTCTTTAACAACTCCCAGCCCCAAGCCGAAATGGATTCGGTTATTCGGTTCAACCATTGCAGCAGCTTCATCTGCAGTTATAAGCTTCTCTTGATAGATTTTAAAGATTTCGTCTAATCTATACATAGGGACTCCTCACTTTCAAAACTTTCTAAATTTTCTAAATTTTATCAACTTAAAATCAGCTGTTTGTTAAAGAGACTAAGGCGGCAAAATATAATAAGCTGCTTAAGATGTTGTAGGTAGCAGATATTGAGTTATACATTTGCTTGCCAACTTTTTAACAATCTTGACCATATTGTAACCTCTTTGACAGTGTTTTTCAAGTGATTATTGAAATTTATATGAGGAAATATTGAACTTTTTTAAGAACATAATTAATGTGCTGAGGTTATATTCTATGAAGTGTAGATTAGAAAAATAAAAAGGGGGAAAAGTCAATGGCTACAAACAAAAAAATAACTGCTCTCTACGAAAGACTTTCTCGTGATGATGAAATGGTAGGGGACAGTAACTCAATTATAAACCGAAAGAAAATGCTTGAAGATTATGCTAATAAAAACGGCTATACAAATATCATGCACTTTACAGATGACGGATATTCAGGAGGTTCATTTGACAGACCATCTTGGAAGAAACTCATTGAGGGAGTGGAAAATAACATCATAGATACTGTGATAGTTAAGGATATGAGTCGTGTCGGTCGTGACTATCTTCAGGTAGGCTTTTATACCGAAGTGATGTTTAGAGAAAAGGGAGTCCATTTTATAGCTGTTGCAAACAGTGTTGACAGCAATAAAACTGAAAGTGCAGAATTTGCCCCGTTTTTAAACATCATGAACGAATGGTATATCAGAGATTCCAGTAAAAAGATAAAGACGGTATTAAAGTCAAGAGGAATGGAGGGAGAACATCATACATCAAACCATGCTATATATGGCTATCGTAAGGATAAAGACAATCCAAGCAAATGGGTTATTGATGAAGAAACCTTTAATACTGTTCAAAAGCTAAGAAGGGTAACAAGAAGAACAGATAGTACGGGAAAAGCAAATCCGTTAACCGGACTTGTGTATTGTGCTGACTGCGGAGCAAAAATGTATAACCATCGTGGGAAAGCCGGATATAAAAGAGATTGGTTAGGAAGAAAAACAGATAAAAGGCGTTCTCCGAAAGATGAATATATTTGCTCAACCTATAACTTGGCAAGGACAAATTTTCAAAAAGAATGCTCATCTCACTATATCCGAAGTGATGTTCTGACAAAGTTAGTATTGGAAACCATACAGGAAGTAAGCGAATATGTGAAGCTAAACGAAGAAGAATTTATTAAAAAGGTGTATTCTACATCAAAAGAGCAACAGGAAAAAACTTCAAAGCTATTAAAGAAAAGGTATATGAAAAAGCTAAAAGAAAAATGTAATAAATGAATTAAAATTGCGGCATTAAAAGAGATAGTAGTTAATTTTAAGAACATGAACATATTTACTTTCACGCTCATATAATATATAATATAAGCGTGAAAGGAGTGAGAACAATGAATCAATTTAAAGAAATTCAAGATATTGCAAAAGAAAATAATGGAATTATTCAAACTTCAGTGGTACTTGAAAAAGGTATTTCCAAACCAACATTGGCTGCTTTCGTAGAAAAATATAATTATGAGCGTGTTTCACATGGGATTTATTGTTCTCCGGATGTATGGGAAGACAGGTTATATATACTTCAGCTTAGATGTCCTAAGACGATTTTTTCTCATGATACGGCTTTATTTTTACTTGATATGACGGTGCAGGAGCCTATTAACTATTCAGTTACGGTTAAAACGGGATATAACGCAACTCATTTAAGAAAAGATGATATAAGAGTTTACTCGATTAAAAAGGAACTGTTTGAGCTTGGAAGAATTAATGTAAAAACGCCTTTTGGAAATGAGGTTGCAATTTATAATCCTGAGCGCAGCATTTGCGATTTAATTCGTAATCGTTCATCTATTGAAGTTCAAATTTTTCAAGATGCAATGAAAGCGTATATTGGTCGTAAAGATAGAAATCTACATTTGCTTATGGAATATGCAGAAAAACTTAGAGTAAATCGTATCTTAAATAAATATTTGGAGGTGTTATTGTAATGATTCGTTCGTCAAGACAATTGAAAGATTTAATAAAAAATCTATCAAAAGCCAGTGGAATAGAAGCTCATGTATTGATTAGAAAATATATGATGGAGCGTTTTTTAGAGAGGGTATCTCAATCCAAGTATAATAGCTGCTTTATCCTAAAAGGCGGGATGCTGGTATCAGCTTTTGTAGGAGTAGAGTCAAGAGCTACAATGGATATTGATACCACAATTAAGGGGATTTCTGTAATACAGAGCGATATGGAGCGTGTTATTAAAGAAATTTCAAATATAGATTTAGATGATAATGTGAAATTTCAAATTAAAAAAGTATCAGAAATTATGGATGAAGCAGAATATTCAGGGATACGATTCAGCATGGATGCCCTAATAGACGGAGCTGTTATTCCTTTGAAAATTGATATTTCTACAGGTGATGTTATTACTCCAAGAGAAATATCCTATTCATATAAATTGATGTTTGAGGATAGAACAATCCCTATTATGACTTATCCGATTGAGACAGTTTTAGCAGAAAAACTTGAAACAATTATTTCAAGGTCTGTAACAAATACAAGAATGAGAGATTTTTATGATATTCATATTCTCTTAAAATCACAACCGATAGATTTCAATGTGATAGAAACTGCACTTAAAAGAACCATGACAAAAAGAGGGAGTCTGAAGTTAGTTGAAAATGCTGAGGAAATATTAAATGCAATAGAAAATGATAAAAATATTAAATCTTTATGGGATGTATATCAAAGTAAATTCAAGTATGCACAGGAGCATAGTTGGAATGAGGTTATGTGGTCAATTAGAAAATTATCATCAGAAGCAAAATTGGATGTAGAAAAACCATCGGTATTAGAAAATATTAGGCAGCTTCAAGAAAGTGATACGCCTATAATCAATAAATTGTCAAAGGAAGATAGAGAACTTTAATATATCGAATAATTTAATCTCGAAAAAAGCCTTGAGGATAGGTAAATCCAAAAGGCTTTTTTGCATATTTAAAGAAATAAGTTTAGTTAAGGTATCCATATAACATTTGTATAAAAGAAACGGAGGGATATAGATGAAGTATGGGTACATACGAGTGTCGACAAAAGAACAGAATATAGATAGACAATTAACCGCTATTTTGAAAGAGGATATAGAAATGAAAAAAATATATATTGACAAGGCGAGTGGTAAAGATTTTAACCGTAAAAAATATAAACAACTTGTAAAAAAGCTTAAAGCAGGAGATGAAGTCTATATAAAATCCATAGACAGACTGGGAAGAAATTACGATGAAATCATTAAAGAATGGAATGTTATTACCAAAGAGAAAAATGCAGACATAATTGTTTTAGATTTTCCCCTTCTCGATACAAGAACAAATCCTTGTGATGTAACGGGGAAGTTCATCGCTGATATAGTATTACAAATTTTATCCTATGTAGCTCAGATAGAAAGAGAAAATACCCATCAAAGACAAATGGAGGGCATAAAAGAAGCAAAGAAACGAGGTGTGAAATTCGGTAGAAGCAAGATAGAAATTCCTGAAGACTTTGATAAGATCGCAAAAAAGTGGAGAAATCATGAAATCAGCATAAGAGCAGGAGCTAAGTTGCTTAATATCAGTCATACTACCTTTTCCAAATGGTTAAAAGAAAAAGGATATACAAGATAAAAAAAGAACCTACCATAAGGTTCAAATTTAAAATCGTAAACAGAATTTTAAGAAACTGTCAAAAAAAAGTAGACTTTGACTGTCAATAATGTTAGACTTTTCTAACTCTGAATCTCTCCTTTAAATAATCTCTATTAAAATATTTGGAGCTGTTGAGCAGGCTTGAACTGCCGAACCTCTTCCTTACCAAGGAAGTGCTCTACCGACTGAGCTACAACAGCATGTTTATTGGGTAAAATCCCTAATCACTGTAATCCTACTATAAATCGGTCAAATTGTCAAATGAATTTATCGCAAGGATGGTGTCAATAATAGAAGCCGGAGTTTTGCTCCGGCTTCTCCTATATTAAGCTTCTAACTAAAAATACTATCATACACCAATATAGTATTAAGAAAACTCCATTATTTTGTTTATTATGGTTTACATAGAAATTTATAGATAGCAACAAAATAACGGGAATTGAGTTATACATAATAAGTTGTTTTAAATTTGCTATATGCATAACATCCATGCCGAAAGCAAAGCTCTGAAACAAACAGTACACTAGTGATACTGCATATAGCATGGGATTCTTCACATTATTAAAAATATTCATTAGTATGTACCTACTGATTCGTATTGCATCCATTCTTTACAAACTCTAGCTATAACTTTTTATTTTAAATGTACTATTAATAAAATCCAACTGCATATATTCATTGTAATAAGAGCAGTCGATACGCTTGATGCATTTTTATCGCTAAGCTTATTTTTAAATATAAACCAATAGTTAATAGCTATTGCTATTATCATTAAGATAGAAATTGCATCAAAAGATACATTGAATTTATGCAAATCAAAGTATCGCCTATTTACTATAACAGTAGTAACAATTAGTAGATTATGTAAAAGTACATAAGCTTTATATAGTTTATCTTTCATGATTCTACCTCTAAAGTCCTTTTGTATTTTCCTTTGTCTCCCGTTACCAGAGATACCACAATATCACGAATTTACTTCCATAACATAATTATACTATCTATACTTTCTTCATTCGCTGCCGTCTTATTTCATAACAAATGACGGCTGCCGCATTGGATGCATTGAGGGAGTTAATATGCCCCATAAGCGGCATCGAAACGGTAAAATCGCACTTTTCCTTAACCAGTCTGCTGATGCCATTCCCCTCATTACCGATTACTACGGCAATGGGACCTGTAAGGTTTGCATCAAAATAATTTTCTCCGCCCATGTCACAGGCTGCTACCCAAAGGCCATCCTTCTTAAGCTGCTCAATTGTGGCTCCAATGTTTGTAACTCTTACGCAAGGCACATGCTCCACAGCACCGGCCGCTGCCTTGGCAGCCACTTCCGTTAATCCGACTGCTCTTCGTTTTGGAATTATAACACCGTGAGCACCGGCACATTCAGCACTCCTTATTATTGCACCTAGGTTATGAGGGTCCTCTATGCCATCTAAAACCAGAATGAAAACCGGTTCACCTGAGGTTTCGGCTTTTTTGTAAATATCTGAAAGCTCTTTATATTCATAGGCCGCTGTTATTGCAATTATTCCCTGATAATTTTCAAAGGGTGCCATCTTATCAAGGGCGTCCCGCTCAACCTGAACCGTTGGGATACCTTTGACTCCCGCCTTGGCAATAATTTGCTTGATGGAGCCTTCGGCCCCTTTAGCAACGAAGATCTTCTCAACAGGTCTATTGCCGTCAATGAGCTCCGCCACCGGATTTCTTCCGAAAACCATATCTGTTCTTTCGCTATTCAAAGACCTTCTTTTTTCTGCATATCTTTTCGTCTTCATTTAATTCATTAAACTCTTTCGTATTTATAAAACTTGTAGGCTATGCCGTTTTCATCTTGCAGACGACTCTCCCATGTGACTTTGAATTCAGGCATTTCATCCAAGTTAACGAAATATCTGTCAGCCTTAAATTCTGCGTCTATTTTTGTTAGGTAAATTGTATCCGCATCACTTAGAAAGCTTTTGTAAATTTGTTCTCCACCGATGATGAACACTTGGTCTTCCGCAATATCCTTCACATAATCCAGTACGGCTTCCTTTGATTTCAGTACCTTAAAGCCATCCTTTTCAAAATCTTCTTGCCTGGTCATAACAATATTTTCTCGATTCGGCAAAGGCTTCTTACCCGGCAGGCTTTCCATAGTTGTTCTACCCATGATAACAGTCTTACCTGAAGTCTGTTCCTTAAAGAACTTAAGATCTCCGGGCAAATGGACCAAAAGTCCGCCATCGCAACCGATTGCCCAATTTTTATCTACAGCTAAAATCATATTCATCCTGTAATTTCTCCCTATTTAAATCAGTCTAAATTGCAATGGGAATATTTGTGATTTGAGGTCCTGTACGGTAATCCTCAACCAGAATGTCATCCTTTGTAAATTCATAGAAGTCCTTTACATCAGGGTTTAAAGTAAATTTCGGTGCAGGATATTCAGGTCTTTCAATCAGCTCTTTTATGATATCCACGTGCCTATCATAAATATGGGCATCACTTATTACATGCACCAATTCCCCTACCTTCAAATTGCTGACCTTAGCCATCATATGAATCAGTACAGAATACTGGACCACATTCCAATTGTTCGCTGCTAAAATATCTTGAGATCTCTGATGTAGAATTCCGTTCAGCTTATCTCCCGTCACATTAAAGGTAACACTGTAGGCACAAGGCTCTAGGTTCATCTCTGATAAATCTGCAAAATTATATATATTTGTCATTATTCGTCTGGAATAAGGGGTGTTTTTCAGCTGCCAAAGCACATTGTCAACCTGGTCCATTTCACCTTGAGCAAATTTATATTTTTTGCTCATTTGATAGCCGTATGCCTTTCCAATTGAGCCATTTTCATCTGCCCACTCATCCCAAATATGACTGCTTAAATCCTTAATATTGTTAGACTTCTTTTGCCAAATCCACAACAACTCGTCTACAGCAGATTTAATCGCAGTCCTTCGTAGAGTGAGAGCGGGAAATTCCTCTGCCAAGTTGTATCTGTTGACTACCCCGAAGGTTTTTATGGTATGGGCCGGAGCTCCATCCTCCCATCTTGCTCTTACAATCTGTCCTTCTGAAGAAAATCCATTTTGTAATATTTCATTGCACATATTCACGAAAAGTCTATCAGCTTTACTCATTTTTTTCCTCCACGGTCTTTATTGCAAAGTCCATCACTTCTTCAAGTCTGGACATCATTTCGTCCAAATACAGCTTGCCGATTAAGGCCTCAAAGGCTGTCGCATTTTTGTAAACCATCGGTTCAACATATCTGGGTTTTGAAATTATCTTACGATTTTTAGCTCGCCTGCAAAGTATTTTTTCTTCATCAGACAAAAAATTCGCCTTCAAAAGTGCCTTCATTGCCTTGGCCTGTCCTGTCGCCGAAACATAGTCTATGGCTTTTTTATGAAGCGCATCCACATTAAAGCCTCTGGTTTTCAGCATATGACCTCTGATATAAACTTCGTAAACAGCATCGCCAATGTATGCCAGAGCTGTGGTATTAATTTCCTTATCCTTTAGATTATTCAACTGCCCTTATTCCTTTATAATTTGAACGCCCTGCGGTGTATCCTTCAGGGTAATTCCCTTATCCTTCAGAATATCTCTAATCTCGTCCGCCCTTGCGAAGTTCTTTGCTTTTCTCGCTTCCTGTCTTTCCTCAACCAGCTTCATAACCTCTTCATCAAGAGCATCCTCGCTCTTCTGCTGAAGCAAGCCAAGGACATCCGCCAATTCCATTAAAGTTTCCATTGCCTTAGCTGCAAATTCCTTGGTCGTTTCTGAATTAACAGCTGTGTTAATCGCTGTAACAAGCTGAAATACCGCACTTATACCATCAGCAGTATTCAGGTCATCATCCATAGCTTTGATGAATTCCTGTCTATACCTGTCAAAGCCTTCGACAGCCTCTGCTTCCGCTGCCGTCATAGCTCCGTCTTTTCCTTCTTTTTCCAAGAATTCAAGCTGCTCTTTGCAGTTTTCCATTCTGCCTAGACTTGCACGAGCCTGCTCCATAAGGGTATCGCTGAAGTTAATAGGATTTCTGTAATGTCCTGAAAGCAGGAAAAATCTGATAACTTCACCGCTATACTCCTTCAATATATCTCTTACGGTAAAGAAATTCCCTTTGGATTTTGACATTTTCTCATTATCTATTGTAATATAGCCATTATGCATCCAATAATGGGCAAATGGCACACCATTGCAGCACTCTGACTGGGCTATCTCATTTTCATGGTGTGGAAACTGTAAATCCTGACCACCTGCATGAATATCAATTGTATCTCCTAAATGCTTCTTGGACATTGCAGAGCATTCGATATGCCAGCCCGGTCTCCCTATTCCCCATGGAGACTCCCATCCAATCTCGTCTTCAGATTTCCTCGCCTTCCAAAGAGCAAAATCCAGAGGGTCTTCTTTGATTTCTCCAATGGCTATTCTCGCTCCCGACTCCAAATCATCTATGTTCTGGCGAGATAGCTTGCCATATTCAGGGAACTTTCTGGCTGAGAAGTAAACATCGCCGTCTCTCTCGTAAGCAACTCCTTTGTCGATTAAGGTCTTGACGAATTCAATAATCTCATTCATATGAGTCGAAACCTGTGGGTGAACATCTGCCTTTCTTACATTTAAGGCTGCCGCATCAAGAAAATATTCCTTTATGTATTTGGAGCTTACTTCCGGAGCTTTGATACCCTCTTCCCTTGCCCTGTTGATTATTTTGTCGTCAACATCAGTAAAGTTCTGCACAAACTTCACCTTATATCCTCTGTACTCAAGGTATTTGCGCAGGGTGTCAAAAACTACAAAGGGTCTTGCATTCCCAATGTGAAAGAAATTATAAACTGTCGGTCCGCAAACATATATGGATGCTTCTCCCTCACGAATTGGGACAAATTCTTCTTTTTTTCTGGTCAGTGTATTATATATTTTCATCTTCTCACCTTTTCTCCGCTTCCTGTATTTTCTTTTCAAGGTCTTCAATGCGCCTTCTCAAAGCATCAATTTCATTGGCAACCGGGTCCGGAAGATTAATTTGATTAAGATCCTCTGTGCTTTCACCATACCTTCTGACAATTTGTCCCGGTATACCTACAACGGTGCATCCTGCCGGCACCTCTTTCAGCACTACAGAACCGGATCCGATCTTAACATCATCGCCTACGGTAAATGGTCCTAAAACCTTTGCACCTGAACTTACAACTACACGATTACCGATAGTTGGATGTCGCTTCCCCGTATCCTTACCGGTACCTCCAAGGGTTACTCCCTGGTACAGGGTTACATCATCGCCGATTTCCGTAGTCTCACCGATTACTACCGCCATACCGTGGTCTATAAAGCACCTCTTGCCGATTGTTGCACCGGGGTGAATTTCAATTCCGGTTTTATGTCTTGCGCACTGAGATATGAGCCTGGCAATTAGCTTGAAATTATGCTTGTAAAGCCAGTGAGCAGGTCTATGCCAAATAAGCGCCCAAACTCCGGGATAACAAAGAAGAACCTCCAAGGCGTTTCTTGCAGCCGGGTCTCGCTTTAAAACCGCTCTGATATCCTCATGTACATTCTTAAAAAAAGCCATTTTCAAGCCTCCTGAAACAGCTTTAACTATTCAACTCTTACTGACTTAATAACTACAGGCTCAAGGGGTTTATCTTGGAAATCAGTTCTCACTTTAACAATTTCGTGAGCCGCGTCAATTCCGTCGGTAATCTTTCCGAAAGCCGCATACTGTCCGTCCAGATGCGGTGCGTCTGCAACCATAATGAAAAACTGTGAGCCCGCTGAGTTCGGATCCATAGCTCTAGCCATTGAAAGTACGCCTGTTGTATGCTTCAGGTTATTTTCCACGCCATTGGACTTAAACTCACCCTTGATTTGATATCCCGGACCGCCCATTCCTGTTCCGTCAGGGCATCCGCCTTGAATCATAAAGCCGGGAATTACTCTGTGAAAAGTCAATCCATCATAAAACCCTTCATTTGCCAGTTTTTCAAAATTAGCAACTGAAATAGGTGCTATATCCTCATATAGCTCACCTGTCATAATTCCGCCGTTTTCCATTACAAAAGTAACCTTTTTCATTACTATTCCTCCAAATATATTATTTTTTCTTAAAACTTACAGCTGCAAAATAGCTCCAACGCCTCCTGCAATTATTACGATAACAATGGGGTTCATTTTAAAATGCCCCCTTAGAATTACTGTTCCCAAAAGAATGGTAAGCAAAACATAGTTCATGGTCATTATCGGACCTTTTAAAATAAAAAATGCTGCTGAGGCAATTAGCCCCACGGTAATGGGTCTGATGCTTTCCATTACCCCCTGAACAACTACATTGTCTTTAAAGCTTCTAAGCAGTATGCTTGCAACAAGCATCATCACAAAAGAGGGAATTGCCACACCTAGGGTAGCCGCTGTGGCTCCCTGAAGGCCATGGCTTATATATCCGACATATGTTGCCGCATTTATTGCAAGAGGTCCTGGTGTTACCTGGGATATGGCAACCAAGTTTCCAAACTCTTCTTCAGAAACATAGCCTAACTCGGTTGCTGTACTGAATATGATGGGAAGCATTGCCAGCCCACCCCCGAAGCCTAAGGCTCCAATTTTAAAAAAGGATATAAATAGAATCAGAAGGCTATACATTTTTAATCCTCCCTTCAACTATTCCAATAGCTATACCGGCGGCTATAATCCAAATGCCGTTTACTCCCAGAAAAGCTGTCAGCCCAAAGGTTATCAGTGCATATGTAATTGCTCTTACGCCTGAAATTGTTTGCCTGCCAATTCCGTAAGCAGATAAGGCAATAAGCCCTCCGGCGGCTATTTTGATTCCTTTTAACGCTCCTGATATATAAGGATTATTCCCTATATTGTCCAAAAGCCTTATTACAAGAATAATTATTATGAAGCCGGGAAGGATGACGCCTAATGTAGAGATTATAGCCCCTAAAATGCCTTTTTTTCTATACCCGACATAAGTCGCCATGTTGACGGCGATTACCCCGGGAAGGCTCTGGCTGATGGAGATGCAATCTATCATCTCCTCCTCTGACAACCATTTTTCCTTGTGGCAAATGACATCCTGAAGAAGGGGAATCATCGCCATTCCTCCACCGATGCTGAAAACTCCCAGTTTAAAAAACGTCAAGAAAAGTTTAAAATACATCTTCAAATTATTCTTATTTTTCCTCATTTACAATGGCAATTGCCTTTGAAAGGGCCTCTTCAGCTGTGAGCACCTCTTTGTCAGCATCTCGCCTCAGCTTATATTCAACCTGACCATCTGCTGCCAGCTTACCTACTGTAATTCTAACGGGAATTCCCAAAAGATCTGCGTCCTTAAACTTAACTCCCGGTCTTTCCTTTCTATCGTCAAGCAACACCTCTACTCCGGCCTTGCTCAATTCTTTGTAAAGGTCATCAGCCACCTTTGCCTGGGCTTCATCGTCCGGATTTATCAATGTTATGATCACATGATACGGTGCCACTGACATAGGCCATATAATGCCGTTCTCATCGTGATGCTGCTCTACTACGGCTGCCAAGGTTCTAGTTACTCCAATACCATAGCAACCCATTACAATTAGCTGCTCCTTCTGGTTTTCATCCTTATAGGTTGCGCCCATGGATTCGGAGTACTTGGTTCCTAATTTGAAAACCTGACCAACTTCAATCCCACGAGCATGCTTCACCGGTGCTCCACATACCGGGCAAGAATCTCCCTCTTTCAAAACCTTCAAATCCGCAACAATGTGACCTTCATAATCTCTTCCGTAGTTGACATTCTTTGTGTGATAGTTTTCCCTATTAGCGCCTGCCACCAGATTTCTCAATCCAACAAGCTCGCTATCCACAACAAGCTTGCAGTCATGAAGCCCTACAGGACCGGTAAATCCGCCGACACAGCCTGTTGCCGCAGCCATTTTAGCTTCATCGGCAAACTCAATAGCATGCTCAGGTATATCAAAGGCATTGATAAGCTTGGTCATGTTCAATTCTCTGTCACCTCTTACGAAGGCTGCAACATATCCATTTTCTTTACCCTCATTATCATATGTTACAAACAAAAGAGCCTTAATGGTCCTGGATTGTTCCAGTCCGAGGAAATTAGCCACGTCTTCAATGGTCTTAGTGTCCGGTGTCAATACATCTTCCATAGGCTGCATTTCTTCATTTGAAGCCGGTGCGTCAACGCACTTTGCTCTTTCTGTGGTAGCTGCCATATTGCATTTTTCACAATATGCAATTTCACTTTCACCGACTTCAGAAATTGCTGTAAACTCGTGAGAGTTGCTGCCTCCAATAGCTCCGCTGTCCGCCTCAACAGGTCTGCACTTCAGCCCACAGCGGGCAAATATTTTGTCATAGGCATCATACATTTCATTATAGCTTACATCTAAGCCTGCCTCATCCCTATCAAAAGAGTAGGCATCCTTCATTATAAATTCTCTGCTTCGCATAAGCCCAAATCTAGGTCTCGCTTCGTCACGGTATTTTGTCTGAATTTGATATAAATTCATAGGAAGCTGTCTGTATGAAGAAATATCATTTCTAACTATGTCTGTAAATATTTCTTCGTGGGTTGGTCCCAGGCAAAAGTCTCTGCCGTTTCTGTCCTTCAGCCTCCACAGCTCCGGTCCATAGGCATACCATCTGCCGGATTCCTCCCAAAGCTCTGCCGGCTGTACAGCTGACATATGAATTTCCTGCCCCCCCTTTGCATCCATTTCTTCTCTTATTATATTTTCAATTTTCTTAATGGACCTCCATCCAAGGGGCATAAATCCATAGACTCCTGATACAAGCTTTCTGATCATTCCTGTTCTGAGAAGCAGGATATGGCTTGAGATTTCAGCCTCGTTTGGAACTTCTCTCAAGGTTTTTAAATGCATTTTAGATAATTTCATTGGTTGATATTCTCCTCATTCTTTAATTAGTAGGCAAACCGCCTGGCAAGCAATGCCTTCGCCTCTTCCGCAAAATCCCAGCTCCTCCGTGGTTGTGCCTTTAATATTAATCTCTCCACGACCACCAAGGGCCGCAAGAATATTTTCTTTCATATCAGAAATATATGCCGCAATTTTCGGTTTTTGACATATAACCGTTATATCAGCATTTCCCAGATAAAAGCCTGCCTCATTCATAAGCCCGGCTACGTGACTCAGCAGCTGAAGGCTATCTGCACCCTCATATTTTTCATCAGTATCGGGAAAGTGTTTTCCAATGTCTCCCAGCCCTAAGGCTCCAAGGATCGCATCCATCAATGCGTGGGTCAAAACATCTGCATCCGAATGCCCGAGCAGACCTTTCTCATAGGGTATGTCAACTCCGCCTAAAATTAGCGGTCTTTGGTCAGTAAATTTGTGAACATCGAAACCGGAACCTATTTTTATATTCAAAGGTAAAGCCTCCTTTACGACAAAAGTCCATGTAGCCATAGAGCTACAAGGACTATATGTTTGCGTTTATGCGGATGTTAATTTTTAAGTCTTCCGAAAATCATTCTGCCTGCTGACGTTTGAAGCACACTTGTTACATTGATATCTGCCGTCTGACCGATTTTCCGTCTTCCGTCTTCAACAACTATCATAGTTCCATCGTCTAAATAGCCTATCGCTTGACTGTTATCTTTTCCCTGTCTTACAAGATTTACCGACATTTCCTCACCCGGAATAACAACAGGTTTCAGGGTATTTGCCAATTCATTGATATTAAGGACATTAACGCCGTTAATCGATGCAACCTTATTTAAGTTGAAATCATTTGTAACAACCTTACCGTTTATCAGCTGTGCCAGCTTTAAAAGCTTTACATCCACTTCGGGAATCTCCTTAAGAGATTTTTCATTATCAGTATTGTATATTTCTATACCGTAATCGGTCTGGATTTTATTCAATATATCCAAGCCTCTTCTTCCTCTCACCCTCTTTAGAGAATCTGATGAATCGGCAATATGTCTCAGCTCGACCAAAACAAATTCGGGAATTACAATCTGACCTTCAATAAATCCTGTTTTCATAATTTCGGCAATCCTACCGTCAATAATAACGCTGGTGTCAAGAATCTTAGGACTGCCTTCAAGCTTTTTTCTGCTTCCTCTGGAAAATATATTGTCATTGGGCTGGTTCCTCTTTCCTGAAGAAGTAAAAACATTGATTAATTCCTTCCCCTTTTTAGTTCCGATTACGACACCGACGTACCCCATGAATAAATAGGTCACGATAGTCAGTGCAGCATTCATATACTTATCTGTTATAACAGCATTGTATATCTGTGCAACAAGTAATGCTATTAAAAATCCGAGAATTAAGCCTATAGTTCCAACAACTATGTCATTAGCCGATACGCCACGCAAATCATTCTCAATGTTGTCAGCCATTTTGACGCCACTGCGTTTAATTGCCGGAGTAAGTCTGAAAAAAATAATACCAAAAATAATTGCGAAAATAATCCCTGCACCCAGCTGCTGCATAGGTGTAAAGCGGTCTTCTATCGGAATGCCTGAACTTATAAGCCATGTCCTGCATAGAAAATAAATACCATATCCCAATAAAGCTCCAACAACAGTCAAAACAAATCTGAAAATTTTCTTTAGCATAATTCACCTCCTTTTTAATTTATTTATATATTAAAAATTTATTCTATCAATTTAGATTTAAAGCTTAGGTCCCACATATGACCGGTGAGGCTCCAAGACCATAATCCGATTTCACAGCTGCTCCCTGTCAGCAGCCATTTCCTTTTCAAGAATAATATTTTCAACCTTAGTTCTTGTGGATTCAATGTCCATGCCCGTTGCCAAAGCAACTTCACTTTCAAGAATCTGCCTGGCATTATTAAGCATCTTCTTTTCACCCGTGGAAAGCTTTTTCTCATAGTCAAATCTGATTAAATTTCTGACTACCTGGGCAACCTTAAGAATGTTGCCTGATTTTAAAAGCTCCATATTCTCTCTTAGGCGTCTGTTCCAATTCTTCGGCATTTCCGTGCTGTCACTCTTCAGAGTGTCATAAACTTCCTGGACATCTTCAGCTTCAATAATGTGACGAACACCTACCTCTTCACACATTTCGACAGGCACCATTACGTCCAGATTTCCTGCTGCCAATTTCAATATGAAATAGTCTCTCGTAACACCTAGAACTTCTTTGGTATCAATCTTTTCGATTATACCTGCACCATGCATCGGATATAAAATTTTATCGCCTATAGAAAACATAGCTCCCTCCATTTACTCTCCAATCCATTATATTACCTTAACTAAGCGAATGTCAAGAAAGCAAACGAAAAATTTTATCATACTATGTTTTGCCTGTCAACCAAAAAATGTGTATTATGTGAAATTATTGTGGGCTGTCATTTTCTTCTCTAAGCAAGCGCTTTTCCAAAAGCTCCTCATACTGCTCAGGCGATGTAATTTCAACGCCTAGGCTGAGAGGAATCTCAAACCAAAACAGGCTGCCCTTGTCCACATCACTTATCAGCCCGAATTTTCCTTTGTGAAGCTGAATGATTTCTTTTACAATCGGCAGTCCAAGTCCTGTTCCTGCCACAGGTCTTCTGTGGTGCATGCTGGATTTGAAAAATCTGCTCCATACATCCTCCTGCTCGTTAAGAGGAATTCCTTTACCGTTATCCTTTACTTCAAATCTTGCATTGTTGCCTTTTCTCTTAAGTCTTACCTCTATATATTTATCATCTCCACAATACTTTATGGCATTATTCATCAGGTTATACATGGATCTTTTGATTTTACTCTTATCCCCGTACATGTAGATTTCCTTCTCTACATCCCAATTGAAGACATAGTCACCCTTATCGGACAACAAATCGCACTGGGGTTTAAGAGCTTCCAGACCTGCTGACAGGTTGAAATATTCCCTTTTCAATGTGGCCTTATTAATGTTAATTGCTGACAAATCCAGCATATCTGAAACCAAGGTGCTCAGTCTCTCTGTTTCGTCGATAATAATGTTGAGGTGGTTATTTCTTTTCTCCCGATTATCACCGGAAATATCTCTAATCAGCTCCGCATAGGACTTGACCATAGTCAGAGGAGTCTTTAAATCGTGAGAAACATTGGCAATCAAATCCTTCTGATATTTATCGGCTTTATCAAGCTTGGACACTGCAAGATTTAGAGAGTCTGCCAGCTCGTTAATTTCTGAGTAGTAGCCTCCCTCAAATTTAATTTCATAGTTGCCATCACCCATTTTTCTTGCATTCTTAGTAAGCTTTTCAAGGGGCTTTGCGATAAATCTTGAAATTAAAAAGGCTATCAATATCGCTCCCAAAAAAGTAAACAGCGACATATAAACTAACTGACGTTTAAGAATTTCAATGGTTGATTCCAGCGGATAAAGCGGAGCAATAACATATAAAATGTCATCCGACTCATCGGCCTGTTCATCACCCGGCTTGGTTAAATAATAAGCTAGAATCAATGTTTTCTCATTGTTCTCATCTTCATAAATGTAGTTAATTTCATTCAGCTCGCTGTCTGCCAATTTCCGTTTTATATCTACAAAGTCCAGATTAATCGTTTCTATGACTCTTTTGTGACTGCCTGAAGGCGTAAATAGAACACCTTTTTTGTCTTCAATGGTTACATCAACATCAGTTCCATCAGCAAAGTCTTTAGCAATCCTCCATCCTTCCCTCTTGTCGATACTGTAGACATTCCTCATATCTGTAGCGAAGTTATTGACTTCACTTGCCTTCCTGTCCTGATAAAAGCTGTTCAAAAACAAAATTTGCAGTAGCCAAATAAGCCCTACCACAAATAATGTAAAGAAAGTGAAAACCATTATTAACTTAAAATTGATACTTCCTAAGTCGAATTTTCCTTTAAAGTTCAGATTACTCTTCAAATTCAAATTTGTATCCTACACCTCTCATAGTAACTATGTAATTTCTATAGTTTCCTAGATTATTTCTCAAATTCTTAATGTGGGTGTCAATTGTTCTATCATCACCAAAAAAGTCGTAGCCCCAAACGTCTGCAAGCAAACGGTCTCTTGATAGAGCAATATTCTTGTTGCTTATTAAATAGAACAGCAAATCATATTCCTTAGGGGTCAGATCAATTCTCTTTCCGTCAACAGTAACGGTTCTGCCTATCATGTTAACTTCAAGACCGCCGTATCTAATTGTAGATGCATTCCCCTTGTTAATTGCCTGTCTTCTTTCAATGGCAACATTAACTCTGGCCATAAGCTCCTTAGGGCTAAATGGCTTTACGATATAGTCATCAATACCTAATTCAAATCCGAACAGCTTGTCATATTCTTCCGTTCTGGCGGAAAGCATAATCACAGGAACACTACTGTTCTTCTTTATTTCCTTGCATGCAGAGAAACCGTCAAGTTTAGGCATCATAATGTCCAAAATAACCAAATCGTAGTCATTCTGCTTACACATTTCAACGGCAGCCATCCCATCATCCGCTTCTTCAACTGCATAGCCATCAAATTCCGCATACTCCCTAATCACATCTCTGATATTAGGTTCATCATCCACTACCAATAATTTATACATATTACTCTCCTTGCATTATAATCCCTAGGTCTAATTCTAACATATATATCTACATTTAGCTACCGGAAAAATTCCGAATTGCATCAATGATGTTCCTTGCACCAAAAATACTCTCTTTTTCTTTCATTACAGCCGAACCTCCCGCCTTGCTGCAACGTTCAGCTTTTAGGTTTTTCTCTGGCAAAATCATTTTTTTGTATCCCAATCTGAGAGCCTCTGAAAGAATCTTATCTGCATTTTTAACCGAGCGCAAATCTCCTGTAAGACCAATCTCTCCCATAGCCACAAAGGGTTCTTTAGAGACAATTCGCTTTAGTGATGAATAAATTGCCAAAGCAATGGCTAAATCCACAGCTGTGCTATCCGGCTTAAGTCCGCCCACAACATTCACATATACATCCTGATTTACCAGATTTAAACCGGCTTTTTTCTCCAGGACCGCCAAAATCATGTTAAGTCTTTGCAAATCAACGCCAACAGCTGTACGCCTTGCAAATCCCACATTTACCGGTGAGGTTAGGGCTTGAATCTCAAAGAACACCGGTCTGCTTCCTTCGTAAATGGCAGTTATCACCGAACCCTCTTGACCTCTCTCCGAGGTTTCAATAAATGAGCCTGCCAAGTCTTTTATCTCTATTAGCCCTTCTTCAGCCATTGAAAACGCCCCTATTTCGCTGGTGGTTCCAAATCTGTTCTTAAAAGACCTTAAAATCCTTATCTCCTGATCCCGCTCTCCTGTAAAATGCAATACACAATCCACTAAGTGCTCAATTATCTTAGGACCTGCCAGCTCCCCGGCTTTAGTGACATGAGCCACCAAAAAAGTCGCAATACCGTCGGTTTTGGCAAGCTTCATCAAAATATTGCCACAGGCTCTCACCTGGGACACGCTTCCCGGGGCTGAATCTAAGCTATTTGTGTACATAGTTTGAACTGAATCTATTACCAAAAAGTCCGGTCTAATTTGCCGGCACATGGCTTCTATATTCTCCATATTTGTTTCGGAAACAACATAAAGCCCATCCTCTACAACTCCGCAGACCCTGTCACTTCTAAGCTTTATCTGTTCTTCCGACTCTTCTCCTGAGACATAAAGCACTTTGCCCAAGGTTTTAGCCAGGTTTGCAGCTGTCTGAATTATTATAGTTGATTTTCCTATGCCGGGTTCTCCTGAAATCAGTGTTAAGGATCCTTTAACGAGACCGCCCCCTAAAACTCTGTTCAGCTCACCGATGCCGGTATCTATTCTTTCATAATCAGCCGTTCCAACATTTTTAAGACGCTCAGGTCCTTTACTTGAAAGTGCTTTCCCTATTCCGGTCGGCATTTCATCAGGAATAACTTCCTCAACCAGAGATCCCCATGTACCACATACCTGGCACTTACCCATCCACTGCGGATGCTCTGAGCCGCATTCCTGACAGACAAAAACTGTATTTTTCTTCTTTGCCATTCTCTATATTCTTTCCTCATTATCTAAAAGAGACCTCATAGATTTATGAGGTCTCTATAAAAACTATTCTTGCTCAGCTTGGTGTTTTTCTATAATTTTATCTGCCAACATCTTCGGAACTTCTTCATATCGTTCAAACTTCATTGAGAAGCTTCCTCTTCCCTGTGTCATTGAACGAAGTGCCAATGAATAATCAAAGATTTCGGCCTGAGGAGCCTCTGCAAGAAGCTTCTGTCCACCGTCATTCTGAGGTTCCATTCCAAGAATCTTGCCCCTCCTCTTATTCATATCACCCATTACATCTCCCATGTACTCATCGGACACAAGAATTTCCATATGCATAATAGGTTCCAGAAGAACAGGCTTAGCCTCAACTATTCCCTTCTTAAACGCCAATGACGCTGCAATCTTAAATGCCATTTCATTGGAGTCAACTTCATGATATGAACCATCATAAAGAACCGCTTTTACATTTACAACCTTGCATCCGGCAAGAGGTCCTTTCTCCATAGACTCAAGAAGTCCTTTTTCAACTGCAGGAACATAGTTCTTAGGTACCGAACCACCGAATAATTCCTCTGAGAATTCAAACTCCTGCTGTGAAGGTGAAAATCTAATGTGAACATCTCCATACTGTCCTGCTCCGCCTGACTGCTTCTTGTGTTTTCCTTGAACATCGGAGTTTCCCTTAATGGTTTCTCTGTAAGCAATTTTCTGTGGAACCTGCTTAACGGTAACGCCAAATCTGTCCTTTAGCTTAGCCATAATTATGCCAAGCTGGATTTCTCCCTGTCCGCCAAGAAGTGTCTGATGGGTTTCTGCATTTCTTTCTACAACAAAGGACGGGTCTTCTTCCCTTAGTCGATTAAGTCCGGTTCCCATCTTGTCCTCATCGCCCTTATCAGCAGCTTCAATGGCAACATAATATGTAGGTGACGGGAAATCAAGAGGCAGGTATCTAATAGGATCGCTCTTGTCACAAAGGGTGTCTCCTGAAATAGTGTACTGTAGCTTAGCCACAGCCACAATGTCTCCCGCCTCGGCATAATTCAATTCCAGCTGATTCTTTCCTCTTAGGAAGAATAGCTTGCCCAGCTTTTCCGTCTTTCCTGCTCTTTCATTTAAGACCTCTGTTCCTGAATTAATCTTACCGGTTACAACCTTCATAACGGAAATTTTTCCAACAAACGGGTCAACAATTGTTTTAAATACGAAGGCTGACATTGGTGCATCGGTTACAGAAATTCTTTCAACCGGCTCATTATTATCGTTAAAGCCTGCATACGGTCCGTGCTGCAAAGGTGTAGGAACATATGTCAACAGAAGATCCAACAGCCCTTCTATACCATGTCCAAGCTGGAATGCTGAAGAGCAAACAGGTACGATTACGCCCTCAGATATTCCCTTAACAAGTCCCTTCTTAATTTCTTCATCGGTAAAATCATCGCCGCTGAAGTATTTCTCCATGAGGTCATCATCTACACCGGCAATTGCTTCCTTAAGCTCCTCATCAATCTCTGTTGTAATAGGCCAGCTAAACGGAATCAATGTAGGTCCGAACTTGCCCTTAAGCTCTTCAAAAGTCTTATAGAAGTCGAACTCGTCTTTATCTCTCTTATTTATAATTATAAAACGAGGCATCTTATATCTTTCGCAAGCCTTCCATGCCTGCTCTGTTCCAACCTGAACTCCTGCTCCGGCATCCACTAGAATCATAGCTGCTTCTGACGCACGCAAAGCGGCATTAACTTCTCCAACGAAGTCAAAATAGCCCGGAGTATCTATGAAGTTTATTTTACTGTCCTTCCACTCAACGGGAACGATTGAAGTGTTAATGGAATAACCTTTTTCAATCTCCATTTTATCATAGTCGGACACAGTGTTTCCGTCTTCAACCTTACCAATCTTCTTAATCACTCCCGTTGCAAGGAGCGCAGCTTCAAGGAACGTTGTTTTACCACATCCGCCGTGTCCTAAAACGGCAACATTTCTTATTGTTTCACTTGTGTAACCCTTCATATTTAAGAGACCTCCTGTTTTTTTATTCGATTGTCAATATTATATCAAAAAAACCAAGTGGGTACAACTAAAATTCTTCCCCAAATGTCTTTATATATGCATGGGCATGGTTACATAGATTTTAAGCCTTCCCCGGCTTGTTAAAACTCTGCTGTCTTAGGCGTTCTTGGGAATGGGATTACATCACGAATATTAGACATTCCCGTAATATACATTATGATTCTTTCAAAACCGAGTCCATAGCCTGAATGGGCTACTCCACCATATTTTCTAAGCTCCAGATACCACCAATAATCTTCTTCCCTCAGCTCCATTTCTTTCATTCTGGACTGCAATATGTCGAGTCTCTCTTCTCTCTGAGAACCGCCGATAATTTCACCTACGCCGGGAACAAGCAAGTCGCAAGCTGCAACTGTTTTGTTATCATCGTTTAACCTCATGTAGAAAGCCTTTATATCCTTCGGATAATCAGTTACGAAAACCGGCCTTTTGAAAATTTCTTCTGTTAAATAACGCTCATGCTCGGTCTGAAGGTCAATTCCCCACTCAACCGGATACTGGAATTCCTTGCCTGATTTCTTCAGCAACTCAACCGCTTCCGTGTATGAAACCTTGCCGAACTCGGCATTTACAAGCTCCTCCAGTCTTGTCTTCACACCCTTGGCTATAAAGCTGTCGAAGAATTCCATTTCTTCAGGGGCATTTTCTAAAACATACTTGATTATGTATTTAATCATATCCTCAGCCAAATCCATATTGTCATTTAGATCGGCAAAGGCAAACTCAGGCTCAATCATCCAGAACTCGGATGCATGTCTGGCTGTGTTGGAGTTTTCCGCTCTAAAGGTAGGCCCAAAGGTGTAAATATTTCTAAATGCCAGGGCAAAAATTTCCGCTTCCAGCTGTCCGCTTACAGTCAAGCTGGCTTCTTTGCCGAAGAAATCCTTGCTGTAGTCAATATTTCCGGCTTCGCATCTTGGCGGATTGTCCATATCAAGGGTTGTTACTCTGAACATTTCACCCGCCCCCTCACAGTCACTTCCTGTTATAATTGGTGTATGAACATACACGAAGCCTCTCTCCTGGAAAAACTTATGGATTGCATAAGCGACAACTGATCTGACCCTGAACACAGCAGAAAATGTATTACTTCTAGGTCTCAGGTGAGCAATTTCTCTCATAAACTCCATAGAGTGACGCTTCTTCTGTAGCGGATAATCCGGTGCACTTGCCGCCTCAACAACAACCTTGGTCGCCTTTATTTCAAAAGGCTGCTTAGCCTCCGGTGTCAAAACCAGGGTTCCGGTTACGGACAAAGCAGCTGCAACCTGAACTTTGGCAATCTCGTCAAAATTGTCTATCCTGTCCGCCTCATAGACTACCTGTATTGATTTAAAAAATGTTCCATCATTAAGCTCTATAAACCCAAACTTGTTGGAACTTCTGTTGGTTCTCACCCATCCCTTGACTACGACCTCTTTGTCGGCATAATCAGAGGGAGTCCTGTGAATTTTCTTAAGTTCAATGTCTTTCATTACTAAAACCTTCTTTATATATATTTATTTTTATTTGCAGTTAGTCACCATTGTACCACCCATTACGGGCATTTTCAAGCCTTTGCTACAGGCTATGTTCATGGCCTTTGTTAAATTAGCCCGGTCTTCACCAAATAGTCATGGGCTACAGCTTTCGGGCTCTTACCCTCCATGTCCACTTGGTAGTTCATATCCTGCATTTCCTCCTCAGTAATGTTTCCCTTCAGCTTGTCTAAGGCCTTCTTCAATGCAGGGTATTTCTTCAATGTTTCCTGTCGCATCAAAGGCGCTCCCTGATATGGCGGGAACAGATGCTTGTCGTCCTCCAAAACCGTCAAATTATATTTTTTAAGCTGGCTGTCCGTTGAATATGCGTCAATCAAATTAATAGTTCCTTCTCCAATTGTCTGATATCTAAGAGACGGCTCCATTGTTTTTACATTTAAATTCAACCCATAAAGCTGCTCCAAACCGATTCTGCCATCTTGCCGGTCATTAAATTCGAGGGTAAAGCCTGCTTGTAATTCGTCCTCAACCTTTATTAAATCTGAAATTTTTTCAAGCTTTTTTTCTTTAGCAAAGGCAGCCGGCACAGCAAGCGCATAAGTATTTTGATACTTCATAGGCTCCAATAAAGCCAAATTGTCTTGTTTTTTAATTGCATCACGAGCATGCTCATATACACGCCCGGCATCATTAATATAACCATCATGCAAATTATCCCCCCGCTCTGAAAGAAGAGATGTTACAACAGTGCCGGTAAACTCAGGATAGATGTCGATTTCTCCGGCCTTCAGAGCTTCGTAGAGAAAGGTGGTCTTTCCGAAGTTGGGTTTTAAAACCACTTCTATATCGCTTTCATTTTCAATTAGCTCTTTGTACATATTTATCAAAATTTCAGGTTCGGCACCCAGCTTGCCTGCAATTACGACTTTTTTGTCGCTTCCCGCCATCGGACTGAAAACAGTGCCTACAAGAATAGCTGTAATGACAGCTAAAATCAAAAATGTATGTCTGAGCCTTTGTTTTTCCAGAAATTTAATACCTAAACTGAACATAACTGCTAAAAGAGCGGAGGAAATTGCACCGATTAAAATCAGAGCCGAGTTGTTTCTGTCAATTCCCAGCAAAATAAAGCTGCCAAGTCCGCCGGCACCGACAAGTGCCGCCAAAGTCGCCGTGCCTATAATCATCACTACCGACGTTCTAAGTCCTGAAATAATCATAGGGGTAGCCAGTGATAATTGATATTTTTTTAATTTCTCCAGTCGAGTCATTCCAAAAGCGGTGGCAGCTTCCTCCAAAGCCGGATCTATCTCCCAAAGCCCTGTAATTGTATTTTGAAGGATGGGAAAAATCCCATATATTACAAGGGCTGCTACTGCAAGCAGCTTCCCAATTCCCATAATCGGAATGAAGAGTCCCAGTAAGGCTAAGGATGGTATGGTTTGAAATACTCCGGTTATTTGCAAAATCGCCTCAGAGAGTTTTTTGTTTCTTGATATTAGAATAGCTAAAGGTATGGCGATTACCATAGCCGACAAAAGAGCAAGCATCGAAATTTGCAGGTGCTCGAGGAGGGCTGTAAACCACTGTGCTTTCTTGTCTTCAAAGGTTGTAATTAAATTCATCATTTATATTTCAAAAAACTCCTTTATGAACTTATTGTTTGGATTATTTCTAATGTTTTCAGGAGTATCCAGCTGTATCACCTTGCCCTTATTCATTACACAAATTCTGTCTCCCAGCTTCATTGCCTCATCCATATCGTGAGTAACAAAAATAATCGTAAGCTTAAGCTCTTGATGTATTTTCTTAATTAAATCCTGAAGCTGTGTTTTAGCAATAGGATCCAAGGCGCTAAATGGTTCATCCATTAATAAAATCTTCGGGTGCGCAATAATCGCCCGCAAAATGCCGACTCTCTGCATTTCTCCACCGGAAAGCTCCAAAGGATGGCGCTTTGCATATTTTTCAAAATCCAACCCGACCTTTGCCATCAGCTCTTTTGCCCTCTCCATACGTTCCTGCTTTTTCATCCCCTTCATTTCAGGAATAAGCTGGATATTTTCTATAACGGTAAGATTCGGAAAAAGGGCAATATTTTGCAAGACATAGCCTATGCTGAGTCGCAATTCTCGCAAAGGATAATCTTTTATTTTCTTCCCATCCATATAAATGTCCCCCGTGCTCGGCTCCACGAGGCGATTTATCATCTTTATTGTGGTACTCTTCCCGCAGCCCGAAGGCCCTACCATAACAAAGAATTCTCCATCTTTAATTATGAAATCCTGGTTATATATTACAGTCTGCTCACCGTAATTTTTTGACACTTTATCGAACTTTATCATATGAATTATTTCCTTGCGAAATACTCTTCCCTCAAAATCGAATATATAATCTGGTCAAGATATCCTCTTTCCGCTTTATAATTTTGGCGTAAAATTCCGTCTCTATGCATCCCAAGTCCTTCATAAAGGGCGATACCAAAGAGGTTGTCGGGATAAACATCCAACCATAATCTGTTCATATTCATTTCTTCAAAAGCATGCTTTATCAAGGCCTGCATAGCCTCTCTGCCATAGCCTTGTCGTTTTTCTGTAATGGCAATTCGCCTGATTTCAAAAATTTCAGACTTAAAGCCCAATCTAATTAATGCGTACCCCACAACGCGATTGTCAAGCTTCTCCTTAAAAATCAGCAGCAAGTGGTTCGGGTCATTGATTTCATTGAGATGCTCTTCATAGGTTCCAATCCAAAGAAAGTCCCTGGTATCCTTTCTGCTTTCGATTTGGATAATTGTATTAATCTCATTTTCTTTAGCCTCGGCTATATTCATTCTTTCGGTTTCAATCATTTCAGCTCCTCCAAACAACTATTTAATGTTAAACAAGTCCGTCAATTCATAGGTCCGGCAATTCATAGGCTCTGCCTGCCGTGGCAATTTTTACCCTATCACCCATTTTAATTTTAAACTCAATTATGGCCTTCATCCCTGTACAATGTACCGGGAATACATAATCTATATCCATTCGGGCAATCTCATCAATCACTCTCATTCTCTCCTGCCCTTGGGCGGAGTAAAGGTGCATTCCCGCAATTAATGCAACAATTCTTTTATTTGGGAATAGTTTCATAATGTGTCGCACAATAGCCACAATTCCCTGATGACTACAGCCCGAAAAAACATATAAGCCCTTGTCTTTCTCAATTACTAAGGTTTGCTCATGGTCCATGGTGTCCTCCACCATTTTCCCGTCGGCTTTAATGAAAAATTTCTCTGTAGGCGTATACCCTTCAAGTCTAGGCACTTCACTGATGAGAAACACTCCTTCTGCAATTTGATATCGGCCCTTAGTGTACACTATGCGATTTTTATTCTCCAACAAAAAATCATCAGTCCACGGTAATCCTATATTATGAGAGCCTTGAGCGCAGGAAAATCTGGGAGCATGCTCATGTACATAAACCTTGGCTTTTTTGTTCAGCTTTAAAAATGCCTCAGTACCGCCACTGTGGTCATAATGTCCATGACTAATTGTCGCAAAATCCACCTCTTTAAGACTTATCCCCATTCTTTTTGCATTTTCCAGCAGCATGGGAGACGCACCTTGATCCATTAGGATTTTTTGTTTTTCGTCATCTATGAGAATTGAGAGCCCCCACTCTGCTGCACACCTTGTAGACTCTGTTTTGTTATCCACTAAAAATGTAATTTTCATATGCTCACCTTCTTTCAATAACGCTTTTGGGTAACCTGCCGACTTAATGATTTAATGACTTGCGGGCTTAATGACTTATCGCCTTTTCATCTTTTCTCTGTTTCTGCGTTTTCTGGTTTTAGGCTTCATTATTGAATATCCAAAGCTCCCCAAAGGATGCCTCTTCAAGCCGAAATACTCTCCATGGCTGTAAGAAATCAGGTTTGCCCTGTCCAGACAAAATCTTCCTCTTTCATCAAAGAGTCCTTCTTCTCCATGAACAGCTACAATTTCAGCGATAAACATGTCGTGACTTGGAAATTCTTTGACCTCTTTTACAACACACTCCAAATTCAATGGTGATTTTGCTAACATGGGTGCTTTTACAATGTCTGCTTTTTCTCGCTCTAAGCCGCACACTTGAAACTTATTCACATCTCGGCCGGATTTCACACCACAAAAGTCGGTCTCCCTGACCATATCCTCTGTGACCAAATTAATTACAAATTCGCCGCTGTTTTCAATCATCTTGTGAGATTTTCGTGACTTTCTGACAGAAACATAGGTTATTGGCGGATTGGAATTTATAATTCCGGTCCAAGCTATGGTTATTAAATTATCTTCAGTTCCATCAGCACAGGAGACTAAAACCACAGGAAGTGGATTTAGCATTGTGCCCGGCTTCATTGATTTTTTCATCGGACTCTCCTAAAGTTATATTCTTTCATTTTGCTTAATAGTAAGTATATCACACTTTATATATGCCGGTAAGAATATATTGACATACTGTGAAATCATATCTAAAATAGATTACAGCAGAGACTGTCTATGTATGAATTCCACCAATCGCAAGATTTGTCGGATTTATAGAGAGGTATATCATGTTATTTGATAAATTTAACGGGAAAAAATCAGCAGATGCTCCGGAACCGGATTCCATGACCTTAGAGCTATATGAAGAGGCTGAAATCGACGCACTTGAAGAGTATATCTGCGAAAAATACGGGGAATTTACAAATGTTTTTCACGAAATCATTTCTCCCGATATTCATGTGGATATTGCCATTATACCGCCAAGCGAGGAGCAAGATTATTACACCTTAGTTACGATGGGCATGGGTGCTCATAAGATGAATGTACCGTCGGAATTAGCTGAATATAACCTTGAAAGAGCAGAGCTTGTCATATATCTTCCTAAAGACTGGAAATTCGATGTTCAGGATGAGATATGGTACTGGCCGCTTAGATGGCTGAAAATACTGGCAAGGCTTCCTATTGAGCAGGATACCTGGCTGGGATTCGGACACACTGTTCCATCCGGAGACCCCTTGGCAGAGGATGTTTTGTTTAATTGCATAATGCTTATTGATGGTGATGAAGCAGCTGTTGGTGAGGACAAAAAAGTTAATTTCTACACCCTTCTCCCGCTATATGAGGAAGAGATGCAGTTCAAAATAGCAAAGAATGCCGATGCGTTGCTCGAGTTATTTGAAAAAGAAAAAATCCCTTATCCTCCTGTGGTAGACAAGAACCGAAAAAATCTCTGTGGCAATTGTTAACAGGTCACAGGTTATAATAGCTGATCTGCCTGTTGCAGGCATCGGCATCATAAAAAAACTTTATTAAGAGAGGAATTATAAAAATGAAAAACTACTAATTATCGCAATGATTCTGGCTGTTGCCTTTTCTTTCGCCGGCTGTGGTGATAGCAACTCAAAAACTGACGAGACCGGCACGAAGAAAGAGGTTAAGAAGGAAGCTAAGAAAGAAGACAAGGCTGATGCTGAAAACTTCGGAGACGGCAGTATGTTTATATCAACAAATACCGGAACATCAACATATGGAAGGGTTCCCATTATATATATATTGATGAATACACGCAAACTTCGACATTACATATATATCCAGAAGGGTTCGATGGCAGCATGTTATCTTTTATCTATGTAGACGGAGTTGAAAAATCCAGAGAATCTTTATATGAAATTTCAACATCTATTAATCTGGAAGGTGATGCCCTGACAATTGGCAAGCATAAATTCGAAATTATACAATATGCCGATGATAATCCGGAGGGCAAAGTTGTAACTCGCAAAACAGCAGAATATGAAGTTAAGTCATACCGTGACGCACAATAACACAAGAGATATAAGCCCAAAGGTTCCCGGCCAGCGTCTAAAGGCGCTGGCTTTTACTCTGTTCAAGAGCCTGCGACTCGTCGAGATTCTGACATCGTCATTCATCCTACGGAACAGACCGCACAGTGATTTTAAATCCTTTTCCATATGTGGTACTTGATTTATATTATATTTTTCACTTAACTCTATCATAGTATCTATTGCATCATTAAAACTTATAACTTGCTAAATTCAACAAACTTGGAGTTGCTTTTATAATCTATTTCCATTTTCATCGAAATTTTTCTTCAAAGCATTCTCGGTAAAAACCATAATTACAATAAAACTCATCATTTGAATTATCGTAATAACAAGTCCAACCCATCCTATTGTATTGATTGGTTTCTCGACAAATATAGGCATTATTCCAATTGCTAAAATCAAAGCAGGAAAGAACATGTATAACGACATTTTTGAACAATATTTTTGTGAAAAATCCCATGTATCTTGGTTTTTCATAGATCGTGATGTTCTGTATCCACTTGCATTATGAATTGTTTTTAGTTTGGGACATAGATACCATGTTAACAATAATGCTGCAGGTATCAACAATGTCACTATAAACATAAAAGCCCAAAATCCCATATTTTTCACCTCTACAACTTCAAATTTGTTTTACTCAACATTTATAATATTATACCATTTTTTAATTAGTTTTATAGGTCTAACTCGTTCCTCTTTACCTGTGTTAGTCGCTTTTCTCGTTCCTGTAACTGCTCTATACAAGTCTTAACTTCTTCTGCCTGTTCTACTTCTTCTCGTATCTCTAGTATTTGATTGTATAGGCTATTTTTCTCTTTCTTCATATTGCCAACTTCCAGTTTCCATTTGGATATATTTAAGGACTTGCTTTCTCCTAAAGGTTCTTTCAAATATTTCTTTGTACTTTCAAATAAAATAAGTTCTGCGATATGCTCATTATAAAAATCTTCCTGCTTTTTCTTGCAGATTTTAAAGTAATATCCTGCTCCAACTACTGCAAAAACGATTATTCCTAACAATACATAAGAACCACTAACAACACAATCAAAAAGCCTTGAACTCTGATAATTTCAGTAGTTTCAAGGCTTTTGTTTATGGCACCCCCGAGATGATTCGAACATCCGACGCACGGTTTAGGAAACCGACGCTCTATCCCCTGAGCTACGGGGGCAAGTCCAAGTGTGTAGATAAATTCTAACATTTTAGTCGGCAAAATTCAAGTTTTTTTCCGGTTTAATGTACTATTTCCTCTGCCATTAACACAGCTCTTGTCCCGTAGATAATACGGTATATTTTTACTATTTGACTTGACTCCTCAGGAATGTAAAATACAAGGTAGTTCTCAGTAGGTAAAACCCTGAGACCTTTATCCTTCCATTCTTTGTAATCACATAATCTATGTCTGTTTGGAAACTCATCAAGAGATCTAGTAGCTTTCAATATTCTATACGATAACTTTTCAGCAATATTGGGTTCTAATAATTCATCCGAAATATATCTTACAATGCTTATTAAATCTCTTTTAGCATTTTCAGAAAATATTATCTTATATTTCATCTACCTAACTCTTTCTTTAACACATTTTCTACTTCTTCAAAACTATATGTTCTTCCATTCTCAAAATCATTATGGGCTTTTAGCATTTCCATATTAAATTCTGCTTCTGATAAATTGGATAAAGAAAGAGGCTTTGTATTAGGGATTTTAACTTCAAAAGGCAAACCATTTTGCATTACAACCTGTCTTAAAAAGATAGATACAGCATTTGACATTGGTATTCCAAGTTTTTCAAGCACCGCTTCCGCCTGCTCTTTAATACTAGGTTCTACTCTTACATAAATATTTGATGTTCTTGCCATATATATCACTTCCTTTCGCTTTAGATTATATCACTTTTGATTGCGAATAGCAATACATTTGATGTCATAATTAAAAATAACAGACACTGTCTGGCAAATGTAACAAACTGCACTATCTTTCCTCATTCCTGTAATAGTTCTTTGTCTTTTCCTTTCGTTTTTCGTAGGATTCTTGTCTCTCTTGATATTTTTTAATCTGTTCAATTACACTTGGCTTTTCTCCTCTCTTAATCGCTTTGTCTATCTCAATAGATAAATCTATACCATAATCATCATTTACAGTCTTAACTGCATGCTCTGTTATCTTCCAATAGGCTTTGTAGACTTCTTCGCTTACGGGTATGGCTTTTCCTCTAACATAAAGGTAATATTCTTTCTTATCCATTGTGTGTTCCTCCCTTTTTATTTCTCTGTTTTGGTTTTCTGAGAATAAAAAAGGAGGACTTCTACACTTTGGCGTAAAATGTCCTCCGATTACAACAATGAAATTATTCTTTGTTGTATAGTCTATATTTGCTTTTTGGCTTGCTTACTTAAAAGGTCTAACTACAACTTTCACCTTTCAAATCTCCAATTCCATAATACAAATTTACTTCGCATACTTTCTGCGTTTGATACCTAATAAAACAAATAAACTTCCTGATGTAAGCAACAAACAAGCATATAGGGATAGGTTTGTTCCGTCTCCTGTTTTTGGTAAGGTCTTGTTTGTGTTTGTATTTGGAATTTTCGGCTTTTCAGTATTTGGCGGAACTGTAGGTTTATCCGGTGTTGGTGGCGTACTTGGAGGTGTGGGCGGATCTTCTTTTTCATTGGTGATAGTAAGTCCGTCTTGTATACTTCCTCCATAAACTACTTTGTACTGCTTTCCGTCAAATTTAATGGCATTACCATCTTCCCCGACTTCTTTGACTGTATATTTGTAGTAGTCTGTACTGCCAAGTC
This sequence comes from Peptostreptococcaceae bacterium pGA-8, assembly GCA_900112915.1. GTDB lineage: Bacteria > Bacillota > Clostridia > Peptostreptococcales > Anaerovoracaceae > S5-A14a. Next base: position 2,740 of record FONK01000009.1, on the reverse strand, counting down.
CATCCGCAACTTCAAGATTTTTGAAGACACCGTTCCAGTTATTACTTGCATTTAATTCCAGTGTTTTTCCTGTAGGATTTCCATCCTTGTAGAGTTCTACAGTAATTTTATCTGTTGGAGCTGTAATAGTATTTCCACTATGCTCTTTCCATAATTTTGTTACCTTGACTTCTCTGATTGGCGGTTCCATCGGTGTCCATGGCTTTTCTTTCTGGTTAGTAATGGTAAAGCCGTTCTTCATGCTTCCACTATAACTTACCTTAAACCATTTACCATCTAATTTAATAGCACCTGTACTTTCGCCTATTTCTTTCACTGTGTAATTGTAGTAGTTGGTACTTCCAAGTCCATCTGCTACTTCAAGATTCTTAAACTCTCCTGTCCAGTTATTGTCTTTTGTCAGTTCAAGTTTCTTTCCTGTAGCTTCTCCATCCTTATATAGTTCTACTTCTATCTTAGTATCAGGTATATTACTTCCTTCAAGAAGATTCCACACCTTCGTTACCTTAACATCTCTTGTAGGCGGTATCATCGGTGTCCACGAGGAAAGTTTTTTGTTGGTAACAATTAATCCGTCTTGCGTGTTTCCTCCGTAGCTAACCTTGTACCAATTTCCTTCAAGTTGAATAGAATTAGCTGTTTCTCCTACTTCTTTTACAGTGTACGCATACTCATTTCCTTGGGCATCCGTCTTATCAAGGTCTGTCCAAGTATGTGTAGTTGTTCCGTTTGTTAACTCAATCGGACTTCCCTCATTTTGTCCATTCTTCAAAAGCTGCAACTTAATGGTAGGATGATTTCCCGTTACATCTTCCCATTCCTTTGTTACTTTTACCTTTGTTTTATCTTGTGTATTCTTAATAATCCAGAAGTTGTCAGATTCCTGTTCATAGGTAGCTGTATAACCTTGCGGAACATTCTTCTCTACTACTTTATATTTAATAAGTGTACCGTCTGCCGCATACTTATCAAGTCCTGTAAATGTATATTTCCAACCTTCACTTTTTTTGAGTTCATATTCTTTTATTACATCGTTGCTACCTTCGGCTCTAAGCTCTACGAGTACAGAATCTCTTTCTGCTCCTATCCATTTCTTTTTTACAGAAACTTCTGTTTTTTTAACATTGGTATTGGTGATAACCCACTTGCCTGTTGGATCTTTTTCGTAAGAAACTTTATATCCATTTGGAACATTTTTCTCTACTACCTTGTATTTAATAAGCGTACCGTCTGGTGCGTATTTATCAAGTCCGGTAAAGGTATGTTCCCAATTTTCATTTGCCTTAAGCTCATATTCTGCTACTACATTATTACTACCTTCGGCTTTAACCTGTACGACTACAGAATCACCTGTTGGTCCTACCCATTTCTTCTCTACGGATATGCTGGTTGTTACGATTTTGTTTTCAACATTAAGCAATTTGCCTTCTATATCATCATCTTTGATTTCAAAGGTCAATTCCGGTACCGTAAGAGGATCAAAATCAACCCACTTTGGCGCCTCAATTTCTTTTACTTTATAATTCCCAACAGGCAATCCCTTGATATTTGCAATACCATCCTCATTTGTTTCTAATATGATTTCAGATTGCCCGTCCATAAATTCAGTCCCAGCATCATTTTTAAGCAAGAATTTAACTCCTTTAATTGGAGTTGCTGTACCTTCAACATTCTTGATGATCTTTAACTCACCTTTCACCGTGCCTGTAATGCCTGCATTGACATTTATATTATCTACAGCCCAATTAAAGTCTTTACCTTCAACAGCATCTTTACCATGTTCCTGATACCATGCTTTTGAATTATTAACAAACTTTTCTTGTTTTGGTGCTATTATTTTTGTCTGATAATAAATTGAAAATTGATTAAGGGATGCCCATTTTTGAGGTATCCTTATCTTTATTTTATTCTGGTCAACAATTATACTTGAACCATCGTAACGATTTTCAAAGTCCTGAGTACTACTATACTCTCCACCACTTGAACCAGTAACGGTTATCTGAAAACTATCATTTACAAGCTCCTGACCTCCTTGAATTTCATCTTCAATTCTAATTTCCTTGTCCACATAAGCTTTTTGCATATTTGCATTTAACCACCAATTCACATGTTCCGTATCATTTGTATCCATATTTCCAGTTTTATAATAAAACACACCAACATTGCCTGATTGTGGTTTTGTTATACTAACTGTAGCGTTCTTATCTCCTGAACTGATGATGCCTAACTTTGTATCTTCTTCTGATGTTTGAGTAAAATTCCTTCCCTCTACTTCAAAAGAAACAAAACCCTCTACATCATATAAATTATTTATTTTTTCATTAAATGTAATAACCGCTTTATCCTGCCCAATAACAACTTTACCAACGATTTTACCTTGAATTTCCAAATCCCACTCACTGACAAAACCACTGAATTGTATATCAGGCTGTCGTGTCCAGGTGATCGTAATTATATCCCCTTCTTGAATATTATGATTTTTGTTTTCTGCAAAGTCTACTTTTACTCTCGTCTTCCCTCCATCCTGTATATCTGCCGGAGAAACTTGCAGATTAGTCACTACTTTATTACTGATATCTCCTTCCGCAAATACAGTTTGCGTTGGTATGAAAATTCCTAAAAGCATTACAAAAACCAAGAAAAACGATGTTAGCTTTCGTAAGAGTCCCTCTTTTTTCATCTGATGTCTATCTCCTTCCTTTGTTTATTGTCTTGACTTTTGGAAATAAATTTAGACTTT